>NZ_JBICXM010000012.1:0-111803 GCF_043200235.1 Streptomyces sp. NPDC048441
AGGTGGCTCCGCCACATGACCCTTCACACCGCACGCCGAGCGCACGCACCGAACGCCGCTCCTTCTCCCACGGAGATCCATCAGAAGCGCCCTAGGGCCCCAGCCGTCCCGCTGCCCGAACGCGGATTCACCGCCCCCGGTCCACCCGCGCGTACACCACCGCTCCCCCGACCCGCAGCACCGGCCGGTAGGCCGTCGTGAGCGCCCGCCGCAGCGACGGCACCCGGTCCGGGCCGTACGGCTTGCCCCGGGAGTCGTCGACCACCAGCTCCGGTGGTTGCCGCCGCAGCTCCTCCCGGAAGACGGGCCAGGCGCCGTCGACCGCGTACTTCTCCCCCACCTGCGGTCCGTTGCGGCCCCCGCTGTAGTTGGTGAGCAGCCCGGCCGTGAGGTAGCGGCTGGCGGGAGCGCGGTCGGCGAGCCAGTACGTCTCTGGGTGTATCCCCCACACGAGGACCTTGTCCGCGGGTCCCGTACGGGACTCGATCACCTTCGCGAGCCGTGCCGCATGTGCCAGTTCGGGGCGCGGAGCCAGGAGACCCCAGGCCAGGAACACCGCACACGAGCACCCCGTGGCGACGATCGCCCTGGCCGTACGCTCCCGTGGCAGGATCTGCAGCGCCGCCGCGCCCAACAGGGCGAGCGGCGGCATGAGTTGCAGGTAGTAGTGGCCGAAGAAGTGGAAGCCGAGCAGTACCGCGGCCACCGAGGACGCGAGCCACAGCCACAGCTCCGCCGCCCCGGTGCGGGCGACGCGCAGGACGCGTACGACCGGCGGGATGATCCCCGCACAGGCCCCCGCGAGGATCAGTGAATTCGCCAGCCCCCGGCCGAAGACATGGAGTTCGGATCCTGCGAAGGAGGCGTACGCGCCCGAACCGGTCACCGTCCAGAACGCGAAACCCGCAGGGGTCGTCAGGACGGCCACGGCGAGGACGGGGCCGCACAGGCCCGCCGCGAGGCGCGCCACGTGCCGCCGGGGCGCCCCGCCACGCCACAGCAGCCACGCCACCGGCACGAGCACCGCTCCCCCGGTCTGCTTGACCAGGAACGCGCAGGCCACCGCGGTCCCGGCCGCCGCCCATCGGCGCCGGTCCGCGCACCACATCGCGGCCGTCGCGCACGGCAGCATGAAGACCTCGAAGGTGGCCGCCTGGGCGTCCTCGGGGTTGAGCCCGACCGAGACGAGAAGGTAGAGCACGCCCGCCGTGCGGCCCGCGCGGTCGCCCCAGCGGCGCCGGGCGATGCAGGCGAGGAGGACGGCGGTCAGGAGCTGGGCCGCCACAGCGAGCACCTTCAGCGGGAGCAGCGTCGCGTCGCCGAAGAGCGCGAACGCACCCTCGTACAGCCAGGGGACGAGCGGCGGCTTGCGGTCGACGACCGTCTCGTAGAGCACCCCCCCGTCCGCCAGCATCCTTGCCTGGACGGCGAGATAGCCCTCGTCCGGGCTCCACAGCGGCCACCGGAAGGAAGGGATCCGGGTGACGCAGGCCAGTGCCGCGAGGAGGGGGATCAGGCGCGGCCAGTACCTCGCGGAGGGCGCCGGGGCCCGCTCCGCACGCGGGCGCGGCGGCCCGAGCGTGCGTACGGAGCGTAGCGGGGCGGGGGGCTCGCCGAGCATACGGACTACGGGGTGTCACCGGCCGCGGTCTGCTTCCCCCGCCTGCCCAGTCGGCTGTGCGAGCGCCCGTACGCGAAGTAGACGACGAAGCCGAGCACCATCCAGACGCCGAACCGCAGCCAGGTCTCGCCCGGCAGGTTCAGCATCAGCCACACCGACGCGGCCACCGAAAGGATGGGCACGAGCGGCACCAGCGGGGTGCGGAAGGCGCGGTGCAGTTCGGGGCGGGTGCGGCGCAGGACAAGCACGCCGACGGCCACGACGACGAACGCGAAGAGGGTGCCGATGTTCACCAGGGTCGCGAGCTCGTTGATGCTGGTGAAGCCCGCGATGACGGAGATGAGGACGCCAAGGAGGATGGTCGGGCGGTAAGGGGTCTTGAAGCGCGGGTGCGTGACGGAGAAGAAGCGCGGCAGCAGACCGTCGCGGCTCATCGCGAAGAACACACGCGTCTGCCCGAGCAGCAGGATCAGACACACGGTGGTCAGGCCGACGGCGGCACCGAAGCTGATGGCGCCGGCGTACCAGGGGTGTCCGGTGGCCTTGAAGGCGTCGGCGAGGGGCGCGGTGACGGACAGTTTGGTGTAGTGCTGCATACCGGTGACCACGAGCGAGACGGCCACGTAAAGCACCGTGCAGATGAGGAGCGAGCCGAGGATGCCGCGCGGCATGTCGCGCTGCGGGTTCTTGGTCTCCTCGGCGGCGGTGGCCACCACGTCGAAGCCGATGAAGGCGAAGAAGACGACGGAGGCCGCGGTGAAGATGCCCATGATGCCGAAGTTGGTGGGTTCGTAGCCGAAGATCAGCTGAGCCATGGGGGCGTCTTCCCAGCCCACCCCGGCCTCCGGGGTCACCGCGTCGGGGATGAACGGCGAGTAGTTGTCACCCACGATGAAGAAGAGACCCGCGATGATCACGATCATGACCACCGTCACCTTGACGGCCACGACGACCGCGGTGATGTTGGCGGACAGCTTCATGCCGACCACCAGGATCGCGGTCAGTACCAGGACCAGCACGAAAGCCAGGATGTCGAAGGTGCCGCCCGGCACATCGGGGCCTTCCAGCGCACTCGGCAGATGCCAGTGCGCGTTGTCCATCAGGGAGCGCACGTAGCCGGACCAGCCGACCGCGACGACGGCCGTACCCAGGGCGAATTCGAGGACGAGGTCCCAGCCGATGATCCAGGCGGGCAGCTCACCGATGGAGGCGTAGGCGAAGGTGTACGCCGACCCGGCCACCGGGACGGTCGAGGCGAACTCGGCGTAACACAGGGCCGCGAGGGCACAGACGATGGCGGCGGCGACGAACGCCAGCGCGGTCGCGGGTCCCGCGTTCTCCTTGGCCACCTTCCCGGTCAGGACGAAGATGCCGGTGCCGATGATGACGCCGACGCCGAAGACCATGAGATCGAGGGCGGAGAGCGACTTCTTGAGCGCGTGCTCGGGCTCCTCGGTGTCCTCGATGGACTGCTCGATGCTCTTCGTTCTGAAAAGACTGCTTGCCACGGACCTACCTCCACGCTTGTCGTCCCCGACATGATCGAGAGGGCGAGTACCCCGCAGGTCCCGGCGCGAGCCTATTCACGCGAATGGGCCGGTTCCACCACCCGTACAGGGTGCTGAAACCGGCCCATCGGCGGTGCTGGTTGACTCAGTCGCGCGCAGCCTCAGTCCCGCGCGGGCTCCGCCGCGTCGACCGAGTCCACGGGTGCCGTCCGCTCGAACCTGCCGTCCAGCTTGGCCACCAGACCGGTCACCTGGCGGGAGATGTCCGGGGCGGTCAAGCCGATCTCGGCCATGATCTCCTTGCGCGACGCGTGGTCCAGGAAGCGCGGCGGGATGCCGAAGTCACGCAGCGGTACGTCCACGCCCGCGTCGCGCAGCGCCTGGGAGACGGCCGAACCGACGCCTCCGGCGCGGGAGTTGTCCTCGACGGTGACGACCACGCGGTGCTGCTCGGCGAGCGGGGCGAGCGCCTCGTCGACGGGCTTGACCCAGCGGGGGTCGACGACGGTCGTCGTGATGCCCTGCTTGTTCAGGAGGTCGGCGATCTCCAGGCACATGGGAGCGAGCGCGCCCACGGAGACCAGGAGGACGTCGGGCCGCCGCGTGCCCGCCTTGCGCAGGACGTCCATGCCGCCGACCTTGCCGACGGCCTTGACCGCCGGGCCGACCGCGCCCTTCGAGTAGCGCACGACGGTCGGGGCGTCCTTGACCTCGACGGCCTCGCGCAGCTGGAGGCGGACCTGGTCGGCGTCGCGCGGGGCGGCGATCCGCAGGGTGGGCACGCACTGGAGGATCGACATGTCCCACATGCCGTTGTGCGACGCGCCGTCCGTGCCGGTGACCCCGGCGCGGTCCAGGACGAAGGTGACGCCGCACTTGTGCAGCGCCACGTCCATCAGGAGCTGGTCGAAGGCGCGGTTGAGGAACGTCGCGTACACGGCGAAGACGGGGTGCAGGCCGCCGGTGGCCAGGCCCGCCGCGGAGACGGCGGCGTGCTGCTCGGCGATGCCCACGTCGTAGACCCGGTCGGGGAACGCCTTGGCGAACTTCCGCAGGCCGACCGGCTGGAGCATGGCCGCCGTGATCGCGACGATGTCCTCGCGCTCATGGCCGAGCTTGACCATCTCCTCGCCGAAAACGGACGTCCAGTCCATGCCGCCCGCGCTGATGGGCAGGCCCGTGTCGGGGTGGATGGGGCCGATGCCGTGGAAGTGGTCGGCCTCGTCCTCCTCGGCGGGCTTGTAGCCGCGGCCCTTCTCGGTGATGCAGTGCACGATGACCGGGCCGCCGAAGCGCTTGGCGCGCACCAGGGCGGACTCCAGGGCCTCGATGTCGTGGCCGTCGATCGGGCCTACGTACTTCAGGCCGAGGTCCTCGAACATGCCCTGCGGGGCGATGAAGTCCTTCAGGCCCTTCTTCGCGCCATGCAGCGTCTCGTAGAGGGGCTTGCCGACGACCGGGGTGCGCTCCAGGAGGTCCCTGCCGCGGGCCAGGAAGCGTTCGTAGCCGTCCGTGGTGCGCAGGGTCGCCAGATGGTTCGCGAGGCCGCCGATGGTCGGGGCGTACGAACGCTCGTTGTCGTTGACGACGATCACCAGGGGGCGGTCCTTGGCGGCCGCGATGTTGTTCAGCGCCTCCCAGGCCATGCCGCCGGTGAGCGCGCCGTCGCCGATGACGGCGACGACGTGGTCGTCCTTGCCCTGTACCTCGTTGGCCTTGGCGAGGCCGTCGGCCCAGCCGAGGACCGTCGACGCGTGGGAGTTCTCGATCACGTCGTGGTCGGACTCGGCGCGCGAGGGGTAGCCGGAGATGCCGCCCTTGGTGCGCAGCTTGCCGAAGTCCTGGCGGCCGGTGAGCAGCTTGTGCACATAGCTCTGGTGGCCGGTGTCGAAGAGCACCTTGTCCTGCGGCGACTCGAAGACGCGGTGCATGGCGATCGTGAGCTCGACCACGCCGAGGTTGGGGCCGAGGTGGCCGCCTGTCTTGGAGACTGCGTCGACGAGGAAGGCGCGGATCTCACCGGCCAGCTGGTTCAGCTCTTCCGGGCTGAGCCGGTCCAGATCGCGCGGTCCCCTGATGCGGGTCAGCAGCGGCACCCGTGCCTCCTTGCAGTAGAGCTGTTCGAGCGTTGACCGGATGTTGCCGGGCCTGTTGAGTCTAATGTTCCTCGGTTGACGACGGCGTCCGGGATGCGAGTTCCGCGTCACGCGATCGGCGGTACGAAAAGAGCTGCCCGGCACCGCGCCATTGCGGTACCGGGCAGCCCTGCACTGGGTTCTGGCAGGTCAGGCGCGTCCTGCCGTCTTCTGGGTCCTGCGGGTCACGGAGTCGATGACGACCGTGGCGAGCAGTACGCCACCGGTGATCATGTACTGGACCGGAGTCGCGATGCCCTCGAGTGCCAGGCCGTACTGGATCGAGGTGATCACCATGACGCCCAGGAGGGCGTTCCAGGTGCGGCCACGGCCACCGAAGAGGCTCGTACCGCCGATGACGGCCGCCGCGATGGCGTTCATCAGGAGGTCACCGGTACCGGCGCCCTGGTTGGCCGCGGCGATCTTGGAGGCCATGAAGAGGCCGCCCGCCGCCGCGAACGTGCCGGCGATCGCGTAGACCGACGTACGGACCAGGGTGACGTTGATACCCGCACGGCGGGACGCCTCGACGCTGCCGCCGAGTGCGAAGACCTTGCGGCCGTACGTCGTGCGGCGCAGCACGAAGTCGGTGCCGACCAGGAAGACCAGGAAGATCACCAGGGCGAGGGGCAGGCCCTTGTACTGGTTGAACATGATCGCGGCGGCGAAGGCGCCGATGGCGAGGGCCACCGTGCGCACCACGATCTCGCTGAGCGGCCTCGACGGGATACCTGCCGCGTCACGGCGGCGGCTGTCCAGGAAGGACGACAGGAAGAAGGCGACGACCCCGATCACCGCGAGGCC
Organism: Streptomyces sp. NPDC048441; assembly: GCF_043200235.1. NCBI lineage: Bacteria > Bacillati > Actinomycetota > Actinomycetes > Kitasatosporales > Streptomycetaceae > Streptomyces > Streptomyces sp. NPDC048441. Next base: position 6,069 of record NZ_JBICXM010000012.1, read on the forward strand.
GTAGGCCGCGGCGACGTCCGTGAAGTAGTACGAGGTCAGCTTGGCGATCGGGCCTTCGGAGTCCAGGTTGATGGTGCCGTTGTCGCCCAGGATCTGGAGCATGAAGCCCTGCCAGAACAGCAGGCCTGCCAGGGTGACGGCGAACGCCGGGGCGCCGATGCGCGCGAAGAAGAAGCCGTGGATGGTGCCGATCACGGTGCCGGTGAGGACGGCCGCGATCATCGCGACCCACTCGGGTGTGCCGTGGGTGACGGCGAGCACGGCGGCGACCGCGCCCGAGACACCGCTGACCGAGCCGACCGACAGGTCGATCTCGCCGAGCAGCAGCACGAAGACGACGCCGACCGCGATCATGCCGGTGCCGACCATGGCGACGGAGATGTTGCTGAGGTTCTCCGCGGTCATGAAGCGCGAGTTCATGCTGGCGAAGATCGCCCAGATGATGATGAGGCCGACGACGACCGGGATGGAACCCAGGTCACCGGCGCGCGTCTTCCGCTTGAACTCGGTGAGGTAGCCCGCGAAGCCCTGCTCGCGCACGAGCAGGCGGGGGTCCACCGCGGTGACGGCGTCGGCTGCGGCGGCCGGGGCGTCGACGGGCGCGCCGCCCGGTGTGGAGGTCTTCTCGATACTCACTTCTGGACCTCCACGTTGCGCGCCGCGCGACGGGTCACGGCATTGTCCGTGGCGCCCGTGATCGCGGAGATGATCTCTTCCTGCGAGGTGGTCTTCACATCGAAGATCCCGTTGTTCCGGCCGAGCCGGAGCACCGCCACCTTGTCCGCGACGGCCTTGACGTCCGCCATGTTGTGGCTGACGAGGATGACCGCGTGGCCACGCTCGCGCAGCCGCTCCACCAGGTCGAGGACCTGTGCGGTCTGCTCGACGCCGAGGGCGGCGGTGGGCTCGTCGAGGATGACGAGCTTGGGCTCGCCGAGCATCGAGCGGGCGATCGCCACCGTCTGCCGCTGACCGCCGGAGAGCGAGGCGATCGGGATGCGGACGCTGGGTATGCGGATCGAGAGCGTGGTGAGGAGCTCGCGGGCGCGGCGCTCCATCTCGACCTCGTTGAGCACACCGCGCCTGCGCAGCTCACGCCCGAGGTAGAGATTTCCTACGACGTCGATGTTGTCGCACAGCGCGAGGTCCTGGTAGACGGTCGCGATGCCCAGGTCCTGGGCGTCGTGCGGCTTGCTGATCTGGACGGTCCTGCTCTCCCACTCGATGACGCCGTCATCGATGGGATGCACGCCGGCGATCGTTTTGACCAGCGTGGACTTTCCTGCGCCGTTGTCGCCGACCAGGGCGACCACCTCACCGGCGTGGACCTCAAGCTCTACATCGGTGAGCGCCTGGACGGCACCGAATCGCTTGGAGACCCCGCGCAACGCCAACACGGGCGTAGCGGACACGTGAACCATCTCCTTCGCCGCCTGACCGGCGGGAGGTTGAACAGAAGAGAACGAGAAGAACGAGAAACGAGAACTGGCTCAGCGGCCGGTGCGCGTTTCTGTCCGGTGCCCCGCCTGAGCTGCGGGGCTGTTGGAGCGGGACACCGGACAGGCCTCAATGGTGGTGAAGTCCCGGAGAATCGGGGGGACTTACTTCAGGCCGACCTTGGAGCAGTCGGCCTTGTACTTGGCCGTGCAGATCTCGTCGACCGCGTAGATGCCGTCCTTGATGACGGTCTCCTTGATGTTCTTGTCGGTCAGCGAGACGACCGGCACGAGCACGGTGGGAACGTCCTTGGCGGTGGGGCTGTCGACGGTCGTCTTGGCGATGGAGTCGAGCTTCTCGCCCTTGCCGAGCGCCACGGCCATCTTCGCGGCGACCTCGGCCTCCTTCGGGTACGACTTGTAGACGCTCATGAACTGCTCGCCCGAGACGATGCGCTGCACACCGGCGAGTTCGGCGTCCTGGCCGGTGACCGGCGGAAGCTTGGAGATGCCCGCGGCCTTGAGGGCGGTGATGATGCCGCCCGCCATGACGTCGTTCGCGGAGTAGACGCCGACGATCTTGTCCTTGCCGATCGCCGAGATCGCGCCCTCCATGTTGGCGTTGGCGTTGACCGCCTTCCACTCCTTGGTGTCGTACGACTTGCCGATCTTGACCTTGCCCTTGAGCTCGGCCTCGGCGCCCTTCTTGAAGAGCTTGGCGTTCGGGTCGGTGATCGCGCCGTTCATCATCACGATCTCACCGTCCTTCGCCTTGTCGCCGAGCTCCTCGAGGAGGGCCTTGCCCTGGACGTGACCGACCTCTTCGTTGTCGAACGAGGTGTACGCGTCGATGGGGCCCTCGGCGAGGCGGTCGTACGCCACGACCGGGATACCGGCTTCCTTGGCCTTCTTGACCGACCCGGCGATCGCCTTGGAGTCCACCGCGTCCACGATCAACACGTCCACCTTGTTGGTGATCATCGTGTCGGCCTGCTGGTTCTGGGTGTTCGCGTCCTGCTTGGCGTTCGCGTAGGTGATCTTGCCCTTGCCGTCGGTCAGCTCCTTGACGTGCTTCTCGATCAGCGGCTTGTCGAACTTCTCGTAACGCGCGGTCTCGTTCTCCGGCAGGAGCAGACCTATGTTGAGCGCGTCGCCCTTCTTGGCACCCGAGCTCTCATCACTCTTGTCACCACCGGACTCCTTCGCACTGCCACAAGCGGCGAGGGTGACGGCCATGGTGGTGGCGGCAACGGCAAAAGCGGCACGACGCATACGCGTGTTCATCTGGGAACCTCCCTGACGTGGCCGCGTCGTTGCGGCCGAGGTGGCTCGAAGTCAACTCGGCCGCCACACCAGCGTCAAGGAGTAAATCCTTAACGAGATGACAACGGTGCCATGCGTTATCTAAGTGAAGGCAGGTGCGGTCGCGGGCAGCGAGCCGTCCAAAAGGGTCGAATCGCCCATTTCACTGAGCGCGAGTGCCAGTGCGCCAAGGACTTCGGCGCGGCCCCCGAGGGCCCCTGGAAGCACGGAGAGCTGACGCGCGGCGCTGGGGATGGCATAGCGCCCCACGGACTCCCTGATGGGCCCCAGGACCAGCTCACCGGCCTCCGCGAGGTCACCGCCGAGGACGACACGGCTGGGGTTCAGGAGGTTGCAGAGGTTCGCCACACCGCTGCCGATGTGCCGCCCGACGTCCGCGATGACCCGCCGGCAGCCCGGGTCCCCGTCACGCGCGAGGGCGACCACGCGCTCCATGGTCAGATCGGTGCCGTGGCTCGACTGGAGCAGGGGCAGCACATAACGGGCCGCCGTGAAGGTCTCCAGGCAGCCGCGGTTGCCGCAGCGGCAGACCGGGCCCGACTCGTCCAGAGTGATGTGCCCGATCTCGCCCGCCGTGCCGCCGGGGCCGCGGTAGATCCGGCCGCTGATCACCAGACCGGCGCCGACACCGCTCGCGACCTTGATGTACGCGAGGTCCTTGACTCCTCGGCCGCTCCCCCAGACCAGCTCGCCCAGCGCGCCGAGGTTGGCGTCGTTGTCGACGTGCACGGGGACGCCGAGACGGCCCCCCAGCTCCTCGGCGGGCTTGGTGCCCGTCCAGCCCGGCAGGATCGACGTCGAGCCGAGCGTCCCGGACTCCACGTCGATGGGTCCCGGCACGCCGAGGCCGACGCCGGTGATCTTCGCGCGGTCGACGCCGGTCGCCGCGATCAGCCTGCTGACCAGCTGCTCGGCACGGTCGAAGCCCTGCGCCGCCGACGCGTCCACGTCCAGCGGCTCGGCCTCCTCCGCGAGCACCTGGTGGGCGAGGTTGCCGACGGCCACGCGCAGGTGCGTATGGCCGAAGTCGACGCCGATGACGATGCCCGCGTCGCCGCTGAGGGAGACGCTGCGGGCCCGGCGGCCGCCTGCCGAGGTGGGCGTGACCTCGACCGTTCCGCCGTCCTTGAGCTCCCGGACGATGTTGGAGACCGTGGCCGCTGACAGACCCGTCGTCCTTGCGATCTCCGCCTGAGTGAGCGACCCGGCGAGCCGTACGGCACGTACGACCCGCTCGAGATTGGCCCGGTGCAGCGACGACTGCGACCCCGGAGTCTCCATTGACTCAGCCACCCTTATTCCGTATGACGTTGATGACGTAACGGCACCTTCGCCGCCCGTACAAGTTGTGAACTCCAAGCTCTGCTGAACGGGTTGGCGCAGTCAAGTCCTTGACGGAAATAGGCACTCCTGAACAGCGGTACAGGCCGGGTCCAAGTGGTGAGGATGCACCCCAAACCACCCAGACCCGGCCTGAGAGGGCCGATCCGTTATTTGACCGATCCCGCGGTGAGACCCGAGACGACATGCCGCTCGATGAAGGCGAACAGCACGATGACCGGCACGATCGCCACCACGGACGCCGCGAAGAGGTAGTTCCACTCCACGGTGTAGGCACCGATGAAGTTGTTGATGCCGACGGTCAGCGGCTGCTTGTCGGGTTCGGTGGTGAGCGTGAGGCCCATCACGAACTCGTTCCATGAGGTGATGAAGGTGAAGATCACGGCCGTCACCACACCGGGCAGCGCGAGCGGCAGGGTCACCTTCACCATGGCGCCGAAGCGGCTCGTGCCGTCCACCATGGCCGCCTCCTCCAGCTCGGGCGGGATCGAGCTGATGTAGGCCGTCAGGATCCACACCGCGAACGCGAGGTTGAACGCCGCGTTGGTGATGATCAGCGTCCAGACCGAGTTGAGCATGTCCAGCTGGTGGAACTCACGGTAGAGACCGACAAGCAGGGCGGTGGGCTGGAACATCTGAGTGATCAGGACCAGGAGCAGGAAGGCCTTGCGTCCGCGGTAGCGCATACGCGCCGTGTAGTACGCGGCGGGCAGCGAGACCAGGAGCACCAGGAGCGTCGCCCCGCCCGCGACCAGCAAGGTCACCTGGAGGTTCTGGCCGAGCTCCGACTCCTTCCAGACCTCGATGAAGTTCGACCACTCCAGGTGCTGCGGCAGATACGTCCGGTCCCGCAGCTCGCCCTTGGGGCGGAGCGCGGTGACGATCATCTCCAGGTACGGCGCCAGGAAGATCGCCGCGAGCGCCCAGGCGACGACCGTGATGACCAGCGTGCGCGGCCGGAACGTGCGCTTGGGCTTGAGCTGCTGCGGGGGGCCCTTCGGGGACCCCGCGCGGGGCGCCGTCGCGGTGGCCATCAGTCCTCCTCGTTCCACCGGCTGACCTTCAGGAAGATCAGCACGAGCACGACGACCATCGCGAAGTTGACCACGGACATGGCGGCGGATTCGCCGATGTCGGTCTCCTTCAGCTTGTACATGAACACCATGGTCGTGGAGGTGTCATAGCCGGGACCGCCCTGCGTCATGGCCCAGATGATCGGGAAGGAGTTGAAGACGTTGATGAGGTTGATGACCACACCGACGAGGAACGCGGGCCGCAGCATCGGCAGCGTGATGTGCCGGTACGTCTGCCAGGGGCTCGCCCCGTCGATCCGCGACGCCTCGTAGACCTCGCCCGGGATGGTCTGCAATCCGGCGAGCAGGGTGTACGTGGTGAAGGGCAGCGAGACGAAGACCGCGACGGCCATCATCCACGGCCAGGCCGTCTCCGGTTTGCCGAGCCAGTCCTTGGAATGGTCGATGAGGCCGAGGTCCAGCATCACCGTGTTGAGCACGCCCGCGGTCTGGTTGAGCATCCACTTGAAGCCGATGGCGGTCATCAGGACGGACGCCGCCCAGGGTGCGATGAGCGCCCAGCGGGTGACGGTGCGGCCGGGGAACTTCTGGTTGAACAGCTGGGCGAGGGCCAGCGAGAGCAGCATCGTCACGCTCACGACGACGACGGTCCATACGACCGTCCAGAGCAGCACGGCCCCGAAGTCGGTCTCGTCGAAGAGCTTCTTGTACTTGTCGGTCCCCGCGCTGCCGCGCACGATGCCGGCGATGGAGATGTTGAGGAACGAGGTGCGGATCAGCTCGACGACCGGCCAGATGACCACGGCGAGGATCAGCAGGATGACGGGCGCTATCCAGGGCAGCGGGCCGAGCCGGGCGATCCCGCTGCGACGGCTCACCGGCCTGGGTGCGCGCCCGCTCCGACCCCGGCCGGTGTCGGCCGGGGGCGGAGGGGCCTTCAGTGACACAAGGTCTCCTAGCGAACGGGACGTACGGGATGAAGGCGTACGGGATGAAGTGGGGCCGCTCGGCTGCTACTTGTTCTCGGCAGCCGCGGATTCCGCCTTCTTCTGCAGGTCACCGAGGACCGACTTCGGGTCGTCGCTCGCGGCCTTGCCACCGGTCTTCTTCATCTCGGCGGAGATGACGTCCCACGAGGTGTCGCCGAGCGGGTAGAACTTGGCGTTCGGCAGGACCTTGAAGAACGGCTCCAGGTCCTTGTGCTTGCCGCTGGACTGCATCGTCTTGAGCGTGTCCTGGGTGACAGGCATCAGGTTGTACATCTCGTCGAACTGCAGCATCTTCTTGGAGTACGTGAAGTCCAGGAACTTCTTCACGCCTTCCTTCTCCGCGCCGCCGTCCTTGAACGCCATCATCCAGTCGGCGACACCGAGGGTGGAGTCCAGCGGGCCCGTCTTGCCGGGGATCGGCGCGACGCCGTAGTCGACCTTGCCGTCCTTGGCCATCTGGATGAGGCTCGGGTGGCCGTTGAGCATACCGACCTTGCCCGCCGCGAAGTCGGCGAAGGCCGTCTTGCGGTCGGTGGATGCCGGGTTGGAGTACGTGAGGCCGGGCTTGACCAGGCTCTTCTGGAGCCAGTCGAAGGTCTCGACGTTCTTCGCGCTGTCCAGCGTGTACTTGCCGCTCGCGTCGGTGTAGCCACCGCCGTTGCCGAGCTCCCACATCATCGTCTCGCCCTGGGTCTCCTCGGGGCCGAGCGGGAGGGCGTACGGGGTCTCGGCAGCCTTGGAGGACTTGATCTTCTTGGCGGCCGCTGCGACCTCGTCCCACGTCTTGGGCGGCGTCTTCACACCCGCCTTCTTGAAGACGGCCTTGTTGTAGAACATCACGCGGCTCGAGGAGACCCACGGGATGCCGTACTGCGTGCCCTTGACCTCGCCGGCCTTGGCGAAGGTGGGGATGAGGTTCTCCTGCGTCTTGGGCGACAGGACATCGTCGGCCTTGTAGAGCAGGTCGTCCGCGACCTTGTCGGCGTAGCCGCCGGTCTGCAGGAGGTCGGGCTGGTTGCCCGCCTGGATCATGTTCTTGACGGACTTGTCGATCTCGTTCCAGTTGATGACCTGGACGTCGACCTTGTAGCCCTTGTTCTCCTTCTCGAACTCCTTCTTCACGCCGTCCCAGTACTTCTTGGAGGCGTTGGAAGCCTTGTCCCCGTAGTCGGCGGCGACGAGCTTGATGGTCTTGCTGTCCCCGCTGTCGCTGTCACCGCCGCAGGCGCTGAGTCCCAGTGCCATCGCGAGCGTTGCCGCACCGGTGGCGATTACTCGATTCCTCATGCTGTTCAACCCTTCGACATCGGTGTCGACTTGAACGCGGGCAAAGATCCCCCCGCAGCGCCGTGGGGCCGACATTACTCACGGCCGGAATTGCCGCAACAGGCCTAGACCACTTTCGTGGCCAAGCTGAAATCACCGGCGGTCGGGGTCACTTGAGAGCCCCCGCGGTGAGGCCCGCCTGCACCTGCCGCTGGAAGACCGCGTACACGACGAGTACCGGCACCATCGCGATGGTCAGGCCTGCGAAAAGCGCTCCCCAGTCGCCCCGGTAGCCCTGCGACACGGCGAGCGACGCGAGGCCCTGCGGCAGCACGTACCTGCTCTCCTCCTCGTTGTTGAGCAGCAGCGGAAGCAGGTACTGGTTCCACTGGCCGAGGAAGTTGAAGATGCCGATGCTGATCAGGCCCGGCTTCGCCATCGGCAGCATGATCTGGAAGAACGTGCGCGTGTGCGAGGCCCCGTCGACCATCGCCGCCTCCTGGACGCCGGTCGGCAGCGTACGGAAGAACGACGTCAGGAAGAAGACGGTGAAGGGCAGCGAGTACGCGATGTACGCGATCATCAGGCCGGGACGGGTGTCCAGGAGGCCGAAGTTCTCCATGACCGCGAAGAGCGGGACGAGGGCGAGGATGACGGGGAACATCATGCCGCCCGCGAAGAGCATGAAGATCAGCCGGTTGCCCGGGAAGGTGAAGCGGGCGATCACATACGCCGCCATCGAACCGAGCAGCATGGTGCCGGTCAGCGAACCCGCGAGGATGATCAGCGAGTTGAGGGCGTACTGCCCGATGTTCGCCTCGGTCCACGCATGGGTGAAGTTCTCCCAGTGGAAGGAGGACGGCCAGCCCATCGGATCGCTGAGGATCTCGACCGATGGCCGGAACGCGGTGAGGGCGACCCAGACGAGGGGGCCTGCCGCGAGGACCACCCACAGGACGAGGAAGGCGTGCGAGAAGACGTTCAGGGTCGCGCCGCCCGCCTTGCCGCCCTCGCGGCGGGGTGCGTCGGCTCCATCGGTGCGGGGCGCGGTGGTCGTGGTCATGATGCAGTGGCTCCCGCGGTCTCAGTATTCGATCCGGTCGCGATTCCCGATCCTCATGACGATCAGCGAGAACGTCATGCTGAGGAGGAGGAGGACGACGCCGATGGAGGTGGCATAGCCGTACTGCCCGTCACGGAACCGTTCGTACAGGAAGACCGGAGTGACCTTCAGGACGTGCTCGGGCACCATGACAAGGACGATCGCGAACGAGTCGAGCGCCTGGATGCCCATGTAGATCCAGCCGGTCCTGACCGTGTCCCAGATCAGCGGAAGCGTCACGCTGAAGAAGGTCCGCCCCCGGCCCGCTCCATCGAGCAGCGCGGCCTCGTAGATGTCCTTGGGGATCGCACCCATCGCGGCGGAGAACAGCACCACGTAGAAGCCGACGAAACTCCAGGAGAGCACGACGAGTACGGCGATGAGGGCGAGGGAGCGGTCGCCGCCGAGCCAGGCGGGTCCTTCGACGCCCATCTTGCCGAGGCCGCCGTTGATCAGGCCGCTGTTGGTGTTGAAGACGCGGCCCCAGACGACGGCGATGATGGCGACGGACAGGACCTGCGGGAAGAAGTAGACGACCTTGTAGACCGCCGAGCCCGCGACACCGGCGATGGCCTGGCCCTTACGGTGCCTGCCGCCCGACGTGATCATGTACGCGAAGAACATGCCGAGCACCAGAGTGACCACCGGGGCGACGACCGCCAGGGTGACGCTCACCTTCAGGGAGTCCCAGAAGCGCTCGTCGTTCCACATCTTCGTGAAGTTGTCGAAGCCGATGAAGTTCGCCACCGGTCCGCCGGACCAGTCGGTGAACGAGTAGTAGATCGCCTGGATGAAGGGCGAGATGACGAACAGGGCGTAGAACGCGAGCGGCAGCGCCAGGAACCCCACGATGAAGCGGTACTTGTCGAGCGTCCGGTAGCGCCGGTCGTAGCGCACGCTCTCGGGGGTGAAGCGGGGCGGAAGCAGCACCGCGATGACGAACAGCAGCCGGTTCGGCCTCTTGGTCCCGCCTGGCCGGTCCGGTGCCTTCTTCGAAGGTGGGGGATCGTCCACCCGGGTGTCAGTCGTCACGCCACTCCGCCCCGCCTCGCTCACGTGCCCGCGTTCTCGGTTCCGGTGCTGCTCAGGCCTTGCTGCTCAGGCCTTCTTGATCTTGCTGATGTCCGGGTCCTTCAGGACCCGGTCGGAAGCCTTCTGCATGATGTCCATCGCCTGCTTGGTGCCGATCTGGCCCAGCATGAACTTGGCGATCATGTTGTTGAAGTCCTCGCGGAACAGCTCGTTGTACCAGTCGTAGAACTTGGGGATGACGACGTTCTCACCGGCCGCCTCGATGGCCGCCTTCGCACTCGCCGTACCGGACGGCAGCTTCTCGCCGTCGATGGCGCCCTTGACCACGGGGATCGAGCCGACCTCCTTGAACAGGTTCAGGGCGGCCTCCTTGCTGTACATCATCCGCATCCACTCCATGCCGCCCTGCACGTTCTTGGCCTTGGAGGGGACGATGAACGGCTCACCGGCGGGGGCGTAGAGCGTGCCGAACGGCATCTTGTCGCTCGAGTCCAGGGACGGGGTCGCGCCGACCGCCATCTGGAAGTCCTTCGGCGTGGTGTCCTTGGCCTCGTTCTCCACCCAGGAGCCGTCGGGCACGAAGACGCACTTGCCCTCCTTCGTCCAGGCGGTCTGCATCTCCGTGTGCGCTTCCTTGCCGTCGAAGCCGGTAAGGACGTACTTCTTGGCGACGAGCTCCTCCCAGGCCTCGAAGACGTCCTTCACCGCGTCGTGCTTCCAGGCGTTCGGCTCCAGGTAGTCCATGGCGTCGATGACGTCGCGGCCGCCGCGCTGAGCGAACATCGCGTACATGCTGAAGAACATGTAGCGGGGGTGGCCGCCCGGGTAGCTCCAGCCGTGGATGCCCTTGGCCTTGGCCTTCTTGCAGACCGCGAGCATCTCGTCCCAGGTCTTCGGGTACTCGGAGTCCAAGCCCTGTTCGAGCAGCTTCTTGGAGTACCAGTTGCCGTAGACCGTCGACGCGATGTTGAGCTGGTAACACTCCTTGCCGCCGAAGGTGCCCTGCTGTTCGACCACCGGCACGATCGTCTCGCGCACCGTGACGTCCGGGTTGTCCCACGAGGGGGCGTCGAGCACCTCGCCGAGGTCGGCGACCTGCTTGTTGTGCACCAGTTTGCCGATGTTCATCTGCTCGGCGCCGGAGTTGTTGACCACGTCCGCCGTCGGCTTGCCACGGACGATCTTCGGCTGTACCTGAGTGGCGATCCTCTCGGTGGCCTTCTGGTTCGGTGCGGCCTTCGGGTACTTCTTGGCGTACATGTCCGTGACGAACTGGGCGTACTTGTCGCCGTATCCACCGTTGAAGATGTAGACCGCGAGTCCGGCGTCCGCCTTCACGCCGAGCGGATTCTTCTTGGACTTCTTGCCCTTTTCGGCCTTGTTCTCGTCGCCGCCACTGCTGGCGCAGGAACTCAGCGCGCCCACGGCCGGTACCGCGAGAAGGCCGGTGGCCGCCGCCCTCTTCATCACGTCACGACGGTTGATGCTGGTGGATCCCATGCTCAAGTCCTCGCCTTCTCCAGGACTCAGGCGGCGTACGGGGCTCCCGACAGCTCGCCAGTGGCGAAGGGCCCGACACCGCGGGTCATTTGAAGCTCGGTCGTGCTGAACGTGCGAAATCTACTTGGCAAGGGCTCGCACACCCGCCACTCAGGGTGCCGATAGGTATAGTCCACTCTTCGGCGACAGAGCAAGATCGAATGCAGCTTCGGCCAGCAGTCTTTCCCGAGTTGAGACCTCTCGGAGATATGGACTGGTTCGTTCACGGCGTGAGCAAATTCGACCGGGGGAATCGGTGGCGCCGAGGCCCGGCCCCGCTTCCCTCCTCCGATCCCTTTGGACTTTCCCCGGTCCACCACCGACTCCTTCTGACCGTTTCAACAGCCTTGACACCACACGCCACTTGCGGCCCTACTGGACCTTGCGCAGCGATGTGACAACGTTGTCCAACTCGCAGGGAGGGGCTCGGGGATGCCGCACAGATCACGCAGACCTCGCTTCAGACACCACCGTTCGGCCGCGGTCCTCGGAGCGGCGGCTTTCACGCTCGTCGCGACGGCGCAGGGCGCCGCGGTCGCCAAACCGGAGGAACCGCCCAAAGCCGACGAGGCGTTCGTTTCCTCGTTCGAGGAGGGCGACGCCCAGCCTGACTGGCTGAACACCGTGGAGACGGGACCCGACGGCAAGAAGCGGACCGCCGGTGTCAACGGCGCGTTCAGTGCGGGGATCCCCGGCAGTGTGAACGACCACGTCACCGAGGTCCGCGCCAGCGGCGAGAACTCCGGCGGCGGCGAGGTCAAGGAGAACCTGATCGACGGTGAGCCCACCAGCAAGTGGCTCACCTTCAAGCCCACCGGCTGGGCCGAGTTCGACCTCGACGAGCCGGCGAAGGTCGTGACGTACGCCCTGACGTCGGCGAACGACCACGACGAGCGCGACCCCAAGGACTGGACCCTCCAGGGCTCCACGGACGGCAAGGACTGGAAGGATCTGGACAGCCGAAAGGGCGAGGCGTTCGACAAGCGCCACCAGACCAAGAAGTACGAGTTCGAGAACGGCACCGCGTACGCGCACTACCGCCTGGACGTCACCGCCAACAACGGCGCGTCCGACGCCCTCCAGCTCTCCGACGTCCAGCTCTCCGTCGGCGGCAGCGAGACGCCCGCCCCCGAGGACATGCTCTCCCTCGTGGACCGGGGCCCCAGCGGCTCCCCGACCGCGAAGTCGGGCGCCGGGTTCACCGGCAAGCGCGCGCTGCGCTACGCGGGCACCCACAAGGTGGACGCCCGCGGCTACTCGTACAACAAGGTCTTCGACGTGAACGTCTCGGTGCGGCGTGACACCGAGCTGTCCTACCGGATCTTCCCCTCGATGGCGGAAGGCGACCTCGACTACGACGCCACGAACGTGTCCGTGGACCTGGCCTTCACCGATGGCACCTATCTGAGTGATCTCAAGGCCATGGACCAGCACGGCTTCCCGCTGGACCCGCAGGGCCAGGGCGCCGCGAAGGGTCTCTACGTCAACCAGTGGAACAACGTGGCCGCGCGGATCGGGCAGGTCGCGGGCGGCAAGACCGTCGACCGGGTGCTCGTCGCGTACGACTCCCCCAAGGGCCCGGCGAAGTTCCGCGGCTGGGTGGACGACGTATCCCTGAAGGAGAAGGCGCCCGCGAAGCCGAAGGCCCATCCTTCGGACTACGCGGACACCACCCGCGGCACGAACTCCAGCGGCGGCTTCTCGCGCGGCAACACCTTCCCCGCGACGGCCGTCCCGCACGGCTTCAACTTCTGGACGCCGGTGACCAACGCGGGCTCCCTGAGCTGGCTCTACGACTACGCGCGCGGCAACAACGCGGACAACCTGCCGACGATCCAGGCGTTCAGCGCCAGCCATGAGCCGAGCCCGTGGATGGGCGACCGGCAGACATTCCAGATGATGCCGTCGGTCGACAAGGACACGCCGTCCGCGGACCGCACCAAGCGCGCACTGCCCTTCAAGCACGAGAAGGAGACGGCGAAGCCGCACTACTACGGCGTGACGTTCGAGAACGGTCTGAAGGCCGAGATGGCGCCGACCGATCACGCGGCGATGATGAAGTTCACCTATCCCGGTGACGACGCCAGCGTCATCTTCGACAACGTCTCGGAGAAGGGCGGCCTCACCCTCGACAAGGAGAGCGGTGTGGTGAGCGGCTTCTCGGACGTCAAGTCCGGCCTGTCGACCGGCGCCACCCGGCTCTTCGTGTACGGGACCTTCGACGCGCCCGTCACCGCGGGCGGCAAGCTCGACGGCGGCGGTGGCGGTGATGTCACCGGCTATCTGCGCTTCAAGGCGGGCAAGGACCGCACGGTCAACCTGCGCCTCGCGACCTCGCTCATCAGCCTCGACCAGGCCAAGGCCAACCTCGACGGCGAGATCCCGTCCGGCACGTCCTTCGACGGCGTGCGGAACCGCGCCCAGAAGAGCTGGGACGATATCCTCGGCAAGGTCGAGGTGGAAGGCGCGAGCGAGGGCCAGCGGACCTCGCTCTACTCCTCCCTCTACCGCCTGTACCTCTACCCCAACTCGGGCTTCGAGAAGGTGACTTCGGCGGGCGGAAAGTCGAAGTACCAGTACGCGTCTCCCTTCTCGCCGCAGACGGGACCGGACACCCCGACCCACACCGGCGCGAAGATCGTCGACGGAAAGCCGTACGTCAACAACGGCTTCTGGGACACCTATCGCACCACCTGGCCCGCCTACTCCCTACTCACCCCGAAGAAGGCGGGTGAGCTGGTCGACGGCTTCGTCCAGCAGTACAAGGACGGTGGCTGGACGTCGCGTTGGTCATCACCCGGCTATGCGGACCTGATGACGGGCACGTCATCCGACGTCGCGTTCGCCGACGCGTACGTCAAGGGCGTGGACTTCGACGCCGAGGACGCGTACGACGCGGCACTGAAGAACGCGACGGTGGTGCCGCCGAGTTCGGGCGTCGGACGCAAGGGCATGGAGACGTCGCCCTTCCTCGGCTACACCCCCAGCGAGACCCACGAGGGCCTGTCCTGGGCGCTTGAGGGCTATCTCAACGACTACGGCATCTCAAAGATGGGTGACGCCCTCTTCAAGAAGACGGGCAAGAAGCACTACAAGGAGGAGTCCGCGTACTTCCTCAACCGCGCCCGCGAGTACGTGAAGCTCTTCGACGGCAAGGCGGCAGGAGGAGGCACTGCCCCCGGCTTCTTCCAGGGCAAGGACAAGAAGGGCGACTGGCGCGTCCCCTCGGAGAAGTTCGACCCGCGCGTGTGGGGCTACGACTACACGGAGACGAACGCCTGGGGCTACGCCTTCACCGCCCCGCAGGATTCGCGCGGTCTGGCGAACCTGTACGGCGGCCGGAAGGGCCTGGGAGACAAGCTGGACACGTACTTCGCCACTCCGGAGACAGGCTCCGCCGAGTTCGCGGGCTCCTACGGAGGTGTCATCCATGAGATGACCGAGGCACGCGACGTACGCATGGGCATGTACGGGCACTCCAACCAGGTCGCTCACCATGTCGCCTACATGTACGACGCGGCCGGCCAGCCGTCCAAGACGCAGGAGAAGGTCCGCGAGGTCCTCTCCCGCCTCTACACCGGCAGCGAGATAGGGCAGGGCTACCACGGCGACGAGGACAACGGCGAGCAGTCGGCCTGGTATCTCTTCTCCTCGCTCGGCTTCTATCCGCTGGTCATGGGCAGCGGCGAATACGCGATCGGTTCGCCTCAGTTCACCAAGATGACGGTGCACCTGGACGGCGGTCGCGACCTGGTCGTCAAGGCACCCAAGAACAGCGCGAAGAACGTGTACGTCCAGGGCTTGAAGGTCAACGGCAAGAAGTGGACGTCAACTGCCCTTCCCCACAAGGAGATCGCACGAGGCGGTGTCCTGGAGTTCGACATGGGACCCAAGCCCTCGGCATGGGGCACGGGCAAGGACGCCCAGCCGTCGTCCATCACGCAGGACGACAAGGTGCCGTCGCCGCGCGGTGACGCCATCAAGGGTGAGGGCGCGCTCTTCGACAACACGTCGGACACGGACGCCACTTCGGCATCCGCCGTGGAGCTGCCGGTCGGCAAGGAGACCAAGGCCGTGCAGTACACGCTGACGTCGTCGGCCGACAAGGCGAAGGCGCCGCACGGCTGGGTCCTTGAGGGCTCGACCGACGGCGATAAGTGGAAGGAACTGGACAAGCGGTCCGGCGAGTCCTTCGCCTGGGACAAGCAGACCCGGGTGTTCACGATCGGCGATCCGGGGACGTACCGGCACTACCGGCTCGTCCCGGACGGTTCGGCGACGCTCGCGGAGGTGGAGCTGCTGAGCTGACCCGCACCTGCGGGAGCCGCCTCGGCGGGACCCGCAGCTGCGGGAGGAACGGGTCGACGTGAAGGCGGGAGTGGCACATTCACTCCCGCCTTCGCGGTGTCGTAGATCCGCTTGACGTCGTCGTCGAAGTACGACGCGAACGAGGTGTCGGCGCTGTGGCCGCCGGTCATCCAGCCGCCGGTGACGCCGATCAGCCTGGGTGGCTCGCCACCCGCGGTGATGAAGGGGCCGCCCGAGGTCCCACCGACGTATCCATCGCAGTTGATCTCGGTGAAGGTGCCGCCGCGCCAGAGCCGGCCGCCGCTGTCCTCCGTGTTCCCCGTGACGTACTTCTTCGTCGGCGTGGTGCAGCTGAGCGGGTCCTGCTTCGGCCTGTAGTTGCCGCCGCCGTACAGATACGGGTAGCCGATGGCGTGCACGGTGTGGTGGAAGCCGGTGTTGAAACCCATCGGGACGGCCCCGACGACGCTCTCGACCTCCTTGCCGTCGCCGCGCGGCTCGGTGGCGAGGAACGCGACGTCGACGTCGGTGAAGTTCTCCTCGCTCTCCTTTGACCCCGTGTATCCGGGGTCCTTGAAGATGTGGCCCTCGTTGATCGGATACATGCCGTGCGGCATCGGGCTCTTCGCGCTGTGCTGCGGCACGAAGACGAAGTTCTTTCGCCTCCGGCCGTCGCTGTCGAAGCAGTGCGCCGCCGACGCGACCAGGTTCTTGCCCGGTGACGGGACGACGGTGCCGCCGCAGAAGCGGTAGTCGTAGCGGTCCGGGTAGTCGTCGCCCGCCTTCTGCGCCCAGTAGAAGGTGCCGACTTCCTTGATGCCCTTGAAGGTGTGCGAGGGCGAGGCCGAGGGCGGCGGTCTTTCGCGGGCCTGCTGCTCCTCGACCGGCTCGGCCTCGGCCATGCGCCGCGGCGTCCAGAACTTCTCGAGCTCGCGGGCCTGGTCCGCGGCCGAGGCCCGATCCGGAGCGGACCAGGCAGGTCCCGTGGCGGCCAGGAGCGCGGCCACGGCGGCTGTCGCGGTCAGGCTGCGTTTCATCGCTCGAAAACCAGTGGAGCAGCGCCGCTGTACGCCATTACCTTGCTGCCGAGCCAAGTCGCCAGCAAGTCGCCAAGGCAAGGACGTGCCCTTGTACACCCTGTGAGACCTCCCGAGCGCTGATTCGTCGCGCGTCGCGCATCTGCGGCGTGCCCCTTTCTGCTGCGGACTTCTCACTGAAACCGGTGTACTTCTGTGCTCGAAAACTGGGTGGTCATGCCCACCTGCCTACCGCTTGTTCTCCGCCGTTGCCACGCGTGCGCGTCCGAGCGCTTCAGGGCAAGCAGCAAATTCCGCGTGAACGCACACCACAAACTCATCGACGCCTGGCTCCTCGTGCTCTGTACCGCTTGCGGGGAAACCGCGAAGCTCACGGTCCTGGAGCGGGTGAATGTGCGCTCCGTACGATCAGATCTCCTCGACCGGCTGCATGACAACGACCCGGGCCTGACAGCTGAACTGCTCCAGGATCCGGTCGTGCGGCGCCGTAATCGCATAGCCCTCGACTGGGACAACGCCTGGCGTCTCGATACTGGCGGACCGGATCGCCATCGCCTGGACCACGCGGCGATGGACGAGGCAATCGACGTCTCGGTCCGCTTCGCGGCACGAATACCCGTCCGGCCGGTACGACTGATCGCTGAAGGCCGCGGTCTTTCGCGGGCCGAGGTCGAGAGACTGATCACGGAGGGGAACCTCGTCTCGGCAGTCCGGCTGAGCGGCAAGCTCTCCGGCGACTTCACCTTCACGCTCAAGCACTGAGCCCTCTTCGGGACCAGGGGCCTGTCCGGCATGTTCCGCCGGACAGGCCCCACCGTGGCCCCCCGGACGCCTGGACCGCCTTCCTGGCCCTGCCCGAATAACCGGGTGCGCCCCGGAGGCCCCGGCGGCTAGCCTCGCCCCCGTGGACGAGGAAGGCGAAGGCGCCCTCCAGGTAGGAGAGCACGCCCAGCGATTCACCGTCCGTGACCGCGTCACCGAGCCGCACGGCGTCGGCCAGGAACCGCTCGGCGGCCGACCGGTCCCCCTGGCACAGCGCGATCCAGGCGGCGAGCGCCAGAGCGCCGACCCGCAGCGGGGGTGGCGTGTGGGGGGCGAGGTGCGCTCCACCGGCGGGCCGTGGCCGCCCGCGGGAAATAGCTCGACAGTGTGATGTCTCCGTGCCTAAGATCCACGACGACATCGCGTGTCGGTCACCGGCTGGGTGAGGCATGGAGGTGTCGGGAGATGCCTTCTGGAGGCATTCCTTGTCAGTCGAGCTGAACCACACGATCATCCACGCCCGGGACAACCGGGAGTCCGCCGAGTTCTTCGCGGACCTGCTGGGACTTGAGATCACCTCGGAGTGGGGCCCGTTCATCGCGGTGGAACTGAGCAACTCCGTCACCCTGGACTTCGCCAGCATCCCCGCGGACAAGATCACCCCGCAGCACTACGCGTTCCTGATCTCCGAGGCGGAGTTCAAGGCGGCGTACGAGAAGATCAAGGCGCGCGGCATCGAGCACTGGGCCGACCCGCAGCAGAAGCAGCCGGGCGAGTTCAACACCAACGACGGCGGCCGGGGCGTGTACTTCCTGGATCCGGCGGGGCACGCCATGGAGATCATCACCGTGCCGTACGGCGGGTTCGCTGCCTCGTAGCAGGAGGCTCGGGACCGTGCCGTACGGCGGGTTCGCTGCCTCGTAGCAGGAGGCTCGGGGTCAAGGCGCGAGGGTATCGACGAAGTGGTAGCGCGATCCGTCGGTGCCCCCGCCCTGCCCCGGCGGCTTGAGTTCCACCAGCGCCATCGGGCGCCCTGTCGGCTCGCCCGTGTCGGGATCGAAGGCGATCTTGCCGCTGACGCCGCGCACCTCGAACGAACCGTTGGTCTGCCCCAGCAGGTCCAGCTCCTTGGCCGCGGTCACCTGTCGGTCGCCGTAGGTGTCGACCGCATGGCGGGCCGCGACGCCTGCCGCGTACAACGCGTCGTAACCGACCATCGCCTGACCGTTGTTGAGCGTGTCCGGTGTGCCACCGCCCACCTCCTGGTAGCGGCGCTCGAAGTCGCTGTAGGGGTTGTTCTTGAGGCCGCCGTAGATCTTCTTCGACGCCTCGGGGTGTGTGTAGGCGGTGTACGAGACCTTCATGCCGCTGGCCTTCCAGCGCCGGTCGAGTTCGGCGAGCTCCTCCTCGCTGCCGCCGTGGCTGGTGTCGAAGTACACGCCGACCGCGCTCGATCCGGACAGGACGGTGACCGGGCAGTGGCGCCGGGTCTCGCCGACGGCCTCGATGAAGCTGCGCAATTCTCGTCCGCGCCCCGCGAAGTACACGGCCTTCGGGCGGTCGCCCCCTTCGCAGACCTTCTGCGCCGCGACCCGCAGGGCGTTGCCCTCGCCGGTGGCGGCGCCGGAGGTGAAGGGGATGACGTCGTGGACCTTGAGGTTCATGCGCTCGGCGGCCGAGCGGAAGCCGGTGTAGAGCGATGCGTCGTAGATGTCGCCGACCTTGCTGTCCCGCACCACGTCCACCCGGTAGTCGTCGCTGCCGTCCTGCTCCTCCTTCAAGTGTCGTACGGCTGCCGCCGCTTGGGCGTTCGCGGGGAAGGAGACCCGGAAGAAGCCCGGCTTCCTGACGGCGCTCAACTCGTTGGCCGCGACCGTCGCACCGATCGTGGCCACCCCGGCGTCACGCAGCTTCCGCACCGCCGCACGGGTGTTCTCGTTGCTCTGCCCGATACCGGTGACCGCGACCAGGTGCTGCTCGTCCTTCAACTCAAGGAGCTGGTCGACGACTTGGTCCGCGTACTTGTCGCCCTTGCCGGTGTTGGCGAGCAGCAGACGCACACGCGGCACGGTGCGGCGCTCGGCGTTGAGGGTGAGCTGGGCGATGTGCGCCCCGGCGATCGCCTGACGGGTGCCCTCCGGGCCACGGTCCTCCGTACCGCCGGACATCGATTCGAGGTGGGCGATGGTCACCGTGTGTTCGTCCACCTCCCCCACCTTCTGGTTCTGCCGCTCGATCTGCTTCGAGATGTCGGCAAGGCCCGGGAAGCGGAAGCCCCCGTCGGTCACCCCGACGCATTCGCCTCCGGACTCCTTGGAGATGCCGTCCGCGCACCAGTGCTGGTGCCAGTAGATCTGGTATCCGCCGTACCCGGCGGCGGCGAGCAGCACGAGCACCACCGACACGACGAGCAGCTTGTTGATCGGAGGGCGGGGTACGGGAAGGCGTTGGTTCATCGCCAGGGCTCCATCTCGTACTGCTGTGCCTTGTCCAGAAGAACGGGCGGCCACGCGACACGTGCGGCGTGGGCGGCGGCCAAGGTGTGGAAGCGTGCGTTGATCTCGCGGTAGAGCGTGGCGTACGGATCGCCGAGCGGATCGCGGAAGGGGTCGCCGACCAGGTCGGTGGCGATGGCCTCGCGCGGCTCCGGGGCGATCCAACTGGCGGCGAGGAGCCGGGTGACGGTGCGCAGGCGGGGCCCTACGGAGTCGTCCCGCAGGTGGGTGACGAGCTGCTCGTAGCGTGCCCAGGGCGAGGCTTCGGCGTCGCCGGTCGGCGCGGGCAGCGGCGCACGGCGCAGCCTGCACAGTTCCCGGCACCAGTCCTCGGGCGGTGTCTGCTCGAAGATGGACTCCAAGTAGGCGGCGGCGGTGGGCAGATCGCCCGTGGCCAGCGCGTGGTAGGCGGCCGTGCCGGGTTCGCCGCGGCTCTCGGCCTCCGCCTGGAGCCGTGCGTGCAGGGCCACCGCGTCGGTGAGTTCGCACAGCAGCAGGCGGCGCAGGAGGGGGTGCGGGGTCTCGGGCCTGCCGTCTGCCTGGGTCTCGCCGGTGTCGATGTGCATGGAGGACATCCGGTCCCGCGAGAAGTCGTGGAACTCGGTGCGCAGATAGCCCGGGGTCTCGTCCCGCAGCCGGTGGGTGATCAGGGCCTGGGCCAGGTCCGGCGCGGCGGCGGCCGAGGCGAGCAGCTCACGCAGCCCTTCCGGAGGGTCTATCGGGAGCAGCCGTTCGAGCAGTCCCCCGACGAGGCCGCCGGACGGGTCCCAGATGCGCGTGAGCCGCTCCTCCCAGCGCACCCTGGCGTCGTATCCGTGCAGCGCGGCGAGCACGCGGGCCGTTCCCTCGGGCTGGCCGCGGGTGAGTTCGTGCACCGCCCAGCCGAGCCAGCGCACCCCCGAGTCGCCGCGCGGGGCGGGCGCGTGGGTGGCCGTCAGGACCTCCGCCGCCTGCGCTTCCACCTCGGTGCGGCTCAGGTCGCGCAGTTGCCCCACGCGCAGTCCGGGGCACACCTGGTCCGGGGCGAAGGGCGCGCCGGGGAGCCAGCCGCCCGGATAGGCGCCGCCGGGCTGCTGCTGCCAGCCGTACTCGACGTGTCGCAGCGTCTCGGGATAGCTGCCCGCGGTGGCGAGGACGACGAGCGGGTCCGGGGCGCTGCCCTGGCGCTCCTCCAGGAGCAGGCGCAGGGTCTCGCCACCGAGCGCGTTGTCCGCGTTGTCGAGGAGGACCAGGCAGCGCACCGCCGAGGCCCGCTTCCGGTAGCGGCGGCGCAGGTCGTGCAGGAAGACCTCGCAGGCGATGCGCTCGGTGCGGGCCCGGCTCTCCGCGTCGCCGTGGTAGGCGGTGTTGAGCTCGATGAGGAAGTCCAGGGCGGAGCTGATGGCGGCGGGGCGGCGCCGCAGACCGGCCAGCCTCCAGCGCAGTCTGCCCCACAGCCAGCCCTGTTCGCCGGGCGGCAGGAGCTGGACGGCGTTGCTCACGGCGGCCGGCAGTCCGAGGAGCGACGCGACGATCTGCGCGATCTGGTAGACGATGGCCAGCCAGCGGGCAGGCGGTACGGTCAGCTCCTGGTCGAGTTGGCGGCGCGCGGCAGCACGGTTGCTGGGGTCCAGGTCGGCCGCGAGTGCGGTGCGCACCAGCTTGAACGCCGCGAAGGAGACGTGCGGCACATACTTCTTGCGGGGTTCGAGTGCGTAGGCCAGCGCCCCGAGCACGTCGAGGGGGCGCTGCTCCTCGCGGGCGAGCACGGCCAGGTCGACGGAAGCCACCGGTGCGTCCTGAGCCCAGTCGGCGAGAGCCCGCAGCAGGGTGGTCTTGCCGCTGCCGCGCGGGCCGAGGAGGAGCGTGACGGGGTGCTGTTCCATGGTTCGGGTGCCCGGCTCGGGCAGGACCAGCGATTCGAGATACGTCTGAACCGAGCGGTCCCGGTCGGACTCACCCGCCCACTCCCTCGGCATCAGGCCGCGCCTCCCCGTGCGGGCGCCACTCCGTTGTGGCGCCATCCTTCGGCGACTGGCCAATATCCCTGCCTGGCAAGGGAGTTCGCAGCGGAACGCTCAATTTCGCCCGGGAATCGCCCGAGGGCCGCACCCCCGTCCTGGGGTGCGGCCCTCGGTCACTGCCTGCTGCCGCCTACTTGCGGATCAGCGAACGCAGCACGTACTGCATGATGCCGCCGTTGCGGTAGTAGTCCGCCTCGCCGGGGGTGTCGATGCGGACGACCGCGTCGAACTCCACGCCGGTGTCGGTGGTGACCTTGACCGTGCGGGGGGTCGTGCCGTTGTTCAGCTCGGTCACGCCGGTGAAGGAGAAGGCCTCCTCGCCGGTCAGGCCGAGGGTCTCCGCGGTCTGGCCCTCCGGGAACTGGAGCGGCAGGACGCCCATGCCGATGAGGTTCGAGCGGTGGATGCGCTCGTACGACTCGGCGATGACGGCGCGCACGCCGAGCAGCGCGGTGCCCTTGGCGGCCCAGTCGCGGGACGAACCGGAGCCGTACTCCTTGCCCGCGAGGATCGCGAGCGGCGTACCGGCGGCCTGGTAGTTCTGCGAGGCGTCGTAGATGAAGGAGACGGGGGCGTCTTCCTTCGTGAAGTCGCGGGTGAAGCCGCCCTCGGTGCCCGGCGCGATCTGGTTGCGCAGGCGGATGTTGGCGAACGTGCCGCGGATCATGACCTCGTGGTTGCCACGGCGTGAGCCGTAGGAGTTGAAGTCGCGACGCTCGACGCCGTGCTCCGTGAGGTACTTGCCGGCCGGGGTGTCGGCCTTGATCGCACCGGCCGGAGAGATGTGGTCGGTGGTGACCGAGTCGCCCAGCTTGGCGAGGACGCGGGCGCCCGTGATGTCGGAGACCGGGGTGGTCTCCATCGTCATGCCCTCGAAGTAAGGGGGCTTACGGACGTAGGTCGACTGCGGGTCCCACTCGAAGGTGTTGCCGGTGGGGATGGAGAGCGCCTGCCACTGGGCGTCGCCCGCGAAGACGTCCTGGTAGGACTTGTTGAACATGTCCTCGCCGATGGAGTTGGCGACGACGTCGTTCACCTCGGCCTCGGTGGGCCAGATGTCCTTCAGGTAGACGGGGTTGCCGTCCTGGTCGGCGCCGAGCGCATCCTTGGTGATGTCCACCTTCATCGAACCCGCGATGGCGTACGCGACGACCAGCGGCGGCGACGCCAGGTAGTTCATCTTGACGTCGGGGTTGATGCGGCCCTCGAAGTTCCGGTTGCCGGAGAGGACGGACGTCACGGCCAGGTCGTGCTCGTTGACCGCCTTGGAGACCTCCTCGGGCAGCGGGCCCGAGTTGCCGATGCAGGTGGTGCAGCCGTAGCCGACGAGGTTGAAGCCGACCTTGTCGAGGTAGGGGGTGAGCCCCGCCTTGTCGAAGTAGTCGGTGACGACCTTGGAGCCCGGCGCGAGGGTGGTCTTGACCCACGGCTTGCGGGTCAGGCCCTTCTCGACGGCCTTCTTCGCGACGAGCGCGGCGGCGACCATCACGTACGGGTTCGAGGTGTTGGTGCAGGAGGTGATCGCGGCGACGGTGACGGCGCCGTGGTCGATCTCGTACGTCGAGCCGTCGGGGGCGGTGACGGTGGTCGGACGCGAGGGAACGCCGTTCGATGAGGCCGGGGAGTCGGAGGCCGGGAAGGACTCCTTGCCCGCCTCGTCGTCGTCCTCGACGTAGTTGCGGACGTCCTGCGCGAACTGCTGCGAGGCGTTGGCGAGGACGATGCGGTCCTGCGGACGCTTCGGGCCCGCGATGGAGGGGACGACCGTGGAGAGGTCGAGCTCCAGCTTCTCGGAGAAGTCGGGCTCGGCGGCCGGGTCGAGCCAGAGGCCCTGCTCCTTGGCGTACGCCTCGACGAGCGCGACCTGCTGGGCGTCACGGCCGGTCAGGCGGAGGTACTTCAGCGTCTCGTCGTCGATCGGGAAGATCGCGGCGGTGGAGCCGAACTCCGGCGACATGTTGCCGATGGTGGCGCGGTTCGCGAGGGAGGTGGCGGCGACGCCCTCTCCGTAGAACTCGACGAACTTGCCGACGACGCCGTGCTTGCGCAGCATCTCGGTGATGGTCAGCACGAGGTCCGTGGCGGTGGTGCCGGCCGGCAGCTCGCCGGTCAGCTTGAAGCCGACGACGCGCGGGATCAGCATGGAGACCGGCTGGCCCAGCATCGCGGCCTCGGCCTCGATGCCGCCGACGCCCCAGCCCAGGACACCCAGGCCGTTGACCATCGTGGTGTGCGAGTCGGTGCCGACGAGGGTGTCGGGGTAGGCCTGGCCGTTACGGACCATGACCGTGCGCGCCAGGTGCTCGATGTTGACCTGGTGGACGATGCCGGTGCCCGGGGGGACGACCTTGAAGTCGTCGAACGCGGTCTGGCCCCAGCGCAGGAACTGGTAGCGCTCCTTGTTGCGGCCGTACTCCAGCTCGACGTTCTGGCCGAAGGCGTCCTTCGTACCGAACTTGTCGGCGATGACGGAGTGGTCGATGACCAGCTCGGCCGGGGAGAGCGGGTTGACCTTGTCGGCGTCGCCGCCGAGCTCCTTGACGGCCTCGCGCATGGTGGCGAGGTCCACGACGCAGGGCACGCCGGTGAAGTCCTGCATGATCACGCGGGCCGGCGTGAACTGGATCTCCTGCGAGGGCTGGGCCTGGGAGTCCCAGCCGCCGATCGCACGGATGTGGTCGGCGGTGATGTTCGCGCCGTCCTCGGTGCGGAGCAGGTTCTCCAGCAGCACCTTCAAGCTGTAAGGGAGGCGCGCGGAGCCCTCGACCTTGTCCAGCTTGAAGATCTCGTACGACTCGTCGCCCACGCGCAGCGTGCTGCGGGCGTCGAAGCTGTTCGCCGACACGACAGTCTCCTTCATATATGTGCGCGTTTCCGTCACATCCTGCCGCCACGACTCCTCGTCGATCCGCTAAGGTAAGGCTTAGTTAGGTAACCCTTACCGAGTGGCGGCTTCTGGTGCGCCTCGGCAGATATCTCGATGTCGAGATAACTCTAGTACATCACCCGCGCGTCCGACGAGGCGCGCCCGTCTGCCGGCGGCAGGACGGACACCTTCAGCGTGCGCAGACGCTCCGGATCGGCGATCACTTCGTACGCGGCGACCCGCCCGCCATCGGTCCTGATCAGGAGGGCGATGACCAGCCGTCCGTACGGGGCCACGACCACGCCCACCGTGCCGTTGACGAGCGCGGGCTCCGCGAAGCGGGCGTTGCGCTTCAGGAGCACCGTCTCCTCCGCCACGGCCCGTGCGCCGCGGATCACCGCGGAGAGGTCTGCCGTGCGTACGACGTCGGGGGCGAGGACCGTGAGCAGCGCTTCGAGGTCACCGCTGCGGGCGGCCGCGAGGAAGGCGTCGACGACCTGCCGGTCCTCCGCGAGCTCGGGGGCGGCGAGGGCCTCGGGCGGGCCCTTGACCTTGTGGCGCGCGCGGCTCGCGAGCTTCTTGGTGGCGCCCGGGGTGCGCTCCACGATGGGGGCGATCTGCGTGAACGGCACGGCGAACAGGTCGTGCAGTACGAAGGCGACACGTTCGGCGGGGCCCAGCGTGTCGAGGACCACGAGCAGCGCGCGGCCCACCGAATCGGCGAGGAGCACTTCCTCCTCCGGGTCCCCGCCGTCGCCGGTCTCCGAGATCCGGTCGGGCAGGTGCCAGGCCGCCGGTTGCTCGTGACGCGTCGCGGCCGACCGCAGCATGTCCAGGCAGAGGCGGGAGACGACCGTGCGGAGCCAGCCGGTGAGGTTCTCGATCTCGGCGGCTTCGGCGTCGGCAGCGGTGCGGCTGAGGCGCAGCCAGGCCTCCTGGACGGCGTCGTCGGCGTCGCTCAGCGAGCCGAGCATTCGGTAGGCGACACCTCGTAGATGGCCTCGGTGTTCCTCGAAACGATCCGCGAGCGCCTCTTGGCCGTGCATCGGTCACCTCTCCCCGTCGTACGCCGTCACCTTCGTGTCCCCCGCGGCCCTGCCGCCGTGACAGTAGCCCGACGAAGGAGCACCACCATGACCGCCACCCTGCCCACTGCCCTCGACCAGACTCTCCTGCACGGCACCCGCCTGGGCGAACTGCGGCTGCCCAACCGCGTGGTGATGGCCCCGCTCACCCGGGCCCGCGCCGACAACCCCGGTCTCGTCCCCACGGAACTGCACGCCGCCTACTACGGGCAGCGGGCCAGTGCCGGGCTCATCGTCACCGAGGGGACCTGGGTCAGCGAGCGGGCCATCGGGTTCGTCAATGTCCCCGGCGGCTACAGCGAGGCGCAGGTCGCCGGGTGGCGCCGGGTCACGGATGTCGTCCACGCCCTCGGCGGCCGCATCGTGCAGCAGCTCTGGCACACCGGCGCCGCCTCGCACCCCGACCACCTCGGCGGCGCGCTGCCCGCGGGTCCTTCGGCGGTCGACCCCCGCGCGAAGACCTTCACCCCCGGCGGGTTCAAGGAGACGCTCACGCCTCGTGAGATGACCGGCGACGACATCCGGGCCACCGTCGCCGAATTCCGCACGGCGGCGGCCAACGCCCGGCGCGCCGGGTTCGACGGGGTCGAGATCGGCGCACTCGGCGCGTTCCTGTTCGCCCAGTTCCTCAACCCCCGCCTCAACCACCGCGCCGACGCCTACGGGGGTGACCGTGCGGGTCGGCGTCGCCTGCTGCTCGACGTCGTCGACGCGGTCGCCGCCGAGTGGGAAGGACGGCGGGTGGGCGTGCGCCTCTCGCCGTACATGGCCGCGACCGACCGCTTCGTAGTCGACGAGGAACTGCTCGCCGACTACGAGGAGGTGGTGACGGTGCTCAGCGACCGGCGTCTCGCCTATCTCCATCTGCGTGGCCCCGACCTCGTGGGGCGGCCGGGCGAGGCCCCCTCCTTCGAAGCGTTCGCGCGCTACCGGAAGCGGTTCGAAGGACCGCTGATCGCGAACAACGGCTTCGACAGGGACTCCGCGAACGCCCTAGTAGAGGCCGGGTTCGCCGACGCCGTCTCCTTCGCCACGCACTTCGTCGCCAACCCCGACCTGGTCAGCCGGTTCGCCCTGGGGCGCGATCTCGCGGCCGGTGACCCCGCCACGTACTACCAGGGCGGCGCCGAGGGGTACGTCGACTATCCGGCCGCGGGCTGAGGGCCGGACGACGATGCGCGTACGAGGAGGGCGGCCGGGACGACCACCGGTCCTGGCCTCGCCTCGCCGCCGCCTTCGACCAGGCCGACCAGGAGGCCCACAGCCGCGCGCGCCGTCCGCTCCGGGTCGAGGGTCACCGTGGTCACGGGCGGTTCCGTCGCCGCGTACCCGGGGTCCTCGCTCGCGCACACCACGCGGAGTTCGTCCGGGACGCGCAGGCCCAGCCTGGCCGCGGCCGTCAGGAGCTGGTGGCCGCCCGGGTCGTACGCCGCGTAGACGGCGTCGGGGCGGTCTTGGCCCCGCAACAGCGCGTCGAACGCCCGGCCTTGGCCGTCCGCCACGTCGAACGGCACGACCAGCGGGTCTTCGCCGCGCTCCGCGCACCACCCGGCGTACGCCGCCGTCACGGCACGCGCGTAATGTTCGTCGCCGTCGCCGGACTGCAAGGCGACACGGCGGGCGCCGGACGCCACGAGGTGGTCGAGGACCTCGCGGGTGGTCGCCTCGTGGTCGTTGTCGACCCAGTGATCGCCGGGGCGCGGATCGCCGGGTACGCCGTCGAAGACGAGCGGGATGCCGCGGGCGCGCAGCGCGTGGACCATCGGGTCCCCGCGCGGGCTGTCCATGATCAACATGCCGTCGACGGCGAGGCTGTGCCAGGTGTCCTCCGCGACCCGGTCCGCGGGGAGTGTGGTGAGGGCGTAGCCCTTGGCGTGGGCGGCGGCGGTCGCCGCGGTGAGGGCTCGGGAGAAGTAGGCGACCTCGGTGTAGTTCCAGGCTCTCGGGTACATCGTGACGGCTACGCCGAGGGTGCGTGTGCGGGGGGCTTGGGGCGCCCCGTAGCCCAGGGCCGTGGCTACCTCGCGCACCCGGCGGCGGGTCGAGTCGCCGAGGCGGCCCGTGTCGTTCAGGGCGTGCGAGACCGTCGCAGTCGATACCTCCGCTGCGCGGGCTATGTCGGTGAGGGTGGGCCCTGGCACACGGGGGATCCTACGGAATCCCCCGTCCCAGGGGCAGGGGGCCGCGGATTCCGTTGCGGGCGGTCGCTTCTGGTTAACGGGTTACTCGGCCAGTGTCTGTACCGCCGCTTCGCGGCGGATCTTTCCCGCCCCCTCACCCCTCACCCAGGAGCGCCCATGTCCTCTCCGCACCCCTCCCCTCTCTCCCGGCGCGGCCTCCTCGCCTCCGCCGGGGCCGCCGGGCTGCTCGCCGCGGTGGGTGCGCCCGCCGGGGCTGCCACTCAGCGGCGGTCCGCCGCGCTGGTCGTGCACAACTCCCGTGTCTTCAGCGGCACCCGGCAGCACACCCACGCCGAAGGCGTCGCCGTCGGGCGGGACGGGAAGATCCTTGCCGTCGGGAACGACTCCTCGCTGAAGCGGTTCATCGGGCGGGACACCGAGGTCGTGGACGGGCGTGGTGGCACCCTCATGAGCGGGATCCATGATGGGCACGCCCATCCGATGAGCGCCGCGGACCGTTCGCTGAAGCCGTCCCTCGCCGGGGCCGAACAGACCGTGGACGCACTCCAGAAGACCCTCACCGGATTCCTGAAGGACTCCGCCGATCAGGAACCCGACGGATGGCTGGTCGTGGAGGACTGGAACCCGGTGGGGCTGCTTCCGCACGGGACCGCCCCGCATCACTCGATGCTCGACGCCCTGCCGACCCGGCGGCCCGTCACCCTGGTCGGCGGCGACGGGCACAACATCTGGGTCAACCAGCGCGCCCTCGACATCGCGAAGATCACCGCCAGTACTCCGGACCCGGCCGGCGGAAAGATCGTCAAGGACGCGGACGGCAAGCCGAGCGGGGTTCTCAAGGACGACGCACAGCCCTTGGTGACCCGGCACATCCCCGAGCCGGACCGCGAGCAGCTCGTCGCCGCCGCCGCGAAAATCTTCGCCGAGGCCGCCGCATCCGGGATCACCACCTTCATGGAAGCGGTCGTCGGCAAGGGCGAGCTCGGCATCTATCAGACGCTCGCCGAACGCGGCGCTCTGCCGCAGCGCATCGTGCCCGCGCTCCGGATCGACTCGGACCTGGCCAAGGATCCGGCGGCGGCCCTGGCGTACGCACGCGGGCTGCGGGCCGACTTCGGCGGTGTACGCGGCCTCCGCTTCGGCACGGTGAAAGTCTTCCTCGACGGAGTCATCGAGTACCCCGCCCAGACCGCCGCGCTGCTCAAGCCCTATCTGGACAAGGACGGGAAGCCGACCGACCACCGCGGCGAGCTGTACGTGTCCGCCGCCGATTACGGCCGCCTCACCGCCGCCTTCAACAAGGACGGCTGGCAGCTGCACGCGCATGCCATCGGCGACCGCGCGGTCCGCACCTCCCTCGACGGGTACGCGTACGCCCTGCGCAAGACCGGTCGGCGCGACCTGCGCAACACCACCGCCCATCTCCAACTCGTCGACCCCGCCGACCTGCCCCGCTTCGCCCCGCTCGGCGTCATCCCCTGTATGCAGTTGCAGTGGGCGACGCGCAACACCTGGACCATGGACGCCCTGTTGCCCTACATCGGCGCCGAGCGGCACCGTTGGCAGTACCCGGCGCGCAGCCTCGAGCGGCACGGGGCGCGGCTTTCCGGTGGCTCGGACTGGCCTGTCGATCCGCTCCAGGTGTGGAACCAGGTGCGGACCGCCGTCGACCGGCTCGGGGCCGAGGCCGACGCCGAAGGCGATCTGTATCGCGAGCAGGAAGGTCTCAGCCGTGCGTCCTCCCTGCTCATGCATACGCTCGGCACCGCGCGTCAGCTCCGCATGGACCATCTCACGGGCACCGTCGAGCGGGGAAAGTCGGCCGATCTGGTCCTCCTCGACCGCGATGTGACGCGGTGTCCGGTGGCTGATATCAGCTCTGCCGAGGTGCGTCTGACGTTGACCGGGGGCACAGTGGTGCATGACGCCGAATCGTCGGCCGGGCGCGCTGCCGCCGCCCGGGTGACGCGTGCCGCGGCGGGTCCGCGGCCAGCGTCCCAGGCCGCGGTGCACGGCGGGCGGCACGCCTCGTGCGGTTGCGGCTGACGGGGCGTAGGGAAGTGGCGCACGGGAGAGACTGACGGAAGAGACTTACGGGAACTTACGTAGCTAATCGGTCATTTCCCGTATGGCCCACCCCAGCACATGCGTCATCTCATATCTGAGATAACCTTCGAAACATGGCAGACGATTACCTCGTACGTATCGGCAAGCTCATCCGCGACGCCCGCCAGCACCGGGGCTGGACACAGTCGCAGCTTGCCGAGGCGCTCAGCACAAGTCAGAGCGCCGTGAACCGCATCGAGCGCGGCAACCAGAACATCAGTCTTGAGATGATCGCCCGCATCAGTGAAGCGTTGGACAGCGAAATCGTCTCGCTCGGGTATGCCGGGCCGATGCATCTGCGAGTGGTCGGCAATCGCCGCCTCTCCGGCTCCATCGACGTCAAGACGAGCAAGAACGCGTGCGTGGCGCTGCTCTGCGCGTCCCTGCTCAACAAGGGGCGCACGGTGCTGCGCCGCGTGGCGCGCATCGAAGAGGTCTACCGCCTTCTCGAGGTGCTGAACTCCATCGGCGTACGCACCCGTTGGATCAACGACGGTGTCGACCTGGAGATCGTGCCGCCCGCGAAGCTCGACATGGAGGCGATCGACGCCGAGGCGGCGATCCGCACCCGCTCGATCATCATGTTCCTGGGGCCGCTGCTCCACCGCATGGACCGCTTCAAGCTGCCGTACGCGGGCGGTTGCGACCTGGGCACCCGCACGATCGAGCCGCACATGATCGCGCTGCGCCGCTTCGGGCTCGACATCGCCGCGACCGAGGGGCTCTACCACGCCGAGGTCGCACGCGACGTCGTCCCCGACCGCCCGATCGTGCTGACCGAGCGCGGCGACACCGTGACGGAGAACGCCCTGCTCGCCGCGGCGCGCAGCGACTGCACGACCGTCATCCGCAACGCCTCGTCGAACTACATGGTCCAGGACCTGTGCTTCTTCCTGGAGGCGCTGGGAGTCAAGGTCGAGGGCATCGGCACTACGACCCTCACCGTGCACGGCGTCCCGACCATCGACGTCGACGTCGACTACTCCCCCTCCGAGGACCCGGTCGAGGCGATGAGCCTGCTCGCCGCCGCGGTCGTCACGGAGTCGGAGCTGACGGTCAAGCGCGTCCCGATCGAGTTCCTGGAGATCGAGCTCGCGGTCCTCGAGGAGATGGGGCTCGACCACGACCGCACCCCGGAGTACTTCGCGGACAACGGCCGTACGCGCCTCATCGACCTGACCGTCCGGCCCTCCAAACTGGAGGCGCCGATCGACAAGATCCACCCGATGCCGTTCCCCGGCCTCAACATCGACAACGTCCCCTTCTTCGCGGCCATCGCGGCGGCGGCGCAGGGCAAGACCCTGATCCACGACTGGGTCTACGACAACCGCGCGATCTATCTGACCGACCTGAACCGCCTCGGCGGGCGTCTCCAACTCCTCGACCCGCACCGCGTGCTGGTGGAGGGCCCGACCCGCTGGCGCGCCGCCGAGATGATGTGCCCGCCCGCGCTGCGGCCCGCCGTGGTCGTACTGCTCGCGATGATGGCGGCCGAGGGCACGTCCGTGCTGCGCAATGTGTACGTGATCAATCGCGGCTACGAGGAACTGGCCGAGCGGCTCAACTCCGTGGGAGCGCAGATCGAGACGTTCCGGGACATCTAGGCCCCATTTCTCCGGCTACGACTGGGCGACGATCACCCGTCGTCCCTGGAGGCAGGCGAGGGCGCGGTGTTGGGGTGGGCGCATGGCAGATCGCACCCGCATCCCCGGCGCCCGCGCCCTCGCCCTGTGCGCCGCACTCGCCCTCTCGGCAGCGGGCTGCGGCGACGGGTCGGCGACGGCGGACAAGTCGCCGTCGCGGGACGCGGCTGAGGCGTCGTCGCCCCCATATCGCCTACCGCCTATCGCCTATGCCGCCGTAGCCGTCACGAACTCGCGGATCGCCGCCGCCAAGCCGTCCGGCCGGTCCAGCGGGATCAAAGTGCGGCAGGCATCGAGTTCGACCAGGCGGCCCTTGGGGAGCAACTCGGCGAGCCTGCGGCCGTGTGCGGGCGGCATCATCTTGTCCTGCTTGCCCCAGACGACGAGGGCGGGCCTTTCGTAGGTGCGCAGTGCGTCCGCCGCCTCCATCATCTCCGCCTTGTGCGTGGCGCGCAGATACCGGACCAGGACCGCGCGGGCCTCGGAGTCGGTGCGCAGGGGCCGCAGCCAGCGGTCGATCAGGTCGTGCGGGACCGGGCGGTGGGCCATGACCGCGTATCCCGTGCCGGGGACGCGGCGCAGGGCTCGTACGGAGAGGGCGCGGACCAGGAAGGCGATGCCGCCGGGGACGCGCGCGGCGGCGTCCAGCATCTTGCCGCCCGCGCGCGGCGGGTAGTTGTCGAAGGTCTCGCAGCCCGCGACGACCATCCGGCCCACGCGCTCGGGGCGTTCGGCCGCCAGTTGCTGGAGCCGTCCGGCGTCGTTCTCGACGAAGACCGCGTCGTCGCCGAGCTCCAGCTTGTCCGCGAACTCGCCGATCAGCCGGGCCATGGCCGGCGGCGTCAGCTCGGCACCCGGCTTCAGTGGTACGCGATGGCTGCCGTACGGAAGGGTCGGCACGAGGCAGCGGAACTCGTCCCCGAGATCCTCGACGACATGACGCCATACGCTGCCGTCCTGGACGAGGCCGTGGAGGAGGACGAGGGGGGTTCCGGAGCCTCCCGTGTCCTCGTACTCGATGGGTCCCGCGGTGAGTTCGATCTGTGCCATGGCCGCCCGTTCCCTCGCCTCGCCTCGCCTGATCGTCGAGCCGACGCTATGCGGATCAGTCGACGACCGCTACCCCGTCCAGCTCCACCAGGCACTCCTCGTCCCAGAGGCGGACGGCTCCGATCACCGCCATGGCGGGGTAGTCGCGGCCCGCCAACCTTCGCCAGATTCCGCCGAGTTCGGCTGCCTGGGCGCGGTAGTCGGCGACGTCCGTGGCGTAGACGGTGACGCGGGCGAGGTCGGCGGGAGTGCCGCCCGCGTGGCGCAGGGCGGTGAGGAGATTGGTCAGCGCCTTCTCGAACTGCTCGGGCAGCGTCGCTCCGGTGACCTTGCCCTCGGCGTCGAGCGCGGTCTGCCCCGCGAGGAAGACGAGACGCCCGCCGGTCACGGCGACGGCGTGGGAGAAGCCGGTGGGCGGGGAGAGTTCGACGGGGTTGAGGCGGTCGAGGCTCATGCGGAGGGCTCCTCGCGGGTGGCGGACTGCGGGACGGGCTGCGGGACGGGCTGCGTGGCGGACTGGGCCGCGGACTGCGCTGCGTACAACTCCTTGGCGATGATGGTCCGTTGGACTTCGCTCGCCCCTTCGTAGATGCGCGGCGCCCGCACCTCACGGTAGAGGTGCTCAAGGAGGTGCCCTCGCTGCAAGGCGCGCGCACCGTGCAGCTGGACCGCGGCGTCGACCACGTACTGCGCCGTCTCCGTGGCCAACAGCTTGGCCATCGCGGCGCGTTGGGCGATGTCCGGCTCCCCGCGGTCGTAGGCCGCCGCTGCCGCGTGCACCATGAGGCGGGCCGCCTCGGTCCGGGTCGCCATCTCCGCGACCTGGTGCGCCACCGCCTGAAGGTCCTTCAACTTGCCGCCGAACGCGTCCCGTTCGGCGGTGTGCGCGAGCGTCGCGTCGAGGGCCGCGCCCGCCATGCCGACCGCGAAGGCGCCGACGCTGGGGCGGAAGCGGTTGAGGGTGGTCATGGCGACGCGGAAGCCGCGGTCGGGTTCGCCGAGTACGTCCTCGCCTGTGACACGTACGCCGTCGAAGGCGAGGGAGCCGATCGGGTGCGGGGAGAGCATGTCCAGGGGCGCGCCGGTGAGGCCCGCGCGGTCGGCGGGCACGAGGAAGGCGGTGACGCCGCGGGCGCCGGCGCCCGGGGTCGTACGGGCGAAGACGGTGTAGAAATCGGCCTCGGGGGCGTTCGAGATCCAGCACTTCTCGCCGGTGAGCCGCCAGGACGACGGGCCGTCCGGCGCGGCGCGCAGGGCGAGCGCGGCGGCGTCCG
Organism: Streptomyces sp. NPDC048441; assembly: GCF_043200235.1. Lineage (NCBI taxonomy): Bacteria > Bacillati > Actinomycetota > Actinomycetes > Kitasatosporales > Streptomycetaceae > Streptomyces > Streptomyces sp. NPDC048441. Next base: position 39,901 of record NZ_JBICXM010000012.1, read on the forward strand.
AGCCCGCGCCCGGCTCGGAGAGCGCGAAGGCGGCGACGGCGCGCCCCGTGCGGGCGGGGGCGAGCCACTGCTCGCGCTGGCGCACGGAGCCGTACGCGGCGACGGGATGCGCCCCGAGCCCTTGCAGGGCGAGCGCGGTCTCGGCCTCCGTGCAGGCGTAGGCGAGGGACTCGCGCAGGAGGCAGAGGCCGAGGGCGCCGGATGTGGCGTGCGGGGCCCGTGCGGCGGGAGCGCCGCCAGAACCCTCCCCCGCGCCCGGCCTCGCGCCATCCGCTTCGAACAAGCGGCCAAGGAGGCCGAGCTCGCCCAGCGCCTCCACCAGCGGGCGGTTCACCCGACCCGGCTCGCCCTTCTCCGCCAGCGGGCGCAGCCGTTCATGCGCAAGGGTGCGTAGCTCCGCGCACCAGGCGATTTGTTCTGGATTGAGAGAGAATGCCGTCATGCCGGGCCCCTCCTTTATCGCGCACCGTTGACTGTCGTCACCATCACGATACGCTCGTTGAACGAGCTCACCACAAGCCCGAACGGCAAGGGGGCGACCCGCTGTGGACGCCAAGAGTGCACTCAGACTCCACCCATCGGCGCACGTCGACACCTTCGCCCGGGATCATCTCCCGCCGTCGGAGCAGTGGCCCGCGTTCGTCCGCGACCGGCCCGAACTGCACTACGCCGACCGCCTGAACTGCGGCGCCGAGCTCCTGGACCGGACCGTGGAGCGGCTCGGCGGTGACAGGACCGCGTTCCTCTCGGGTTCCGGCGAGGCGTGGACGTACGGCGAGTTGCAGCGGCACGTCGACCACATCGCGCACGTCCTGACCGGCGAACTCGACGTGCTGCCCGGACAGCGCGTCCTGCTGCGCGGCCCCACCACGCCCTGGCTCGCGGCCTGTTGGCTCGCGGTGATGAAGGCGGGCGCGGTCGCGGTCACCGTCCTGGCCCAGCAGCGCTCGCAGGAGCTGGCCACGATGTGCGAGATCGCCGAGGTCGGCCACGCGCTGTGTGACGTGCGCGTCGTGGACGACCTGGTCAAGGCGGGGATTCCCGGGCTCAGTGTCACGACCTTCGGCGGGGACGGCGACGACGATCTGCTGGCCCGTGCCACCCGGCAGCCCGATGTGTACGAGCCCGTGGACACCGCGGCCGACGACGTCGCCCTCATCGCCTTCACCTCCGGCACCACCGGGCGCCCCAAGGGCTGTATGCACTTCCACAGCGATGTGCTCGCCATCGCCGACACCTTCGGGCGCCACGTCCTCAAACCGGGGCCCGACGACGTGTTCGCGGGCAGCCCGCCCCTGGGTTTCACCTTCGGGCTCGGCGGCCTCGTCATCTTCCCGCTGCGGGTCGGCGCCTCATCGCTCCTGCTCGAACAGGCGGGCCCCAAGCAGCTGTTGCCCGCGATCGCCGAGCACGGCGTGACGGTCCTCTTCACCGCACCCACCGCCTACCGCACGATGCTCGACGAGCTGAGCAAGCCGGACGCGTCCGACGTCTCCACGCTCCGGCGGTGCGTCTCCGCCGGAGAGAATCTGCCCGCCGCCACCTGGCAGGCCTGGCACGAGCACACCGGGCATCGCATCATCAACGGCATCGGCGCCACCGAGCTGCTCCACATCTTCATCTCGGCCGCCGACGAGGCGATCAGGCCCGGCACCACGGGACGCCCCGTCCCCGGGTGGCACGCGCGCGTGGTCGACCCTTCGGGAGCTCCGGTGCCCGACGGCGAACCGGGTCTGCTCGCCGTGCGCGGCCCTGTCGGCTGCCGGTATCTGGGCGACGAGCGGCAGCTTCAGTACGTACGCCATGGCTGGAACGTCACCGGTGACACGTACGTCCGCGACACCGACGGCTATTTCACCTACGTGGCCCGCGCGGACGACATGATCATCTCGGCCGGTTACAACATCGCGGGCCCGGAGGTCGAAGAGGCGCTCCTGCGGCACCCCGACGTCCTGGAGACGGCCGTCGTGGGGCGCCCCGACGAGCTGCGGGGACAGATAGTCGTCGCGTACGTCGTCCCGCGCGCGGGCACGGAACGGGACCCCGTCCGCCTTCGCGAGTTCGTGAAGGGCGAGCTCGTGCCGTACAAGTGTCCGCGCGAGATCGTCTATCTGGACGCCCTGCCGCGCACCGCGACCGGCAAACTGCAACGGTTCCGGCTTCGGGAGCCCGGGACCGCGGAGTGATGACCGTAGAGTGATCACGTGTCAGAGCAGCACACTCCACGGTCCCTGATCGTCACCTTCTACGGCGCCTACGGGCGCGCGGCCCCCGGCCCGGTGCCCGTCGCCGACCTCGTCAGGCTCCTCGCCCCGGTCGGCGTGGACGCCCCGTCGGTGCGCTCGTCCGTGTCCCGGCTCAAGCGGCGCGGGCTTCTCGTCCCGGCGCGGACGGCGGCCGGCGCGGCGGGGTACGCCCTGTCGCCGGACGCGCGGCAGCTCCTGGAGGACGGCGACCGGCGCATCTACGCGGCTCCCCCGGCCCGGCGGCAGGACAGCGGCTGGGTGCTCGCCGTCTTCTCCGTGCCGGAGTCGGAGCGCCAGAAGCGGCACGTACTGCGCTCCCGCCTCGCCGGACTCGGTTTCGGGACGGCCGCTCCGGGGGTGTGGATCGCTCCGGCGCACCTCTACGAAGAGACCCGGCACACCCTGGAGCGCCTCCAACTCTCCTCGTACGTCGATCTGTTCCGGGGGGAGCACCTGGGCTTCGCGGCGACGGCGGACGCGGTGGGCCGCTGGTGGGACCTCTCCGCGATCGCGAAGCAGCACGAGGCGTTCCTCGACCGGCACGAGCCGGTGCTCCGGGGCTGGCAGGGCCGGACGGACACCCCGCCGGACGAGGCGTACCGCGACTATCTCCTGGCCCTGGACTCCTGGCGCCGGCTGCCTTACGCGGACCCCGGCCTTCCGGGGGAACTGCTGCCGGCCGGGTGGCCCGGGGAACGGTCCGCGGAGGTGTTCGGGGCTCTGGACGGGCGGCTGCGGGACGCGGGAGCGCGGTTCGTGACGCCGGGCGGCGGCTACAGCGCCTGAGGCACCTGAGGCGTCTGAGGCATCAACTCCCCAGTGTGAGACGGGGCTTGGGTGCGTCCGTACGTCCCGTCTGCGGGCGGCGGCTGCCTGCCCCGTACTGCTGCGGCCACCTCACGCCCGGCCCCGCGTATCCCTGCTCGGCCGCCGCGTGCAGCGTCCAGTGCGGGTCGTACAGATGCGGGCGTGCGAGCGCGCACAGGTCCGTACGGCCCGCCAAGATCAGCGAGTTGACGTCGTCCCAGGAGGAGATGGCACCGACCGTGAGGACGGGGATGCCGGTTTCGTTGCGGATGCGGTCGGCGAACGGGGTCTGGTAGGAGCGGCCGTACGCGGGGCGCTCGTCGGAGACGACCTGGCCCGTCGAGACGTCGACCGCGTCGGCTCCGTGCGCGGCGAAGGCGCGGGCGATCTCGACGGCGTCGTCCGCCGTGGTGCCGCCGTCCGCCCAGTCGGTGGCCGAGATGCGGACGGTCATGGGTTTGCCTTCGGGCCACAACTCCCGTACGGCGTCGAAGACTTCGAGCGGGAAGCGCAGCCGGTTCTCCAGCGTGCCGCCGTACTCGTCCGTGCGGTGGTTGGTCAGCGGCGAGATGAACCCGGACAGCAGATAGCCGTGCGCGCAGTGCAGTTCGAGGAGGTCGAAGCCGCCGCGCTCGGCCCGCAGGGCCGCGGATGTGAACTGCTCGCGGATCTCGGCGAGTCCGGCCCTGTCCAGCTCGTGCGGGCGCTGGCTGTTCTCCTTGTACGGGAGCGGGGACGGGGCCACCAGCGGCCAGTTGCCCTCGTCGAGGGGTTCGTCGATGCCCTCCCACATCAGCTTCGTCGAACCCTTGCGGCCCGAGTGGCCGAGCTGGACGCCGATCGCGGTGCCCGGTGCCTGCGCGTGCGCGAAGTCGGTGATCCGGCGCCAGGCGTCGGTGTGTTCGTCGGTGTAGAGCCCGGCGCAGCCCGGTGTGATGCGGCCCCGCTCGCTGACGCACACCATCTCGGTCATGACGAGGCCCGCGCCGCCGAGCGCCCGTGCGCCCAGGTGGACGAGGTGGAAGTCGCCGGGAACGCCGTCCACCGCTGAATACATGTCCATGGGGGAGACGACCACGCGGTTGCGCAGGGTGAGGTCGCGGAGCCGGAAGGGCGTGAACATCGGCGGTGTGCGCTCCGGGCAGCCGAAGTCGCGCTCGACGGACTCGGTGAAGTGGGCGTCGCGCAGGCGCAGATTGTCGTGCGTGACGCGGCGGCTGCGGGTGAGCAGGTTGAACGCGAACTGGCGCGGTGGCTGGCCGAGATAGTCCGGGAGCCGCTCGAACCACTCCAGGCTCGCGCGGGCGGCGCGCTGCGTGGACTCGACGACGGGACGGCGCTCCGTCTCGTACGCGGCGAGGGCCTGCGCGATGTCCGGCTGCTCCTCCACGCAGGCCGCGAGCGCGAGGGCGTCCTCGACGGCGAGCTTGGTGCCGGAGCCGATGGAGAAGTGGGCGGTGTGGGCGGCGTCGCCGAGGAGGACCGTGTTGCCGTACGACCAGCGCTTGTTGACGACCGTGCGGAAGTTGATCCAGGAGGATTTGTTGCCGCGCAGCGACCGGCCGCCGAGCGCGTCGGCGAAGATCTTGGCGCAGCGCTCGGTCGACTCCGGCTCGTCGAGCTCCGCGAACCCGGCCGCCTCCCACACCTCCTCGCGCATCTCGACGATGACGGTGGACTCGCCGCTCCCTGCCGTGGAGAACGGATAGCCGTGCAGCTGCATCACGCCGTGCTCGGTCTCGGCGATCTCGAAGCGGAAGGCATCGAAGGCGAAGTCGGCCGCGAGCCAGATGTAGCGGCAGCGGTGTGTCTCGACGCTCGGCCCGAAGGCTTCGTTGTGCGCCTCGCGCGTGAGGCTGTGCACGCCGTCCGCCGCGATCACCAGGTCGTACGCCGTCGAGAGCTCGGCGGCGGGTGGCGCCTCGGCACGGAAGCGCAGGTCCACGCCCAGCTCCCGGCACCGCGCGTGCAGGATGCCGAGCAGCCTGCGCCGACCGAGCGCCGCGAAACCGTGCCCGCCCGAGGTGTGGCGGCTCCCCCGGTGCACGATGTCGATGTCGTCCCAGCGCACGAACTCCGCCTGTAGTGCGCGGTAGACGACGGGGTCGGCGTGCTCGATGCCGCCGAGCGTCTCGTCCGAGAGGACGACTCCGAAGCCGAAGGTGTCGTCGGGGGCGTTGCGCTCCCAGACGGTGATCTCGCGCTCCGGGTCGAGCCGCTTGAGGAGGGCCGCGGCGTAGAGCCCGCCGGGTCCGCCGCCTATGACGGCGATGCGGTGAGCGGATTCGCGTGCGGGGCGTACAGGGTCCTTCATCGTCAGCGCCCCTGCCACTTGGGCGGGCGCTTCTCCGTGAACGCCGCGTGGAATTCCTTGTAGTCCTCGCCGTTCATGAGGAGGGCCTGCGTCGCCGCGTCCAGCTCCACGGCGGCGGCGAGCGGCATGTCGAGCTCCGAGGTCAGCAGGGCCTTGGTCTGCGCGTACGCGAGGGCGGGACCGTCGGCGAGGCGGCGGGCCAGGGACTGTGCGGAATCGGCCGCCCTGCCCTCGTCCGTCAGCTCGCTGATCAGGCCGATCCGTTCGGCTTCGGGGGCGCGCACCGGATCGCCGAGCATCAGGATGCGGGTGGCGTGGCCGAGGCCGACGACGCGGGGCAGGAGATACGCGGCCCCCATGTCACCGCCGGACAGGCCGACCCGCGTGAAGAGGAAGGAGAACCGCGCCGACGGGTCCGCCACCCGGAAGTCGGCGGCGAGTGCGAGGACGGCGCCCGCACCCGCGGCCACCCCGTGCACGGCGACGATCACCGGGAAGGGGCACTCGCGGATGGCACGGACGACCTGGCCCGTCATGCGGTTGAAGTCGAGCAGCTCCGCGGTGTTCATGCCCAGGGTCGCGCCGATGATCTCGTCGACGTCACCGCCCGAGCAGAAGCCGCGCCCCTCTCCGCCGAGCACCAGGGCGCGTACGGACTTGTCGCGGGACAGCTCGGCCAGGAGATCGCGCAGGTCGGCGTAGGCACCGAAGGTGAGCGCGTTGAGCTTGTCGGGGCGGGCCAGGGTGACCGTGGCTACCCCGTCGTCCACCTCGAAGCGCAGGTGCTGCCAGTCGGGGGTGCGGGGGGCTGAGCCGGTGAAGGGACTCATGACGACGTGCGGCCTCCTCGGTCGGGGCGGCGGCGGGCGGGCCGTCTGCTCTTTCTGCTCTTTCTGCTCTTCGCATCTTTCTGCTCTTCGAAGTTATCACCTATCTGTGACTGTCGTCATGAGGCCGCGATACGTCATCGCCCGCGCTGATCCGCGTGAGCGGGAACGGGAACGGGAGCGGGAGCGGGAATGGGAACGGAAATCGCGAAATGCGCGTCTTGTCCCCCGAGACGTCACAGGGTCGGACGTCCCGGACATGCCCGACCGTCGACCCTGTCGACATAGCGCTTAAGATTCGTACGGTTGAAAGCAGGACCTCCTGCTGCCCTGAACGGATTCACCTTGCACGAACCTCCCGCTCCTGCCTCGTGGCGCATCGCGCTGCCGCACACCACGGCCGCCGTACCGATCGCCCGTGCACTGGTGCGTACCGCGCTCACGGAGATCGAGTCGCCCGCCGACAGCGATACCGCTGAGCTGCTCACGGCCGAGCTGGTGGCGAACGCGGTGGAGCACACCTCGGGGCACAACCCGATAGAGCTGGTCATAGAGCTGCTGCCGACCGGCTGCCAGGTCGAGGTGCACGACTCGAACCCGCTGCCGCCCGGCGATCTCAGCGATCCCGCGCCGATGAGCGCGCCGGACCCCTGGCAGGAGCACGGGCGCGGCCTGCTCCTGATCCGCACCCTCAGCTCGTCCTGCGGTCACCGCCCCACCGACTCCGGCAAGGCGGTCTGGTTCACACTCCCCGCGGCGTAGACGCAGGCGAATCCGCCTCGGCCTGACCCAGGCGCGAGTGACGGCGCCCGTACAGCGCGTACACGAGAGTGCCCACCACGAGGAACACGGCGAACTGCACCCACGTCGTCCAGCCCGTGCCCCAGATGAGGTAAAGACAGAAGCCGACGCCCAGAATCGGGCTCACCGGGTAGAACGGCACCCGGAACGTGCGCTTGAGGCCCGGGGCCGAGCGGCGCAGCGCGAGCACCGCGATGTTCACCACGACCATGACCGAGAGCGTGCCGATCGTCGTCAGGTTGACCACCACGTCGAGTGACGAGAAGGCCGCGGGGACGGCGAAGACCGCCGCGACGATCCAGGTGTTGGCGACCGGCGTCGAGGTCTTCGGCGAGACGCGCTCGAAGACACGCGGGATGAGCCCGTCGCGGGACATCGACATCAGGATGCGGGTCTGCCCGTACATCACGGCGAGTACGACGGACGCGATGGCCACGACGGCGCCGAAGGCGATGATGCCGCCGCCGACGGCCGAGTCGGTGACCTGGTTGACGACCAGCGAGAGCGCGGCGGGCTTGTCGGCGACCGCGTCCGCGCCGAGTGCGCCGATCGCCCCGAGTGCGACGGCGACGTACAGGAGCGTGACGACGCCGATGCAGATCAGGATGGCGATCGGGATGTTCCGGCGGGGGTTCTTGACCTCTTCGCCCGCCGTGGTGATCGCGTCGAAGCCGATGAAGGAGAAGAAGGCGAGCGAGGCACCCGCGGTGATGCCGGAGGCTCCGGCGCCCGCGAAGGGCGTGAGGTGGCCGGCCTCGAACGCGGTGAACGCGATCGCCAGGAAGAACAGCAGGATCCCGATCTTGAGCACGGCCATGGCGGCCGTCGCCCGCGCACTCTCGCGGATGCCGCGCACGAGAAGCACCGCGGCGAGCAGGATCACGACGACGGCGGGCAGGTTCACGACGCCGCCCTCACCGGGCCCCGCGGAGAGCGCGTCGGGCAGCTGCCAGCCGGTGAGGCTTTCGAGCAGCTCGTTCAGGTACTGGCTCCAGCCGACCGCCACCGCCGAGACGGAGACGCCGTACTCCAGGAGCAGACACCACCCGACGAGGAACGCGGTGCGCTCGCCGAGCGAGGCGTACGCGAAGGAGTACGAGCTGCCGGAGACCGGGATCGCGCCACCCAGCTCGGCGAACGAGAAGGCGGTGAAGATGCAGGTGACGGCCGCGAGGAAGTACGAGACGGCGACCGCGGGGCCCGCCTCGGCGACGCTGTCGGAGAGGCCGACGAAGATGCCGGTGCCGACGATCGCGCCGACGCCGAAGCAGACCAACTGGAACAGGCCCATGGTGCGCTTGAGGCCGTGGCCTTCGAGGTCGGCGCCCGATTCGGCGACGAGGAGTTCGGGGGACTTGATGCGGAGTCCTGCCGGACCGGTCGAGCGCATGGCGGTGGTTCTCATTTCGGTGGTGCTGGGTGCGGCGGGGGTGGTGCCGCAGAGAAGTGGGGCCGGGGGATGGTGTTCCCCGGCCCCACCAGTGTGAGCTAGCTGGTAACGCGTTGCGTTCAGGCGAGCGTGGCGACGAGGACCGCCTTGATCGTGTGCAGGCGGTTCTCGGCCTCGTCGAAGACGACGGAGTACGCCGACTCGAAGACCTCGTCGGTGACCTCGAGAGAGCTTAGACCGTGCCGCGCGTGAATCTCGCGGCCGACCTTCGTGCCCAGGTCGTGGAAGGCCGGGAGGCAGTGCAGGAACTTCACGTCGGCGTTGCCCGTCGCGCGAAGGACGTCCATCGTCACGGCGTACGGAGCGAGCGCGGCGATGCGCTCGTCCCAGACCTCCTTGGGCTCGCCCATGGAGACCCAGACATCGGTCAGGACGAAATCGGCGCCCGCGACACCGTCGGCGACGTCCTCGCTGAGCGTGATGCGCGCACCGCTGGTCTCGGCGAGCTTGCGGGCCTCGGCGACGATCTCGGCGGCGGGCCAGTAGGCCTTCGGCGCGACGATGCGTACGTCCATGCCGAGCAGCGCGCCGGTGACGAGGTAGGAGTTGCCCATGTTGAAACGGGCGTCACCGAGATAGGCGAAAGCGATCCGCGTGAGGGGCTTCGCGCTGTGCTCCGTCATCGTGAGCACGTCGGCGAGCATCTGGGTGGGGTGCCAGTCGTCGGTCAGGCCGTTGTAGACGGGCACGCCCGCGTAGGCGGCGAGCTCTTCGACGCCGGGCTGGCTGTCCCCGCGGTACTCGATGCCGTCGAACATCCGGCCGAGGACGCGCGCGGTGTCCTTCACCGACTCCTTGTGCCCTATCTGCGAGCCCGAGGGGTCGAGATACGTGGTGGAAGCGCCCTGGTCGGCGGCGGCGACCTCGAAGGCGCAGCGCGTACGGGTCGAGGTCTTCTCGAAGATCAGCGCGATGTTCTTGCCGCGCAGCCGCTGCGTCTCCGTACCCGCCTTCTTGGCCGCCTTCAGCTCGGCGGCAAGATCGATCAGGCCGCGGAACTCCTCGGCGGTGAAGTCCAGCTCCTTGAGGAAGTGGCGGCCGGTGAGGTCGATGGCCATGGTGGCGCTCCTGGGGTACGCGTACGGGGACACTGTGGGGACTGTAAGTCTATACGATGCTCCACATTTCTATACGGCCCTATACGGTCACTACCTCAGTCGACAGGATCCCGCTGCACCGGACAACTCATGCACCGGGGCCCGCCACGGCCGCGCCCCAGCTCGCTCCCCAGGATCTCGATCACCTCGATGCCCTGCTTGCGCAGATGCGTGTTCGTGGTCGAGTTCCTTTCGTACGCGATGACCACACCCGGCTCGACCGCCAGGACGTTGCAGCCGTCGTCCCACTGCTCGCGCGCCGCCGCGTGGACGTCCTGGGTGGCCGTGAGGACCCGGATCTCGCTCAGGCCGAGGGCCGCGGCTATCGCCCGGTGCATGTGCTCGGGCGGATGGTCGGTGACCTTCAGCTCCCGGCCGTCCACGCCCGGCTCGATGGTGTACGAGCGGAGCATCCCCAGGCCCGCGTACTGCGTGAAGGTGTCGCCGTCGACCATCGTCATCACCGTGTCGAGATGCATGAACGCGCGCCTCTTCGGCATGTCGAGGGCCACGATCGTCTGCGCCGAGCCCGCCGCGAACAGCTTGTGCGCGAGCATCTCGACGGCCTGCGGCGTGGTGCGCTCACTCATGCCGATCAGGACCGCGCCCTTGCCGATCACCAGGACGTCGCCGCCCTCGATGGTCGACGGATAGTCCGACTGCCCCTCCGACCAGACATGGAAGTCCTCGGCCCGGAACAGCGGGTGGTGCCGGTAGATCGCCTCGAAATGCACCGTCTCGCGCTGCCGTGCGGGCCAGCGCATCGCGTTGATGGAGACGCCGTCGTAGATCCAGGCCGATGTGTCGCGCGTGAAGAGGTGGTTGGGCAGCGGGCCGAGCAGGAAGTCGTCCAGGTCCATGCAGTGGAAGCGCACGGACGTCGGCTCGGCGTGGCGCTCCAGGAACTCGCGCTTCGTCATCCCGCCGATCAGCGCCTCGGTGAGCTCGGCGGCGGGCAACATATCGAACGCGGCCCGCAGATGGTCCGTCGCCAGCGGGCCGTACTCCTTCTCGTCGAAGACCCGGTCCAGGACGAGAAGACGGGCCTCCGGCACATCCATGGCCTCGGTGAGGAGATCGCTGAAGAGGTGGACGGCCACCCCACGGTCGCGCAGGACGTCGGCGAATCCGTCATGTTCCTGGCGGGCCCTGCGGACCCACAGCACGTCGTCGAAGAGCAACGCGTCCTTGTTGGTCGGCGTGAGCCGCTTGAGCTCCAGATCAGGGCGGTGCAGGATCACGCGGCGCAGCCGCCCGGCCTCGGAGTCGACATGGAATCCCATGGAGTCCATCTTTCCCCTGCCGGGCGGCTGACGCCCGATGTTGCCCAAAGCCGCGGACAGGCCCTAGAGCCGCGGGCCCACGTCTAGAGCCGCGGGTCCACCGGCTCCGACTCCAGGGCCAGAACCGCGAAGACCGCCTCGTGCACCCGCCACAGCGGCTCGCCCGCCGCGAGGCGGTCCAGGGCCTCCAGGCCGAGCGCGTACTCACGGATCGCGAGCGAGCGCTTGTGGCCGAGGAAGCGGCCGCGCAGCTTGTCCAGGTGGTCGGGCCGTGTGTACTCCGGGCCGTAGATGATCCGGAGGTACTCGCGTCCCCGGCATTTGATGCCGGGCTGCACGATCCGGCCCTTGCCGTCGCGGACCAGCGCCTCGACCGGCTTGACGACCATGCCCTCGCCGCCGCGGTTCGTCATCTCCAGCCACCAGTCGATGCCTGCCTGGACCGATGCCTCGTCGCCGGTGTCGACATAGAGCCGCCGGGTGGTCTGCAGCAGACCGGTGCCTTCGTGCTCCACCATGCGGTCGATCAGGGCGAGCTGCTCGTCGTGCAGGAGCGCGGCGAGGCTGCGGCCCTGGACGGCCAGGATCTGGAACGGCGCGAGACGCACACCTTCCAGGCCTTCGGTCGGCCAGCAGTAGCGTCGGTAGGCATCCGTGAACGCGGCGGCGTCCACGGCCCGTTCGCGCTGCCTTGGCAGGAGCTCTCCGGTGTCCACGCCGCGTGCCTTCGCCGCTTCCAGGGCGGCGATCGCGCCGGGGAAGACGGCTCCGGATGCGGCGCCCACGGCCGCGTACTGCGTGCGGAGCAGGCCGGACGCCTTGAGCGACCAGGGCATCAACTCCGCGTCGAGCAGCAGCCAGTCGGTCGCCAGTTCCTGCCAGAGGCCCGCTTCGGTGACGGCGGTGCGCACACGGTCGAGGACCTCCTCGGTGACCTCCGGGTCGCTGAAGAAGGGGCGGCCCGTGCGGGTGCAGAGCGAACCGGTCGGGCCGTCCACGCCGAAACGCTCGCGGGCCACGTCCGCGTCACGGCACACCAGGGCGACGGCGCGCGAACCCATGTGCTTCTCCTCGCACACGACGCGGGTGACCCCGTCCTGGGCGTACGACGCGAAGGCCTCGGCCGGGTGCTCCAGATAGCCCTCCTTCTGCGATGTCGCGGTGGGTGCCATCGTCGGCGGGAGGTACGGGAGCAACCGCGGGTCGACGGCGAAACGGCTCATGACCTCAAGGGCCGCCGCCGCGTTCTCCTCGCGCACGGCGACGCGTCCGGCCTGCCCGGTCTCCACCGCGCGGCGGCCGTGCACGTCGTTCAGGTCGAGCGGCCGCCCGTCGTGGCCGCCGGGCGCCTCGGTGAGGAGTGGCCTGGCGGGCTCGTACCAGACCTGCTCCGCCGGTACGTCGACGAGCTCGCGCTCCGGCCAGCGCAGCGCGGTGAGCTTGCCGCCGAACACGGCGCCGGTGTCCAGGCAGATGGTGTTGTTCAACCAGGTCGCGGTGGGCACGGGGGTGTGGCCGTAGACCACGGCCGCGCTGCCGCGGTACTCCTCGGCCCACGGGTAGCGCACGGGCAGGCCGAACTCGTCGGTCTCGCCCGTCGTGTCTCCGTAGAGCGCGTGCGAGCGCACCCGGCCCGACGTACGCCCGTGGTACTTCTCGGGCAGACCGGCGTGGCAGACGACGAGCTTGCCCCCGTCGAGGACGTAGTGCGAGACGAGCCCGTCGACGAACTCCCGCACCCCCGCCCGGAATTCCTCGCTCTCCGCCTCCAACTGCTCGATGGTCTCGGCGAGTCCGTGGGTGTGCTGGACCTTACGGCCCTTGAGGTGGCGGCCGAGCTTGTTCTCGTGGTTGCCCGGTACACACAGGGCGGTGCCGTCGCCGACCATCGACATCACGCGGCGCAGCACACCCGGGGTGTCAGGGCCGCGGTCGACGAGGTCGCCGACGAAGACGGCCGTACGCCCTTCGGGGTGCGCGCCGTCCACGTATCCGAGCTTGCCGAGCAGTGTGTCCAGCTCAGAGGCGCAGCCGTGGATGTCGCCGATGATGTCGAAGGGGCCTGTGAGGTGCGAGAGGTCGTTATAGCGCTTCTCGGTGACGATGGTGGCGCCGTCGACCTCCTCCACGCCCTTGAGGATGTGGACCTTCCTGAACCCCTCGCGCTCCAAGTGCCGCAGGGAGCGCCGCAGTTCGCGCTGGTGGCGCTGAATGACACGGCGCGGCATACCCACCCGGTCGGCGCGCTCGGCGTTGCGTGCGGCGCAGACCTCCTCGGGCACGTCGAGGACGATGGCGATGGGCAGCACGTCGTACTGCCTGGCGAGCTCGATCAGCTGCTTGCGGCTGTCGCTCTGTACGTTGGTCGCGTCGACGACGGTGCGGCGGCCCGCGGCGAGGCGCTTGCCCGCGATGAAGTTCAGCACGTCGAAGGCGTCGCGGCTCGCGCCCTGGTCGTTCTCGTCGTCGGCGACGAGGCCACGGCAGAAGTCGCTGGAGAGCACTTCGGTGGGCTTGAAGTGGCTGCGGGCGAAGGTGGACTTGCCGGATCCTGTGGCGCCGACGAGGACCACGAGGGAGAGGTCGGTGACGGGCAGCACGCGTCCCGCGCGCGGGGCTTCGGTGCTGGAGCCGGATCCGGTACTGCTGCCGGTGCTGGTTTCATTCGTCATGCCGCCCGCACCTCCTTCGCGTTCTTGTCGTTCTCGCCGTTCTCGACGTTCTTGTTTGTCTTGTCGGCCTTGTCGGCCTGCGTGAACACGGCCAGCTGGGTCGGCGGTCCCACCTCGGGGTCGTCGTCTCCGACGGGCACGAACTCCACGTCGTAGCCATGGCGTTCGGCTACCTTCCGGGCCCAGGCGCGGAACTCCTCGCGCGTCCACTCGAACCGGTGGTCGCCGTGCCGGACGTGCCCGGCCGGGAGCGTCTCCCAGCGCACGTTGTACTCGACGTTCGGCGTCGTCACGAGCACCGTGCGCGGCCGGGCCGAGCCGAACACCGCGTACTCCAGGGCGGGCAGCCGCTCCACGTCGAGGTGCTCGATGACTTCGCTGAGCACGGCGGCGTCGTAGCCCTTGAGCCGCTTGTCGGTGTAGGCGAGCGACCCCTGGAAGAGCTGGACGCGATCGGCCTGCCGCTCACCCATGCGGTCGAGCTTCAATCGCCGCGAGGCTATGGTCAGCGCCCGCATCGACACATCGACACCGACGATCTCGGTGAACCTGGCGTCCTTGAGCAGCGCCTGGACCAACTGCCCCTGCCCACACCCGAGATCGAGCACACGCCCAGCCCCGGCCGCGGTCAGCGCCGTCAGGATCGCCTCGCGCCGCAGCACGGCGAGCGGCACCGGCGCCTCGTCAGTGTCGGCCTCTTCGTCGACCGCGTTGTCGATCTCCTCGACGTCCGTGTCGTCCGCGTCGGCGAGCCGCACCAGTTCGAGTCGGTCCATCGCCTCCCGGGTCAGCGACCAGCGACGCGCCAGATAGCGGCTGGTGATGACCTGCTGCTCCGGGTGGTCCGCGAGCCAGCCCTCACCGGCCCGCAGCAGCTTGTCGACCTCGTCGGGCGAGACCCAGTAGTGCTTGGCGTCGTCGAGCACGGGGAGGAGGACATAGAGGTGCCGAAGCGCCTCGCTCAGGGTCAACTTCCCGTCGGGCACGTCGAGTACGAGACTCACGTACCGCGAGTCGCCCCACTCGGGAAACTGCTCGTCCAGCGGGACCGGCGTCACGTCCACCGTCCAGCCCAGCGGCTCGAAGAGCCCCCGCACCAGATCGGCACCGCCACGCGCGGGCAGCGCGGGCACCTCGATCCGCAACGGCAGCGGCTGCCCCACCCGCTCGGGCCTGGCCTTGCACACCCCGCGCAGCGCGCTGGAGAACACCGCGCTCAGCGCCACGGCGAGCAGCGAAGACGCAGCGTACGGCCGGTCGTTCACATACTGCGCGAGCGCCGCGTCGGGCGCCCCGCCCCGCCCCTTCTCCTTACCCCTCCCGCGCCGCACAAGCGCCACGGGGTCCACCTCCAGGAGCAGCGCGGCCGTGCAGCGCTCCACGGACGCCTCGGGGTAGAGGACGTGCGCGGTGCCGTAGGAGGTGGAGAACGCCTGGGCGTTGTCGGGATGCTTGTGCAGCAGGAACCCGAGGTCGGTCGCGGGGCTCTCAGGGGTACCGGAGGTACTGATCGTCAGGAACACGGGCATGCCTCAAAACGCCATCTGAACTGCGGAAACTTACGGTTGCGGCGCCAGCGCGCCTCTAGACCGTACAGCGAACACCGCTCACTCACTCAGGGGTTTTCGCTCCCCCTGAGTCCCCGCTCAGCCTCCGCCCAGTCCTCCACTCAGCCCTCTGCCCAGTCCTCCGCTCAGCTCTCCGCCCAGCCGTGGCTCTTGCCGTGCTGCACCAGCTGTTCGCGAAGCTGCTTGATCTGCTCACCGGTCAGCCACGGAGCCGTGCTGAGCAGCAGCTCGGTCAGCTCGAACGAGTACTCCGCGACGCTGAGCACATCGCATGTGGGCTCTTCGCCGTCGTCGAACCCCGCGGCGGATGCCTGAATCGACGGAGGCACCTGGGCCCGGCTGGAGAACGGAGGTGCCGTCGGCGCCTCCACCCCCTTGGGAAGCCGCACGGACGACGCCTTCGGGCCGCGATCGCCCTCCTCGATCTCGAACTCGACCTGGGCCCCCGTATACACCAAAGGCTCCGGGATCAGCAGATCGTTGGCGTGCAGGAACACATCCTCCCCACCCGTATCGGGGGCGATGAATCCGTAACCCCGCGCACCGTCGAACCGGACAACCCTGCCAGCAACCATCTCAACCCCACCAACGTCCCCGGGCCCCTTGCCCGGACAGCCAGTGTCGAAGCCTAGCCTCCTGATCAGCGCGCCGTGCGGTCCAGTGGCCAATCGCATCCCGTCGGCCGGTGTCGGCAACACGGGTGGTGCGGGACTGAAACCGCGCCCGGCATCCGGGCAAGATGGCTGTATGGACCTTCGAATCTTCACTGAACCGCAGCAGGGTGCGACCTACGAGACGCTTCTCCGCGTCGCCAAGGCCACCGAGGACCTCGACTACAGCGCGTTCTTCCGCTCCGACCACTACCTCGTGATGGGCTCGTCCGACGGCCTTCCCGGCCCCACGGACGCCTGGATCACCCTCGCGGGACTCGCCCGTGAGACGCGGCGGATCCGGCTCGGCACCCTGATGACCGCGGGCACCTTCCGGCTGCCCGGTGTCCTCGCGATCCAGGTCGCGCAGGTCGACCAGATGTCGGGCGGCCGCATCGAGCTCGGGCTCGGCTCGGGGTGGTACGAGGCGGAGCACGCCGCGTACGGAATCCCCTTCCCGAAGGAGAAGTTCGGGCGCCTTGAGGAGCAGCTCGCCATCGTCACGGGCCTCTGGGGGACCCCTGCCGGTGAACGCTTCACCTACGACGGCACCTACTACCAGCTCACCGATTCCCCCGCCCTTCCCAAGCCCGCACAGCCCAAGGTGCCTGTCCTCGTCGGCGGCCACGGCGCCAAGCGGACACCTGCCCTCGCGGCGCGGTACGCGAGTGAGTTCAACATTCCCTTTGCCTCTCTGAGCGATACCGAGCAGCAGTTCAAGCGCGTACGCGCCGCCGCCGAGGAGATCGGCCGCAAGGGCGATGACCTCGTCTACTCCAATGCCCTGGTCGCATGTGTCGGCAAGACGGACGCGGAGGTGAAGCGGCGCGCCGACGCGATCGGTCGCGAGGTGGACGACCTGAAGGCGAACGGGCTCGCCGGGTCCCCCGCGGAGGTCGTCGAGAAGATCGCTGAGTACCAGTCTGTCGGCTCTCAGCGCATGTATCTCCAGATCCTCGACCTGGACGACCTGGATCACCTGGAGCTGATCTCCTCGCAGGTCATGCCGCAGCTGAGCTGACCGCGGCGGCAACCATGGCGGATTCCCGGGCGGAGCCGGACCGCCCGCGGCCCCGTCACCGGGCCGGCTCATGGTGACGGCTCCGCCGCCGAGTCGGGCCCGGCCAGGCTCTGTTCGCGCACCGCGAGCCTGCGCACCATCTCGAGCACCCGGTCCCTCGACTCGTCGGCGGCGTCGATCGCTTCCATGCACTGCCAGTACACCCCCTCGTCGTCCGCGCCCATGGCCACGCCGACCAGCGCGATCCCCACCTCACCGAGCAGCTCGTCGAGCCCCCGCAACAGCTCGTGCGCCTGGCCGATCCCCGTCAGCCGCGCCGCCCGTATCCCCTCTTTCCCGAGGCCCGGAGCATCGAGGGCCCCGCACCCTCTGCCGCCGACCTCGCTCAGACCGAGCGCCTCGCTCCGCAACTCCGGTGGCCCCGCGACCGCGAGCCGGCTGCCGATCGCCTGCGCGAGGGCCTGGGACTGCCACACCTCCGCCACGATGTCCGACGGTTCCTGGCTCAGCGCCAGAGCGTGCCTGCTCGCCTCGATGAGCCGCATCGCCTCCATGCGCACCCCCACCCATCCCGCGCGCAGCCTCCGCACGTTCGCCCGAACTCCCCTGTCCACGTCCACTACTTACAGTGAGTGCCAGCCGAGCGAAAAGCCAGAGCAACCAGGAAATCTGTGGACAAGTTATCGAACATGGATAACTCGTCCACTCCGGAGAGTGACGAGAGTGCGAAATGGGGGTGCGAAATGGGGGTGCGGAATCGGGGTGCGGAATGGGAGTGCAGATTGGGGGTGCGAATCGGATCTATGACCTCACGTCGCCGGAAAACGCCGCTCGTTCCGGTCGATCTTCGCGGCGAGCGCCGCCAACGCGTCGATGCCGAGCACCTCGCAGAACTGCAGCAGATAGGCGAGCACGTCGGCGACCTCGTCCGCCACCCGGTGGGCCGATTCCGGGTCGTCCATCACCCGCACCGACTGCTCGGGCGTCAACCACTGGAAGATCTCGACCAGTTCGGAAGCCTCCACGCTGAGCGCGGCGGCCAGGTTCTTAGGGGTGTGGTACTGCTCCCAGTCCCGTGCCGCCGCGAAGTCGGCCAGTCTGCGCTGCAGTCCCGCTACATCAAGTTCCGTCACAGCTCCAGGTTTACCACTGCGGCCCCGCCTGTTTCACCGGCCCACGACGTGTCACTCACCGCCCCGACCAGGCGGATGTGCCCTCGCTCACAGGTATGCGCGGCCAGTTCACCGAGCGCGCGCTTCTGGCGCGGGTCGAGGCAGTGATCGAGGCCGTCGGCGAGCACGGTGAGGTTCTGGTACGGCCACGGCACCTCGGCCACCGGGTCGACCTCGAGCACTCCGGGCCCGGTGAGCAGCACCAGGGTGAGTGCCAGATACCGCAGTTCGCCGTCCCCGAGCCGGCCCAGGGGCGACCTGATCCCGGCGCCCCGGTCGATGAACGCGTGGACGGACCCGTCGTCGGCCACTTCCGCCAGGAGATCCGCGACCGGCCCCGCGCATCCCGCGCGCACCGCGGACACCAACCGCGCATGACGCGTGCCGCACTCCTCCCTCGTACGAAGAAGGACCTCGGCGAGGTTGTCGCAGCCGCTCAGCAGGCGTCCCCCTCCGATGAGTCCAGGGGGCACCGGCAGCCGCATGAGTCCGGGCCGGGGAACGCACGGGAACACCGAGCGCAGCGCGATCACCATCTGCTCGGCCGCCGCGAGCACCAGGCGCTGCCCGGCGGTCTTGCCCGCGACGCGCAGCGGAAGGAGCGCCGTGCCGAGCCGGTCGTCCGGCAGGGGGCCACGCGTCACCGGTGTCGTGCCTGCCGTGTGCCAGGCCGCTTGCACCGCGGGCCGCCCCGGATCGCGCAACGCAGTCTCCAGCAAGGTGAGCCCGCCCCGGGTCAGCCGCTCGCCGACGACGCGCAGTTCGGGCTCGGCCTGTACAGCGAGGTCGAGCCGCACCGATCCCACGGGGCCTTCGACCGTGCAGCCGATCCGGAAACCGCGGCGTTGCTGCCCGTCCGCCTGCGCCAGGTCCGGCACACAGGCCACCGGATCGGCGAAGACTTCGGCGAGTTCCTCCCCGGCGCCGAGCCGCGCGAGCGCCTCCAACGCGGCGAGCGCGGTGGACTTGCCGCTCCCGCTCGGCCCCGCGACGAGGGTCAGCGGCCTGAGCGGGAACACGGCACCACGGTGCGAGGCGAAGGCCGAGAGCCGCAGTTCGGTGACGCGACTCCGGTCCGGACCCGACGGCGGCTCGGCGACCGTCTCCGGGAGGTGCACAGTCATGCCCGGACCGTAGGCGGACCCGGTTCTGCTGAACCGTTCCGCCCAAGTGACCTTCCTACTAATGAGGGATTACCGGCGGAGGAGCGACCCGCTGTCTGCTGCTGTCCCTACTGCTGCGCCGCCGCGACGAGCCCCTGCACCTCGGTGCCGGGCGGCGCGAGCAGGAAGACGTTCTTGTCGACCCGGTGCATCCCGCAGCCGAGCCCGAGGACCACGCCGCTGCTGAAGTCCAGGACGCGCTTGGCGACTTCCGTCTCGGCCCCTGTCAGATCGAGCAGGACCGGAATCTGCGCCATGACCGTCTCGGCGACCTCGCGGGCGTCCGCGAAGACGTTGACCCGCATCACCACGAAGCGCCTTCGCGCCTCGGTCTCCGCGTCGGGCAGCGCACGGTGGCCGGGCCAGGACGGCCATTCGTTGCGGCTGCGCAGCGGTACGACCTGGGCGAGCCCTTCCCACTGTTCATCTGTGACGTCGTGGCTGTTCAACGCTCCACCCCGTCCTGGCTCGTACTCGATATCTGCACTGGCTCATTCTTACGCGACCTCACCCGTTCAGCCCAACTGCGACACGGGGCGGTTGTCGATGATCACATCGATGATCACGCCCTCAGTGGCCGGAAGAACGTACGCAGTTCCTCCGCGACCTGCTGCGGCTCCTCGTGCGCCATGAAGTGCCCGCCGCGCTTCGGAGTGCTCCAGTGGCGCAGGTCCGTGAGGGTGCGCTCGGCCATGCGCCTCGGGAAATTCGCGAACGCCGGTTCGCTGCTGAGGGTGACGGCGCTGGGAACGGTGACGGGCGGCACCGGCTTGTTCCGGGGGTAGTCGTAGTACTGCCGGAAGGACGAACCGATGCTGCCGGTGGCCCAGTACAGCGTGGCGACCGTGAGTAGGGTGTCCTTGTCCCAGCGGGCTTCCAGATCGCCGTCGCAGTCGCTCCAGTCACGGTACTTGTCGGCGATCCAGGCGACGAGCCCGGCCGGGGAGTCCATCAGGGCGGCGGCGACGGTGTCCGGGCGGGTCCACATGATCTCGCTGTAGCCCTGGTCTTTCACGTCGTACGCGGCCAGCGCGTCGAGGAACGTCCGCTCATCGGGAGTCGGCGGCCCGTCGTCGAACTGTTCCGTGATCACCCCAGAGGTGACGTGCACCCCGGTCACATCCCGCGGATAGAGCGCGCCGAGCCACTGCGTCACACCGCCCCCGATGTCCCCGCCGAAGGCCCCGAAGCGTTCGTAGCCCAGGGTCCCGGTCATCAGCTCGTGCCAGATCTCGGCGACACCCCTGCGGGTGAACGGCTCGCGCGGCAGCTCGGAGTGGAGGAAGCCGGGCAGCGAGGGGATCACCACGTCGAAGGCGTCGGCCGGGTCGCCGCCGTGCGCGGCGGGGTCGGCGAGGCGCCCCGCGACCCGCAGCATCTCCACGAAACTGCTCGGCCAGCCGTGGCTCAGGACCAACGGCAGTGGTGCGGGGGCGCCTTCGGGGCGCCGGCCCCGTAGGTGCACGAAGTGCACGCGCCGTCCGGCGACTTCGGCGACGTACTGGGGAAAGGCGTTGAGCCCGGCCTCGGCGGCGCGCCAGTCGAAGCCGTCCGCCCAATAGGCGACGAGTTCGCGCAGATATCCGGGATCGACGCCTGCCGCCCAGTAGGTGGAGTCGGACGGCTGGGTGAAGAGGGTGCGCTCGAGGCGCGTACGCAGGTCGTTCAGCACGTCATCGGAGACGGAGGTCCGGAAAGGGGCGGGCTCGGCTCGCATGATTCCTTCATGGCAGGGGGCATCGGGTCGCCGGATCGCCGCGGTCCAAAGCGACTCGGCGGGCAGGCCCATGATGCGTGACGCGGGAGAATAGGCGCATGGATTTCGAACAGACGGATGCCTATCTGCGCCGCATCGGCGCCGGCCGCCCCGCCGCTCCCACCACACAGGCGCTGCGCGATCTGCACCTCGCGCACCTGCGCACCGTCCCCTTCGAGAACCTCTCCATCCACCTCGGCGAGAACATCGAACTCACCGATGAGGCGCTGGTCGCGAAGGTCGTCGGCGCCCGCCGCGGCGGCTTCTGCTACGAGCTCAACGGGGCCTTCGCCGCGCTGCTCACCGCCATCGGCTTCGAGGTCACCTTGTTGCAGGGACGTGGGTACGACGACTCCGGGCGCCCCGGAATCCCGTACGACCACCTGGCGCTGCGCGTGCGCACCTCCGACGGCGGCGACTGGCTCGCCGACATCGGTTTCGGCACCCACAGCCACTTCCCGCTGGCCTTCGGCGAACGCGGCGACCAGCCCGACCCCGGCGGCACCTTCCGGATCACCGAGACGCCCGAAGGGGATCTGGCCGTCCACAGGGACGGCGAGGCGCAGTACGTGGTCGAGCGACGCCCGCGTGCCCTGGACGACTTCAGGTCCGGCGCCTGGTGGCACCGCACCTCGCCCCGGTCCCACTTCACCCGGTCACTGGTCTGCTCAACTCTCACCGAGACCGGCCGGATCACGCTCAGCGGCCGCACCCTCACCACGACGGCCGCCGGTGAGCGCCACACCGTCGAGCTGGCCACGGACGCCGACGTGCTCGACGCGTACGCCACGCACTTCGGCATCACGCTGAAGCAGGTCCCGCAGGTGAAGGCCTGAGGCGGGAGCTGCGGCCACCTCTTGACCTTTCCTGGCGGCCAGCTCTTGACCTTTCCTACAAGGAAGGTGGCATCTGCCATGGACAATCACCTATACGTGTTGTAGATGCCAGATGAAGCGGCATATCGTGTCGCGTATGCAGTCCTACACCATCGGACAGGCAGCGCGGCTGCTCGGCGTCAGTCCCGATACCGCTCGTCGCTGGGCGGACGCCGGACGGGTCACGACCCACCGCGACGAAGGCGGCCGTCGGCTCATCGACGGCCGGGATCTCGCCGCGTTCTCCGTCGAGGTCGCGCAGGGGCAGGCGCAGGGGGGCAACGGTGAGGACGACGTCCCCTACACCTCCGCCCGCAACGCCTTTCCCGGCATCGTCACCGCGGTCAAGCTCGGCGATGTCGCGGCCCAGGTCGAGATCCAGGCAGGTCCGCACCGGCTCGTCTCGCTCCTGACCCGGGAGGCCGTGGAGGAGCTCGGGCTCGAGGTCGGTATGCAGGCGACCGCCCGCGTGAAGTCCACCAGCGTGCACATCGACCGCACCTGACCCCTGGTCCGCACGCCAGGGTCCGCAACCACGGGCCGGACCGCGCCGCCGGCCTCGCTCCCAAGGAGTTCCACACTCATGTCCCTCACTCCCGCCTTCACCTGGCTCACGCCCGCCCGTCGCCGCACGGCCGCCGCCGTACTGATGGCCGCCCTGCTCGTCCCGCTCGCCGCCTGCGGCAGTGACGACGACAAGAGCGATGGCGACAGCGGCAGCGGCGAGCAGGCCGCGAATTCCAGCGGCGCCCCGAAGGCCGACCTGACGGTGCTCGCCGCCTCCTCGCTCACCGACGTCTTCGAGACCGCCGGTGCCGCGTACGAGAAGGAGAACCCGGGCACGAAGGTCAACTTCTCCTTCGCCGGTTCCCAGGAACTGGCCACCCAGGTCAAGCAGGGCGCCCCGGCCGACGCCCTGGTCACTGCCGACACCAAGACGATGGACGGTCTGAAGTCCGACACCGGAAAGCCGTCCGTCATCGCCAAGAACCGCCTGGTCATCGCGGTCGGTGAGGGCAACCCGAAGAAGATCGACGCGCTGAAGGACCTCTCCGACAGCAAGCTGAAGGTCGTCCTCGCCGCTCCCGAGGTGCCGGTCGGCCGCTACAGCAAGCAGATCCTGGACGCCCAGAAGATCGACGTGCAGCCGGTCTCGCAGGAGCCCAACGTCCGCGCGGTCCTGAGCAAGGTCGAGCTGGGCGAGGCGGACTCCGGTCTCGTCTACAAGACCGACGCGGCCACCGCCACCAAGAAGGTCGACGCGGTCAAGATCCCCGACGGCCAGAACGCGATCGCGGACTACCCCGCCGCCACGCTGAAGTCGTCGAAGCACGCCGAGGCCTCGGCCGCGTTCGTCAAGTGGCTCTCCACGCCCGAGGCGCAGAAGATCCTCCAGGACGCGGGCTTCGAAAAGCCGTAGCCGCACCGGCCTCACGAAGCCGTAGCCGCACCGGCCTCACGAAGCCGTAGCCGCAGCACGCACCAGCCGGGGTGAGGGGGCCGACCGCCTCCCCGGACGGGGCGCGGACCGGGCCATCCCCCGGCTCGCCCCGGGCGCCCCCTCACCTCACACCCTCGCAACACCCTCGCACCGAGCGCACCCAGGGACCACGATGAAACGCCTCCCCGGCCGCACCCCTGGCCCCCGCACCCCGATCGCCCTCGCGATCCCCGCGCTGCTCGCCATCGCGTTCCTGATGCTGCCGCTGCTCGGCATTCTCGTCCGCACCGAATGGGGCGACCTCGGCTCCCATCTGACCAGCGAAGGCACCACAGAGGCGCTGAAGCTTTCGCTGATCGTCTCCTTCTGGGCGCTGGGGCTCTCGCTCCTGCTCGGGGTGCCGTTGGCCTGGCTGCTCGCCCGCGTCGACTTTCCCGGCAAGGCGGTCGTCCGTTCCCTCGTACTGCTCCCGATGGTGCTTCCGCCCACCGTCGGCGGCGTCGCTCTACTCCTCGCCTTCGGGCGGCGCGGCCTTCTCGGCCCGTGGCTCGAGGAAACGTTCGGGATCACCCTGCCGTTCCACACGTCCGGGGCGGTGATCGCGGCGACGTTCGTCGCGATGCCGTTCCTCGTCATCAGCCTCGAAGGCGCGCTCGGCGGTCTTCGCCCCCGTTACGAGGAGACCGCGGCGTCCCTGGGGGCCTCGCCGGTACGGGTGTTCTGCACGGTCACGCTGCCCATGGTCGCCCCCGGACTCATCGCGGGGGCGGCGCTGACCTGGGCGCGGGCCCTCGGCGAGTTCGGCGCGACCATCACCTTCGCGGGCAACCTCCCAGGGAGTACGCAGACCCTGCCGCTACAGGTGTACCTCCTGCTCCAGGGCTCCCCCGAGGCCGCGACGTCCGTGTCGCTGCTGCTGCTCGCCATCGCCATGGTGGTGCTCGTCGCGCTGCGCGGCCGTTGGATGAGCACGCCGAGCGGGCGACGCGACGGGCGACGCGACAAGCCCTCCGAGCGAGTGTCGGACGAGGCTGTCGCGCCCGCGCTCCCCGAAGCCCCCGCGACCGGCCCCTTCACCAGCCCCCCGCCTCCCGATGAACGCTGGCCCCTGCACGCCGAAGTCACCGGCTTCAACCAGCTGACCCTGGACG
Organism: Streptomyces sp. NPDC048441; assembly: GCF_043200235.1. Classification (NCBI taxonomy): domain Bacteria; kingdom Bacillati; phylum Actinomycetota; class Actinomycetes; order Kitasatosporales; family Streptomycetaceae; genus Streptomyces; species Streptomyces sp. NPDC048441. The sequence goes on from NZ_JBICXM010000012.1 coordinate 64,195, forward strand.
CGGAACCGGGCACCACCATCGCCGTCGTAGGGCCGAACGGCGCGGGCAAGACCACGCTCCTTCGCGCACTGCTCGGCCTCACCCCGCGCGCCCACGCCGAACTCCGCCTCGGCGACACCGACGTCACAGGCCTTCCGCCGCACCGCCGCCACGTCGCCTGGGTCCCGCAGGACGGCGCCCTGTTCCCGCACCTGAGCGCACTCGCCAACACGGCGTACGGCCCACGCGCCCACGGCGTCCCGCGGGCCGAGGCCCGGCGTCGCGCGCAGGAGTGGCTCGACCGGCTCGGCGTCGGCCACCTCGCGCACCGCAGGCCCGCCCAGGTCTCCGGCGGTCAGGCCCAACGGGTGGCGCTCGCGAGGGCGTTGGCGGCCCGCCCCCGGCTGCTCCTCCTGGACGAGCCGCTCGCCGCGCTCGACCAGACCACCCGGGCCCATGTGCGCCACACCTTGCGTACGCACCTCGACACCTTCGGCGGTGTCTGCCTGATCGTCACGCACGACCCCGTGGAGGCGGTGTCGCTCGCCGACCGGGTGCTCGTACTCGACCAGGGCCTCGCCCTCCAGGACGAGACGCCCGCCGAGGTGACCCGGCACCCGCGCTCCCCGTGGGTGGCCAGGATGCTGGGCCGCAACGCCTGGCCCGGCACCGGCACTCCCGACGGCCTCGCCCTGCCCGGCGGCGGCACCCTCGTGATCGCCGACCCCATCCCGCCGGGCACCGAAGCCCTGGCGATCATCGCTCCGGAGGCGGTCTCCGTGCACCGCGACAAGCCCACCGGCAGCCCCCGCAACGTATGGCCCGGCACCATCCGCGAGATCACCACGAGCGGCAGCCGCCTGCGCCTCCTGATCACCTCGCCGCAGGCTCCGGACCTCGTCGCCGAGATCACCCCGCAGGCCGCCGCCGAACTCGGGCTCACCGACGGGACATCGGTGTGGACCAGCGTGAAGGCGACGGAGGCGACGGTCGTTCCTACCTGAGTCCTGCTCGCATGAGCGGCGTCAGCCGAAGAGCTCATGGTCGGTCAGGACCTCCGCGATCAACCGCTGGTTGACCGCGGCCTGCTCCTCATCGGTGTCGACGCACCCGCTCAGGACAAGCAGGGACTTCCACAGCAGCCACCCGCGGGCCCGCGCCCACGTGCCGTCGTCCTGGCCGACCGCCTGCCGGAACGCCTCCCGGCTCGCACCGGAGAATTTCCCCCACGCGATCACCAGATCGCAGGCCGGGTCGCCGACCCCCGATGTGCCGAAGTCGATGACGGCGGTCAGCTCCCCTTCGGCGACCAGCAGATTGCCGGAGGCGATGTCGCCGTGGAACCACACGGGCGCCCCACGCCACTCGGCGGCGAGGGCGGCTTCCCAGACGGCGGTGGCCCGAGCGGTGTCGACGCGCCCCTCGAGAGCGGCGATGCACCGCCGGGTCTCCTCGTCGTAGTACGCGGGAGACGCTCCCCGATACCAGCTGTGCTCGCCCGCGAGCGGACCGCCGGTGGTGTCGCAGTGCTGGAGGGCGAGGAGGAACTCGGCCACCGAGAGCGCGAACCGCGTCATGTCGGCGATGCGTTCGCGGGCCGCCGTCTCTCCGTCGAGCCAGCCGCGGACGGACCACGGGAAGGGGTATCCCTCGCCCGGAGCGCCCTGGCCCAGGATCGGCGGTACGGCGAACGGCAGGGACGGCGCGAGCCGGGGCAGCCATTCGTTCTCCTTGGCGACCGCGGGGACATAGCCCGCGGCGGTGGGCAGCCTGGCCGTCATGGTGTCGCCGAGGCGGTAGGTCCTGTTGTCCCAGCCGTCGACCTGCACCGGACGCACGGAGAGACTGCTCCACTGCGGAAACTGCGCGGCGACCAGACGTTTCACCAAGGCCGCGTCGATTCCGGCACGGCCGTCGGGCGGAGTCGGAACCATGCCGTCGGGCGGAGTCGGATCCATGCGGCGATCATCGCCTCCGACGATCGCGCCACGCAACGAATTATCCAGCGAACGGAACGACTTCGGTCAACTGTGATCACCGCTGCCATCGCTCCTTGATCGGCCCTTAGGGTCTGACCCATGGATGCCAGCTCCGCGGGCAGGGCGGTCTCCGTCACCCGGATGAACTCCGGGGACCATGCCTGTCTCGGGTTCGACGACGAAGAGAGCCGCTGGGAACTCCGCGCCGCGTACGCGGACATCGGACTCTCGCGGGGCGAGCGTGTGGTGTTCTTCACCGACCCGGCCACCACGCCCGCCATCGCTGCCGAGCACCTGAGCGCCAGTGGTTTCCCGCTCGGCCCCGCGCTCATGGACGGGCGGCTCTCCGTGGTCAATGAAGTCCCCGGCTACGACCCGGTGACCGGCTTCGACCCGGCCGAACGGGCCCGTACCTGGGTGGAGATGACCGATCAGGCCCGGCACCAAGGCTTCGCGGGGCTCCGTGCGGTCGGCGACATGTGCTGGGCGGCGGAGCCGGACGTCGACCAGGACCTGCTGGTCGAGTACGAGAGCGGCCTCACGCCGCTCTTCGCCGAGATCGGGTTCACCGCCATCTGCGAATACGACCGGCGGAAGTTCGACGACGGTCTCATCGGCCGGATCCACGTCGCTCATCCCAAGAGGGTCCTGCACCGCCTGGGCGCCCTGGACATCAGCAGGACCGGCACCGTGCTGCGGATCGCGGGCGACGTCGATCTCGCCACGCGCGAGGAGTTCGACTCGGCCCTCGCACATGCCCTCACCGGCCCCGGCCGCCCCCGCGTGCTCGACCTCTCCGAGCTCTGCTTCATGGACGTACACGGCGCTTCGCGGCTGGTGCGTCTCGCACGCGGACTCCCCCGCGACCAGGTCCTCATGGTCCGCTGCCACCCCGTGCAAGACAAGGTGATACGGCTCTGCGGAGCCGCCGACGTACCTCAACTCGTCCTGGGCGAAGGGTGATCCGCGCTGTGATCCTCAACCGCGGTATCGGCAACGACCACGACGGCGGCGACCCGGCCCCCCGGCGGGATCCCCTCACCGGCATCATCGCCCCCGCGTCGGCCGGGGCAGCCGTCCTGGAACTTCCCTTCACCATCGCCGACTTGGCACGCGTACGCCTCCACGTCACCCGCCGGGCCGAGGACGCGGGCCTCTGCGATCCCCGGCTCAGCGACTTCGTGCTCGCCGTGCACGAGGTCGCGAGCAACGCGGCCGTGCACGGGGGCGGCAAGGGCCGCCTCCAGCTGGCGCACACGGATGGCGAGTTGCGGTGCGTCATCACGGACAGCGGTCCGGGCCTGCCCCAGCGGAAGCCACCGCCCGCAGGCACCCTCCCCGACTGCGACGAGGCCGAGAACGGGCGCGGGTTGTGGCTGGCCGAGGCCCTGGCGGACCGCTTCGAGGTCGCGGCCTGCGCGGCGGGGACGACGGTCACTCTGGTGGCACTGCTCGGCTGAGGGGCCGCGATGGGGTTCATGGGACATCGTGCGCAACCCCTTGACGCGACTCATCACAGACACAACTATCCAACGCGTGAGAGCGCTCTCACGCAGATCCTCGTTCACCTTTTAAAGGCACCCCAGAATGCACCCCCAGTGCGGCCCAATGCATCAATCCCCCCACCACTGAAGCGAGTTGCCCATGTCTGACGCGAGATCCACCCTCTCCCGTCGCACCGCCATCGCCGCGGCTCTGGCGGTCCCGGCCACCGGCCTGCTCTCCGCCGCCCCGGCGACCGCCGCCCCGGCGACCGCGGCCACTGCCCGTCCACAGCCCGCCGTCGCCGCCGATCCGGACTTCGGCCCGAACGTCATCGTCTTCGACCCGTCGACGCCGGGCATCCAGGGCAAGCTGGACGAGGTGTTCAAGCGGCAGGAGTCGGCGCAGTTCGCCGCGGGGCGCTACGCCCTGCTCTTCAAGCCGGGCACCTACAGCGGCCTCAACGCCCAGCTCGGCTTCTACACGTCGATCATGGGCCTGGGCCTGACCCCCGACGACACCCACATCAACGGCGACATCACCGTCGACGCGGGCTGGTTCAACGGCAACGCCACGCAGAACTTCTGGCGTTCGGCGGAGAACCTCTCCCTCTCCCCCGTCAGCGGCACCAACCGCTGGGCGGTCGCGCAGGCCGCCCCGTTCCGCCGGATGCACGTGCGCGGCAACCTGAACCTCTCGCCCAACGGCTACGGCTGGGCCAGCGGCGGCTACATAGCCGACAGCCGGATCGACGGCACCGTCCAGCCGTACTCCCAGCAGCAGTGGTACACCCGTGACAGCTCGGTCGGCGGCTGGCTGAACGCGGTGTGGAACATGGTCTTCTCCGGGGTGGAGGGCGCCCCCGACGACACCTTCCCCGACCCGCCCTACACCACCCTGAACAGCACCCCGTACTCCCGCGAGAAGCCGTTCCTCTACCTCGACGGCGGGGAGCACAAGGTCTTCGTGCCCGCGCTGCGCACCAACGCCCGCGGCACCAGCTGGGGCAACGGCACCCCGCAGGGCCAGTCCCTCTCCCTCTCCGCCTTCTACCTCGCCAAGGAGGGCGACAGCGCGGCCACCCTCAACGCCGCCCTCGACCGGGGGCTCCACCTCCTGCTCACCCCCGGCATTTACCACCTCGACCAGTCGATCGAGGTCAAGAAGGCCAACACCCTGGTCCTCGGCATCGGCTACGCCACGCTCATCCCGGACGGCGGCGTGACCGCGCTGAAGACCGCCGACGTGGACGGGGTGCGTCTTGCCGGGTTCCTGGTCGACGCGGGCCCGCAGAATTCCCGGACCCTGGTCGAGATCGGCCCCGAGGGGGCGAACACCTCGCACGTCGGCAACCCGACCACCGTCCAGGACGTGTTCATCCGCATCGGCGGGGCGGGCGCGGGCAAGGCCACCACCAGCATGGTGGTGAACACCCGGCACACCATCGTCGACCACACCTGGGTCTGGCGCGCCGACCACGGCGACGGCGTGGGCTGGGAGACCAACCGGGCCGACTACGGCGTGGTGGTCAACGGCGCGGACGTCCTGGCCACCGGCCTGTTCGTGGAGCACTTCAACAAGTACGACGTGCAGTGGAACGGCGAGCGCGGGCGCACGATCTTCTATCAGAACGAGAAGGCGTACGACGCCCCCGACCAGGCCGCCATCCAGAACGGCAGCCTCCGGGGCTTTGCCGCGTACAAGGTGGCCGACTCCGTCACCACCCACGAGGGCTGGGGGCTCGGCAGCTACTGCTTCTACAACGTCGACCCGACCATCGTGCAGGAGCACGGGTTCGCCGCCCCGGACAAGCCGGACGTGAAGTTCCACCACCTGCTGGTCGTCTCGCTCGGCGGCAAGGGGCAGTACGCGCACGTCATCAACGCGACCGGCTCCCCCACATCGGGCTCCGACACGGTTCCGTCCAAGGTGGTCTCCTTCCCCTGAGCTCCACCCCCGTCTCTACTTCGCCCCACTTCGCCCGAGTGCGGACGGTGAAGTCGAGGGCGGAGTACCGTCCTAACTGTGCGAGAGGAGCGGCCAGTTGGTGGCCGCTGCCCCGTATGCGGGTGGCATGGCGCCCTCCATAGGTGAGACGCGGGATTTCCCACCACGAAGGGCTGCGGCAGGAGCCGCGTAGTCGGCGATGCGGCTCCTGCCGGCCCAGGCTCGCGGCCGACGAAAAAGACCGGGCGGACATCGGGGCTCTCCTGTTAGCGTGCCCGGCATGAAGCGCGCCGCTATGACGACGACGCCGGAGAGTGTCCCGGCGCGCTGACCGATGTCCTAGTCGAAGCCCCGGGGCGAGTGCCCCGGGGCTTCGCGCTGCGGCCACTCGCCCGATGTACGCGAGGAGACCGCCATGACCGCCATGCACGACCACCGCAAGCTCGGCCGCGAGCTCGACCTGTTCGACACCGACCCGCTGATCGGCGCGGGACTGCCGTACTGGCTGCCCGACGGCGCCGCCGTCCGGCACACCCTGGAGGAGTACATCCGCACCGCCGAGCGGCGCGCGGGCTACCGGCACGTGTACTCGCCGGTGCTCGGCAAGCGTGAGCTGTACGAGATCTCCGGCCACTGGTCCCACTACAGCGACGACATGTTCCCCCCGATGGACCTCGGCGGTGAGCAGGTCGTCCTGCGCCCGAGCCTGTGCCCCCACCACGCGGTGATCTACCGCTCCCGCCCGCACAGCTACCGCGAACTCCCGTTGCGTATGGCGGAGTTGGGGGGCATGTACCGCTCCGAACTCTCGGGGGTGCTCGGCGGTCTGACCCGCGTCCGGGCCATCCAGCTCAACGACGCGCACATCTTCTGCACCCTGGACCAGGTCGCCGAGGAGGCACGGTCCGCCCTGGAGATGATCCGCCTGGCGTACGAGGCGCTCGGCATCACCCCGGCCCGCTACCGGCTCTCCCTGCCGGGCCCCGGCGGCAAATACGTCGCCGCCCCCGAGATGTGGCAGCGCTCCACCGCCCTGCTGACCGACGCCCTCGACCGCTCCGACCTGCCCTACGAAGCGGCCGAAGGCGAGGCCGCGTTCTACGGCCCCAAGATCGACGTCCAGGTCATCGACGGCGCGGGCCGGGAATCCACCCTGTCCACCGTGCAGGTCGACTTCCACCAGCCGGAGCGGTTCGACCTGCACTACATCGGCGCGGACGGCGCGAAACACCGCCCTGTCATGGTCCATCGCAGCATCATCGGCAGCGTGGAACGGGCCGTCGCCCACCTCATCGAACAGCACGGCGGCGCCTTCCCCGCCTGGCTCGCCCCCATCCAGCTGGCGATCCTGCCGATCTCCGAAGCCGAACTGCCCAACGCCGAGTCCCTCGCCCGGCGTTGCCGGGACCTCGGGCTGCGGGCCGAGATCGCAGGCCCGGAACGCGGCACCCTGGGCGCCCGCATCAGAGAGGCCCGCCTGGTGCCGTACCAGGCGGTCATCGGCACCAAGGAGTCCGCGGACGACCACGTCGCCGTGCGCCTGCGCGATGGCCGCCGCCTGGAACCACAGCCCGCCGACGGCTTCCTCACCCGCATCGGCGCGCTCATCGACGCCCACAGCACCGGGCTGTGGGACAGCCCGGCCTCGCGGTAGGCACCGGCACCGGCGAGGAGAACATGCTCCTCATCCGGATCGCCGTCTCAACGACGGCAGGATCGTCTCGAAGGTCACGCGGGTCACGTGTGCAGCTATCCAGCGGTCGGCACGTCACGAGGGGCGCCCAGGTACAGCTCGGCGCGGACCGTCTTGCCGATGGGCAGGCGGTCGAGCACGGCCCACCGGTCGGCCAGCGCCTCGACGAGCAGAAGCCCCCGTCCGCCGTCCGCCCCGGCGGACGGGGCTTCGACGGCGCCCGGCCACCCTTCGGGGAGACACTCTCCGCGCGAGTCCGACACATCGATCCGGAGGATGTACGCGTCGAGGCTGAGCCGCACCTCGAAGTCACGGCCTGGAACGCGGCCGTGAGTGACGGCGTTCGCTGCGAGCTCGGCGACGAGCAGCGCGGCCGTGTCCGAGGCGTCGGAGTCGTACGGGATGCCCCAGGCGTCGAGCCGGTGCAGAGCGAGGTGCCGGGCGAGGCGCGCGCCACGCGGAGTGGAGCTGAATCGCTGGGCGAACAAACGCTCGGTGACGGGCACTTGGGGAGCTGGACTGGGCGTCATGGCCCCAAAAATGGCCGCCTGCGGGCTCCGCACACCAGGTCAGCGACTAGCACTCTGCGTCAGAGTACTAGTACGCAGAGTGGACAGGGGTGGCAACTGACCGTAACCATAGGTGCGTTGGGAGCGGTATGCGGGGCAGGCGCAATGGAGGTGTCCTCGTATGACGGACGGTGCGAGCGGGTCGCCGGGCTGTAGTGAGCCGGAGGTGTCGGACAGTCTGCGGACGTTCGGCGAAGTCTTCAAGGCCTTCCGCAAACGGGCGGGCCTGACCCAGGAGGAGTTCGCCGAGTTGGCCGGGTACTCGGTTCAGACGGTTGCCAAGATCGAGCAGGGCCGCCGGTTTCCGCAGCCGGACTTCGTGGAGCGGGCGGAGGAGCTTCTGGACGCGTTCGGAGCGCTGCGGGGCGCGGCGCGGCATCTGTCCCGGCAACCGGGGTTGGCCAGTTGGTTTCGGCAGTGGGCGAAGTTCGAGGCGGAGGCGGTGAGTCTGTACACGTACGAATGCCGGGTGGTGCCGGGCCTGTTGCAGACGGAGGCTTACGCGCGGGCGGTGTCGTTCAGCGTGCCACCGCTGCCGGACGAGCAGCAGTTGAGCGAACGCGTCACGGCGCGGCTCGCCCGCCAGGACCTGCTGGCGACGAGCCGGAAACCGCCGACGGCGTTCAGCTTCATCGTGGAACAGGCGGTGCTTGAGCGGCATACGGGCGGGGAGCAGGTGACGCGGGAGCTGTACGACCACCTGCTGGGCGTGGTCGAGCGGCACTGGAACGTGGAGTTCCAGCTGATGCCTCTGCGGCAGCCGGTGCATGCGGGGTTGGATGGGCCGATGCAGCTGGCGGAGACGCCGGAGAATCGGTGGTTCGGGTATTCGGAGGGCCAGAAGAACGGGCGGTTGATCACCGACCCCAGAGAGATCAGCGTGCTTCAACAGCGCTATGCGAAGATGCGCTCACAGGCCCTGACCCCCGAGGACTCCCTGGGCCTATTGAAGCGAATGCGAGGAGCGCTATGAGCACGTCCAAACTGGCCTGGTTCAAGAGCAGTTACAGCGGCTCGCAGGGCGACTCCTGCGTCGAGGTGGCCCTCGCCTGGCACAAGTCCAGCTACAGCAGCGGCAGCGAGGGCGACTGTGTCGAGGTCGCCGCGTGCCCTGAGGCCGTGCACGTACGGGACTCCAAAGTGCAGCACGGCCCTCAACTCGCGGTCCGCGCAGAGACTTGGCAGCGCTTCCTCTCGTACGCAGCGAAGGACTGAACGCCGAAGGTAAAACGCCTGGTCGCAGTGGGTGGGTCTAGGCCCACCCACCCGTACGTTCAGACCCATACCGCGCCGCTCATGCCCTCCGTAGCGTCATCGTCATCGCCACGAGACGGAGGAAGAAAGCCATGAGCAAGGAAGCGCAGCCCGGCACCCCGCAGGTCCAAGAAGCCGTTGACACGCTGAAGAAGAGCATCGCGCTCTACGGCACCATCAGCGGCATCGTTCTCGCCACGGTCGCCGTGATGGCGATCAGCGGGCACTCGGTGTCCTCGTTCATGTGGGTGCGGTCCGCCCTCCTGCTCGCGGCCACCGCGCTGCTCCACAAGATGGCCGTCGATGTCTCGAAGGGATCGCGACAGGCGTACGAGCGCTTGAGTGCCCTGACCGTCATCCTGCCGATCGCCATCATCGGTGTCGACCTGATCCCCGGCCTCTGCCCGGCGTGGTTCGCCGTGATGCAGGGTGTGTCCGCCCTGGCCCTCGTCCTCGGTGCGGTCGTCACCAGGGGGGCGGCCCTGCGCGCCACGTTCCCCAAGACCGCTTGAGCCGGGCTCTTGAACGCTTGTCCGAATGCCGTGAGGTGTGTTGTCGTGGTCGCTGTCACGTGGGCGGCAACGAGGGGGACATCGATGGCCGACGGTACCGGGCAACTCCTGGCCATCAGCGATCTGCACATCAGCTATGCCGAGAACCGTGCCCTGGTGAAGGAGATGGCGCCCGAATCCGACGACGACTGGCTGATCGTGGCCGGAGACGTCGCCGAGACGGTGGCCGACATCCGATGGGCCCTCGAAACGCTGGCGAGCCGCTTCCGCAAGGTCATCTGGGCTCCCGGCAACCACGAACTGTGGACGCACCCGAAGGACGTCGTCACCCTCCGAGGCGCCGCACGCTACGAGCACCTGGTCGAGATGTGCCGGGAGTTGGGCGTGATCACCCCGGAGGACCCCTACCCGGTCTGGGACGGACCCGGCGGCCCGGTCGCCGTCGCGCCGCTGTTCCTGCTGTACGACTACAGCTTCCTGCCGGCCGGCTGCGCCACCAAGGACGAGGGTCTCGCCTACGCGCACAAGACCGGCGTGGTCTGCAGCGACGAGTACCTGCTGCACCCCGACCCCTATCCGAGCCGTGAGGCCTGGTGCCAGGACCGGGTGGCCGGGACCGAGCGCCGGCTCGCGGCGCTTCCCGACGACCTGCCCACGGTCCTCGTCAATCACTACCCGTTGGACCGCCACCCCATGGATGTCCTGTGGTACCCCGAGTTCGCCATGTGGTGCGGCACCCGTCTCACCGCCGACTGGCACCGCAGGTTCCGGGTGGCCGCCATGGTCTACGGCCATCTCCACATCCCCAGGACCACCTGGCACGACGGTGTCCGCTTCGAAGAGGTATCGGTCGGTTATCCGCGTGAGTGGCGCCGCCGTCCGGCTGCGCCCGGCAGGCTGCGCCCCATCCTGCCGACGAAGCAGACGAACCCGATGAACCCGATGAACCCGATGAAACCGCAGCAAGGGCAGGGCTGATGATCGAGGAACTGCTCCCCGACTCCGTGGTGGCCGTGGAGAGCCGGGCGGGCGACGAGGCCGACCACGCCGTGCTCCACCCAGAGGAGGAGGCGGTGGTGGCGCGGGCGGTGGACAAGCGGCGTCACGAGTTCGCCGCCGTGCGCGCCTGTGCCCGCCGGGCCATGCGGAAGCTCGGCGTCCCGCCGCAGCCCGTCCTGCCCGGTGAGCGCGGCGCCCCGCGCTGGCCGGACGGCCTGCTCGGCAGCATGACCCACTGCGACGGCTACTGCGCCGCCGCCCTCGTCCGCGCCACCGACCTGGCCTCCATCGGCATCGACGCCGAACCGCACGGCCCGCTCCCGGACGGCGTCCTGGACTCCGTCTCGCTCCCCGCGGAGCGGGAACGCCTGGCCTTCCTCGCCGCCGGGCAGCCCTCCGTCCACTGGGACCGGCTGCTGTTCAGCGCCAAGGAGTCCGTCTACAAGGCGTGGTTTCCGCTGACCGGGAAGTGGCTCGGCTTCGAGGAGGCGGACATCGAGGTCCACCAGGACGGACGCTTCCGTGCCGAACTGCTTGTCCCCGGACCGCTGGTGGGGGGACGGCGGCTCAGTCACTTCGAGGGGCGGTGGGTCGCCCGCGACGGCCTGATCATCAGCGCGCTGACGGTTCCCCACCCCGGCTGACAGAATGGCGTAGTGGCGAAAGGATCAGACGGATGAGGCTGCCCGCGGGAGGCGGTCCACTGCGCTGGTGGGTCGAGATCGTGCGTGGGTTGTACCGGTCCGCGGTACTGACCGGATTGACCTTGCTGCTGCCCGCGGTGTGTCTGACCGTCGGGATCGGCGGCTCCCACGTGGTCCGTTCCTGGTCCGAGGGGCTGAGCGCCCCCTTGGCCGTACGGGCGCTTGTGGGCATCGGACAGACACTGATGGTGATCCTGTGGATCGCCGTGGCCCTCTGGGTCGTGCACCCGGCGACCAGCCGCCCGCTCGCCAAGGCCGCGCGCCGTCGCGCGGAAAGCTGGCTGGGCGAGCGGTCCACCGGGCGGCCCACCGGGCAGTCCGACGAGCGGTTCGACGAGCGGTCCGACGAGCGGTTCGAGGTGACCTACCGCTCCGTTCCCCAGGTCAGCCGCATGTCGACGGGCTACTGGTGGGACGGCCACGAGTACCACCGCTCCGAGCGGGAAGCACGCCGCCGGGCGAAGGTGCACGCCCGGTTCCACGACCCCCAGCTGCACTGGGACGGGCTGTGGGGGCTGGTCGCGGGTGTGACCGTCCTTCCGGTCGCCGCCCTGCCGCTGCTCGGGCTCGCCGGGGGCGTGTACATGGTTCTGACGCCGGATCTCATCGGATACGGCATCGCACTGATCGTCGCCGCTCTGGCCGCCGCCCCGTTCGCGTGGCGGATCTTCCGGCCCGTGGCACATCGGTTCCTCGGACCGATCCCGCGCTCCTGGCTCGGCGGGCGGGTGAAGGAACTCGAGGCCATCCAGGCGGACCTGACCCAGACCCAGGCGGCCGAACTGGAGCGCATCGAGCGGGACCTGCACGACGGGACCCAGGCCCGGCTGCTCGCCATGGGCATGTCGGTGGGGGCCGCCGAGCTGCTCGTCGACACCGATCCCGCCGCGGCGAAGGCACTCCTCGCGGAGGCCCGCGGCGCCTCCGCGACCGCGCTCGCGGAGCTGCGCTCACTGGTGCGCGGCATCAACCCGCCCGTACTCGCCGAGCGCGGTCTGGTGGACGCCGTACAGGCCCTGGCACTCGACGTTCCCGTCAAGATCACCGTGCACAGCACGGTGCCCTCCAGGGTCGAGCGTCCCGTCGAGTCGGCCGTCTACTTCGCCGTCGCCGAACTGATGGCGAATGTCGCCAAGCACGCCGAGGCCTCCCGGGTGACGGTCGCATTCGCCTATACGCAGCAGACGCTCTCCGTGGCGGTGACCGACGACGGGGTCGGCGGAGCCGCCGCGTCGGCGGGCTCGGGGCTGCACGGAATCCAGCGTCGGATGGCGGCCTTCAGTGGCCGCCTGGAGATCGTCAGCCCCACCGGGGGTCCCACTCACATCACTGTGGCGGTGCCGTGCGCGTTGTCGTAGCCGAAGACCTCTTCCTGCTTCGCGACGGGATGGTCCGCATCATCGAGGCGCACGGGCACACCGTGGTCGCGGCGGTCGACACGGGGCCCGCCACGCTCGACGCGCTGCTCGCCCTGAAGCCGGACGCGGCGATCGTGGACGTCCGGCTGCCACCGACGTTCTCCGACGAAGGGCTACAGGCCGCTCTCGCCGCCCGCCGCGAGATTCCGGGACTGCCCGTCCTCATCCTCTCGCAGCACGTGGAACAGCTGTACGCGCGCGAGCTGCTGGCCGACGGGCACGGAGGCATCGGCTACCAGCTCAAGGACCGCGTCCTCGACGCGGGCCAGTTCATGGACGCCCTGACCCGCGTCGCCGACGGCGGTACGGCACTCGACCCGACGGTCGTGGCGAAGCTCCTCGGCAGACCCCTGCGGGCCGATCCGCTCGCCGCGCTCACCGAGCGGGAGCGCTCGGTGCTCGCGCTGATGGCCGAGGGCCTCTCCAACACGGCGATCGCGGCCCGGCTGTTCCTGAGCGAGGGCGCCATCAGCAAGTACACGACCACGATCTTCGCCAAGCTCGGCCTCACCACCGACGACGACACCAACCGCCGGGTCAGGGCGGTCCTCACCTACCTCGGCGCCGACGCGCCGCTGGAGGAGTGAGAGCGCAGAGCGTCTTCAAGAGCCAGAGCTCAGAGCGTCTTGCTGAGGCGATCGGCGAGCAGCGCGGCGAACCGTGCCGGGTCGGCAAGATCGCCGCCTTCCGCGAGCAGGGCGGTGCCGTAGAGCAGCTCGGCCGTCTCGGCGAGCTCCGGGTCTCCCGCGCGCTGGTCGTACGCCGTCTTCACCGCGCCGACCAGCGGGTGCTGTGGATTGAGCTCGAGGATGCGCTTGACCGGCGGGAGCTCCTGGCCCATCGCCTTGTACATCTTCTCCAGGGCCGGCGTGAGGCCATCGGTGTCGCTGACCAGGCACGCCGGTGAGTTGGTGAGCCGGGTCGTCAGGCGTACGTCCTTGACGTCGTCGAGGGTTTCGTTGAGCCAGGCAAGGACCGCCGCGTAGGCCCCGGCCTCCTCCACCGACGGCTCCTCGTCGGACGGCAGGTCGACCGCGCCGCGGGTGATGGCCTTGAACTCCGTACCCGCGTGCTCGCGGACCGCCTCGACCCAGATCTCGTCCACCCTGTCGGTGAGCAGCAGGACCTCGTACCCCTTGGCCTTGAACGCCTCCATGTGCGGGGAGTTCTCGACCTGTGCGCGGCTGTCGCCGGTCATGAAGTAGATCTTGTCCTGGCCCTCCGGCATCCGGGCGACGTAGTCGGCCAGGGTGGTGGGCTCCTCGCCGGCGGTGGAGGCGAAGGAGGCGATGTCGAGAATCGCCTTGTGATCCTCGCTTCCGTCGAGGAGGCCCTCCTTGACCACGGGGCCGAACTCGCCCCAGAACGTGCGGTACTTCTCGGCGTCCTTGGTCATCAGGTCCTTGACGGACGCGAGGACCTTCTTCGCGAGGCGGCGTCGGATCAGCTGGATGTGCCGGTCCTGCTGGAGGATCTCGCGGGAGATGTTCAGCGACAGATCGGCGGCGTCCACGACTCCCTTGACGAAGCGGAGGTGGTCGGGCAGGAGTTCGCGGCTGTCGTCCAGGATGAACACGCGCTTGACGTACAGCTGGAGGCCGTGGCGGGCGTCACGCTGGTAGAGGTCGTGCGGGGCCCGCGACGGGAGGAACAGCAGGGCCTCGTACTCGAAGGTGCCTTCCGCGCGCATCTGGATGACGTCGAGCGGGTCCGTCCAGTCATGGCTGACGTGCCGGTAGAACTCCCGGTACTCCTCTTCGCTCACCTCCGAACGCGGGCGGGCCCAGAGCGCCTTCATCGAGTTGAGCGTGTCGCCCGCCATCAGGACCGGGAACGAGATGAAGTCCGAGTACCGCTTGACGATCTCCCGGATCTTCCCTTCGTCGGCGTAGTCGTAGAGTGCGTCGTCCTCGTCGGTGGGCCGCAGGTGGACACAGACCGACGTGCCCTCCGGGGCCTCCTCCACGGACTGCACGGGCTCGATCGTGTAGGTGCCGTCGCCGTCCGACTCCCAGCGCACCCCGGTTTCCTCACCGGCCTTGCGGGTGAGCAGAGTGACCTTGTCGGCCACCATGAACACGGAGTAGAAACCGACCCCGAACTGGCCGATCAACTCGGCTGATTCCTTGCTCTCCTTGAGCCTGCGCAGCATCTCGGCCGTGCCGGACCTGGCGATGGTGCCGATCAGCTCCACCACGTCGTCGCGCGACATGCCGATGCCATTGTCCCGCACGGTCAACGTGCGGGCCTCCTTGTCGGCCTCGATCTCGATGTGCAGGTCATCCGCGCTGAGACCCTCGTCCTGCAGACCGGCAAGGCGCCGCTTGTCCAGGGCGTCTGAGGCGTTGGAGACGAGTTCGCGCAGGAAGATGTCCTTGTTCGAGTAGATCGAATGGACCATCAACTCCAGCAACTGCCGCGCCTCGGCCTGGAACTCCAGCGTCTCGGTAGTCATGACTTCCCCTCCGGTGAATTGATCTGTGCGGCGCCCACACTTCCAGGAGCCGAGGAGCTGCGCACGCCCCGGTCCCCGGACCCGGCTCCTTTCCGCCTCGGCAGCAGGAGCGGGGTGGCGAGCAGGAGTACGCCGGACATGGTGATCGCGGTGAGAGGGCTGGTCAGTGTGGCGAGGAAGCCCCAGATCACCATCAGGGCGGCCTGGAGGAGTTTGCTGCCTGCGCTCCATGTGCTGAGGACCCGGGCGGCATGATCCGCGGGAACGCGTCGCAGGCGTGTCGTCGCGTAGATCGGATTGAAGATGCCCATGCAGGTGATCAGCAGACCCTCGACGACGATCACGGTGAGGAGTCCGGGGATGCCGGGCTGGATGAAGGCGAGCCCGAGCGGGAAGATCGATCGCAGCCAGCCGGAGACGGCCATGACCCGGTCCTGTCCGTAGCGGGTCACGAGGCCCGCGGAGAGGCGGGCGCCGACGAAGCCGCCGAGTGCCGGGATGCCGAAGGCGAGACCGTACTGCCAGGCAGGGAAGTGGTACTGGCCGAGCAGGAGGACGGCCATGAGCGGGGCGGTGGCCATGATGAGACCGCTGACCAGGATCGAGTTGAGGAACAGGCACCGCAGTACGTGGTCGCCGACGATGAACCGCCAGCCGCCCAGCAGGTCGGCCGGGCGCAATCTGGTGGCCTGGTCGCGGCGGGGTGTCGCGACGTCGCCGCCGCGGATACGGAGGACTCCGAGCGCGGACAGCAGATAGCTGAGGGCGTCGGCCATGACGGTCATGACGGGACCGAGCAGCCCGATGAGCGCGCCGCCGAGGGGCGGGCCCACCGCGGTCGCCACCCAGCTCGTGCCCTCGAACCTCCCGGTCGCCACGAGGAGTTGATCGCTACGGACGAGATACTTCAGATAGGCGCCGGACGCGGCGCTGAAGGCGATGTTCGCGGTCCCGGAGATGACCGAGACGACCAGCAGTTGGGCGTAGGACAGCAGGTCGATGACGTACGCGATCGGCACACTCGCCATCGCGGCGAACCGGATCAGGTCCATCGCGATCATCACAGGACGCTTGGCCCGGTGCTCGACCCACGGCCCGAGCGAGAACGCGACGATCGCCGCGACCGCGAGCCCGGCCGCCTCCAGGAGCGAGACGGCGAACGCCGTCGCATCCAGCACTCGGACCGCGATCAGCGGGAAAGCCCCGAAGGCGAGCCACGTACCGTATGTACTGACGGCGTAGGCAGACCACAGCCAGCCGAAACTGCGCCCCAACTGCACGTGCATACGGCTCCTCGCGACAACCGATCCTTGGTTCTCCGCATCACATCAGCAGCACAGCCACAGGATCAAACAACCGACTCCCTGCCTGGCCACAACGATCGGTTGGGCAGGCACAGCGGCACGCACAGGGGCACGCATAAGCTGGCTCGATGGATACCGAGGCGGTGCGATCGTTCGTCCGCGCCGCCGATCTCGGACAGCTGCGCCACGCGGCCGACGAGCTCGGCGTGACGCAGCAGGCCGTGTCGAAGCGGATCGCGACCCTAGAGCGCGGACTCGACGTCCGGTTGTTCACCCGCACCGCCCGAGGGGTCGAGCTGACGCTCGACGGTCAGGCCTTCCTCCCGCACGCCCGGAGCATCATCGCGGGTGTCGATCGCGCCGTCACCGCGATCAGACCGGGCTCGCGGGCCCTGCGCATCGACGTTCTCGGCCTGCGGTCCGCGCAGGCCGTGATCCTGCACGACTATTGGCGGTCGCGTCCCGGGACCGACCTCGACGTGGTGACCCTCAGGGTCGACGACCCGCGCGTGGCCGTCGCCGCCGTCCAGGCAGGCGATGTCGACGCCTCGTTCCGCACGATCACCGACCCGGCCACGCTGCCGCGCGACGTGCGGATGATCCCCGCGTTCGGCTCCCCGCTGGAACTCCTGGTCGGCCCGAGACACCCGCTCGCCGCCGCACGGACGCTGACACCCTCCGAGCTGCGCGGGCACCGGATCTGGGTGCCCGGTATCGCGCCACTGAGCGAATGGGCGGAGTTCTACGCCCAGCTGGCCACCGCCTTCGACCTCCGCATCGACGCCACGGGCCCGAACTTCGGCAACGAGGTACTCCTCGACACCCTCGCGGACTCCGCGGACGTGGCCACCCTCGTAGGCGCGCGCGACCGGTACATCTGGCCGACGAACTACGACATACGCCGCATCCCGCTCGTGAATCCGGCGCTCGTGTACCCGCTCTCGCTCATCTTCCCGAGCGCGAATCCGCACCCGGAACTCCGGTCGGTCATCGACCACTTCACCGGCCTGGCACCGCTCCCCGAGACAGCCTGGCTCCCCTCCTGGGCACGCCGATGGCATGATCAGCCTCGCGGGAAATATCACCTACCAAATCGGTCAAACAATTGATACCTATACCTCCGCGGCTGTTTTCACGAATAGACCGCGGGATCAAGTCCACCGCGTGGCGCAGCCCACGGGCGGTGCTGTGGGCGACGGCGTCTGTGGTGTCCCTCGGATTCCTCATCGCGCTGGAGATCGCCTCGCGTCGCTACGGCGGCGTGCCGGGGCCGATCACCAACCAGGCGCGCGAGGTGATATTCGCGCCCAAACCGGGTCCGCTGTACGGCGGTCTGGCGTTGATGATGGTGGTGCTCACCTGGCGGCAGCGGTTCATCGCGGCCGGTGCCGCGATCGGCATCGACGTCGTCTTCGTGCTGGTGCGGTGGGCGGTCGGCGCCGAGGTGCCCGAGGGGCAGTTCTTCGGCAATGGCGCGTTGTGGGTGATGCTGGGCTGCGGGGTCATCGCTTTCACGCGCCGCACCGGCCAGGAACGCACCCTTCTACTGAAGGGCGTCGGCCTCGGCCTGCTCCTGGTGACCGGCCGCAAGACAGGCGATTCCTGGCTGCTCATCACGTCGAAGACCCACCCGACCGTGCTCGACCAGTACGTGGCGACCGCCGATCACGCGCTGGGCAACCCGTCCTGGCTGGCAGGCCGACTGCTCGAGGCCACAGGGCCGCTCGGCACCCACGTTCTCGACCTGGTCTACGCCCAGCTCGCGGTGGCCGCGATCGTCGTCGCCGTGTACCAGCTGCGCGACGTGGCGGCCGAGCGCCGCTTTCCGCGCCACCACCTGGTGCGTACGTTCCTGGTGATCGGCCTCCTCGGGCCGGGCATCTACATGATCTTCCCGGTGGTCGGCCCGATCTTCGCCTACGGTCCGGGCACCTCGGGCACCGGCGGCCTGCAGTGGGCATGGGCGGACCTGTGGCCGCACACGCCACCACCCCTCAGTGCCCCGCACCCGATTCCGTACGACGGGATCACCCCACGCAACTGCATGCCCAGCCTGCACACGGCGTGGGCCACCACGATCTTCATCCACTCCCGCAAGGGCCCACGATTTCTGCGCTACGCGGGGACGTTCTGGCTGACCGCCACGCTCTGCGCGACGCTGGGCTTCGGCTACCACTACGGCGTGGACCTCATCGCCGGCGTGGTGTTCGCGCTCACGGTCGAGGCGGCTCTGCGCTCGCTCGACCACGGCTGGGACCGCTCAGGAATCCAGCTGATCACCTACGGCACGACGGTCTTCGCCGCGCTCCTGGTGTCGTACCGCTATCTGCCGATGGAGATGGCGAAGCATCCGTGGGTGGCAGGACCTCTGCTCCTCCTTGCCCTGGCCTCGGTCATCTACGGCTACGTACGGACCACCGAACGATGGGAACCGAGAGTGGTGCCGTGCGCCCCTCAGACGTCGAAACGGCCGCGTGCACTCTCGATGTGACCGAGGTGCTGGTGGGTCCAGCCGCACATGACATCGACCGCGGCACGCAGGCCCCGGCCCGGCTCGGTGAGGGTGTACTCGACTCGTGGCGGCACGGTGGGGTACACCTTCCGGTCAACCAGGCCATTGCGCTCCAACATGCGCAGATTCTGGGTGAGCATCTTGTGGCTGATGCCCTCGACCTCGTTGCGCAGCTCGCTGAAGCGCAGGGTGCGCTCGCCGAGCGCCTCGATGATCAGGAGCGCCCACTTGTTGGCGACGTCCGAGAAGATCTCCCGCGCCAGGGAGTCCGAGCGCCTCAGATCGGCGTCCTCGGGTAGGCCGTTGAGCAGCTGCTTGGGCACCATCAGATTCCTGACCACGGCCGGGGCGGCGCAGCAGCCGCCGCCATCGGACTCGGCCTGCGCGGGCTCGTCGAAGAGGCCCGCACCGCCGCAGACCCCCGTCTGACCAAGGATACCGGCTGTGCGTCACGGGGCCGTCGTCATTTACTGGAGGTGCCGCCCGCCCCGCCGAGATCGTCGTGGCTCACATGCTCGCCCGGCGTCGCAAGCTGGTCGACCGCGTCCGCGCCGACCACCGCGCCGGTTGACCTCTTGCCGCGCCTCAACCTGCCTTCCAACCAGCTCGCGAAGGACGTGAGCGCGAAGTTCAGCGCGACGAAAATCACTGCGACCACGGTGAAACTGGCGATGGTGTTCGCACCGTAGTTCGCGCTCATCGGGCGGACCGACGCAAGGAGTTCCGAGAAGCCGAGCAGCGCGCCGCCAAGCGCCGTGTCCTTCACGATGACCACCAGCTGGCTGACGATCGCCGGCAGCATCGCGGTGACCGACTGCGGCAGCAGCACGTGGCGCATGACCTGGTTCTTGCGCATACCGATCGCCTTGGCCGCGTCGGTCTGGCCCCGCGGGAGGGACAGGATTCCGGCTCGTACGATCTCCGCGAGTACGGAGGCGTTGTAGAGGACGAGACCGGTGACCACGGCGTACAGCGGCCGGCTGCCGGGGCTGATGTCGGTGTACTCGGAGTACGCCGCGTTCGCGAAGAGCATCAGGATCAGTACCGGAATGGCGCGGAAGAACTCCACGACGGTGCCGGCCGCACCCCGCACCCACCCGTGGTCGGAGAGCCGGGCGATGCCGAACAGCGCTCCGAGCGGCAGCGCGATGACCATGGCAAGCGAAGCGGCGATGAGCGTGTTCTTGAGCCCCGGCAGGAGGTACGTCTGCCAGGCGCGGGAGTCCGTGAAGAAGGGCCGCCATTTGACCCATGCGAGTTGGTTCTTGTCAGCGAGGCTCTGGACCACCCACCAGATCAGGGCGGCGACGGCGACCAGGAACACCACCGTGAGCAGCACATTGCGCCGTTTGGCACGCGGCCCCGGGACGTCGTACAGGACGTTCTGGGCACTCATCGCCTCACCGACACCTTCTTGCTCACCCAGCCGAGGAAAAGACCGGTCGGGAGGGTGAGGCAGATGAATCCGACCGCGAAGACGGCGGAGATGAGGATGAGTTGAGCCTCGTTCTCGATCATCTCCCGCATCAGCGCCGCGGCCTCCGCGACACCGATCGCGGCGGCCACGGTGGTGTTCTTGGTCAGGGCGATCAGCACGTTCGCCAGCGGGCCCACCACGGAACGGAAGGCCTGTGGAAGGACGATGAGCCTCAGCACCTGGGGGAAGTTCAGGCCGATGGCACGCGCCGCCTCCGTCTGGCCGACGGGCACCGTGTTGATGCCGGACCGCAGCGCCTCACAGACGAACGACGAGGTGTAGGCGATCAGACCGAGCACGGCGAGCCGGAAGTTGATCGTCGTGAAGTTGTCGGCGCCGAGGGTGACGCCGAGCGTCTGGAACAGGCCCAGCGAGGTGAAGACGATGATCACGGTGAGCGGGATGTTCCGGACCACGTTGACGTAGGCGGTGCCGAAGCCACGCATCAGGGGCACCGGGCTGACGCGCATGGCAGCCAGTGCCGTTCCCCAGATCAGGGCGCCGACGGCGGAGTAGAAGGTGAGCTGCACTGTCACCCAGAAGGCGGCCAGCAGGTCGTAACCCTCGAGAAAGTCGAACACCGTCTCCCGCCTCCCGCCTTCCGCGTGAGTCAAGGGCGAGGCGCGCCGCTTCGAGGGCGGCGCGCCCTGGGGCACCGGCTTCAGCTGACGATGACGCCGATCTTCGGTGCGGGCTCGTTCTTGTAGTGGGCCGGGCCGAAGTTCTTCTTGACGGCGTCGTCCCAGGAGCCGTCCTTGACCATCTTCTGGAGGGCGGTGTTGATCTGGGCCTTGAGATCGCTGCCCTTCTTGACGCCGACGCCGTAGTTCTCGTTGCTCAGCTTGAAGCCGCCGAGCTTGAACTTGCCCTTGAAGTCGGGCTGCGCGGCATAGCCGGCGAGGATCGAGTCATCGGTGGTCAGGGCGTCGATGACCTTGTTCTCCAGGCCGGTCAGGCACTCCGAGTAGCCGCCGTACTCCTGTAGCTGAGCCTTCGGCGCAATCTTGTCCTTGACGTTCTGCGCCGAGGTGGAGCCGGTGACCGAGCAGAGCTTCTTGTTGTTCAGGTCCGCGGGCTTCTTGATGGAGTCGTCGTCGGCCCGGATCAGGACGTCCTGGTGCGCCAGGAGGTAGGGGCCGGCGAAGTCGACCTTCTTCTCGCGCTCGGGGTTGATCGAGTACGAGGCGGCGATGAAGTCGACATCGCCGCGCTGGAGCAGCGTCTCGCGGTCGGCGCTCTTGGCTTCCTTCCACTCGATGTCGCCGGGGTCATGTCCGAGCTCCTTGGCGACGTACGTGGCCACGTCGACGTCGAAGCCCGTGTACTTGCCGTCCGGGGTCTTCAGGCCGATGCCCGGCTGGTCGAACTTGATGCCGATGGTGATCTTCTTGCCGTCCGAGCTCGTGTCGCCGCCGCCGCTGTCGTCCGAACTGCAGCCGACGGCGGTCAGGGACAGCACGAGCGCGGCGGCGGCCGCGACAGTGGCCTTGTGGAACTTCATAGTGATCTTCCTAGTGCTGAAGGGCCCCGCCCCGGATCAGTGGTGAAGGATCTTCGAGAGGAAGTCCTTGGCCCGCTCGCTGCTCGGGTTGCTGAAGAACTGAGCGGGCGTTGTCTCCTCCACGATGCGGCCATCCGCCATGAACACCACGCGGTTGGCGGCCGAACGGGCGAATCCCATCTCGTGGGTGACGACGACCATGGTCATTCCGTCATGGGCGAGCTGCTGCATCACCTCAAGGACCTCGTTGATCATCTCGGGATCGAGCGCAGAGGTCGGCTCGTCGAAGAGCATGATCTTCGGGTCCATGGCCAGCGCTCTGGCGATCGCGACGCGCTGCTGCTGGCCACCGGAGAGCTGCGCGGGGTACTTCTCCGCCTGGGAGCCGACACCCACCCGGTCGAGCAGCTGGCGTGCCCTCTCCTCGGCGGCCTTGTTGTCCTTCTTGCGCACCTTGACCTGGCCGAGCGTCACGTTGTGCAGCACGGATTTGTGCGCGAAGAGGTTGAAGGACTGGAAGACCATGCCCACATCGGCCCGCAGCGCGGCCAGCTCGCGGCCTTCGGCGGGCAGGGGCTTTCCGTCGATGACGATCTCGCCGGAATCGATGGTCTCCAGGCGGTTGATGGCGCGGCACAGCGTGGACTTCCCGCCCCCGGACGGCCCGATGACGACGACGACCTCGCCACGGGCAATGGTCAGGTCGATGGACTGGAGGACGTGGAGCTCGCCGAAGTATTTGTTGACGTTGCTCAGCACGACCAGATCGCCCGTGGCCGGGGTGGGAACTTCCTTGGTCACACCTACTCCGCTCATTGGCTTCATGGTCCGTCTTCCAAAAGGAAGCCGCACGCCGAGAGCGGGGGTTTACGACGGTTCGCTCAAGGCCGTCGGGACCCGTCGGCGCCCGTGCTACTGCGGTGGGACGGTGAGGGGTGTGTCCTCGGCGGGCACCGGTTCGTCCTGGACCGGTTCGCGCAAGAAGGCGGAGAGCAGCATCGCGAGCACCGGCACGGTGGCGAGTACCGCGAGCGTGCCTCGGGGACCGTAGTGGGTTGCGATGAGGCCCAGCAGCGGCATGAACAGGCCGCCGGCGCTCATCGCGAGGCCGAGAGTGACTCCGGCGGCGGTCCCGGGCCGGCTGGGCAGGTAGTCCTGACCGAGCTTGATGAGGACGGCGAACGGGATGTTCGAGATCAGGCCGACCAGCAGCGCAAGTGGCAGCGCGACGTATTTGTCGTCGCAGATGAGCATGAGCCACAGGGCGGGCAGCATTGCCGCGTTGCCCATCTGTACGGTGCGCACCATGCCGATGCGGTCTGCAAGACGCCCGCCGAGCAGCGTGCCGGCCACACCGCCGCCGAGTGCGAGTGTCAGGGCGAGACCACCGAGGCCCGTGCTCGCTTCCAGGTGACGGATCCAGTACAGCGAGATGAAAGTGTTGAGCCCGGTCGAGATGGTGGACCGCACGATCTCGACGGCGGTCAGGGTCGCGAACAGGCCCGGCCGGTCCCTGCCCTGGCGCTGCACCTTCTTGACCGCCGTATCGGACGTGCGGTTGTGGTGGCGCAGCAGGACGAAGCCCATGAGGACGGCAGGCGGGATGAACAGCGCGGTCGCGCCCATCCCCAGGTTGCCAAGGGCCGGTGTGACCAGCGCCGGGGCGACGAAGAACCCCACGCTGCCGCCCGCAGCGAAGTAGCTCATCGCGGTGGCACTGCCCCCGGCCGCACGGCGCGCATCGCGCCCCGCCGGCGGATGGAACATGGCGATACCGACACCCGCCATCAGCAGGAGGGCGAAAACCAGCGGGTAGGAGGGCACAAGACCCGACAAGCCTGCCCCGATACCCGCCAGGCTGACCCCCAGCGGCGACATCCATCGCAGCCGGAACCGGTCGGCGAGCAGCCCGATCGGCACCTGCGGCAATGCGCTGCCGAGCGTCGCGGCAAGTGCGAGACCCGAAGCCTGCACGTAACTGAAGTCGCGGTGTAGCACGAAGTAGGGGACCGCGGCGGGTACGAGGCCCTGGTAGAAGTCGTCGACGGCATGGGCGCCGGCCCAGATCCGCATCCGCCGCCAGTGCCCGGGTGGAACACCCGCCTCATGGGGAGTACTTGTTTCCTGGATCGTTGTCACACACTCACGATGGACGGGAGCACCCCGGGCGCACTTCCCGTATTCTGCCTACCTATGTCGCAGATCCGCCACGAGCCCATCGCGCCGACCGTTACACGGTTCCACGGGGGCGGCGAGACCATCGACCGGCACCGCCACGACGACCACCAGCTGATCTACGTCAGCTCGGGCGTGCTCGCGATCACCACGGAACACGGCTCCTGGATCGCCTCCAACGACCGCGCCCTGTGGATTCCGGCGAATACCTGGCACCAACACCGCTTCTACGGCCAAAGCCGCTTCCACACCCTCGGCTTCCCCGCCCACGGCAGGACGCCCCTGCTCGACGCCGAACGCCCCACGGTCATCGCCGTCGACACTCTCGTACGCGAATTGCTCATCGCACTCACCAGCACCACCCTCACGCAGACCGAGACCCGGCACATCGAATCAGTGCTGCGCGACCGGCTACGCCGCGTGACAGCCCAGCCCGTCGCCCTGCCCGCAGCCCGCGACCAACGACTGGCCGACGCCTGCCGCCTCGTCGAAGAAGACCTGCACCGGCCCTGCACCCTCGCCCAGCTCGCCGGCCGCGTGCACACCAGCGAGCGCACCCTCTCCCGCCTCTACCGCGACGAGTTCGGCATGACCTTCCCCCAGTGGCGCACCCGTGCCCGGATCTTCAGCGCAATGGTCATGCTCGCCGAGGGCGCCACCGTCACCGACACCGCCCACGCCTGCGGATGGGCGACAACCAGCGCCTTCG
Source organism: Streptomyces sp. NPDC048441 (assembly GCF_043200235.1). NCBI lineage: Bacteria > Bacillati > Actinomycetota > Actinomycetes > Kitasatosporales > Streptomycetaceae > Streptomyces > Streptomyces sp. NPDC048441. The sequence goes on from NZ_JBICXM010000012.1 coordinate 88,864, forward strand.
TCCAGACCTTCGCGCAGTCGGCAGGCAGCACGCCAGGTTCCTACCGAGCAGGCATGGCAGGCATGGCAGGCATGGGCAAACCGCAGCAGGAATGACGGGCCAAGGCGGCAAGCACGTTCGCGGAGTAACGCCCAGTCCGAGCGCAAGGAGGACGAGCGCCAGCAGACGGCTGTCCACAGTGGGCGTCGGGCAAGTTGTGGTCAGCCGAAAGATCCCGGCCGTATGACCTCCGCGCGGACCCGCACCGTGCCGCTGTGCTCGAAGTGCAGGTCGAACGAGATCCGGTCGCCCACACGCCAGTCACGGTCGGCGGGCACCGACACATCGCTCGACATCGGCGTCATGGCCAGCGTGCCCCGCGCGGGCACCTGAAGCCGGTCCGCGGCGGCTCGGTAGGCCGCGCCGTCCGGGGTCATCCGGTGCTGGCTCAGGGCGATCCCGGCCGGCACGTCCGGCGAGGTCACCTCGGTCAACTCGTCAGCCGAACTGCCCTTGTTGGTGATGCGGAAGAGGGCCACCGTTTCGGGAGTCCCGCCCGTCGGCTGGAACACGTAGGCCCAGGTGACGCTCAGGTCAGGCGGTGTGCCGGCGTGGCCGAGGGAGGTCCAGGCGGTCAGCCCGCCGAGAGCGACAAGGCACGCGGCTACCGGAGCGGCGGCGGCGACCGCGGACTGCTTGAGACGCTGCACCAGTCGGGCAGGCCCGGCGGTGGATCCGGACATGGTCACCAGCTGCTCCTCGCCCGTTGCCGGGGCTTGTGCGTACGGGCGGGGGTGGACCCGGGCTGCCAGGTCCGCAGGCGCAGGCTGTTGACGACGACAAGGACCGAACTGACGGACATGGCCGCGGCGGCCAGCATCGGATTGAGCAGTCCCACCATGGCCAGCGGCACGGTCACCACGTTGTAGCCGAACGCCCACACCAGGTTGGCCCGGATGGTGGCGAGCGTGGTGCGGGACAGACACACCGCGTCGGCCAGAGCCTCGATGTCGCCGCGTACGAGTGTCACATCGGCGGCCCCGATCGCCGCGTCCGTTCCCGCGCCCATGGCGATTCCGAGGTCGGCCGAGGCGAGGGCCGCCGCGTCGTTGACGCCGTCACCGACGACCGCGACCCGGCGGCCCTCGGCCTTGAGCGCGGCGACAAGGGCCGCCTTGTCCTCGGGTGAACAGGCGGTGTGGACGGTATCGATGGCCAGTTGCGCGGCGACCGCGCGGGCCGGGGCCTGGCGGTCGCCGGTGGCGAGGACCGGGCGCACACCCAGTCGGCGCAGCCGGTCCACGGCCCGATAGCTGCCGGGGCGGATCACGTCTCCCACGGCGATGAGCGCCACGACCGTCCCGTCGATGCTGACTTGGACGGCGGTGTGTGCGGCCTCCTCGGCGGTCCGCAACGCCTCGGCGAGCGTGTCGGGCACATCCTCCGGGACGGCGGACACCTCGACGAGGTGCTCCTCGACCCGGCCTCGTACACCGAAGCCGGGAACAGCGACGAAGTCCCGTACTGGGGGGAGGACTTCGTCAGCGAGCGTGCGCACACCATGCACGGTGATCGCCCTTCCCAGCGGATGTTCGGACGCTTCCTCGACCGCCGCGACCAGACGCAGCACCTCGCTCTCCGCCGGAGCGTCGGGAACGACGGTGACCCGGGCGACGCTCATGTGGCCCGAGGTGAGCGTGCCGGTCTTGTCCAGGACGACGGTGTCGATGTGCTGCAAGCCCTCCAGCGCCTGCGGTCCCGTCACCAGCACGCCGAGCTGCGCACCGCGCCCGGTCGCGGCCATCAGCGCCGTCGGCGTGGCAAGTCCCAGCGCGCACGGACACGCCACGACCAGGACCGCCACGCACGCGGTGACCGCGGCCTGTGCGTCGGCCCCCGCACCGAGCCAGAAGGCCAGCGTGGTCACCGCGAGCGCGAGGATCACCGGGACGAACACGCCGGCCACGGAGTCCGCGAGTCGCTGCGCGCGTGCCTTGCCTGCCTGCGCCTCGGTCACCATCCGTGTGATACAGGCCAGTTGGGTGTCCGCGCCGACCGCGGCGGCCCGCACGACCAGCAGTCCGCCGGCGTTGACCGCGCCCCCGGTCACCGTGTCTCCGGGGCCCGCCTCCACCGGCTCGTTCTCACCGGTCACCAGGGCCTGGTCGACAGCCGAACTCCCCTCCACCACGACACCATCAGTGGCTACGCGCTCGCCCGGACGGACGAGGAAGGTGTCACCGACAGTCAGCTGCTCCACGGGGATCAGGCGCTCATGACGCCCCTCACGGACGGCGACGTCCTTCACACTCAGCCGGGCCAGCGACCGCAGTGCCGCCCCCGTCCCCCGCCGCGCCCGTGCCTCCAGGAACCGGCCGGCGAGCACGAACAGGGGCACGCCGACCGCCGCCTCCAGATACAGGTGGGCGACCCCGTCGGCGGCGGACGGCATCAGCGTGAACGGCATCCGCATCCCCGCCCGGCCCGCGCCGCCGAAGAACAGCGCGTACACCGACCAGCAGAATGACGCCACCACGCCGAGTGACACCAGCGAGTCCATCGTCGCCGCCCCGTGCCGCACCCCGCGCAACGCCCGCTCATGGAAGGGCCAGGCCCCCCACACCGCGACCGGCGCGGCCAGCATGAAACAGAACCACTGCCAGTTGCCGAACTGCAGCGCCGGAGCCATGGAGAGCACAAGCACCGGAACCGAAAGCAGCGCGACCACCATCAGCCGCAACCGCTCGGCGCGGTCCGCCGCCGACTCCTGGCCGTCCTCGTCCGTGTCACCCGCCCGCTCCGGTCGGGGCAGCCGGGCCGTATAGCCCGCCTGCTCCACAGCGGCGACGAGTTCGTGCGGGCTGACCTCGGCAGGGTGACTGACTCGCGCATTGCCCGTCGCCAGGTTCACGCTCGCCGCGACCCCGTCGAGCTTGGCCAGCTTCTTCTCGACGCGCCGCACACACGCGGCACACGTCATCCCGCCGACCGCGATGTCGGTGACCGTCAGGGACGGCACAGAGACGGCCCCCATCAGCCACCGCTCCCGTGGTCCATGTCCGTCCCGTCCATGCCGCCCGTATCGCCGGAGTCCGGCGCGCCGCCATGCCCACCGGGGTCATCGCCGCTGCTCGTCCCGTGCATGCCTGGAGCGACCGGACCGACCGCGTGCCCCACGGCGTAGGAAAGCCCGAACATCACGGCGAGCAACAGGATGAACCCGAAGAGCGCAGGTGGCGGGAGCCATCGGAGCTTCGAGCGCTCGGAGGACGGTGACGCGGAGGCTTGCTCGCCTCCGTAGGCTTGGCTCACTGCTTCTCCCGATCGTGTCGGCCACCCGCTCCCCCGCGTCATGTCATGGCGCAGGGCGCAGGGTGTCTTGCCAGTGGTCGGATACGGGAACGGACGCGTTCCCGGCTCAATATGTGATGCGCATCACATACATGGCCCGCCCGCAGCCCGTTCCACGCGCCGTGACGCAAGACATGGAAAATGCCGGGAACTTGGGGCCCGCGCGAACCGACTCCTCACCAAGTCCGAATGGTTCGGACCGGCAAGGAACGGAGGGACCGTGGAGGCGGAACGCCAAGGAGTGCGGGCGGCGGCCGGCACAGATGCTCCAGGCGGTGACGGCCGGGGCGGGGCGCTGACCGCGCTGCTGACCGGTGCCATGGCGTTCTCGATGCTGCAGCTGTTCCTGCTCGGGGCCCTTGGCCCGCGCATCGTCGATGATCTGGGCATCTCGCCCACGGTCCTCGGTCTGACCACCACGGTCGGGTTCGGTGCCGCGGCGGTGCTCTCGCCGTTCGGCGGGCGCTTGGTGGACCGCGTGGGCCCACGCCGCTGCCTCGTCGCGCTGCTGCTGATCTCCGCCGTCGCACTGGCACTGATCGGTTCGGCGTCGGGTGTCGGGATCCTCCTCGCCTCGGTCGCGCTCGGCGGGTTGCCACAGGCGTTGGCCAATCCCGCGACGAACAGGGCCATCTTGGCGTCCTTCGCCCCGGATCAGCGCGGTCCGGTCACCGGTATGAAGCAGTCCGGGGTGCAGCTGGGCGCCTTCATGGCCGGGCTGCCACTGGCCGCTCTGGCCGGGGGCGCGGGGTGGCGGGTCGCGATATGGACGGCGGCCGGGGCATCGGTCATCGCTGCGTACTGGGCGGCACGGGCACTGCCCGCCGACCCACCTGCGAAGGCCGTGGCCACGGCTTGGGTACCGCGCGGTTCTACCGCGTGGCTCGCGGTGTTCTCGCTGTTCCTCGGCTGTGGGATCGCCTCGGTGAACACGTACGTGGCGCTGTACGGCACGCAGCGGCTCGGGCTCGGGCCCACGTCGGCAGGAGCGTTGGTCGCGGTCCTGGGAGTCGCAGGGATCGCGGGCCGCGTGGGCTGGGCGAAGATAGCCGGCCATCCGGGGCGCGCCGTGCGGCTTCCGGGGCTCTTGGCCGCAGGCGCGGTGGGAGCCGCACTGCTCCTCGCTGCCGCCGCATGTGTGCATCCGCTGGTCTGGCTGGGCGCGGTGACCGTGGGCGTCTTCGCGGTCGCGGCCAACGCGGTGTCGATGGTCCTCGTGATGCAGCGTGCGGCACCCGGGCGGGCCGGACAGGACTCGGCTCTGGTCTCCGCAGGGTTCTTCGCCGGCTTCGCGCTCGGGCCGCCGCTGTTCGGACTCCTCGCGGCGGGCGGGCACTACGCAGGTGGCTGGCTGCTTGTCGCCGGTGAGTTCGCGGGAGCGTGCGTGGTCGCGGTGATCTGGGCGGTACGGGACCGGACGGCGATGGCATGACCCGGACCGCTCCTGCCTGGGCCGCGCCTGCCTGGGCCGCCCCTGCCTTGATCGCCCTGCTCGACCGGGCCGCCCTCACCCATGCCGAAGCAGGCGATCGCTTCCCGCTGTTCGCGGAGCCGGACAGCGGGCGCTGGACCACGACGCGGCGCGGATCGTGGACCGGCGGTTTCTGGGCGGGACTGCTGTGGCTGCGGGCCCGGCACAGCGGCGAGAAGCACGACCGTGAGGCCGCGAGGCGGTGCACGGACCGGCTTGCGGATCGGGTGGACGCCGACACCGCCACGCGTGGACTGATCCTCTGGTACGGGACGACGCTCGCGGACGAACCCGGTGCGGCAGAGCTACGACACCGCGCGGCCGTGGCCTGCCTGGATGCGTACGACCCCGAACTCGGTCTCGTTCCTTGGGGTTCGGCCTTCGGCGGGCCGCGGCTGATCGCCCGCGCGGACGCGGTGCCGGGGCTCGTACCGCTCCTGGCCACCGTCGACCCATCGGCGGCCGAGTCGCATCTACGGAGGCATCTCGCACTCTGCGCCGGGCAGATGGCCTCGCGATTCGATCCTGCGACAGGCTGGATTCCGTGCGAGGAACCACCGCCGGGCTGGAGCCGGGGACGGGCCTGGCTCCTGCTCGCAGCTTCCGATGCCCTGACGCAGCTAGGTGCGGACGAACGCCTCGACGTCGCGGACCACTTGGCGGGGCCGCCGGAGATTCCCCTGGCCGACGAGGACAGGACCGAGGGGCCGCTCGACACCTCGGCCGCAGCGATCACCGCGGTCGCTCTGCTCAAACTCGGCCGGCACGAGCCGGCCATCGCCCTGCTCGAGCAGCTGGTCCACCGCCATCTGACGCCGACGGGCCAACTCCTTGACGGCTGCTACGACCTCGCCGCGAATACAGCCACCCGACACGAGCTGATCTGGGGCGACTTCTTCCTCGCACTCGGCCTCGCCATCCTCACGGGACTGGTCGGCCCTCACGACATCTGACGCAGTACCCGCCTAGCGACCGACGTGATGTGCAGCTCGTCCGGGCCGTCCAGAATGCGGGCCATCCGGCCGGTGCGGAACAGCGCGGGCAGCGCGGTGTCGGGGCCGAGGCCCGCCGCGCCATGGACCTGGATCGCGGCGTCGGCGACCTGCTGAAGCGTACGGGCGGCGGCCACCTTCGCCAGGCCGACCTCCACATGGGCATCCCGTCCGGCGTCGAGCTGCGCCACCGCCTCGTACACGAGCGGCCGGGTCGAACGCAGGGCGAGCAGCGACTCGAAGAGATGGCGCTGGACGAGTTGCAGGTCACCGAGAGGTCCTCGGGACCGGGTACGGGTCTGGGCGCGCTCGCGCATCAAGTCGAAGGCTCGCTGGGCCTGCCCCAGCCAGCGCAGGCAGCGCAGGGTGCGGCCGAGCAGCAGCCGTTCACCCGCGATGGCGAGAGCCTGGCCGCGCTCGCCGAGCAGGTGGCCCGCGTCCACGGTGACCTCCTCCAAGGCGATCTCGCACTGTCCGCCCGCCCCGAGGACCGGCAGGTCGCGCACCACTGTGAAGCCGGGTCTTGAAGTGGGCACCAGGAACAGGGACAGGCCCTCGCGGTCCGGAGCGGTGCCGTCGGTGCGGGCGAGGACTGTGATGAGGTCGGCGTCGGCGGCGCCGCTGATGAACCACTTGCGGCCGTTGACCGTCCAGTCTCCGGCGGCCGACTGCGTGGCGGTGGACTCGGTGAGGAAGGGGTCGGTGCCGGGCGTGTCGGGTTCCGTCATCGCGTACGACATACGGATCTCGCCGGCGGCCAGAGGCTTCAGATACAGCTCGCGTACGCGGCTGCTGCCGTGGCGCCGCAACATCAGCCCGTCGAGGAGCGGTGCGGAGCCGAGCGCCGCGGGTCCGTGATCACTGGCGCCTTCGGCTTCGGCGATATGGGCGTACTCGGCCAGCGGCAGCCCCTGGCCGCCGAGGTCGGCGGGAAGCGGCAAGGCCCACAGGCCCTGCTCCTTCGCCTCTTCCTGGAGGGAGCGCAACGCCGCTGCCGCCTCCGGTCCGCCGGCGTCCAGAACGGGTTCGCAGGGCATCACGTTCCGGCGTACGAATGACGCCACCTGCTCTCGCAACTCGGCTGTTGCAGCGGGACACGGGGGAAGCCCACGCAGCGCACTCGTATGACTTTCCATCATTTCCTCCAGCCTCCCGGGAACCCATGGGAACGGCAGTCCGACTGCTTCCTACGAAGAACAGGTCGGGCGCGACAGCTCCCGGGTTCCCTGCACACCAGCACATCTTGGTGAGGAGAGGCATGGCGACACCATCCACCGCGCGGACGGTCCGGCCACTGGACGGGCTGCGGCTTCAGGCTTGCGGGCCACCCGCCCCCGGTGCGGAACTTGTCCGGGAACATCTGCGCCTCCTGGGGGCTCCGGCGAATGAGGCGAATGAGGCGCCGAGCGAGCATCTCGCCCTGGGGGGCGACGGGTTCGATGACGTCACAGCCGAGGTGACCTGGGGTGAGTCGAACGGTCTGACCGATGAGGCCACGGCGCAGGCCGCCACCGGCATCATGGCGGTGCACGGCCGCCGCGACGGCTCCCCGCGCGGCCTGGCCGTCGACTACGCCGCCACCGCCACCGGTGTGCTCACCGTGCAGGGGCTGCTCGCCGGTCTGCTGGCCCAGGCCCGCGGAGGGCAGGTCAAGCAGGTGCGGACGAGCGTGCAGCGGGCCGGTCTCCTGGCCGTCTCGCAGTATCTGGCCGCAGCCGGGGCCGACGAAGGCGAAGCCGTGTCAGCCGCCCGCGGAGGGCCTCCGTTCACGGCCGCCGACGGGACCGTCTTCGAGCTGGAGACGCTCGACCCCGGGGCATGGGCCGCCTTCTGGCGCGCACTCGATGCACCCGAGGATGCGCTGCGCGCGGGCTGGCGGCCCTTCCAGTTCCGGTACGCCACCGCCTGCGCCCCGTTCCCGCAGGTGCTGCACGACACGGTGCGGGCGAGCGCGTGGGAGCGCATCCGGTACGCCGCCGGGGCATCCGGCGCGGAGGTGTGCCCGCTGCGATCCCTGACCGAGCGGGCTGCCGAGCACGATGGGGCGCCCCCTTGGACACTGACCTCGCACGAAGCCACGTATGCCCCAAAACCTTGCAGTGGGAGGCCGCTTGAGGGCCTGACGGTCCTGGAAGCAGGGCGCCGCATCCAGGCCCCCCTCACCGCTCACCTGCTGGGCCTGCTCGGTGCCGAAGTGATCCGTGTCGAGCCGCCGGGCGGGGATCCGCTGCGCGGTATGCCGCCTGCCTGTTCCGGGATCTCCGCGCGGTGGCTGGCCCTCAACCGGGGCAAGAAGGCCGTCGAGGTCGACATCAAGTCGGCGAGCGGCAGGCAGCGGCTGCGCGAGATGGCCGCGGCCGCCGATGTGTTCCTGCACAACTGGGCGCCGGGCAAGGCCGCCCAACTCGGGCTGGACAGAGAGGACTTGGCCGCAGGGAACCCGGCGCTCGTGTACGCGTACACGAGCGGCTGGGCCGACCGGCTCACGGACGCCCCGATGGGCACCGACTTCATGGTGCAGGCCCGCACGGGTGTCGGGGAGGCGGCGCGGCCCGCCGACGAGCCGCCCGCGCCCTCCCTGATGACCCTCCTTGACGTGCTCGGTGGGCTACTCGGGGCCGAGGCCGTCCTCGCCGGTCTTGTGCTTCGCGAACGCACCGGCCGTGGCGTGCACGTGGACTCCTCTCTCCTCGGCGCGGCGGACGTGCTCACCGCGCCCGCCCTGCGGCAGGCCGCCGCCGGAACCTGGGCCAGGAAACCTGCCGGCTTCCGCCGCCCCCTGCCCACCGCCGATGGCTGGATCGCCCCCAGCGACTCCTGCGCCGCCGCAGCCGCCGCGTACGACCTGAGCGGCCTGCCCACCGACGACGCCCTGTCCCAACTGCGCACCCACGGGCTGACCGCCGCCGCCGTCACCACCGACCTGGCCGCCCTGCACCACGACCCGCGCTTCTCCGGCTCGATCAGCCGCGACGCACATGGGGCGCCCACCGTTCCCGACCCCTGGAGCTTCTGAGATGACCGTCGAACTGCACGACCTGCTTCCCGCCCAGCTGCGCCGCTCCTGGGCGGTCGAGGGCACCTGCCCCGACCTCGACCTCTACAGCCTCTACCGGGCCCACCAGATCACCGACCTCCATCGCACCGCGGTGATCGACGCCAAGGGAAAGCTCTGTTACACCGCGCTCGACCGCAAGGTGCGATGTCTGGCCACCGGGCTCGCCGGGCTCGGGATACGCCAGGGCGATGTCGTCGGCGTACAACTGCCCAATGGACGCCATGCCGTTATCGCCGACCTCGCCCTGGCCGCACTTGGCGCCATCGCGCTGCCCTTCCCGATCGGGCGCGGCGGCCGTGAGGCGGCATCCCTGCTCCGCAGGTCCGAGGCGGTCGCGGTGATCGCCGCCATCGAACACCGGGGCTGTCGCCATGCGGAGGAACTGCTGGAATCGGCCGGCGAACTGCCCGCGCTGCATACGGTGATCGCGGCAGGCCCAGGCACCGCACCGGAGGGCACTGTGCCGCTCTCGCAGTTGCTGCGCTCGGCTGCGGCAGCCTTCGTCCCCGCACGTCCCGGCCCTGATTCCGCCGCGCGCATCCTGGTCTCCTCGGGCTCCGAGGCCGAGCCGAAGATGGTCGCGTACTCGCACAACGCGCTGGCCGGCGGCCGCGGCAATTTCCTGGCGTCCCTGATGCCCGATGGGACACCGCCCCGCTGCCTCTTCCTCGTGCCGCTCGCCTCCGCCTTCGGCAGCAACGGCACCGCTGTCGCACTCGCCCGGCACGGCGGAACCCTGGTCCTGCTCGACCACTTCACGCCCGAGGCCGCCCTGGAAGCGATCGCCGAGCACGAGCCGACGCATGTGCTCGGCGTGCCGACGATGATCCGGATGATGCTCGACCGGCTCGCCGAAGCGCCTCGTGACCTGCCCGCGCCCACCGCACTGGTCCTCGGCGGATCCGCCCTCGACGCGGCCACCGCCGAGGAGGCACGACGTGCCTTCGGCTGCCCGGTCGTCAACCTGTACGGGTCGGCAGATGGAGTCAACTGCCATACAGGGCTTGGTGAACCGCTGGAGCAGACGAAGGGGCCCGGTGTGCTGGCGGGCCATCCGGATGCCAAGGTCGCGGACATCCGCATCGCCGTCCCCGGCACCCGGGAGATGGAGGAGGTGGCGCTCGGCACGGTCGGCGAGATCGTCGCCCGCGGGCCCATGACACCACTGTGCTACGTCGGGGCCCCCGAGCTGGATGCCCGCTACCGCACCGCCGACGGCTGGGTACGCACCGGTGACCTCGGCGTACTCGGGCAGGACGGGATGCTGCGTGTGGTGGGGCGCCTGAAGGATGTGGTGATCCGCGGCGGGGCCAACATCAGCCCCGCCGAGGTCGAGATCGAGCTGGCCGCACACCCGGGCATCCGGGACGTCGTGTGTGTGGGCATCCCTGACCCGCTGATGGGCGAGCGGCTCGCGGCCTGCGTAGTGACCCGCGAAGGACAGACGCCCACCCTGGAGGAACTCTGCGCCCATCTGGACACACACGGCCTGGAGCGGCGTAAGCATCCGGAGCGGCTCCTTGTGGTGGAGGTGCTGCCGCTGACGCCTGCCGGGAAGCCCGACCGGGCCGTGCTGCGGGCGCGGTTCACCGAGGACACGGCACCAGATCCCGCTCCTGTGGCGCAGGCAGTCTGACCGAGCGGGAAGGAGGCGCCCCGGGGACGGCCCCTGGACGCCTCCAGCACGCCCCGGGACGTCTCCTTCCCGTGCCTCGCAGAGGCTCAGGAACCGGCCATGGCCTTCTTCACGACCTCCGCCGCATTGCGGTAGACGGGCAACAGCTCCAGGTTTTTGCCCGGATAGTTGACGATCTCCACTTGCTTGGCGCCCGCATCGGGCAGCACCGGCCCTGTCGACATGTGCGCGTTGTCCAGGACGAAGGCGGGCTTCTTCGCCGACAGCTTGGACAGCTGTCCGGCGGTAACCGCCTCCGGGCCGTACATGCCCACCACATCAGCGCCGGCCATCTTCGCCGACCAGGCGGAGAAGACCTGAGCCACGACAACCGGAGCCTTGCCGTCCGGCCACGCGGCCTTCAGTTCACCCTGCAGCTTGCCGTACTCGGCGTCGAAGGACTTCTTCCACTTCGCAGCGGCGTCCTCGGTTCCGAACTTCGCGCCCAGCGCGGACACCTGGGCCGTGGCGTTGTCGGCGTCGTTGTCGAGATTCACCTTGATGAGTTCGGCGTCGGAGCCCGCAGCTTCCTTGATCTTGTCGGCGTACGGCTCGAACGGCGCGTACAGGACGAAGTCGGCCTCGGCGACCGCCGCCAGGTCGGACGGCTTCGGGTCGTAGTCAGGGGCGTGGTGCACCGACTGCGGGACGATGACCTGTACGTCCTTGGCCCCCGCAGCCTTCGCGAAGGCGCCCTCCCAGGCGGTCGTGGCCACGATCTTCGGATCACCGTTGTGCGGATGCTCACCGTCCGAGGAGTCTGCGGAATCACCGCAGGCGGCGGTGAGAGACAGGACTCCGGTCAGTGCGAGGAGGGAAATGATGCGGACGCGGGTGCGCGCCATGAGCGGGTTCTCCGTTCGGGAATGAGATGGGCGCCGAGGGCCACGGCCCCCGCCGTCAGGACGAGGACCGGACCGGGAGGCAGGTCCAAGGACAGCGCGATGAGAAAGCCGGTCGTATTGACGGCGATCCCGATGCACACGGCCCACAGCGTGATCGAGGTCAGTGAGGTGCCCAGGCGGCGGGCCGCCAGCGCCGGCAGCAGGGTCAGCGCGTCCACCAGCAGCGCGCCGGTCAGCTTGATGGCCCCGGCCACCGCCACGGCGACCAGGACCAGCAGGAGCAGGGTCAGCCGCTCGACGCGGACCCCTGAGCAGAGGGCGAGTTCACGGTCGTACAGCAAAAGCGCGAGATCACGCCGACGCCACCAGAAGAGACCCGGCACCAGGACGGCGAGGATGCCAAGGACCCACAGGTCGGCAGAGCCCACCGAGAGAATCGACCCCCACAACAGGGCGAACGCACCGGAGGCGTTGACCCCCGACACCGAGAGCGTGAGGAGCGCGGCCGCGATGGCCAAGCTCATCAACAGGCCCATGGCACCGGAGAGTCCGTCCGGGGTGCGGGCCAGCGGCGCGACGCCGGCTCCGGCGAGCGCGCAGGCGATCAGCGCGCACACCATCGGGTCGAGTCCCGTCAGCAGCCCGACAGCGATGCCGAGCAGAGCCACGTGCATCATCGCGAACCGCACCGGCATGATGTCCAACCCGACGATCACCACGCCGATCACCGGAAGCCCGACAGCGGCGAGCAGGAGCGCGGCACCGGCCCGCTGCACGGGTATGAGCTGCAGCAACGCACCGAGGTCGGTCAGGGCGAGGTTCATACGACCTGCCGCAGCCGGCCCGCGGCCATCTCGAGCACCCGCTCGCACCGATCGGCCAGCGCCCGGTCATGGGTGACCACGATCAGCGTGACCGACAGCGAAAGGAGCAGATCAGCAGCCTCTTCCTGACCGGCGAAGTCCAGGGCAGCGGTGGGTTCATCGGCGAGCAACACCCCGGCCCCGGCCGCGACGGACCCGACCGCCCGCGCCAGATACATGCGCTGCAGCTGGCCCCCGGACAATGTGTGCAGGGGCCGGTCGACGTACGCCCCCACCTCCAGCTTCTCCGCTGCCTCCACTGCCTCGCCCGCAGCGCCGCTGCTGGTCAGCAACTCCTCGGCGAGCAGCGGAAACCGGCCCGCTGCGGGTTTCTGCGGAATCCACGCGCACGCGCGCCTCCGCCAGGCCCACTCGGCCGACGTACGCGCCGACCGGTCCCCCACCGTGATCTCGCCGTCCACCGTGCGGTGCAGTCCGAGCAGCGCCCGCAGCAGCGTGGTCTTGCCCGAGCCATTGGTACCGGTCAGCGCCACCCGCTCGCCGGCCGCGACATCGAGATCCACCCCGCGTACGGCATCCACGCGCCCGTGCCGACAGCCGACGCCACGCATCCGTACGTCCAGTCCGCCCACTCCCACCTCCCTGGTCACGGGAGAGCAGTCGGATGGGAAAGGCGCCCAGTTCCCGAGCCCCCGAAGCAGTTCGTATCGGACGTCATGCTCCAGACACGGGAACTCTTCGACAGCGTCGCCACCTCAAGCCCCCTCGGCAACGAACTCCTCGCCCGCGCCACGGAGGCCCTCGCATCGTGCGAGCAGGCCGTCACTGCCTGCGCCGCCGGGATGCTCGCCGAGAAGGACGCGGACGAACTGCGCACCGCCATCAACCAGGACCTGGACTGTGCCACCACGCCCAGCACCACGAGCACTGCCGGATCTGCTCCGAGACGACGGGCGCCGCTGCCACCGTGTGCCGCGAGCTGCTGGATGCGGTCAAGTAGCTCGCATCCAGCATTCGCCGCCGTTCCGGCGCAGTCGAGCGTCACCCAGGTCGATCCGACATTGAGGCAGCACCTGCCCACCGGGGCCGAAACCGGCGCCCGACCAGCTCTGCCCGCAAGGCATCTCGTACGTCCTGCACCAGGAAATCGCCTGGCAACTCCTACCTCTGCAGCTCTCCGACGAGAAACTGCGCCTCGGCCGGTAGCTCATCTCCGGCGACACAGTCCCTTCGCCGAACGCGCCCAGGCTTCGTGCCTCCCACCCTCGATGAGATCGGTCGGCGACTGCGTGGACAAGTTCTTGTCACCACACTGCTCCCTGCTGCCCGAACGACACCGGATCAGGAGGAGTACTAACGGTAGGATAGATGGCATGAGTGAAGCTACCGGCAAGTACTCCATCACCATGCCGCGGGGTCTCGCCGAGGCAGCCCGCGACCGCAGCGGGCCCTCCGGCCTCTCTGCCTACGTCGCCGCAGCGGTCGCCCGCCAGGTCGAACGCGACAGCCTCAACGAACTCATCGCTGTCGCGGAGGCCGAGCACGGCCCCGTCACCGACGAGGAGATCCAGGCCCTGCGCGACGAACTCCACCAAGCCCGGCAGCAGCAGGGCTCGGACCGGGCGGACGCCGCGTGACCCGCACCTCCCCCGCGATCCCGGGCGGCACCCTCGTCCTGGACAGCGGAGGACTGGCGAAAGCCGTCCTCCGCGACCGCACGGTCACCGCCTGGCTCGCCCTCGCCCGCGCCGACGATCTCCGGGTCATCACCTCCGCGGCCACCCTGGTCGAGGTCATCCACCCCCGGATCAACCGCCCCGCCCTGGAGTGGACCCTTTCCCGACTGGTCGTGGAACCGGTCACCGACGAACTCGCCCGGCACGCCGCCACACTTCTCACCGACGCCGGGCTCCACGGCCACAAATACGCCATCGACGCCATGCTCGCCGCGACCGCGCTCGCCGCCCCTGGGCCCACCACCGTGCTCACCTCCGCCCCGGAGGACCTCATCGCCCTCTGCGGAACACGGGTCACCGTGATCAAGGTCTGACGGAAACCACCCCGCTTCGGGCTGTACGGCCAGCCGCCCGCGCCCGGCAGAACCGCACCCGACAGGCCGTCAGAACGAGCGTCATTCCAGCGTCAGGACTTCTGGAAGGCCCCGTTCGCAGACCGAGCAACAATCAGCCATCACAACGAAAAAGCCCAGGTCAGAGACCGTATAGCCAAGCCATCACGCCTCGACCTCTTTCCATCAGGGAAAGAGGTCGAAACCGTGCCCGCGTCCACAAACCGCAGGTCAGGCGGCCTTCGCGATGGGCTCCAAAATAGCCACGCACTCCACGTGATGCGTCATCGGAAACAGATCGAACGCCCGCAACGACCGCACCCGATACCCCCCGTCCCGGAAGTACCCCAAGTCCCGCGCCAGCGCGGCCGGATCGCACGCGACGTAAGCGATCCTCCGCGCACCCAGGCCCACCAGGTGCTTCACCGTCTGCTTGCCCGCGCCCGCGCGCGGCGGGTCGAGGACGATCAGGTCGACCTCGGTGATGCCGGTGCGCGGCAGGGTGGCCTCGACCTTGCCCTGTTCGATGCGGACGCGGTCGAAGGCAGCGAGGTTGTGGCGGGCGTCCTCGACCGCTCGCTTGCCGGACTCGATGCCGAGGACCGCGCCCTTGTCGCCGACCCGGTCGGCGATCGCGCCCGCGAAGAGGCCGACGCCGCAGTAGAGGTCGAGGGCCGTGTCGCCCTTGCGGGGCGTCAAGCCCTGCATGACGGCGAGCATCAGCGTGTCCGCGGCCTTCGGGTGGACCTGCCAGAAGCCGCCGTTGCCGACGCGGTACGTGCGGTTGTCGGCGCGCTCGCGGACGAAGGGGCGGCCGTGGACGCGGTGGATGCCGCCGTCCTGTTCGGCGACTCGGAGGACTGAGACCGGCTTGTCCAGCTCCACCAGCGGGAGGCGCGCGCCCGGCTTCGGTTCCAGGATCACCTGGCGGTCCTGGGAGCCCGTGGCCGCGATCGCCTCGACCGACTCCATGCCGGACCAGTCGTGCTTCTCGATGCCGAGCTCCGAGACGCCGGGCGCCGCGATCATGCAGTGCTCGATAGGCTCGACCTCGTGCGAGCGGTGGCGGCGCAGACCCGCGTTGCCGTCGGCGTCGATCGCGTACTGCATGCGCGTGCGCCAGGCCGGGACCTGGCCCGAGGGAAGCTTGTCGCCCTCCGCCGGGAGGACCGTGCCGTCCCAGCCCGCCTCCTCGGGGGTCAGGCCCGCGAGGCGCTGCAACTGCTCGGTGATGACCTCGCCCTTGAGGCGGCGCTGAGCGCCCGGCTTCGCGTGCTGCCAGTCGCAGCCGCCGCAGCGGCCGGGGCCCGCGTAGGGACAGGGTGCCTCGACGCGGTCCTTGGAGGGCTCGAGGACCGTCACCGCGTCCGCGCGCAGGAAGCGGGAGTCCTCGTCACCGTCCGTCACGCGCGCGATGACCTTCTCGCCGGGGAGCGTGTGGCGGACGAACAGCACCCGGCCCTCGGCCGTGCGGGCGACGCAGTGGCCTCCGTGCGCGACGGCGCCCACCTCGACCTCGTACTCCTTGCCCACGAGCGAGTTCTCGGGCGCTTTCTCGGGCGAGCCCTCCTGCGAGTTCCCCGCCTGCGAATTCGTCGGTTCTGCCTGCATGGCGGGGTGACTCCACAACGTAAAAGGGGATCGGTCGAAAAAACGGCCGGACAACAGCCCACCAGTCTACGTGGGTGTCGTCCGGCCGCTCACCAACAGCAAGGAGAAGGGGAAGGGGCATAGGAACGGGAAGGAGCTGCGCGGGAGGTCAGGGCTTGTTGCCGCTGCTCTTGCTCGGTTCCTTCGTGCGCTTCTCCACCGGGCCCCGCCGCACCGCACCCGGCGCGTTCCACTCCGACCGCTTCCGGGCCCGCTTCTTCGCGGCCTCGGAGGAGTCGAGCTGGTAGGGGACGGACGTCACCATCACACCGGGGGTGAAGAGCAGGCGGCCCTTGAGCCTGAGCGCGCTCTGGTTGTGCAGCAGGTGCTCGTACCAATGGCCCACCACGTATTCGGGGATGATCACGCTGACCACGTCGCGCGGGCTCTCCTTGCGGAGCCCCTTGACGTACTCGATGATCGGCCGCGTGATCTCCCGGTAGGGCGAGTCGAGGATCTTCAGCGGCACGGTGATGCCGCGCCGCTCCCACTCCGCCTTGAGCGCCTTGGTCTCCGCCGGGTCGACGTTGATGCTGAGCGCTTCGAGCGAGTCCGAGCGCATCAGCTTGGCGTAGGCCAGGGCGCGCAGCGTCGGGCGGTGGATCTTGGAGACCAGGACGATGGAGTGCACGCGCGAGGGGCGCACGCTGTCGTCGGACGGGGTCTCCGGGGCTGCGATCTCCTCGGCCACGCGGTCGTAGTGGCGGCGGATCGCCGACATCGTCGCGTAGAAGATCACCATGCCGAGCAGCGCGACCCAGGCGCCGTGCGTGAACTTCGTGACGAGTACGACGATCAGGACCATGCCTGTGAAGAAGGCGCCGAAGGTGTTGATCGCCCGCGAGCGGATCATGTGGCGGCGCTTGGCCTGGTCCTTCTCGGTGCGCAGATGGCGGTTCCAGTGCCGGACCATGCCGATCTGGCTGAGCGTGAAGGAGACGAAGACGCCGACGATGTAGAGCTGGATCAGCTTCGTGGAGTCCGCGCCGTAGATCCAGACGAGCAGTACGGCCGCGCCCGCGAGCAGCACGATGCCGTTGGAGAAGGCGAGCCGGTCGCCGCGGGTGTGCAGCTGGCGCGGCAGGTAGCGGTCCTGCGCGAGGATCGAGCCGAGCAGCGGGAAGCCGTTGTACGCGGTGTTGGCCGCGAGGAAGAGGACGAGGGCGGTGGCCGCGGCGAGGACGATGAAGAGGAAGCTGCCGCTGCCGAACACGGCCTCGGCGACCTGGGAGATCACCGGGTTCTGGACGTAGTCGGCGCCGACCGACGCACCGTTGTGGAACAGGTCCTTGGCCGGGTTCTCGGCCATCCTGACCTTGGTCGTCATGGCGAGCGCGATGATGCCGCAGAACATGGTGACGGCGAGGGCGCCCATCAGGGCCAGGGTGCTCGCCGCGTTCTTGCTCTTGGGCTTGCGGAAGGCCGGGACGCCGTTACTGATCGCCTCGACACCGGTGAGTGCGGCACAGCCGGAGGAGAAGGCGCGCAGGAGCAGGAAGACCAGGGCGAAGCCCGCGAGGCCCTGGTGCTCGGGCTTGATCACGTAGTCGGCGGTGGGCGCCTTCATCGTGTCGTCGAGGACGATGCCGCGGAAGGAACCCCAGGCGATCATGATGAAGACGCCCGCCACGAAGACGTACGTCGGGATGGCGAAGAGCTTGCCCGACTCCTTCACGCCGCGCAGGTTCATCACCGTCAGAAGCACGATGACGGCGACGGCGCAGAGCACCTTGTGCTCGACGACGAACGGGACCGCCGAGCCGAGGTTCTCGATGCCCGATGAGATCGACACCGCCACGGTCAGGACGTAGTCGACAAGGAGCGCGCTGGCCACGGTGAGGCCCGCCTTGGGGCCGAGGTTGGTGTTGGCGACCTCGTAGTCGCCACCACCGCTCGGGTAGGCGTGCACGTTCTGCCGGTACGACGCGACGACGGTGAACATCAGCACGACGACCGCGACGGCGATCCAGGGGCTGAAGTGGTACGCCGACACACCCGCGATCGAGAGGACGAGGAGCACTTCCCCCGGCGCGTACGCCACGGAGGAGAGCGGGTCGGACGCGAACACGGGTAGTGCGATGCGCTTCGGCAGGAGGGTTTCCCCTAGCCGGTCGCTGCGCAGAGCGCGCCCGATGAGGATCCGTTTGGGCACGTCGGTCAGTTTGGACACGCAGAGGATCGTAAGCGTTCGAATGGGTGCCCGCCCACCCACCACCCCCTAACTGCTCCGGCAACTGCTCCGGTTAGCCACGACGCGCCGTCCGGGGCTCCGCCCAATGCCCGGAAAGCGGACGCGGGTCGGCGTCCTCCGGTGCTTCAGGAACCTCCTCCGCCCCGTGTGCCCCGTGGGTCCCGTAGCGCTCGGCCGCCCGCTCCTCGGCCCGGCGGATCGCACGGGACGGCCACCAGGTGGCGCGCCCGAGGAGCAGCAGCGCCGCGGGCAGAATCATGATGCGGATCACGAACGCGTCGAGCAGGACGGCCGCCGCGAGGACGAAGCCCATCTGCTTCATCTCCAGGATGTGCAGCATCACGAAGCTCGCGAAGACGGTGACCATCACGATGGCAGCGCTGGTGACGACCTTGGCCGACGAGCTGATGCCGTGGATGACGGCCTGTCGGGTGGGTACGCCGTTCAGTGCGGCCTCCCGGATCCGGCTGACCACGAACACCTGGTAGTCCATCGAGAGCCCGAAGAGGATCACGAAGAGGAAGAGCGGCACCCGCGACGAGATCCCGCCGAGCGAGATGAACGAGAGCAACTCCTCGGCCCACTCCCCTTGGAAGACCAGGACGAGCAGCCCTAGCGCGGACGCGGCGGAGAGCAGGTTGAGCACGATGCCGAGCAGTCCGAGGACGACGGAGCGGAACGCGAAGACCGTCATGGCGAAGGTCATCAGGAGCAGGAAGCCGAGGACGAGCGGCAGCTTCTGGTTCTGGTGCTCCACGTAGTCGGTGCCGCGCGGCACCTCGCCGGTGACGGCCGTCTCGACGCCGGGCAGCTTGCCGACGGTCGCGGGGAGGTAGTCGTCGCGGAGGTGGTCGAGCGAGACTTCGGCTTTCTTCGAGTACGTCGGGTGCGGGGCGTTCAGTTCCAGTGTGGTGGTCCTCCGGTCCTCTGAGGAGCGGACAAGCGGAGTACGGGAGGGGTGCGAGAAGAGAGGGTCGGCCGCCGCCTCCCGGTCGAGATCGTGCAGGGCGGCCCGCACATCGGCGGCCTGCGAGGCCTCGGCCCGCACCACGACCAGGTGCCGGATCCGCTGCTCGGGGAAGGCGTCGAGCAGCCTGTCGTACCCCTTCATCGCCTCGATGTCGCGCGAGAAGCTGTCCCGCGCGGGGTACTTGAGGTTCATGTTCAGTGCGGGCAGGGCGAGCCCCAGCATGGCGAGGACCGCGAGGCACAGGGTGAGCGCCGGGCGCCTGCGGGCGGGCGCGAGCAGGGCGTTCCAGACGCGCCCCGGCTTCTTCTCGCCGTACGCCTGGACGGACTTGCCCCGGGCGATGCGCTTAGCGGCGCGCTTGGCCGTACGCCGCTCACCACGGCGGCCGAGCATGACGAGGAGCGCGGGCAGCACCGTCACCGAACTGACCACGGCCACGGCGACCACCAGGATGGTGCCGGTGGCGAGGGAGTCGAAGATGACGTCACGGGCCAGGAAGAGCGCGGTGGTGGAGACGATCACGGCGATCCCGGAGACCACGATGGCGCGGCCCGCCGTCGCGGCGGCGGCCTCGACCAGGGCCTCGGAGGTGAGTCGGCCGCCCGCGCGGGCCCGCTCCTCGCGTTCGCGCTTGAGGTAGAAGAGCGTGTAGTCGACGCCGACGGCCATGCCGATGAGCAGGATCATGCTCATCCCGACGCCGGTGTCCGGCAGCAGGTGCGAGGCCAGCATCGCCAGGCCCATCGTCGCCATGATCGAGGTGACCGCGAGCAGCAGCGGTACGCCGACCATGACGACCGAGCCGAAGACCACGGCCAGCGTGATCAGCGTGACGGGCAGCGTGATCGCCTCGGAGAACTGCAGGTCCTCGTCGCGCTGGTCGTCGACGCCCTTGCTCACGGAGGCGTCGCCGGTCTCCTCGATCACCAGGCCCGGGTGGTCCTTCGCGGCCTCCTCGGTCTGGGCCTGGAGCGGCGGGACGTTCTCCTGGTCGTCCTGTTCGGAGCCGTTCAGCTCCACCTGGACCCGCAGGACCCGCCCGTCGGCCGACCGCACCGGCGGTGCCACCGAGGCGACCTCGGGCAGCGACTTCATCCGGGTGGTGATGTCCTTCACGGCGGCGCCCGCGGCGGCCTTGTCGAGCGGTCCCGGCCTGTCGAGGGGTCCCGCCTTGTCGAGCGGTCCCGGCCTGTCGAGGGATCCCGCCTTGTCGAGCGGTCCCGAATCGGCTCGGATCAGCACCTGCTCCGTGGACCGCAGCTGCACCCCGCCCTCGGTCGCCAGAGCCTCCGCCCGCCCCGCTTCGCCCACCCGGAAGTCCTCCGAGGTCGCGCTGTTCATGCCGGCGGCTATCCCGCCGCCCAGGCACAGCACCACGAACAGCAGCCAGCCGATGACCGCTCGCCCTGGGTGCAGCGCGCTCCATCTCGCCACGCGCACCGTGACCGATCGCTTCCTCATGACCATCCCCGCCCTTTCAGCCTTCATATGTAAGTGGAGACTGACAGGTGTAGGAACAGCCCGTCAACTGTCAT
The DNA here is from genome assembly GCF_043200235.1 of Streptomyces sp. NPDC048441. Taxonomy (NCBI): domain Bacteria; kingdom Bacillati; phylum Actinomycetota; class Actinomycetes; order Kitasatosporales; family Streptomycetaceae; genus Streptomyces; species Streptomyces sp. NPDC048441. The sequence goes on from NZ_JBICXM010000012.1 coordinate 109,473, forward strand.
TCGAAGCGAGGGAAGGCGGATTGACAGTGGATCCCGTCATGCGTAAGTCTTGGCTGACAGGCTTCGGGACCAGTGAGAAGACCAGCGAGAAGACCAATGAGAAGGCGGGCCATGGACAGCGAAGAGCTGCTCGCCTTCCTCTCCGCGGTCGGCCACGCCCAGCGCATCCGGATCATCACCGAGCTCGCCCCCGGACAGCTGTACGTCAGCGAACTGGCGCGGCGGCTCGGTGTCTCCCGGCCCCTGCTCTACATGCACCTCGAACGTCTGGAGAAGGCCGGTCTCGTCGTCGGCCGCCTGGAACTCTCCGACGACGGCAAGGCGCTCAAGTACTTCGAACTGGCGCCGTTCGACGTGCGATTGAACCTGGAAACGATCCTCGCGGCCGTCCGGCAGGACGCCTCCGACGAGGCCGGACAGCACTCACCTGAGGGGTCTTAATGGACGACGTGATCATCCCGGTCGCCTTCTTCCTGATACTCGCCGGCGCGGTCGTGGCGGTCGCCTACTTCCAGTCGCAGCGCAACCGCGAGCGCGACCGCCAGTGGGCCGAGGCGATGGAGCAGTACCGGGACGTCGTCGAGCGCGCCAGGTCCGAGCAGGAGGCGGCGAGGCTGCAGCTCGTCGAGATCGGGTACCGCTTGAAGTCCGTCGAGGGCCTGCTGCGCAGCGTGGACTGAGTCCGCAGCGTGGACTGAGTCCGCAGCGTGGACTGAGTCCGCAGCGGCGATTGAGCACCGGCCCGTGCACGGGGGTGCCCTGCGGGGACCGTGCGTGTGTAGCTTGGGCCTCGGTCTGAGACGCTTTTACCGTTCAGCCTGAGCAAAAAGTATTGACACAGCCGGAAGGACGGGCGTGCACATCGTCATCATGGGCTGCGGGAGAGTCGGATCGGCTCTCGCGCAGACCCTGGAACAACAGGGGCATACGGTCGCCGTGATCGACCAGGACCCCACCGCGTTCCGCCGCCTTGGCTCCGGCTTCGGCGGGCGCCGCGTCACCGGCATCGGCTTCGACCAGGACACGTTGCGCGAGTCCGGCATCGAGGAGGCGGGCGCCTTCGCCGCGGTCAGCAGCGGCGACAACTCGAACATCATCGCCGCCCGCGTGGCCCGCGAGATGTTCGGCATCGAGAACGTCGCGGCCCGTATCTACGACCCGCGCCGCGCCGAGGTCTACCAGCGCCTGGGCATCCCCACCGTCGCCACGGTCCGCTGGACCGCCGACCAGATGCTGCGCAGGCTGCTGCCCTCCGGGGCCGAGCCGCTGTGGCGCGACCCCACCGGCGGCGTACAGCTCGCCGAGGTGCACGCGTCCGAGGCCTGGATCGGCCACAAGATCAGCGAGCTGCAGGAGGAGACCGGCGTCCGCGTGGCCTTCCTCACCCGGCTGGGCGAGGCGGTCCTGCCGACCTCCCAGACGGTGCTCCAGGAGGGCGACCTGGTGCACGTGATGATGCGCACCGACGACGTGGAGAAGGTCGAAGCGGCGTTCGCCGAAGGCCCTGAAGAAGGCGGTCACTGATGAGGGTCGCCATTGCCGGAGCGGGCGCGGTGGGACGTTCCATCGCCGGTGAGCTCCTGGAGAACGGGCACGAGATTCTGCTCATCGACAAGGCGCCGACGGCCATCTCGGTCGAGCGCGTCCCGCAGGCGGAGTGGCTGCTCGCCGACGCCTGCGAGATCACCTCGCTCGACGAGGCGGCGCTCCAGCGCTGCAACGTGGTGATCGCCGCGACCGGCGACGACAAGGTCAACCTCGTCGTCTCGCTGCTCGCGAAGACCGAGTACGGCGTCCCCCGGGTCGTCGCCCGTGTGAACAACCCCAAGAACGAGTGGCTCTTCAACGAGTCCTGGGGCGTAGACGTCGCGGTCTCGACCCCGCGTCTGATGTCCGCGCTCGTCGAGGAGGCGGTCAGCGTCGGCGATCTCGTCCGGCTGCTCCGCTTCAGCCACGGCGACGCGAACCTCGTCGAGCTGACCCTGCCGCCCGAGTCGGCCCTCGCGGGCACGCGGGTCGGCGATGTGCAGTGGCCCGAGGACACCTCGCTCGTCACGATCATCCGCGGCACGCGCGTCCTCGCGCCGACCGCGGAGGACTCCCTCGAGGCGGGTGACGAGCTCCTCTTCGTGGCGGCACAGGCCCGCGAGGAGCAGCTGGAGGACCTGCTTTCGGTACGCCGTGAGGACGCGGCCAGCTAGGCGCTGCGCTTGCTTGTACGTGGAGGGGGGGGGGGGGGGGGGCCCCCCCCCCCCCCCACCACAACCGACACAACCCCCCCCGGGCGAAGATCAACGCCAACACCGACGCCAACCCGCCCCACCACCACCC
>NZ_JBICXM010000012.1:111813-290894 GCF_043200235.1 Streptomyces sp. NPDC048441
GGGGGGGGGGGTGGGGGGGGGCGGGGGGGGGGGGCGGCGCGGGGGGGGGGGGGGGGTTTTTGGGGGGGGGGGGGGCGGGGGGGCCCCCCCCGCCCCCCCCCCATCTCCGTTTCAGCCCGTCCGGCGATTGAGGACGAACTCGGCGAAGCCGGTGATCAACGGCAGCCGAAGCCGGGGCTAGACCTCACCCCTGGCGGCAGCCTTCCGCTCCTTCTCGGCCTTCTCCTCCGCCTCCATCTCAGCGAAGACGTCGATCGGCGCCGGCGCCTTAGCGAGGAAGACCCAGGTCAGCCAGACGGCGAGCAGGAAAGGCGGGATCTTCAGGGCGATCAGGACCCAGCCGAACTTCGTGGTGTCCGCCCACCAGTACATCGGGAAGAGGACCGCGCACTTGCCGAGCAGGATCAGGCCCCAGGCCCAACTGGCCTTCGCGTACGCCTTCTTGCGGCCCGGGTTGCGGGTGCGCCAGGAGAGGTTCTCCTTGAAGACCGGGCCGAGGATGAGGCCGATCAGGGGGACGCCCGCGAGGGTCGTGATGATGTAGGCGAGGGCGAGGCCCAGGGTGTAGAGCATCCCCGGCAGATAGAAGTCCTTGGCATTGCCGGTCATCATCGCGAAGACCACACCGAAGGCGACGCCGAAGACGCCGCTGAAGGCGTGCTTGACGGTGTCCTTCGTGACCAGGCGGACCACCACGAGCACCAGGGACACCGCGAGGGCCGCGATGGCCGACATGTGCAGGTCCTTGTTGATCGTGAAGATGGTCACGAAGAGGAGGCCGGGGACGACGGTCTCCACCATGCCCCGCACGCCGCCGAAGGCCTCGAAGAGCGCGGCTTCGGTCACGGCCCTGGAATCGGCTTCCTCATCCGTGGTTCCCTGGTCCGTCGGCTTGTCGAGGGACGTCACCGGCTACTCCCGTCCGAGGGGTCTGAGTTCGTATTTCGGGTTGAAGAGCACCCGGCGGCCGCGGCTCATCGAGACCCGGCCGGACGCGATCAGCTTGCGCCCCGGTTCTATCCCCACTATGGAGCGCCTGCCGAGCCACACCACGTCCAGCGCCGCGGAGCCGTCGAACAGCTCCGCCTCCAGGGCCGGGACCCCGGCGCGTGGCCGCAGGGTGACCGTGCGCAAGGTACCAGTAACCGTGACTATCTGGCGGTCGTGGCAGTCTCCGATGCGGGTGCATCCCGCCGTTTCGGCGTCCTCGCGCAGCTCTTCCGACTCCAGGTCCTCCTGGGAGGAGGACAGCCGGTCGAGCATGCGCCGGAAGCGGCCTGCCGGCTTCTCTGAACCAGGAACAGCACTCATACAGGAAGCGTACCGGGGGTCACCGACAGAGCCGCAGTGGGTGCGCTCATCTGTGCTTATGCCCGCTCAGCTCACCCTCGACCCTTGACTCATCGCTCGAACCTGTAACCCATCCCCGGCTCGGTGATGAAGTGCCGCGGATGCGCGGGATCCGCCTCCAGCTTGCGCCGCAGCTGTGCCATGTAGACGCGCAGGTAGTTCGTCTCCGTACCGTACGAAGGGCCCCAGACCTCCTGGAGCAGCTGCTTCTGGCTGACCAGGCGCCCGGTGTTGCGCACCAGGACTTCGAGCAGATGCCATTCGGTGGGCGTGAGGCGTACGTCGCGTCCGTCGCGGTTGACCTTCTTCGCGGCCAGGTCGACCGTGAAGTCCTCCGTGTCCACCATCACGTCGTCCTCGCCCGCTCCGGTGGGCTCGGCCCTGCGGATGGAGGCACGGAGCCGGGCAAGGAGCTCGTCCATGCCGAACGGCTTGGTGACGTAGTCGTCGGCGCCCGCGTCGAGCGCCTCGACCTTCTCGTCCGAGCTGTGCCGCGCGGAGAGCACCAGGATCGGGACCCGCGTCCAGCCGCGCAGGCCCCTGATGACGTCGACCCCGTCCATGTCGGGCAGGCCGAGGTCGAGCACGATCACGTCGGGGTGGCGGGCGGCGGCGAGCTGGAGCGCGGTGGCTCCGTCCGGGGCCGCGTCCACGTCGTACTTGCGTGCCTTCAGGTTGATCACGAGGGCGCGTACGATCTGCGGCTCGTCGTCGACCACGAGCACCCTCGTGGGGATCCTGGGGTCTCCCCCTGGAGAGTGCGGCATACGTGCCTGCCTTTCGGGCTTGTCGGTTGCGGCCGTGTCGGCGGTCATGACGTGACCTGTGTGGAGAGGTCGGCGCGGACCTGCGGCAGGCCCGTCACCGCCCGCAGCGTGAGGACCATGGTGAGACCGCCGCCCGGGGTGTCCTCCGCGGTGATCGTGCCGCCCATGGCCTCCACGAAGCCGCGGGCGACCGCGAGGCCCAGGCCGACGCCCGCGCCGCGCGGAGCGTCACCGTAGCGCTGGAACGGCTCGAAGATGCGGTCCTTTGCGGCATCCGGGACGCCAGGACCGCGGTCCACGACGCGCACTTCGACGCGCTCGCCGAGCGCGCTCGCGGACACCAGGACCGGTTCGGCGTCGGGGCTGTACTTGACCGCGTTCTCGACGATGTTGGCAACCGCGCGCTCCAGGAGGCCCTTGTCCACGGAGACCATGGGCAGCGTCTCGGGGATGTCCAGTTCCGCGCTGCCGTCGGGGACGCCGCCGAGCGCCATCGGCACGACCTCGTCGAGGTCGATCTCGCGGATCAGCGGGGTGACGGTGCCGGTCTGCAGGCGTGACATGTCCAGGAGGTTGCCCACCAGGTGGTCCAGGCGGTCGGCGCCGTCCTCGATGCCTTCGAGGAGCTCGGCCTGGTCCTCGTCGGACCAGGCCACGTCGTCCGCGCGCAGGGACGACACGGCGGCCTTGATGCCCGCGAGGGGCGTACGCAGGTCATGGCTGACGGCGGCCAGCAGCGCGGTGCGGATGCGGTTGCCCTCGGCGAGAGTGCGGGCCCGCTGCGCCTCGTCCTGGAGGCGCCTGCGGTCCAGGACGACGACGGCCTGTGCGGCGAACGCGGCGAGCACCCGGCGGTCCTCGGCGGGCAGCACGCGGCCGGAGAGCGCGAGTGCCGTGTGGTCGCCCACCGGCATGTCCACGTCGGCGTCCTCGGGGCGCTGGAGCGGCCGGGGCCCCACGCTGCCCGCGCAGGTCCAGGGGGCGACGTCGCTCTCGCGCTCCAGGAGAGCCACGGACTCCATGCCGAAGGTCTCGCGCACCCGCTCCAGGAGGGCGTCGAGGCTCGTCTCACCGCGCAGCACGCTGCCCGCGAGGAAGGAGAGTATTTCCGACTCCGCGCGCAGCCTCGCGGCCTGGTGGGTGCGCCGGGCGGCGAGGTCCACCACGGAGGCGACGGAGATGGCGACGCTCACGAAGACGATGATCGCGACGATGTTCTTGGAGTCGGAGATCGTCCACAGGTGCAGGGGCGGCGTGAAGTAGTAGTTCAGGAGGAGCGAGCCGAACGCCGCCGACGCGAGCGCCGGAAGGAGACCGCCGACGAGCGCGGCGGCCACGGTGAGCGTCAGGAAGAGCAGCATGTCGTTGGCGAGGCCGAGTTCCGCGTCGACGTGGGTCAGGAGCAGCGTCAGGAGGGCGGGGCCGCCGACGCCCACCAGCCAGCCCCAGATGCTCCGGGAGCGCCCGAGGCGTGCCCCGCGTGCCACGGGCAGGCCGCGCCCCTTGGCGACCTCGTCGTGCGTGACGATGTGGACGTCGAGGTCGGGGCCCGATTCGCGGGCCACGGTCGCGCCGACGCCGGGGCCGAAGACGTACTGCCAGGTCTTGCGGCGCGAGGAGCCGAGGACGATCTGGGTGGCGTTGACACCGCGCGCGAAGTCGAGCAGGGCGGCCGGTATGTCGTCGCCGATGACGTGGTGGAAGGTGCCGCCCAGGTCCTCGACGAGGGTGCGCTGGACCACGAGTTCCTTGGGCGATGCCGCGGTGAGGCCGTCGCTGCGGGCGATGTAGACGGCCATGATCTCGCTGCCGGAGCCCTTGGCGGCCATCCGGGACGCGCGGCGGATCAGCGTACGGCCCTCGGGTCCTCCGGTGAGGCCGACGACGATGCGCTCGCGGGCCTGCCAGGTGGAGCGGATGTCGTGCTCGCCCCGGTACTGCTGGAGGTATTCGTCGACCCGGTCGGCGACCCAGAGCAGCGCGAGCTCGCGCAGGGCGGTGAGGTTGCCTGGCCGGAAGTAGTTGGACAGGGCCGCGTCGACCTTGTCGGACTTGTAGATGTTGCCGTGGGCCATGCGGCGGCGCAGCGCCTGGGGCGACATGTCGACCAGTTCGATCTGGTCCGCGCGCCGCACCACTTCGTCCGGCACGGTCTCGCGCTGGCGCACGCCGGTGATCGACTCGACGACGTCGCCGAGGGACTCCAAGTGCTGGATGTTCACGGTCGATACGACGTCGACGCCCGCGGCGAGAAGTTCCTCGACGTCCTGCCAGCGCTTGGCATTGCGCGAGCCGGGGACATTGGTGTGCGCCAGTTCGTCCACGAGGGCGACGGCGGGCGCCCGCTCCAGGACGGCGTCCACGTCCATCTCGGTGAAGTGGCTGCCGCGGTACTCCAGGTCCTTGCGGGGCAGCTGCTCCAGGCCGTGCAGCATCACCTCGGTGCGCGGCCTGTTGTGGTGCTCCACGAAGGCGACCACGCAGTCGGTGCCGCGCTCGATGCGGCGATGCGCCTCGGAGAGCATCGCGTACGTCTTGCCGACGCCCGGTGCCGAACCGAGGTATATCCGAAGCTTGCCGCGTGCCATGGCCCCATTGTCTTCCTGAATCCGCTCTGTACGCAGCGTCGACCTTACGGCCAATAATTCCCACAAATCGGACGAGGGTGCGCGAGAGGGCGCTCCTTGACGCAACCCTGATGTGCAGGTCCGCGCCCTGCCGCGGGGATCAGCTGCGGATCAGCGGGGGATCAACGGGGGATTCAGTGCTCCACGATCTCGCCGTCGCTCAGTTCGAGGACCCGGTCGGCCAGGTCGAGCAGCGCGGCGTCGTGCGTGGCGACCAGTGCGGTGACGCCCTCGCCGCGGACGACCGCGCGAAGCAGCTCCATCACCGCGAGTCCGGTCTCCGCGTCCAGCTGCCCGGTGGGTTCGTCCGCGATGAGCAGGGAGGGCTTGTTGGCGAGCGCGCGGGCGATCGCCACGCGCTGCTGCTGCCCTCCGGAGAGCTCCCCGGGGCGCTGCTCGGCATGGTCGGCGAGGCCGACGAGGGCGAGCAGGAGTGCGACGCGCTCCTCGCGCGCGCGAGGCTCGGTCTTGCGGAGCCGCAGGGGCACGCCGACGTTCTCGGCGGCGGTGAGGATCGGGATGAGTCCGAAGGACTGGAAGATGAAGCCGACGTGGTCGCGCCGCAGCTCCAGGAGGCCGTTCTCACCGAGGCCCGCGAGCTCGCGCCCGTCGACGGTGATCTTCCCGGCGTCCGGGGTGTCGAGCCCGCCGACGAGGTTGAGCAGGGTGGTCTTGCCGGAGCCCGAGCGCCCCTTCAGGGCGACCAGCTCACCGCGCGGGACGGCGAAGGAGACACCGCGCAGGGCGTGCACGGCGGACGCGCCGCTGCCGTACGTCCGGTGCAGATCCTCTACGACGACCGCGTTCTCCGCCATGTCCACTCCCCCGTACGGTCCTGTCGAGCCGGGCGCCAGTATGGTCACCGTACGCCCGGCCGAACAAGGTCCGGATCAGCCGGGGTTGTCCGCGTGGGTCAGGGTCTCCCAGGCGACGAACAGGTTGTTGGAGCCTGCCGGGCGGTTCTTCTCGGTGAGCTTCTGGGTGTTGGCCATGGCGTGCCCGAGGCGGCCGTGGAGGGCGTTGTAGCCGACCTCCGTGACCGGGCCGAGGCCGCGGTCGACCGAGCCGCCGCAGAGCGAGCTCGGCGGGGCCTCGCCCAGCTCGTACTTGGCGTGGAAGCCGAGGCCTTGGCGCAGCCGCTCGCCGACGTCCGTCTTGTAGAGGTCGTCGCCCTGGATGCGGCTGGTCTCGGCGACGTGGGCGATCGCGGAGAGCCCGTATCCGGTGTGGGTGAAGTCGCGGCACGTCTCCTGGGAGAGCCCGGTGGTGAAGGTGCCCTGGCCCTGCCAGTACTTGACGATCTTCGCGCGGGTGTCCAGGTTCTGGCTGGGCACGGTCTTGGGCAGCTCACCGTCGGATGCGAGGTAGACGTACGCGGCGGTGCGGGTACGGAACTTCGCCATCGCCTTGTCGTACGACCCCTTGTCATCGAGGAAGACGGAGATGCCGACGGCGGCCTCCATCATCGAGAGCTCCCAGTTGCCGTTGGAGTTGGAGCCGTTGATGATCTCGGGCAGATAGACGTTCCGCAGCATCGTCGCGAAGCGTCCCGAGTTGCCCCAGCTGCCGGTGTACGTGTGCTTGATGATCTCGGCGGCCCTGGGCCAGGACGATCCCGCCCAGCCGGTCTGGAGCGGGGCGTTGCTGTTCGTGTGGTCCTTGATGGTGCCGGACCAGGCGTCCATCAGCTCGATGGACTTCTTCGCGTAGCGGTCGTCACGGGTGACGTACCAGGCGAGTGCCGTGGTGTACGCGGCTATCGCGTCCTCGCGCTCGTCGGTGCACCCGTAGTTGGGGTCCGAGTATGAGCCGCACTCGACGACCGCGCGGGGCTTCGGCGTGCGCGAGAGGGAGGCGTACCTGCTCCCCATCATCTGGTCGTACGCGCCCTTCCAGGGCTGGGCGCCGGCGTTGACCTTCTCCCTGGTGAAGTCCAGCTGGCCGCGGGAGACGGCGACTCCGGGGTGGGCGAAAGTGCTGGGCGCGGCGTCAGTGCTGGGCGCGGCGTCGGCGCGCTCGGCGCCGGGCCACGCGAGGAGGGCGGCGACCAGTGCGGCCGCTACGGAGGCGATGGTCGCGAGAACTGTCGTGCGGCGTCTGCGGTGGTGGCGCACGGGTGTGGGGGTGTCGGCCATGCGAAGGGCCATCCATTCTCGTATGTGAACTTCAAGTGCCTTTCTGAACAAGCGTGTTGGCCCGAGACCATAGGTACGGACCATGCTTCCGTCAAGGCGTGAAGTTGAAGGTGCTGTGCACGAGAATGCGGAGATGCTGCTCAGCGGCCGGGTGGTGAGGGGTCCGGCCGCTCCTCGCCCCAGACCCCTACGTGATCCGCCTCCTCCGTGAGCCGCACCCGCCCCCGCAGCCCAAAGCGCTCCACGTAGTCGCGCGGCAGCTGCAACCTCCCCGCCCGGTCCAGAACCGTGAACTCCTCCCCTGCTCCGCCCTGTTCGCGGAGCGTCTCCGTGGACGTACGGCCGTCCCTGATGCGTACGGTGCGGCGGACCTGCCCGGAGACGAGCGGATCGTGTGTGACGACCAGGACGGTCGCGCCGAGCTCCTCATTGGCGCGGCGAAGGGCGGCGAACACCTCCTCGCCACTGGCCGTGTCCAGCTCACCGGTGGGCTCGTCGGCGAACAGCACGCGCGGCGCGTTGGCGGAGGCCACCGCGACGGCGACACGCTGCTGCTCACCGCCGGACAGCTCGGCGGGCCGCCGGTCGCGGCAGTACGCGACGCCGAGTACACCGAGGAGTTCGGCCGCCCGTGCCGCCCGCTCGCGACGGGCCACGCGCGCGTACTTCATCGGCAGCGTGACGTTCTCCAGGGCGGTGAGGTACGGCAGCAGATTGCGCCCTGTCTGCTGCCATACGAAGCCGACGGTGTTCCGGCGGTAGCCGAGGCGTTCGCGGCGCCCCATGGAGAGCAGATCGTGTCCGGCGACCCGCGCCCGCCCCGCGGTCGGCAGATCGAGCCCCGACAGAATCGAAAGGAGCGTGGACTTGCCGGACCCGGAGGCACCCACGAGGGCCACGCACTCCCCGTCCCCGACCACCAGGTCGAGCCCCTGGAGTGCCTGCACCTCCACCTTGTCGGAGCGATAGACGCGTACGAGGTTGTCGCAGACGACAAGGCCTCCGTCCGCCACGGGACGGCGCGCGGCGCTCGCGCGGGCCTCCAGATCGGCGAGTTCAGTCATCGTTCCTCCCCAGTCTCAGCACGGCTCCAAGCCCCCGCCGGCGCCCGAGCCATGTCTCCACGCCCACGGCCACGGCCACCAGAGCGAAGGTCCCGGCGGCCAGGGCCGCGATGAACAGCACGTCGGTCCGCAGGACGGGCGCGGCGGGCCCGCCGGTGAACTCCCGCAGGTCGAGGGCGGGTCCGAGCAGCGAGGGCAGGGTGAGGCCGAGCGTGACGCCGCCTGCCACGGCCGCGAGCACCAGGGGCAGCAGCTGGAGCACATGCAGCCCAGCGGTGGCGCGCCCGCCGAGCCCCAGCGTGCGCAGCCGGGCCGCGGTGCTGCCGCGTGCGGGGGCGGACAGCAGGAGTTCGAGTACGAGGGCGAGCAGCGCGAGGAGCACGGCCAGGGCGGTGCATACGGTGTGCGCGGCGGTCAGAGCCGCGATCAGGCCGTCCTCGTCGGCCTCGGCCTGCTCCTCGGCGCGGATGCGCAGCTCTCCGGTGGCGGTGCCCGGCGCGGTGCGCGGGACGATGGAGCGCAGCTCGTCACGGTCCAGGCGCGGCCCGTACAACAGCAGGGCGGACTCCTCGAACTCGCCCACGCCAAAGGCCTTGAGGTCCCGGTTGTCGGCGAGCAGGAGGTGGTCCCTGGCCTCGGTGGCGGCGCGCAGGGGACCGAGCGCGGGATCGCGCCTCACCGCCTCGGGGAGGGCGCCCACGACGCGCAGGCGCCGCTCCTTGCCATGCACGGTGATGGTCAGCAGGTCTCCAGCGTTCGCGGCGTCGGCGAGCACGCGGATGCCACGACCGCGACCCCCTTCATGGATCCCCGCGTCCCGTAGTGCGCGGGCGGCCTCCGAACTCCCCTCCGCGGACCGCAGCTTCGCGGCGTCGACGCCCACCAGGCTGGCGATCCCGTACCGCCCGCCGTCCGTCCCGCTCACCGGATCGACCGGCAGCTGCCGCACCGTCACCGTCTCCCGCACCCCACGCGCGCGTGCCAGGCGCCGCGCGGTGTCGGGGTCACGCTCCGCTCCCAGGAAGGAGGCATCGGCGCCCACCCGCCAGGCGGCCACATCCCGCCGCCCCTCCGTCAGCGTCCCGGCGACCAGACCGCCGAACACGGCGCCGGCCAGGGTCACCACCAGGACAAGCAGCGCGAGCGCCCGCGCGGGAGCCTCCTTGGCCGCACGGGACAGCGCGATGAGGACCACGGCTCCGCGCCGCCGAGCGGCCCAGCGTGCGCCGAGGCGTACCGGCAAGGGGTAGAGACGCACAAGGACCACGACCGTGGCGAGCCCGAGCAGCGCGGGCACAGCGGCAAGCAACGGATCGCCTACCGCGCCACCCGCGGCACCACGGGCCCGCAGCGCGAAGACACCCCCCGCGGCGAGCACCACCACACCGACCTCGGCGACGGCACGGCGACCGCCACCGCCCCCCTTGTCCCGCAGGAGGGCACGGTCCCGCACGGCCCACCAGGTCAGCGAGGGCAGCAACAGCCAGACGCACACGGCGACGAGCAGCCCTCGCCCGTACGCGGACGACGCCCCCGGCAGCACCGATGCCACGACGCAGCCGCCCGCGAACCCCAGCACCACAACAGGCGCGGTCAGCACGGCACGCCCCAGGGCTATCTGCATGGCGGACGCGCCACGCGCGCGTTGCAGTCGATGGACGCCGAGCCGACGGCGTACGGAGAGCAGCGACCCGACCACCACGGCGGCGAGCCCGACCGCCGTCACCGAGGCGAGTGCGAGGGAGGTCACCACACTCCCCTGCCGCCACTGCCGCTGGAACTCGCCCAAGGCGTCGGGCAGTTCGGTGTCGCTCTCCATCTCCGTGGCCGGATGCGAGCCAAGAGAGCAGGCCATACCGCCGTACATCCCCGCATCACAGGTGACGCGCCGCACTGACTCCGGATAGCGGAACATAAGGCGCTCGAAGTCGCGCTGCCCCTGACCACCGACGAAACGTGCGGCATCCCCACCGAGGTCGAGACGCATACCCCAGAGCACGGTGAGCTCGGCCTGAGCCTGGGCCTGCAGCACTTCGACACCACGCGGCGCGAGCAGGGCACCCGCGTACCGCACCGCGCTGCCGCGCGGATCCAGCCCCGTACGCGCGAGCACGGGTTGCTCACGCCAGAGCCGCCGCCCGTCCTCGGCTTCGTAGAACCCGACCACCCGTGCCGACGCGTCCACATTCTCCAACGCACCGGGGCCGAGCCGGAGTTCCTGACCGAGCCGCAGCTTCAGCGCGTCACGGGTGCGAGTGGAGACAGCAATCTCCACGACACGCCCGCGCCCGACAGGCGGCCGCCCTTCGGCATAGGCGGTACGGCCCGGCGCATCGGAGGCGTACACCAACGACAACTGGATGCCGCCACCCATCCGCACCGTGGGCAGTGCGATCCGTGTGGAGTCACGCAGGAGATCACCACGCAGAGCGGCAGGCGTGGCATTCTCGATGACGCTCGAGAACCGCCGCAGATCGGCACCCAGCGAACTCTCCCCCACCCTCTCCGCCTCCGGTTCGAACCGCATCCGGTGCGTGATGCCGGGCGCGTCCCGCTGCACCTGCTCGAGCCGCGAGGCAAGCGCGCTGCCCGAAGCCCGGTCAAGCAAGCCAGGTCCGCCCACGGCCACGGCGCAGAGCACAAGAACGAGCACGCCGAGGCACCCCACCACCCCCAACTCCTCACGCCCTCCGCGCCTCATACGCCCCCCGCCCATTTGCCCCACGGCCTCGCCTGCACCGAACAAGCCTTTCCCACCCACCCGCCCGTTGCCCGGCAATGTTGGTCCCTCCGAAACACCTGCTGTCGGCAGCGCTCGCCAGGGGACGTGCCGGTATGTCTGCCCGGAGCACGGTTCGCGGCACTCCGGGGCCGAAGCACCCACGCGGCAACCGGACGATAGCGAGGACGGACATACCGGCACGGCCGCGTAACCCCAACCAGACCGATGCCGCTACACCAGCCCCCACCCCACCGACACAGGCGCCGCAGGCATCCCCCACCACACACCCGCACGGCCCCCGCCACGCCACAGGCGCCACAGCCACCCCCGCACCGCACCGCACCGCACCCGCACCCGCACCCGCACCCGCAAGGCCCCTCACCCGTCCTCCCCCGCCCGCAACACCCGCCCCAGATCCACCCGCCCCAAAACCCGCGCCACCCCACTCACCACCGCGCAGATCACCAGCGTCACCCCACCCGCCACCAGACAGACCCGCACCCACGGCACCTCCGTGACCAGCCCAGGGAAGACCGGCTCGCCCTCCGCGTCCACCGTCACCACCGGCATGATCAAAGCAGCGAGCCCCGCCCCGAGCCCCGTACCCAGAAGCGCCGCCACCCCCGCAAGCGCCAACTGTTCCGTCCACAGGTACGCGGCAAGCTGCCCCCTCCGCACCCCCAACGCCCGCAGCAGCGCGAACTCCCGCCCCCTGGCCCGCGCCGAAAGCACCGTATGCAGGGCGAAGGCGATGACAGCGAACGCAGGCGCGAGCACGAGGCACAGCACAAGCCCCCCGCGCGCGCCACGCCGCAGCGGATCCTCAGCGAGCTCCACGCGCGCGTGCGGCACATCCACGGCGGTCCCGAGCCGAGGACGGTCCCGCACCGCCTCCCACGCGGCAGTGGCGTCGCCCCGCGAGCCCCCCGCCCACCACACGCTCTCCGCCCCCGGCAACGCCCCGCTCAGCACCAACTGGGCCGCCACCGCCCGCGAGTCGGCAAGCAGCCGTGGCCGGTCACGTGCGACACCCGGCACAGCAGCGATCCACCCGACGACCCTCAGCCGCACACTGCCCCCCGTGTTCCGCCGCACCGTCACGACATCACCGACCCGCACCGCCCCGGAGTCAAGGAGCGCACGATCGGCGAGAGCGGGCGCGGCGGGGCGCCCCTTGGCGCTGTCCGTGCCGAGACGGACACCCCACGTCGGGTACTTGAGCCGCGTATCGGGCCCCCGAAGCACCGCGTCGAGCAATACCCCCGCCCCGGGCCGGTCCCGCCGATCCCCGCACAGCACAGGCCCCGGCGCCCCGCCCACCACGCCACGCGGCCGCTCGGCCCCGGGGCACCCCGCCCCGTACCGGTCCGGCGCGTCCGCACGCAGGTCACGCCAGTCGGCCTCCCGGGTGAGTCCCGGTACCCGGTCGACGCGAAGCCGGTAGGTGCGCCGAACCCGCTCGCCCACCATGCTCAGGTCGATCTGGAGGATTCGCACGCCACCACTCCGTACCGGCACCTTCAGGGAAAGGTTCCTGGCGCCACCTTCCTTAAGAAGAAGGCCACTTGAGTGGACGAGGCCGTCATCGTCCTCAAAGAAGACAGTGAGCCGCACAGGCACAGCACGACCGGCTCCAGAGGCGGACAGCCGCACCCGAAGCGGCAGTTCACCCACCGACTCACCCACCGACTCACCCACCGGACGAGCAGGCCTGACAGCAAGCCCATGAGCCGGAATCCCCTCCCCCAGCGGCGCGACAAGCTCCCGCACGGGCCGGTCCGCGAGATCGGGCCGCAGTGAAGGCACCGGCCCACGTCCAGTGTTGATGCCGGTCACCGCCACCGCGTCCTGCCCGATATAGCCCTCCGTGGTCACCACAGGAGTGACCGCTCCGACCCCCGGCAGCGCGCCGTACGTCACGCGCCGCGCCCCGGACGGCACACTCTCGCCCGGCTCGATCCGCAGGTCGGCACCCACCTGGAAGGCGGCCTGATCCCGGTCGCCCCGGTCGAGGATCGCGAGGGCGGTACTGCTCAGCGCCGCGACGGCAAGCGCAAGCGTCACCACCAGAGCGGGCCCCGCGTGCCGCGCCGCACGCCGCCCGATCTGCCACCCGCCGAGCGGCAGCACAAGCCCCCTGCCCCGCCGGGCCAGCGGATCGATGGCCCGCGTGAGCAGCGGCAGCAGGCGCAGCGCGAGCAGCGCGGCAGCGGTGGTCATCACCACGGGCGCGAGCACGAGTACGGGGTCCACCCCGTCACCCGTCACCGGCGACCGGTACTCCCGCAGTTGCAGCCACCCGAGGACGGCCACCGCCCCCAGCGCCACATCGGCCCCGACCCGCTGAGCCCCCGCGAACCTCCCCACCCGCAGCCGAAGGCGACCGATCGCCCGCCGGTCCCGCACGACCCGCACCGTGGGCAGCAGCACCGCGCAGCCATGCACTACGACGGCGAACGAGGCGGCCACCCACCCGGCTCCGATCGCGGCCACCTCCGGCACCTCCCCCTCCAACAGCCCCGCCTCTTCGAGCAGCCGCAGCAGCGGCCCCGCGAGGAAGGGCGCTGCCACCCCCACCGGAAGGGCGACGACCGCCCACTGCACCCCGGTCGACACCACGAGCCGCTGTGTGCCCGCGCCCCGTGCGGCCAGCAAGGCCAGCTCCGGGCGCCGGTGTTCGGCAAGCTGACGCCCGGTGAGCACAAGGGCAGCGACCGCGAGGGCGGCGAGCAGCGTGGCGGGGACATAGAGCCCGGCACGGGCCACGGCGATGGGGGTGGTGAGCCGGTCGAGGGCCCTGCGCAGCCCCGCGGAGGCGGTCAGATCGACCGCGGGCTCCCTCCCCCTCAGCACCGACAGCGAGGCATCGCTGCCGCCGAACCTCCGGGCCCGCTCCGTCAGCGGACCGATGTCACCGAGGCGCAGCCCCCGCGCCTCGGGCACGCCGAGCCACAACGCACCCGCGTCCTTCGTGAGCCCCGGCCGCGCGGTGAACGCACCGCGCGGCACCAGCGCGATGGAGTCGGCCGTCCCGAACGTACTGCTCAGACCGGCCCATACCGCGGGCCCGTGCCCCTCGGTCGCGTAGAGCCCGACGACCCGCATCCGCACGAGCCGTCCACCGGCGCCACGTACGCTCAGCTCATCCCCGTTCCGCACCGCGAGCTCGGCGGCGAACGCCTTGGTCAGCACGGTCTCCACAGGCCCGCCATCGGAGCGACCGGAACCACCCGCCCCACCGGAACCACCCAACCCACCGGACCCACCCCGAGGCCACCGTCCCGCCACCAGGTCGGCATGGCGCCGGGCTCCTTCCAGAGCGACCACGGACACGGTGGCATCCTCACGGCGGCGGCCACCGGCCTCGGTCACCGCGAGCTCATCGTTATGAGCCGCCGGCGCCCGCAGGGCGAGACGCGTCCGGTGGGGTACATCGCCATAGACGCGGTCCATCGCGGCTCGCACGTCCGCGTCCAACTGCCTTACGCCATCGGCACGGTAGCGCCCGGCCACCTCGACGACAGCGTCGCGATCCGCGGCGAGCCGCTGCCGTACCCCGCCCTCGACGGCCTTCTCGGTCAGCCCGGCAAGCGCCGCGAGCACGGTGGCCGCCAGCAGGACAGCGAGCCCGGCGGCCCCGAGCACCACCCCGTGATATCGCCCGCGCCGCACCACGGCGGGCACGCGCCGTCCGCTCACCGCACCGGTCTCCCCCCGCGTGACGGGCACAGTATGGGCGTACGCGAATGTGGCCCGCAACGCTCCAGCCGGACAGGCCGAATCACCGCGAGCCACAAGGAAGTTGAGACAACGTCAGCCCTTGTCGACGACAAGCCCCTTCAACGCGATGTTGAGCTGAAGGACATTGACGCGGGGCTCGCCCATGAAGCCGAGGATCCGCCCGTCGGTGTGCGCGTCGACCAGCTTGTCGACCTTGTTCACGTCGAGACCGTTCTTCTCCGCGACGCGGTGAACCTGGATGCCCGCGTACTCCGGGGAGATGTGCGGGTCCAGACCCGATCCGGAGGAGGTGACGGCCTCGGCAGGCACCTCCGAGGGCTTGACCTTGTAGTCGGCCGTGGAGTTGTCCTTGACCACGGCGGCCTTGGCGGCCTTGACGTTCGCGATCAGGTCCTTGCTGTCACCTGCCAGGTTCGTCGCCCCCGACAGGATCAGGCTGTACTGCGTGTTCACCCCCGAATCCTGGTTGGAGCCGAGGCCGTTGGACGGCCTGGGCTGGAACCACTTCAGGTCGGGTGCGGCCGTGTCCTGGCCCTTCTTGAGCGGCAGGTTGTACGTCTGCCCGATGAGCTCGGAGCCGACGACCTTGCCCTGGCTCTCGATCTCGGAGCCGTTGGCCTTGTTGTTGAACAGGGCCTGGGCGATCCCGGTGACGGCGAGCGGATAGATGACACCGCAGATGACGGTGAGGACGAGCAGGGCTCGGAGCCCGGCTCCCAGCAACCGCGCCGTGCTTCCAACTGAGTTGTTCATGGTGTCAGCACGCTTTCAGGAAATTACAGCCCGGGGATGAGGGAGATGAGCAGGTCGATGATCTTGATGCCGATGAACGGGGCGATCAGCCCGCCGAGCCCATAGACCCCGAGGTTCCGCCGCAGCATCCTGTCCGCGCTCATCGGCCGGTACCGCACACCCTTCAGGGCCAGCGGCACCAGGGCGATGATGATCAGTGCGTTGAAGATGACGGCCGACAGGATGGCCGACTCCGGAGACGACAGGTTCATGATGTTGAGCTTGTCGAGACCGGGATAGACCACGGCGAACATGGCGGGAATGATCGCGAAGTACTTCGCGACGTCGTTGGCGATCGAGAAGGTCGTCAACGCACCCCGGGTGATGAGGAGTTGCTTGCCGATCTCGACGATCTCGATGAGCTTGGTGGGATTGGAGTCCAGGTCCACCATGTTCCCGGCCTCCTTGGCGGCCGAGGTGCCGGTGTTCATCGCCACGCCCACGTCCGCCTGAGCAAGCGCGGGCGCGTCGTTCGTACCGTCACCGGTCATCGCGACGAGCTTGCCACCGGCCTGCTCCCGCTTGATCAGCGCCATCTTGTCCTCGGGCGTGGCCTCGGCGAGGAAGTCGTCCACGCCCGCCTCGTCCGCGATCGCCTTGGCGGTCAGCGGGTTGTCACCCGTGATCATGACCGTCTTGATGCCCATCCGGCGCAGCTCGTCGAACCGCTCCCGCATACCGTCCTTGACGACATCCTTCAGGTGGATGACACCCAGGACGCGCGCCCCCTTGCCGTCCTCGGCGGCGACAAGGAGTGGCGTACCACCGGCCTGCGAGATGGTGTCGGTCAGCGTCTGGGCGTCGTCCGCGACGGTGCCGCCGTTCTCGGTGACCCAGGCGACGACCGAACCGCTCGCGCCCTTGCGGACCTTGCGCCCGGCCCCGTTCTCGACGAGGTCGACACCCGACATCCGGGTCTGGGCGGTGAAGGCGACCCACTCGGCCCCTTCCAACTCGCCCTGGTGACGCTCGCGAAGCCCGTACTCCTCCTTCGCCAGTACGACGATGGAGCGCCCCTCTGGCGTCTCGTCGGCCAGCGACGACAGCTGGGCGGCATCGGCGAGCTCGGCCTCGGTCGTGCCGCGCACCGGCAGGAACTCGGCGGCCTGGCGATTGCCGAGCGTGATGGTGCCGGTCTTGTCCAGGAGCAGCGTGGAGACGTCACCCGCGGCCTCGACCGCCCGCCCGGACATGGCAAGGACATTCCGCTGGACAAGCCGGTCCATGCCCGCGATACCGATCGCCGAAAGGAGCGCGCCGATGGTCGTCGGAATCAGGCACACCAGGAGCGCGGCCAGCACGATCATGGACTGCTCCGCGCCGGCGTACACGGCGAACGGCTGGAGCGTCACGACGGCGAGCAGGAAGACGATGGTGAGGGACGCCAGCAGGATGTTGAGCGCGATCTCGTTGGGCGTCTTCTGCCGGGCGGCGCCCTCGACCAGGTTGATCATGCGGTCGATGAACGTCTCGCCCGGCTTCGTCGTGATCTTGATGACGATGCGGTCGGAGAGGACCTTCGTACCGCCGGTGACCGCACTGCGATCTCCGCCCGACTCCCGGATGACCGGGGCCGATTCGCCGGTGATCGCCGACTCGTCGACACTCGCGACGCCCTCGACGACGTCACCGTCGCCGGGAATCACATCGCCCGCCTCACAGACCACCAGGTCGCCGATGCGGAGTTCGGTGCCGGGCACCTGCTCCTCGGCCGTGCCGTTCAGGCGGCGCGCGACCGTGTCGGTCTTGGCCTTGCGCAGGGTGTCCGCCTGCGCCTTGCCGCGCCCCTCGGCCACCGCCTCCGCCAGGTTGGCGAAGACCGTGGTCAGCCACAGCCAGGCCGTGATCGCCCAGCCGAACCAGTCCCCCGGCTCCTTGACGGCGAGCACGGTGGTGATCACCGAGCCGACGAGCACCACGAACATGACCGGCGACTTGACCATCACCCGCGGATCAAGCTTCTTCACGGCGTCCGGGAAGGACTTCAGGAGCTGCTTGGGGTCGAAGAGACCCCCGCCGACCCGGCCGCCGTCACCGTCCTTGTGCCCGCCGGGCACATCCTGGTGCGGCGCACGGGTGGGAGTAATGGTGCTCATGACGCGAGCCCTTCGGCGAGCGGTCCCAGCGCCAGGGCCGGGAAGTAGGTCAGACCAGTGATGATCATGATCGTGCCGACCAACAGGCCGGTGAACAGGGGCTTCTCCGTACGGAGCGTGCCCGCGGTCTCCGGGACCGGCTTCTGCTCGGCCAGCGAGCCCGCAAGGGCCAGCACGAACACCATCGGCAGGAAGCGACCGAGCAGCATCGCGAGGCCGATCGTGGTGTTGAACCAGTTCGTGTCCGCGCTCAGCCCCGCGAACGCCGAACCGTTGTTGTTCGCCCCCGATGTGAAGGCGTACAGGATCTCGGAGAAGCCGTGCGCCCCCGAGTTGAGCATCGAGTCCTTGGGCGTGGGCAGCGCCATCGACACCGCGGTGAAGCCAAGGACGAGGGCGGGGGTGATGAGGATGTAGCAGGCCGCGAGCTTGATCTCACGGGTGCCGATCTTCTTGCCCAGATACTCCGGCGTACGCCCCACCATGAGGCCGGCGATGAACACCGCGATGATCGCCATGATCAACATGCCGTACAGACCCGACCCGGTACCGCCCGGTGCGATCTCCCCCAACTGCATTCCAAGCAGGTTGAGTCCGCCGCCGAAACCGGTGTTGGAGGAATGGAAGGAATTGACCGCGCCCGTCGATGTCAGCGTCGTGGCCACCGAGAAGATCGCCGAACCGCCGATCCCGAACCGCGTCTCCTTGCCCTCCATCGCCCCGCCCGCGATGTCGAATGCCGGTGCCCCGTGGTGGAACTCCGTCCACATCATCAACGCGGTGAAGCCGATCCAGATCGTCGCCATCGTGGCGAGAATCGCGTAACCCTGCTTCACACTGCCGACCATGCGGCCAAAAGTGCGGGTCAAGGCAAACGGGATCACCAGGATCAGAAAGACCTCGAACAGGTTGGAGAACCCGTTGGGATTCTCAAAGGGGTGGGCGGAGTTGGCGTTGAAATAGCCGCCACCGTTGGTGCCGAGCTCCTTGATGACCTCCTGCGAGGCCACCGCCCCGCCGTTCCACTCCTGGCTGCCCCCCATGAACTGCCCGACCCCGTGAATGCCGGCGAAGTTCTGGATCGCCCCGCAGGCCACCAGGACGAGTGCTCCGATCACCGCGATCGGAATCAGAATGCGGACTGTGCCGCGCACCAGGTCGGCCCAGAAATTCCCCAACTCACCCGTACGGGACCGCGCGAAGCCCCGGACGAGCGCCACCGCGACGGCGATGCCCACCGCGGCGGAGACGAAGTTCTGCACCGCGAGGCCGCCGGTCTGCACGACGTGGCCCATGGCCTGCTCGCCGTAGTAGGACTGCCAGTTGGTGTTCGCCACGAACGAGGCCGCGGTGTTGAACGCCTGGTCCGGATCGATCGACTTGAAGCCAAGCGAGCCGGGCAGCGAACCCTGCAACCGCTGCAACAGGTACAGGAAAAGCACACCCACCGCGGAGAAGGCGAGCACCCCGCGCAGATAGGCGGGCCAGCGCATCTCGGCATTCGGGTTGGCGCCGATGCCCTTGTAGATCCACTTCTCGATCCGCAGATGCTTCTCGGAGGAGTAGACCTTGGCCATGTAGTCGCCGAGAGGGCGGTATGCGAGGCCCAGCGCCAATATCAGCGCGAGCAGCTGGAGCACACCAGCAAGAACAGGACTCATATCCGTACTCAGAACCTCTCCGGGAACACGAGAGCGAGGACGAGATAACCAAGGAGTGCGACGGCCACGACGAGACCGACGATGTTCTCGGCAGTCACAGCTTCGCCACCCCCTTGGCAATGAACGCCACCAGCGCGAATACCGCGATCGTGATGACGACGAAGGCCACGTCGGCCATCGTGTGCTCCTAGATGAGATCCGGATTGTCTGACGTCTTTGAGCAAACCCCCTCCGTGGCTGGATTCGACCGTCGTTGACGTCTCCCTTACGGCTCCTGGCACTCCATTGACGACTCTCTTACGGATGTTTCCGCTCTACCGCCCCCACCTGCAGAAACGCCGATGGGCCGCACTCCCATCAGGGAGTGCGGCCCATCGGCCTGCAACTCGTGAGGCATCAGCGCCCTGTAAGGGGCGCGGGGAACTGCGGCTCAGCGCACCTCGGTGATCTCAGGTCCGCGCTGGAGCTGGCCCATGCCGCCGGAGAAGCGCGAGCCCTCCTGCTCCTCCTGCTGGACACCGCCCTCGGCGACCATCTGGGCGTCGTCCGGCAGCTTCAGGACGATCGGATCACGGGGAGCCATCGGGCCCTCACCGCGCACGATGACGGTGTCCCGGAAGATCTGCTCCAGGAGACCAGCGGCCTGCGGCTGCACCGCGCCCTGGCCGGAGATCACCCCGCGCAGGAACCACCGCGGGCCGTCGACGCCGATGAAGCGCACGACCTGCACCCCGCCCGTGCCGTCCGGCAGCTGGACCGGGACCTGCGCGCGCAGCTCCCAGCCGAGGGGGCCCTCGACCTCGTCGATGACACCGCCCTGCTGGGTGATGCCCGAAGCGATCTCCTCGCGGACCTCGCCCCAGATGCCCGTCTTCTTGGGGGCGGCGAAGCCCTGGAGCTGGATGGCGCTGTCCTGGAGCACGACGGTGGCGGCGACGATCGCGTCACCCGCGACCTCCACCCGCAGCTCCATGCCCTCGACACCCGGCACGAAGAGGCCGCCCAGGTCTACGCGGCCCTCGCCGGGCTCGCGGACTTCCGAGACGTCCCACGGACCGTCGGGGCGGGGCTCGGGCTCAAGCCGCGCGCGCGACGGAGCCGCGGCGGCCGTGTCGTCACTGTCAGCCCCGTCAGAGCCCTCGACGACCTGCTCGGCCTCGCCCGCCGCGTCCTCGGCGGCACTGTCCTTCTTGCGACGTCCGAACA
The DNA here is from genome assembly GCF_043200235.1 of Streptomyces sp. NPDC048441. Lineage (NCBI taxonomy): Bacteria > Bacillati > Actinomycetota > Actinomycetes > Kitasatosporales > Streptomycetaceae > Streptomyces > Streptomyces sp. NPDC048441. The sequence continues at coordinate 131,975 of NZ_JBICXM010000012.1, forward strand.
CGTCACTGTCCTTCCCGGTCAGATACGACCGATGCGTATCGATTCCCACCCGTTTGTTCAACCGGGCCCGCGCCCACGGCGGCATGGCCGCCGGTGGACCCGAAGCCCCCCTCGGCCCGCGCCGAGTCGGGAAGCTCCGCCACCTCGTGGAAGCGCACCTTCTCGACCTGCTGGACGACCAGTTGGGCAATCCGGTCGAAGCGCTCGAACCGCACGCGTTCGCGCGGGTCGAGATTCACCACGATCACCTTGATCTCCCCACGGTACCCGGCATCCACCGTCCCTGGGGCATTCACCAGGGCGACACCGCAGCGGGCGGCGAGACCTGATCGTGGGTGCACGAAGGCCGCGTACCCGTCGGGCAGCGCGACAGACACTCCGGTCGGCAACACCACCCGCTCACCCGGAGCGAGTTCACACGCTTCGGTGGTCCGCAGATCCGCTCCCGCGTCACCGGGCTGCGCGTACGACGGCAGCGGCACTTCGGAGTCGACGCGACGGATCAGTACGTCAAGCTCGGGACGGGACACGGGGGAAACGGGGGGCACGGGGGTCACGGGTTCACCTCGAAGGCACGTGCGCGGCGGAGCTGGTCCGGGTCGTCCATGGCGGCCCGGATCTCCTCCGGGCGGCCGTTCTCGACGAAGTGGTCGACCTTGACCTCGATGAAGAGGGCCTTGGCACGGACGGCGACGGGCCCCTCGGGGCCGCCGATCCGCCCGGTGGCCCGGGAGTAGATCTTCCGCCCGGCGACGGCGGTCACCTCGGCCTCGAGGAAGAGCACGGTGCCCAGCGGAACGGGCCGCACGAAGTCGGTCTCGAGCCGTCCGGTCACGGCGATCACCCGCAGCAGCCAGTTCAGCGAGCCCAGCGTCTCGTCGAGCGCCGTGGCGAGTACTCCGCCATGGGCGAGGCCCGGTGCGCCCTGGTGCGCTTCCCGGACCGTGAACTCGGCGGTCACGCCCACGCCTTCACCGGCGCGCGCCTCGAGATGCAGTCCGTGGGCCTGTCCGCCGCCGCAGCCGAAGCAGTGCTCGTAATGGGCTCCGATGAGCTCGCCGGGGGCGGGCGCGTCGGGGTGTCGGACGGGCGCTATGGCGTCGGCCGGGGGCGTCAGAGCTGCTGAAGTACCACTCACAGCCGCAGACCTTACCCGCGAGTCGGTCGTCACAGCTCACCGTGCCAAGCTTGAGGACATGCAGCCTTACGAAGAACGCCTGACGGCGCCCCGCTCCTGGTGGCTTGTCTCGCTCCTGGTCGGCGTCGCGATGGCGCTGATCATGCTCCCCTTCGGCACTCTGCCGCTGCTCGGCGGCCTCGTCGGCGGGACGGCGGTCGCCGCGGTCGTCACCAGTTCGTACGGCTCCCCGCGGATCCGTGTGGTGGCGGGCTCGCTCGTCGTCGGTGACGCGAAGATCCCGGTGTCCGCCCTGGGGGAACCCGTGGTGCTCGACCCGGAAGAGGCGCGCGCCTGGCGCGGCCCGAAGGCGGATCCGCGCGCGTTCATGCTGCTGCGGGCCTACATCCCCACGGCACTGCGCGTCGAGATCACAGACCCGCAGGACCCGACTCCGTACGTGTACGTGTCCACGCGGAACCCAGAGGCGCTCGCGGCGGCTCTGACTGCGGTACGGGCTTCTTAGGTACTTCGCTTCCGTACTTCGGCACTTCGGCACGGGCCTCCCGGGGCCCTGCTGCGGGGATCTGCGGGATCTGCCAGGACTGCCTCGTCAGCGGTCCAGCCCCTTCGGCGCCTCACCAGGACGCAGGGGGTCCAAAGGCTTCAGGGGCTGCTCAAGGGGTGGCAACTCCGGCAGGGCATCCCAGGGCACCTGCGCCCTCCGCAGGTCCGTACGGACCCGCTCAGCGAGCTTCTTGGTGTCTCGGCGGTTCATCACCGCCCCGACCGCGGCGCCGACCATGAAAGGCATCAGGTTCGGGAGGTTCCGCACCATGCGCTTCATGATCTGCTGGCGCAGCTCGCGTTTCATCTGGCTGCCGAGCGCCGCGTTGATCGACGCGGGCTTCACCACGTCGATGCCGCGCTCCTCGGTCCACCCGGTGAGGTAGGCGGTGCTGCGCTCCTTCAGATTGCCCGGCGGGCGCCTGCCGTAGACCTCGTGGAGCTCGGCGATCAGCTTCAGCTCGATGGCCGCGACGCCGGTGATCTCGGCGGCCAGCTCCGCGGGCATGGCGGGCGGCACGGGCAGCATCGCGGCGGCGCCGACTCCGGCCCCGACCGTCGAGGTCGCGTTGGCCGCGCCGGCGATGAGTTTGTCCGCGAGCTGCTCGGGGCCGAGGCCCGGGAACTGCTTGCGGAGGGTGCCCAGGTCGCGGATCGGGATCCGCGGGGCGTTTTCGATGATCCGGTCGGCGAGATAGCCGATCCCGGCTTTGGCGCCGCGCCCGCTCTTGAGGACGCCCGCCTTGACCCCGTCCGTGACGGCGGCAACGCGGCCCTTGGACCCACCGGTCCTGGACGCCTTGTCGGCCGCCGTCTCGTCGTGTGCCAGCTCTGGTGCCATCTCTGAGACATTCGCTGGTCCGAGCGAGGCTGTTCCTGTGGGGGAAGAGCCCCGCTCGTCGTCACGCACGCCGTCGGGAATGGCGCTTTCTTGGTCCGCTCCACGCTTGCGGAAGCGGCGCTTCCTCGGCGGGGTCGAGCCTGTCACGGCCGACCCTGCCCTAGTCGCAGTCGCGGCAGATCGGCTGGCCGTTCTTCTCCCTGGCCAGCTGGCTGCGGTGGTGCACCAGGAAGCAGCTCATGCAGGTGAATTCGTCCTGCTGCTTCGGGAGCACCCGAACGGCGAGCTCCTCGTTCGACAGGTCCGCGCCGGGCAGTTCGAGGCCCTCTGCGGCCTCGAACTCGTCGACGTCGACCGCCGAAGTCGACTTGTCGTTCCGCCGCGCCTTCAGTTCCTCGATGCTGTCCTCGTTGACGTCATCGTCGGTCTTGCGTGGGGTGTCGTAGTCCGTTGCCATGTCGCTCTCCCCCTCTGGGTGTCTGCGGTGTCTCAGCGCAGGTAACGCGTGAGAGGCCGGACTTGTGCCCGACCTGAGGCGGAGATTTTGCCTCACATCAAGGTCTGTTACTCAATCGACACCCAACCGCACCCCTGGCGAGGTGATCGGTTTGGATGGCGATCGGGACCGTACACGGTCCGAATGTCGCGCTTCACAGGCGCCACCCCGTGTACTTCCCGTGATCAAGACCCCTGAAAACCCGGATTTTCCCGGCTTTCCAACGACTTTCACGATCACGGAGAGTAGATGGCCGAAAATTCGCCCCTGTGATCGATCACACACGGGACCTTCGGGATCGGTCCCGAAAATTCCGCGTAAAGCGAACATGGCGGCGCGTCCGCGGCAGCATCTCAGAGAGGAAGGGTGACTCGCATCACGAGCCCTCCCCCCTCGCGCGGCTCCGCGATGATACGGCCCCCGTGGGCCCGCGCCACCGACCGGGCGATCGACAGGCCGAGTCCCACGCCCTTGTCGCTGCCCGTGCGCTCGGTCCGCAGCCGCCGGAACGGCTCGAAGAGGTTGTCGATCTCGTACGCGGGCACCACGGGGCCCGTGTTCGACACCACGAGGACCGCCTGGCCGTGCTGGGCCTCCGTGGTGACCTCGATCCACCCGTCATCCGGTGCGTTGTACCGGACGGCGTTCTGGACGAGGTTCAGGGCGATCCGCTCCAGGAGTACGCCGTTGCCCTGGACGACGGCCGGGCCCTGCGCCCCGCGGATCTCCACACCCTTCGCCTCGGCCTCGCCGCGCACCTGGTCGATGGCCCGGGAGGCGACCTCGGCGAGGTCGACCGGCTTGCGCTCCACGATCTGGTTGTCGCTGCGGGCGAGCAGCAGGAGGCCCTCCACGAGCTGCTCACTGCGCTCGTTGGTGGCCAGGAGCGTCTTGCCGAGCTGATGGAGCTCGGGTGGCGCCCCCGGGTCGGAGAGGTGCACCTCGAGCAGCGTGCGGTTGATCGCCAACGGGGTGCGCAGTTCGTGCGAGGCGTTCCCGACGAACCGCTGCTGGGCGGTGAAGGCCCGCTCCAGGCGGTCGAGCATCTCGTCGAAGGTGTCCGAGAGCTCCTTCAACTCGTCGTCGGGGCCGTCCAGTTCGATGCGCCGGGACAGGTCCGTGCCGGCCACCCTGCGCGCGGTGCGCGTGATGCGGCCGAGCGGCGAGAGGACGCGGCCCGCCATCGCGTACCCGAAGGCGAAGGCGATGACCGCGAGCCCCAGCAGGGCGAGCAGCGAACGGCTCAGGAGGTTGTCCAGGGCGTGCTGGCGCTGTTCGTTGACGCAGGCGTTCATGGCGCTGTTGAGCTCGCCGGCTGACGGGCTCGACGGGAAGTTGCAGCTGTCGCTGGCCACCTGGCCGGAGACGATCTTGAACGGCAGATCACTGCCCACGTTCAGGGCCTGCGCGGCGAGCAGATAGATGATCGAGAGCAGCAGAATGCCCGCGATCAGGAACATGCCGCCGTAGAGCAGCGTGAGCCGTATGCGAATGGTGGGGCGCAGCCACGGGAAGGGCGGTTCGGCCTTCCTGGGGTCCCAGGTGGGTTTCGGAGGCGCTGCTGGTGGCGCCGGGGTCGCGGCCACCGGGGATCAGATCCGGTAGCCGGAGCCGGGCACCGTCACGATGACGGCGGGCTCGCCGAGCTTCCGCCGCAGGGTCATGACGGTCACCCGGACCACGTTCGTGAACGGATCGGTGTTCTCGTCCCAGGCCTTCTCCAGAAGCTGCTCGGCGGAGACGACCGCGCCCTCGCTGCGCAGCAGCACCTCGAGGACCGCGAACTCCTTCGGCGCCAGCTGGATCTCCTTGCCGTCGCGGAAGATCTCGCGGCGGTTGGGGTCGAGCTTGATGCCGGCGCGCTCCAGGACGGGCGGCAGCGGCACGCTCGTACGCCGTCCGAGGGCACGCACGCGTGCCGTGAGCTCGCTGAACGCGAAGGGCTTGGGGAGATAGTCGTCGGCGCCGATCTCCAGGCCCTCGACGCGGTCGCTGACGTCGCCCGACGCGGTGAGCATCAGGACGCGGGTCGGCATACCGAGCTCGACGATCTTGCGGCAGACGTCGTCGCCGTGCACGAGCGGGAGGTCCCGGTCGAGCACCACGACGTCGTAGTCATTGACCCCGATGCGTTCCAGGGCGGCCGCTCCGTCGTACACGACGTCGACGGCCATGGCCTCCCGGCGTAGTCCGGTGGCCACCGCATCGGCGAGCAGCTGCTCGTCCTCGACGACGAGTACGCGCACGGCGCTGTCCTTCCTCTGTGCCCCTGCGGGCAGGTCTGTTCGTGGGGTGTGGCCTCTATCCTGCCCCTTTCGGCCATAAACCGGCTGTAAGGCGGTGTCCTGACCGGGGAAGGCGGTGTCCCGGCCGGGGAATGCGGGATTTTCTCCGGCGGTTGAGGTTTCCGTAGAAGGGAGCCCGGGGAGGACGACCTCACACCCCGCGATCACGCTTTGTATGTGGCGCGCCACAACCCGCTTCGCAGAGCGGCTTGAGACGTGATCGCCCCTTCTTGAGGGCACACCCCCGTGCCATCGACCCACGACCCAGCCGAGGGGGCGCAACCATGGACGCTTTTACCGCAGGACTGCTGCAGCGCATAAAGGCCACGGAGTCCGACCTCACGAAGGCCCGTGAGACGGGCGACGACTTCCTTGCCGAGGTCGAGCAGGCGGAGCTGGAAGATCTCCACCGCCTGGCCGCCGAGCACGGTGTGGAGGTCGGCGCGCTGCACGCCTGAGCCATTCGCCAACGGAAGGGCCCCGGCATCTGTGGACGAGATGCCGGGGCCCTTCCGCGTGCGCTCCCGCGGGCGCTCAGTCGTGCCAGGCGCCGAGCTCCTCCAGGCGGCCTTGCAGGTCCTCGAAGAGGCCGGGCGGGGCCGCGATGGTCAGCTCGCCCGAAGGGACCTCTCCGGGGCGTCCTCCGGTCAGCGCGCCCGCCTCCCGTGCGACGAGCTCACCGGCCGCGAAGTCCCACGGGTTGAGGCCACGCTCGTAGTACGCGTCCAGACGGCCGAGCGCGACATCGCACAGGTCGATCGCCGCGGAGCCGCCGCGGCGGATGTCCCTGACCAGCGGGATCAGCTGCCGCGCCACCTCGGCCTGGTGGGCGCGGCGCTGGGCGACATACCCGAAGCCGGTGCCGACGAGGGCCTGCTCGAACGGGGGTGCGGGGCGGGTGTGCGCGGGCTTGTCGTTGACGAAGGCGCCCTCTCCGAGGACCGCGCGGTAGGTCTCGCCGCGCATCGGGGCGTGCACCACTCCGACGAGCGTCTCGCCGTCCTTGCGGGCGGCGATGGAGACGGACCAATCGGGGCGTCCGTAGAGGTAGTTGACGGTGCCGTCGATCGGGTCGATCACCCACTGGACGCCGCTGCTGCCCTCGGAGCTCGCACCCTCCTCGCCGAGCACGCCGTCGTCGGGCCTGCGCTCGGCGAAGAAGTCGGTGATCAGCTTCTCGGACGCGATGTCCATCTCGGTGACGACGTCGACCGCACTGGACTTCGTGGCGGCCACGCCCAGGTCGTCCGGGCGCCCGTCGCGCAGGAAGGCTCCGGCGCGGTGCGCGGCCTCCAGGGCTGCGCCGAGGAGTTCTGCCTTGAGGTCGGTCACGTCAACGTCCTTACGCGTACGGGCTGTCGGCGCCCGCGGCCGCGGGCTTGGGGGCGCGCGCCGGGCAGCAGCCCACCGGGCACAGGTCGTGGCTCGCGCCGAGCGCACCCAGGGCGCACGGCGCGACACTGTGCCCGCCCTCCGTGGCGGCACGCTCCAGGACAAGATCACGGACCGCCGCGGCGAACCGCGGGTCGGCGCCGACAGTGGCCGATCGGCGGACCGGGAGGCCAAGCTCCGCGGCCTTCGCGTCGGCCTCGGTGTCGAGGTCGTACAGAACCTCCATGTGGTCCGACACGAAGCCGATCGGGACCATCACCACCGCGGGCGCGCCCGCGGCCTGCCGCTCCTCCAGGTGGTCGCAGATGTCCGGCTCGAGCCACGGGATGTGCGGGGCGCCGCTGCGCGACTGATAGACGAGCTGCCAGGGGTGCTCGACGCCGGTCTCCTCGCGCACGGCGTCGGCGATGACCCGGGCCACGTCCAGATGCTCCGCGACGTACGCACCACCGTCCCCGTGGTCCTCGACGCGCCCCGAGGTGTCGGCGGCCGCGGTCGGGATGGAGTGCGTCGTGAAGGCGAGGTGCGCCCCTTCGCGTACGTCATCGGGGAGCTCGGCCAGGGACTTCAGGACGCCGTCGATCATGGGGCGGACGAAGCCGGGGTGGTTGAAGTAGTGCCGCAGCTTGTCCACGCGCGGCACCTCGATGCCCTCCGACGCAAGGACGGCGAGGGACTCCGCCAGATTCTCCCGGTACTGGCGGCAGCCCGAGTACGAGGCGTACGCACTGGTCGCGAGGACGAGCACCCGGCGGTGGCCGTCCTGGACGAGCTCGCGCAGGGTGTCGGTCAGGTAGGGCGCCCAGTTCCGGTTGCCCCAGTAGACCGGCAGGTCGAGGCTGTGCTCCGCGAAGTCCTTGCGCAGGGCGTCAAGGAGGGCGCGGTTCTGGTCGTTGATCGGGCTGACCCCACCGAACAGGAAGTAGTGCTGCCCCACCTCCTTGAGCCGCTCCTTGGGGATGCCGCGGCCCCGCGTCACGTTCTCCAGGAACGGGACGACGTCGTCCGGGCCTTCTGGGCCGCCGAACGAGAGCAGCAGCAGGGCGTCATAGGGAGTGGCATCGAGTGCGTCGGACATGTCTCCGATCCTGCCACCCGCCACTGACAGCCGGAAAATCACGGTGCGTTCGGCCCCGCCGGAGCCGTAAGCTGTGTCGACCATCTTTACGCCTTACCGGAGCCCCTCCTCACCGAGCCGCCCCGGCGCCTCAGCGGAGTCCCACGTGCCAAGCCCCTACCGCGCCATTTTCGCCGCCCCCGGCACCAAGGGGTTCTCCACGGCGGGCTTCCTCGGACGGATGCCGCTGTCGATGATGGGCATCGGCATCGTGACGATGGTGTCCCAGCTCACCGGGCGGTACGGCCTCGCGGGCGCGCTCTCCGCGACCGTCGCGCTCTCCGCCGCCTCGATCGGCCCGCAGATCTCCCGCCTGGTCGACCGGCACGGCCAGCGCCGGGTGCTGCGCCCCGCGACCCTGGTCTCGCTGGCCGCGGTCGCCGGTCTCCTGCTCTGCGCGAAGTTCGGGCTCCCGGACTGGACGCTCTTCCTGTTCGCCGCCCTCGTCGGCTGCGTCCCGAGCGTGGGCTCGATGATCAGGGCGCGCTGGGCCGTCCTCTACCGGGGCACTCCGCAGCTGCACACCGCGTACTCCTTCGAGTCCGTGGTGGACGAGATCTGCTTCATCTTCGGGCCGATCATCTCGATCGGGCTCTCCACGGTGTGGTTCCCCGAGGCCGGGCCGCTCATGGCCGGGGTGTTCCTCGCGGTGGGCGTCTTCTGGCTGACGTCCCAGCGGGGCACCGAGCCCGTGCCGCACGGCCGTGAACACCACACCAAGGGCTCGGCGTTGCGCTCGGGAGGGCTCCAGGTCCTGGTAGCGACCTTCGCGGCGACGGGCGCCATCTTCGGGTCCATCGACGTGGTGACCGTCGCGTACGCCGAGGACCAGGGGCACAAGGCCATGGCGAGCCTGGTGCTCGCTGTGTACGCCCTCGGCTCCTGCGTGGCGGGGGCCGCTTTCGGGCTCATGCACTTCAAAGGTGCCCCCGCCCCGAGGTGGCTGCTGGGTGTCTGTGCGATGGCCGTGAGTATGATCCCGCTTCAGTTGGTCGGGAACCTTCCGTTTCTGGCCGTGGCGTTGTTCATCGCGGGCCTCTCCATCGCGCCGACCATGATCACGACGATGGCCCTCGTCGAACAGCACGTACCACGCGCGAAGCTGACCGAGGGCATGACCTGGGTGAGCACCGGACTCGCGGTCGGCGTCGCGCTCGGCTCCTCCGCGGCCGGCTGGGTCATCGACGCGGCCGGATCGGACGCCGGGTACGCGGTCCCCGGAATTTCCGGAGCCGTCGCGGTGGCGGTCGGGCTCCTCGGCTATCGCCGGCTGAAGAAGCCGGTACCGCGACGGGGAGGGACCCATGAGCACGGCAACGGGCACGGGCAGCAGCGGGAAGAACACGACAGCGTGGCGTAACTGGGCGGGCAACGTCACCGCACGCCCGGTCAGGGAGGTCACTCCCGCGTCGGTCGATGAGCTCTCCGCCGCCGTGCGCCGGGCCAAGGACGACGGCCTCCGGGTGAAGCCGGTCGGCACCGGCCACTCCTTCACGGCGGCAGCGGCGACCGACGGCGTCCTGATACGCCCCGAGCTCCTCACCGGTATCCGCGGCATCGACCGCGAGGCGGGCACCGTCACCGTGGACGCGGGCACTCCGCTGAAGCGCCTGAACGCGGCACTCGCCCGCGAAGGCCTCTCGCTCACGAACATGGGCGACATCATGGAGCAGACTGTCTCCGGGGCGATCAGCACGGGAACGCACGGCACCGGCCGCGAATCGGCGTCGATCTCCGCGCAGATCAAGGCGCTTGAGCTCGTCACAGCGGACGGCACGGTCCTCACCTGCTCCGCGAAGGAGAATCCCGAAGTCTTCGCGGCGGCTCGGATCGGTCTTGGCGCGCTCGGCGTGATCAGCGCGATCACCTTCGCCGTGGAGCCCGTCTTCTTCCTCACCGCCCGCGAGGAACCGATGACCTTCGACAAGGTCACCAGCGAGTTCGACGCGCTCTACGCCGAGAACGAGCACTTCGAGTTCTACTGGTTCCCGCACACCGGCAACTGCACCACCAAGCGCAACAACCGCAGCTCGGGTCCGGCAGCTCCGCCCGGCAAAGTCAGCGCCTTCGTAGAGGACGAAATTCTCTCCAACGGCCTCTTCCAGGTGGTCAACTCGGTCGGCAGGGCCGTCCCCGCGACCATCCCCGGCATAGCCAAGATCTCCAGCAAGGCGCTCTCCGCCCGTACTTACACGGACATCCCCTACAAGGTCTTCACAAGCCCGCGCCGCGTGCGCTTCATGGAGATGGAGTACGCCGTTCCGCGCGCGGCCCTCGTCGAGACGCTGCGCGAGCTGAAGACGATGGTGGACCGCTCGAACCTGCGGATCAGCTTCCCCGTAGAGGTCCGTACGGCCCCCGCGGACGACATCACGCTCTCCACGGCCTCGGGCCGCGAAAGCGCGTACATCGCCATCCACATGTACCGGGGCACGCCCTACCAGGCGTACTTCACCGCCGCGGAGCGGATCTTCACCGCGCACGGGGGCCGCCCCCACTGGGGCAAGATCCACACTCGCGACGCCGACTACTTCGCGCAGGCCTATCCGCGCTTCGCCGAGTTCACGGCCCTGCGCGACCGCCTGGACCCGGACCGTCTGTTCGGCAACGACTACTTGCGGCGCGTCCTGGGCGACTGAGGCGCCGCCCTACGGGGTGGCGGTCTACGGAGTGGCCGTCTCTCCCCGCTGTACGTCGCTCCCGGCGCCGCCGCCGCTCGACGGGGTCGGCGTCGGGGTAGGGGTCGGGGTCGGAGTCGGATCCGTCTTCGCGTCGTCGTCCCCGGAGTCCGAGCCCGAGTCCGAGCCGGAGTCCGTGCCGGAGTCCGTGCCCTTGCCGGGGTCGTCCTTCGAACCGGAATCCGAGTCACCGCCGCTTCCCGGCGTCTGCGAGTTCGTGCCGTCGGGGTCCTGCGACGCGTCGCCACCCTGCTGCGAACCGTCGTCGTCCGTGCCGGTGGAAGCGCCGTCGGACGGCTGTCCGGAAGGGTCGGCAGACGGGGTGGACGGCTGCTTCGGAGAGGTGTTGTTGCCCGTGAAGCCGTTCCCGATCGTGGTGCCGTTGCCCCCGCTGAAGTCCTCGCCGGAGACGATCTCGTACGTCGTGATCCCGGCCATGGCCACACCGAAGACCACCGCGGCCGCGATCAGCGGCCGCTTCCAGCCCCGGATCCGCGTGCGGTGGGTGGTGCCGTCGGTGAACTCGTCGGAGGGAAGCGGCGGTTCGACCGGCACGGCGGGAGCCGTCTGCCGCAACACCCGCGTGGCATCGTCCCGCGGCACCAACTGCGTGGCGTCGACGGATCCGAGCAACTGGGTCTTGTCCGCGTCGGCATCGGCATCGGCATCGGCCACACGCAGGACGGTTGTGCGATCGGCGTCCCCGACGGCGGGCAGCACCGAGGTGGCCTCCTGGTCGGCCGTCCTTCCCCAAGTCGTCGTCACAGGCCCTGCCCCCGTGAGCGACGCCGCCCCCATGTAGGCCGCCGCTCTGGGAGCCTCCGCCGCCGCTCTGAACGTCTCCGCCACCGGAACCCCGGAGCCGTCGGTCACCGGAACCTGGTGCGCCCTCGGCTTGGCCTGCACGGCGACGTCACGTATCTGCTCGCCCGTACGGCGGAAGAAGTGCTGGAAGACGGTGCCGCCGCAGGTGGCGACCGCGCTCACCACACCGGCGCCCAGGATCGTGCCGTAGACACCGAAGCTCGCCGCGAGCTTCGCCGCCACGACCGCGGCCACGGCGCTCCCCGCCACCTGCGGCACACTCAGATCAAGGCGCCGCTTCTCCTTCGGCTCCGCTGGATCGGTCGACGCCTCGCGGTTCTTCGCCTCGCGGTTCTTCGACTCCTTGCCGGAATCCGGCTTTTCACGCATCTCCGACCCTTGCCTGCCTTTCTCGACTGACTACACGAGAAAGGGACGTATGGGTGCAGTGGTTAGTTCCGTTTCTGGAGATTCCGTGAAGTGTGCCACTCATGCACCACCCTGCCCGGGTATCCCAGGGCGCCAACTGCCGCCCCCTCGACAAGTTCGGCGGCGCGGCGGACCACCCGCGTGGCCCGAATGGAGTACTGTGGCGAGCCCTGGGTCCGGTCTCCCACCTGGGTGCCCGGGGTCTTCCAGAACCGCCGGGAGGGGGCTCGCTGCGCAGGGTGACCAAAGTGGTCACTGAGAGTTGCGAAAAGGTAACCGTGCCATAACGGCGGCTCGGGGCCCATCCCCGACACGCCGGGCAACTCGGCAAGGTTGTGGCAGGCTGCACCCGGGCAGGCCACACTCGACTAGCGGAAGCAGCGACGCACGTGACGTCGGCAGGCACCACCCGGGAGGTCCCCATGCCCGAACTGCGTGTCGTGGCCGTCAGCAACGACGGCACACGGCTGGTGCTGAAGGCTGCGGACAGCACGGAGTACACGCTTCCGATCGACGAGCGGCTGCGCGCTGCGGTGCGCGGTGACCGTCCGCGTCTCGGCCAGATCGAGATCGAGGTGGAGAGCCACCTCCGCCCCCGCGACATCCAGGCACGGATACGTGCCGGTGCCAGCGCGGAGGAAGTCGCCTCGCTCGCCGGAATCCCTGTCGATCGCGTCCGCCGCTTCGAAGGACCCGTGCTCGCCGAGCGCGCCTTCATGGCCGAGCGGGCCCGGAAGACTCCTGTGCGCCGCCCCGGTGAGAACACCGGACCGCAGCTCGGCGAGGCCGTCTCGGAGCGGCTGCTCCTGCGTGGCGCCGACAGAGAATCCGTCCAGTGGGACTCCTGGCGCCGCGACGACGGCACGTGGGAGGTCCTGCTCGTCTACCGCGTCGCGACCGAACCGCACTCCGCGAGCTGGACGTACGACCCGCCACGGCGGCTCGTGCAGGCCGTGGACGACGAGGCTCGCTCGCTGATCGGCGAGACGGACGACATCTCCGCGCCCGAGCCCAGCTTCCCGTTCGTGCCCCGCATCGCCCGGCTGCCCCGGGACAGGCCGTCGCTCGACCGGCCGCTCGACCGCGCCCTGGACCGGCAGTTGGAGCGCCCGAGCATCCCGCCGCCGCCCTCGGACCCGTCCGAGGAGGGCACGGCGACCGGTGCGACCGCCGCCGTCTCCGAGGCGGAGCGCGACTCGCTCACCAGCCTCCTGGAGGCGGTGCCGAGCTTCCGTGGCGACATGATCGTCCCGGAGCGCCCCGCGCCGTCGACCACGGAGCTGCCGCCCGCAGAAGAGGACGAGCAGGACCCGGAGGCCGAGGAGCACCCGGCGACCGCCGCGTCCGCAGGTTCGGCGTACGCGGACGTCCTGATGCCCCGTTCGGTGGCCAGCCACCGCGACCGCCTCACCGGCACCACTGACCGCCAGGCGGAGGCCGACGGCGTCCGCCCGGGGCGGCGTGCGGCGGTGCCGAGCTGGGACGAGATCGTCTTCGGGACGCGGCGCAAGAAGCAGGAGTAGTACGGCGTACCTGACGCCTACGTAGGAGGGGCCCGCACCTTGTATCGGTGCGGGCCCCTCCTACGTAGGCACGCCGGACCGGCTACTGCGGATCCGGGCCCTTGGCCACCGGACGCGACTCGTCCGACGACCACTCCGACCACGAGCCGACGTACAGCGAGGCGTCGATCCCCGCCACCGCGAGCGCGAGCACCTCATGCGCACCGGACACTCCGGAGCCGCAGTAGACGCCGACCTCGGAAGTGCCGGACGCGCCCAGGGAGTTGAAGCGGGCCGCGAGGTCGGCGGCCGGCTTGAAGGTGCCGTCCTGCGTGACGTTCTCCGTGGTCGGCGCGGAGACCGCACCCGGGATGTGGCCTCCCACCCGGTCGATCGGCTCGACGTCCCCGCGGTAGCGCTCGGCGGCGCGGGCGTCCAGGAGAAGGCCGGAGCGGGCCAGCGCGGCCGCCGCGTCGGCGTCCAGGAGGTCCGTGGTGTTCGTGACGGGGGCGAACGATCCCTCGGTGGCCGGGCGCCGGTCCCCCGCCTCCAGCGGTCCTGTCCACGCGGCGAGCCCGCCGTCGAGCACACGCACCGAGGGATGCCCCGTCCAGCGCAGCAGCCACCAGGCACGTGCGGCGGCCCAGCCCTGGCCACCGTCGTACACGACGACGTCCCGGTCCGCCGAGACCCCGGCGGCCCGCATCACCGCCCCGAAGTGCTCCAGGTCCGGCAGGGGATGCCGCCCAGCCGAACCCGCGGGGCCCGCGAGATCGGCGTCCAGGTCGACGAAGACGGCGCCCGGGATGTGCCCGGCCTCGTACTCGGCACGCCCGTCGAAGGCGGGGGCGCCCGCCGCCTTGGCCGTGCTCAACTGCCAGCGGATGTCGAGGAGTACCGGCGGGTTCTCGCCCGCCGAGTCGCTCGCGAGTTCGGATGCGGAGATGATGGCGTTCATGGGCCCCATCCTTGCGCACGGGGTGGCCGCATCGGCCGGGTCCGGCTACTGTGCTCCGCCGTACGACGCCGAACACTCGGCGTACGTGACCGGGCACGCCGTGTACTGCCGAACGACACCACTCAGCAAGCGCGCGTCAACGGATGAGGAACGGCAAACCGGGCATCCTCCGGGCGGAGCCGGAGCCGGGACATGCGGCGCGGCCGGGGCGCGCGACGCCACAGGTGGTGCGAGCATCTGCACGGGCGGGCACACGCGCGGCATGGGCACGCGCGTTCGAAAGCGGAAGCCGAGCGGCCACCACGACGGGCCGAGGAGAGAGTGACGATGACGGAGGCATGGGGGTCGACGGGTCAGCGTGACGGCACGGGGGCCGTCCGCCGCACGCCCGGCACACCCACCTGGGTGAGCCTGATGGCGCATGGCCTGGCCACGACCCAGGAGTTCTACGGAGCGTTGTTCGGCTGGGAGTTCCGGCCTGGCCCGGAGCAACTCGGGCCCTACGTGAGGGCGCTGCTCGACGGCCACGAGGTCGCCGGAATCGGTCAACTGCCGCCCGATCACCATCTGCCGATCGCCTGGACGCCCTATCTGGCGTCGGACGACGTGGACGCCACCGCGGAGTCGGTGCGCCACCTCTGCGGCACGATCGGCGTCGGCCCGCTGGACGCGGGCCCTGCCGGGCGGATGGCCATCGCGGTGGACCCCGCGGGCGCGGTGTTCGGGATCTGGCAGGCGGCGGAACATCCGGGCGCCGCGCTCGCCGGAGAGCCCGGCACGCCTGCCTGGAACGAACTGGTGACTCCGGAGACGGCCGGCGTAGTCAAGTTCTACGAAGCCGTCTTCGGATACACCGAGGAGACGGCTCCCTCGGCCGACGTCGACTCCGACTATGTGACGCTGCAGGTCGAAGGGCGGCCGGTGGCCGCGGTGCACGGCATGGGCCACGACATGCCGCAGGACCGGGGCTCGCACTGGATGACGTACTTCGAAGTCGCCGACGTGGACGAGTCGGTTCAGCGGGTCACCGAACTCGGCGGCCGTGTCGTCGAGCCCGCAAGGGCGGGCGCCCACGGCCGGGTGGCGACGGTCGCCGACCCGGAGGGCGCGGTCTTCACGCTCGTACGGTCGGAGGGCTGACGGTCGGCTCAGGCGCGGGCGCCCGCGTCGACCGGCAATACGTCGGGCGACAGTGCGCCCGCGCGCGAGGTCGCCGATGACGACCTGGGCGCCTTCGACGACCATCGCACCGCCTCGGTCGACGAGTTCGACCAGGCGCTGCGAGCCGGGGAAGAGCTTGGAGCGGAAATCCGCGGTGCTGCCGAAGGCGAAGACGTCGAGGCTCAGACCGTCGACGACGCGGGCGAGCTGGTCGATCTGCTCGGGGGCGAGGAACTGCGCCTCGTCCGCGATCACGTAGTCCGCGCGACCGCCCCGCGAGAGGCGGTCGACGAGAGGGGCGTAGAAGTCGAAGTCGTCCGCGGCCTCGATCGCTCGTTCCACCGGGCCCGCCAGCGGCGATACTCGGCCTGCCAGGCCAGCCATTTCAAGCTGATACATGCTCCGTGTACGGGCGACCCCAACCCTGGCGGGCAGGGGACCACCCGCACGCCTCATGCGGCCTGGGCCCGGTCAGGACACGCCGGCCGCCCACTTGCTGCAGGTCTTCTTGCCGCTCACGCTGCCGCACACCCGGACGTGGACGGTCAGCCCTTCGTCTATGTTGCGGCTGCCGTCGGGGGTGCCCAGGTAATGCCTGCCCTCGCCGGCGATGCGGTCCTTGTCGATGAGGCCGCCGCGCAGGTTGAACACCTCGACCTCCGCGCGGGTCTTACTCATGCCCTTGCCATCCCGAAGGCGCAGCACCTCGTTGCTGGCGTGGAAATTGACGAACGACATGTCCGACACAAGCTCGCAGTGGTTGCTCTTCGAGATCCACCATGCGAAGGCGTCCTTGCCGCCCTTGTCGTACGGATCGGGCCTCACGTAACTGTCGGCGCAGGCCGCTTGAGCCTGTGCGCTGGGCGCCCCCAGCGCGATCGGCGCCAGCGCCAGACAGGTCGTGAGGCCGGCTTGTGCGGCGATCCTGACGACACGAGATCCGTTCATGACGACTACCTCCCGGTTGCTACGGCCGATACGGCGATGCCCGACGCGGCGGGCACGTGACATGCCCACATTCACCCCCCGCGGCGCTCCTCCGTAAGGTGATTCGGCCCCGCCCGAAAGGGCGCCGAGGCCCTGTCCGCGACCGAGAGCTCATGGCTCAACGGCAATCCGCGGCCAGAAGGGCGCCCGCCGGGCCCAGAAGCATGTTTGGCGCGTCCGATCCAGCGCGGATTCCGGTCTCCGTGCGGCTCACCGTGAAAACGGGTCCTCGACCACGGTCCGCCGCCAGCGGGAACCGACCAATCTCGTACCTCGGACCACGAACACCGTCCGTCCCGGACACCCTTCGGAAACAGCGCTGACCAGCACGGACACTGTCCGGTCAGTCCGGGACAGCAAAGTCGTATTGCCCCGCAGATTTCCCGCACCGACTCTGCATTTCGTGCCCTCCTGCGGTTTCCAGGAGCCCATCAGGAAACCGCGCTGCACACGATACGAAGGCGGACCACCCGCCTGGCGTGTGCGAGCCGAAAGAGAAGGAGCAATATGCGTATACGCAACAAACTGGCTGCTGCCGGGTTGGGCGCGGCCATAGCCTTCGGCGCCCTGATCGTCCCGGCGCAGGCAGCACCGTCCGCGCATGACATCGCGCCTCGTGCAGCCGTGCAAGTGAGCACCAATGGCGACGTGGCTGCCGCCGCAAAGTGGCGGTACACCGGCAGTAGGTACTGGTACGCGATTCAGTGCCACAGCGATGCGGTCAACCTGACCTACACCACTGGATGGCCGACTCAGTGCCGCGGCCCGCACACCGATGGCTACTACTATCTCTGGGCCTATCACTAGGAACCCCAAGGACCCGTCCGTGAACTCCTGTTCACGGACGGGTCCGGACAGGGAACGGCGCCACCGACGTCCGCTTCAAGCAGCCGGAATGATCAGGAACTTCTGATCCTCCTCCCCTGTCCCGCATGACTGCACCACCGCTTCGGCTCCGGCGGATGTGTCGGCTGCACGAATGCCCACGCAACGTGCCGTGCCTTCCAGCCGCAGCCGGTAAGGCCCGTCCTTACCGCGACCGGCCCGTTCGATCCGGAACTGCTGGAGATCCGGTGAGGCGGCGCAGTCCTGCCAGGGCTCGAGGAGCCCCTTGCCGACGTCCTCGCCGCGTACCGACAGACATCCCCGCCCGTGCCTCGGGTGGTGCCACTCGATCAGATACGCCCTGCTGCCGGTACCCGGGGCCGCTTTGAGGTACGTGTGCGGGGGGCGCGCCTCGCCGCAGGGCCGCTGGGCGGCGACCGCGTGGACGTACTGGCCCGTCCGATCGCGTCCCTCGGTCAGACACAGCTGGGGCGTTCGAGCCGGGCGGATCTCCACCCACCCCGCCATGGCACCGGCCTGCGCCGCCGTACCGACCGGGATGCCGGCGCGGCTGGCCGATGCAGCACCCTGCGAGGGCACGGACGGATCCCCCGCAGAGCCGTACAGCGCCATCCACAGGCCCCCGGTCACTGCTGCCATCACCCCTGCCAGAGCCATGAACCGGCCACCTCGGAACCACCGTGTCCCGGCCGTATGCGCCAACACCTCAGTGGATCCCGCTGCTTCGGCCGCCTCCTCCACCGGCTCGTCGGGGCCGTCCGGCCTGGGCCCCGTGCGTGCCGTGCCGTCCAGGATCCGCTGCCGGGCCTCCAACCATGCAAGGACATCGCGCTCCTCCTTCCCGCAGGAACGGACGAACGCCGCCAGCGCTTCGCCACTCGGCAGGCGCCACCCCCGTAGCACGTCACTGATGGTGCTCCGAGCCAAGAACTCTCCCCGCGATCGGGCGCGTTCCTCCAGCTCACGCAGAGTCAGACCGGACTCCCGCTTCAACCTCCGCATCGCCTCCACAAGCCCCGCGGTGCCATCGATGTTCCGCGGGTCAGGCTCTCCCCAGTCCATGCCTCCATCCTCACGACTGCCTTCTCACGGCGGCCAGTCCAGATCCGGACTGCTCCTGGCCACGCCTGGACCTATCGTAGAAACCGACGGAAAGCATCGCTATTCGGGCAGGCAGTGATGGCGGAGGCAGGTATCGACTACGCGGCGGCGTTCCGGGCGCTGCCGGGCATGGTGGCCTTGCTGACCCCGGACCTGCGGTACGCGGACGCCAACGAATACTTCCAGCGCCTGTCCGGACGCACCCGGGAGGAGCTGGTGGGCCGGCACCTGTTCGACGTGTTCCCGGACAACCCCGGCGATCCCGCCGCGACCGGCGCCAGGAACCTGGAGGCGTCCCTCAGACGGGTCCTGGCCACAGGTGAGCGGGACACCATGGCCCTGCAACGCTACGACGTGGAATCCGCCCAGCGGCCCGGCGAGTGGGAGGAGCGGTACTGGAGCCCGGTCAACGCCCCCGTCCTCGGCCCGGACGGCCAGGTCGTGCTGCTGGTCCACCGCGTCGAGGAGGTCACCGAGCTGATCAAGGCCCGCGGCGGCCCCGAGGGCGGCCACACCCGCGTCCTGGAAGCCGAGCTCTACACCCGTGCCCGGGAACTGCAGGAAGTCAACGAACGCCTGCGCGAGGCCCACGCCCGCGAACGCGAGGTCGCCCTGGCCCTCCAGGAAGCGATGCTCCCCGCCCCCGGGCCGGTAGGCCACCACCGCGCCGCCGTGCGCTACCGGCCCGCGATCGGGTCCCTCAACGTCTGCGGCGACTGGTACGACCTCGTCGACCTGCCCGGCGACCGCATCGTCGTCGCCGTCGGCGACGTCGTCGGCCACGGTCTGCACGCCGCCTGCGTCATGGGCCTGCTCCGCAGCGCCCTGTCCGCCGCCTCCCGCGTCGCCGAGGGCCCCGCCCAAGCACTCGAAGTCCTCGGCCTGTACGCCCGCTCCGTCGACGGCGCCGAGAACACCACCGCCGTCAGCGCCTGCATCGACTGGGACGCCCACACCCTCACCTACAGCAGCGCCGGCCACCCCCCACCCGCCCTGCTCCGCGCCGACGGCACCATCGCCTTCCTCGCCCAGGCCACCGACCCGCCGCTCGGCGCCCGCCCCGACCACGTCGCCCGCCCCCAGGCCACCACCATGTTCACCGAAGGCGACACCCTCGTCCTCTACACCGACGGCCTGATCGAACGCCGCCGCGAAGACATCGACATCGGCCTCGCACGCCTCGCCGGCGCCCTTGTCCACCACCGCGCGGCCGGACCCGAGGACCTCGCCGACGCCCTCCTGCTCGAACTCCTGCCCGCCGGAGGCGCCACCGACGACACCGCCCTCGTCATCGTCCGGCTATGAGCGGGACAGCCGACAGGGATCAGGTGGAGGTGACCGGCAGTACATCAGGCGACAGCGTCGCCGCCCGCGTCGCGGCACTCGTCATCCGCCTGCGGTGATGACGCCGGCACAACACCTCGTACCCGACCTCCCCGGCCAGCCGGTCCACATCCCCCACGACAACCTGCTCGCCCTCGACCACCATCTCCCCGTCCACCGTACGAGCGTTGTGGGTGGCCCGCGCCCCGCACCAGCACATCGCCTCGACCTGCAACGTCTCGACCCTGTCAGCCAGCTCGATCAGACGCTGCGAGCCCGGGAACAGCTTGGTGCGGAAGTCCGTGGTGATGCCGAACGCGAAGACGTCCAGCTCCAAGTCGTCCACAACCCGGGCCAATTGGTCGATCTGTTCGGGTGCGAGGAACTGGGCCTCATCCACAATGACGTAGTCCACCCGGCGGCCCTGCGACATCTGGTCCACCAGATAGCCATATACATCCATACCCGGCGCCGCCTCGACCGCCTCCGTCACCAGACCAAGGCGCGAGGACAGCTTCCCCTCCCCCGCCCGGTCGTCCCGCGTGAAGATCACACCCTGCAAGCCCCTCGCCGACCGGTTGTGACCGATCTGGAGAGCCAGAGTGCTCTTTCCGCAGTCCATCGTTCCGGAGAAGAACACCAGCTCGGGCATGGAGAGTTGAGGCCTTTCGAGGCGTACGGGGTGAAGGGGTCGGTCAGGAGCGTACTTCGAGGAGCGGCACGAGCTGCTCGACGGCGGTCATCGAGCCGTGCATGCCGACCAGGGCCGACTCCTTCGGCTCCTTCTCGGTGGCGATGATCGCCACGTCGTCGTGGGCCGCCGCGACGACATCGCCGATGCGCCCGTACACCCGCTCGTCGCAGGCGCCGGGCGGGCCGAACCAGCCCGCCGCGAGCGCCTCGTCCCTGCTCGCCACCCAGAACTGCTCGCCGAGCACCTCGCGCCAGACGGTCAGTACGTCGTTCTCCGCGCCCGGCACCGCGTACACATGACGCGCACGGCCCTCGCCGCCGAGGAGCGCGACGCCCGCGCGCAGCTCCCAGTCCTCGTCGAAGTCGATGCGGGACCGCTCGTCGAAGGGAATGTCGAGCATTCCGTGGTCGGCGGTGACGTACAGGGCGCTGCGCGGCGGGAGTTGCTCGGCGAGGCGCTGGACGAGCCGGTCGACGTACATGAGCTGGCCGCGCCAGGCGTCGGAGTCGACACCGAAGCGGTGGCCCTTGCCGTCCACTTCCGCGTAGTACGTGTAGACCAGCGACCGGTCACCCGCGCCCAGTTGCTCGGCGGCGAGGTCCATGCGGTCCTCGCCGGAGAGCTTGCCCCGGAAGCTGCCGCCGCTCAGCGCGATCTTGGTGAGCGGGGTGCTCTCGAAGGTCGGGGACGACACCTGGGCGGTGTGCACGCCCGCCGCGTGGGCCTGCTGGAAGACGGTGGGGTACGGCTGCCACTTGCGCGGGTCCGTCCAGGGATTCCAGCGGAGCTGGTTCATCAGCTCGCCGGTCGCGGGGTTCCGGACGGTGTAGCCGGGCAGGCCGTGCGACGCGGGCGGCAGGCCCGTGCCGACCGAGGCCAGGGAGGTCGCGGTGGTGGCGGGGAACCCGGCGGTGATCGGACGCCCCGTACCGCCGCGCGACGAGCTGATGAGCGAGGTCAGGAAGGGGGCCTCGTCCGGGTGGGCGCGGAGCTGCTCCCAGCCGAGTCCGTCGATCAGGAAGACGCAGTTCCGGTCGGCCGGTGCGAGTTCCGGGATGACGGGGGTGAAGCCGTCGACGCCCTGGTGGGAGACGAGGGTGGGCAGCAGGTCGGCGAGCGAGCCCACGCCGTACTCGGGCAGGGGTGCGGAGTCGAGGGAGAGCGGCTGTACGTCGTCCCAGGCGGGCAGGGACATCAGCGGGCGGTCTCCGCGGTGGCCTCGGACAGGGCCTGGGCGAAGGCCAGGGTCTGGCGCACGGTGTCCGGGCCGTCACCCGCCTCGCTGACACGCAGGCTGAGGTCGTCGGCGGTGGAGCTGCCGGTGTACCCGTGGTCCGCCTCGCAGTTGGGGTCGCCGCAGGCGGCGGGCTCCAGGTCGATGCGCGACACAGCGCCCCAGCCGATGGTCAGGACGACCTCGCGGGGCATCGAGCCCGGAACGTACTTCTCGGGATTGGCGACCACACGGCTGACGACGACGGACGAGATCCGGCCGATTTTCACGGACTCCGTGGAGGTCGTCGCGTACGGCGTCGGCGAGGTGCTGTCCGCCGACTGCTCGTCCGTGTGGCTGACGATGAAGCGGGTGCCCGTCAGGACGAGGACCGTCACGTGCCTGCGCACTTCGTTCGCGTCGAACGTGGTCTCCTGGTGGACCAGGAACGACCCGATGGGATCGCCGCCGATCGCGGCCTCCACCGCCTCGGCCACGAGGGCCGGGTAGTAGCCGCTGCGCTCGATCGCCGCGCGCAGCCCCTGGGTCGTCGTACCGGTCTTTGCCATGCCGTCCATCCTACGACCCGGCGGAGGGCGCACGGCGCCCCAGTGGCCGCCTCAGTACCCGGGCAGGGCGCGTGGGCCGAGGTCACTGCGGGCGGGCGGGGGCGCGAGCCGCACGGAGGCACCGAGCACGGAGAGGCCGTCCTTGCCGACGACGACGGGCTCCAGGGACACGGCGACCACTTCGGGGTGATCGTCCACGAGCCGCGATACCCGCTGGAGCAGCTCTTCGAGGGCCGGGGTGTCCACGGGCGCCGAGCCGCGCCAGCCGAAGAGGAGCGGGGCGGTCCGGATGGACCTGACCAGGGATCCCGCGTCCCGGTCGGTCACCGGGATCAGCCGGTGACCGGTGTCGCCGAGCAGCTCGGACGCGGCGCCGGCGAGCCCGAACGAGAGCACTGCTCCGGCCGCCGGGTCGATGACCGCGCGGACGACGGTGTCGACGCCTCGGGGCGCCATGGCCTGCACCACGGGCCGCAGCTCGACGGGCTTTCCGAAGGCTTCGGTCAATTCGGCGTAGGCCCTGCGCAGTTGCTCCTCGTCCGCGAGGTCGAGCCGCACACCGCCCAGGTCTGCGCGGTGCCGCAGGTGCGGGGCCGTGGTCTTGAGTGCCACGGGGTAGCCGAGCGCGCGAGCTGCCGCCACGGCCGCGTCCGGGTCGGGCGCGGGCAGGGCATCCCGTACGTCGATGCCGTACCGCCCGAGCAGTTCGCGGGCGTCGTCCTGAGCGAGGGTGGCGCCACGCGGGTCGTCCTGCTCGACGAGCAGCTCATCGATCCGCAGGGCGGCACCGCCCTCGTCGATGTCGTCGTACTCATGGACCCTGCCGGGCTCCTTGGCCTCGCGCCGCCACTGGGCATACTTCACGGCTTCGGAGAGGGCACGGACGGCGCGTTCGGCGGCGGGGTAGGCGGGGATACGGTGCGGCTGCGCTGGGCTGGGGCGGTCTTGGGAGTCCGGGGCAGCCGCCGCTGTGGGCAGGCGTTCCGCAGGGCGATTGAGGTCTCCCCTGCTCGAACGCAGTGGAGAGCTTGGGGAAGGGTGGGCACAGCGCTCACTGCCGGGTGCTGGTGCAGAGGCGTTGGGCCTGGTCCTGGTAGCGGCAGCCAACGCTTCGGCGAGCCCGCCAAGTTCTACGTGGACCACGGCGACCGGCTTCGCGGGGCACCCCGCAGCCGCCGCCCGCAGCGCAGCGGCAAGCTCCTCCCCCTCGGGCGACGCCGTGGCCCCGTCCTCGCCGACCCAGGGGATGGCAGTGACGATCACCGAGTCACAGGTGTCGTCCGACAACGCGTCAACCAGCGCTGCCCGGAAGTCGTCCGGGGTAGCCCCCGTGGTGAGATCCCGCGGAGGCGCCGGCCGAAGCCCGTCGGCGACGCACGCATCGTACGTAAGAAGCCCGAGCGACTCCGAATTGCCGAGAATGGCGACCCGAGGCCCACCCGGCAGCGGCTGCCCGGCAAGCAGCAGCCCCGCGTCCACCATCTCGGTGACGGTGTCGACCCGGATGACCCCCGCCTGGCGAAGCAGCGCCGACACCGTCGCATGAGGAAGCCGCGTCGCCTGCACCGCGTGCCCCGTAGGCGCGATCCCGCTGTGCCGCGCGCCCTGCACCACCACCAGCGGCTTCGCCGACGCCGCACGCCGGGCGAGCCGCGTGAACTTGCGTGGGTTGCCGATGGATTCCAGGTACATCAGTGCGACATCAGTATCAGGGTCCTCGTACCAGTACTGGAGTACGTCGTTGCCGGACACATCCGCCCGGTTGCCCGCGCTCACGAAGGTCGAGAGACCGGCCCCGCGCCGGTGCAGACCGGACAGCAGTGCGATGCCGATCGCGCCGGACTGGGTGAACAGGCCGATCCTGCCGCGCTCGGGAGGATGCGGGGCCAGCGACGCGTTGAGGCGCACGTCCGGCGACGTATTGATGACTCCGAAGGCGTTCGGTCCGAGGATGCGCGTGCCGTACGACCGCGCCTGGCGGACCAGTTCGCGCTGCCGCTCACGCCCTTCGGGACCGCTCTCCGCGTACCCGGCGGAGATCACGACCAGACCGGGCACCCCGCGCTCACCACACTCCGCCACGGCCTGCGGCACCCGTTCGGCGGGCACGGTGACGACAGCGAGCTCCACGGACTCCTCGATGTCCCGCACGGAGCGGTACGCGGGCACCCCGTCGACCTCGGCACCCTCTGCACCCTCGCCGAACGCGCTGTTCACCGCGTACAGACGCCCCGCGAAGCCCGCCTCACGCAGATTGCGCAGCACGCTCCTACCCACCCCACCCGGCGTACGACCGACGCCGATCACGGCCACCGACGCGGGCGTGAGCAGCCGCTGCACGGACCGCGACTCGGCGCGCTGCTCACGGGCGCGCTGCACGGCGAGCGAGCGGTCGGTCGGCTCCAGATCGAATTCGAGGCGTACGACGCCGTCCTCGAAGCTGCGCTTCTGCTGATAGCCCGCGTCCGTGAACACCTTGATCATCTTGGTGTTGGCGGGCAGGACCTCGGCGGCGAAGCGGCGGATGCCGCGCTCCCTGGCGACGGCGGCGATGTGCTCCAGGAGGGTGGACGCGACGCCCCGGCCCTGGTGGGCGTCCTGCACGAGGAAGGCGACCTCGGCCTCGTCGGCGGGCGCGCTCGCGGACATCCCACGGGAGTCGATGCGGTCGAAGCGCACGGTCGCGATGAACTCGCCGCCGACCGTGGCCGCGAGGCCCACCCGGTCCACCTGGTCGTGATGGGTGAAACGGTGGACGTCCTTGGCGGACAGACGCGGGTAGGGGGCGAAGAAGCGGTAGTACTTCGACTCGTCCGACACCTGTTCGTAGAAGCTGACCAGACGGTCCGCGTCCTCGGCCGTGATGGGCCTGATCCGGGCGGTGCCTCCGTCACGCAGGACGACATCGGCTTCCCAGTGGGAGGGGTATGCGTGCCGGTCCGACGGGGTCTGCATGGGGCCAGGGTACGGGTAGCGGGGGCGCCTTGGCCGGTGCAGGCTAGGGGACGTCGGCGGAGCACCCGTGACGGCATGAGACACTGGTCTAGACAAGTGTGAGACACCTGGAAGGGCAGCAACACATGGCTGAGCGCCGCGTCAACGTCGGCTGGGCCGAGGGCCTTCACGCCCGACCCGCCTCCATCTTCGTCCGCGCGGCCACGGCCGCCGGCGTCCCCGTGACGATCGCCAAGGCTGACGGCAACCCCGTGAACGCCGCCTCCATGCTCGCGGTGCTCGGTCTGGGCGCGCAGGGCGGCGAGGAAATCCTGCTGGCCTCCGACGCCGAGGGCGCGGACGCCGCTCTCGACCGTCTGGCGAAGCTGGTCGCTGACGGCCTCGAGGAACTCCCCGAGACCGTCTAGTAAAGGCTGGTACTCGTACGCCGAAGGGCCCACCCTCAAAAGGGGTGGGCCCTTCGGCGTTTCTGCGCCCGTGTTTCTTTGCCCGTGCTTCTGCGCCCGCCTATTGAACTGAATTCGGGCAGCAGAAATAATCCCCCGCCGAATAACACTTCTTTGTATACGGCGCCTCTGTTAATGCCGGAGGCCCACCGTGTTTACGGCATGTTGCGAATCCCTCACACGGTCACGGTCATCCCGCAGGGGAATGCGCAGCCGGTGCGCGGTCGCCGCCCGTTCCGTGTGGGCCACGGTGAGCGACCTGGCCCGTTCCGCGTCCCCGCGAGCGACCGCGTCGACTATCGCGGCGTGCTCCGCCCAGGACTCCGCCGGGGCCGCCGGGGTCTCGACGACGTACATCCAGGCGATCTTGTGCCGGAGCTGGATGAGCAGCGCGGTCAGGCCGGGGCTGCCCGACGACTGGGCGAGCGTCTCGTGGAACCAGCCGCCCAGCGAGCGCAGATCCTCGCTCCGGCCGCGCCTGGAGCGCTCCTGGCCGAGCCTGACGAGGCCGCGCAGGACCTTCAGGTGCGCCTCCGTGCGGCGCTGCGCGGCGCGGGCGGCGCCCAGCGGCTCCAGGAGCATACGGATGTCCAGGAGGTCGGCGGCCTCCTGCTCGGTCGGCTCCGCGACGCACGCGCCCGCGTGCCTGCGCGTGACGACGAAGCCCTCGGCCTCCAGGGTGCGCAGCGCCTCGCGGACCGGGACGCGCGAGACTCCGTAGCGACGCGCGAGCAGCTCCTCGGTGAGCCGGCCACCCCGTTCGTAGACACCGGAGACGATGTCGTCCCGGATGGCCGTGCATACCGAGTGCGCGGGAATGCGCATGGCCTGACCTCCGCCTTAATCCCCGCGAAACGCGGTCGATCGACGCCGTTTCAGTGACTCTATTGCAGAGCGGCTGAATTTCCGAAGGCGGGCGGAAATTCATGGATATTTTTTGGCCAAAGGTGCTGCGGGAACGGCGCAGGAACAGCGAAAGCCCCGGCTCGTGATGAGCCGGGGCTTTCGATGAAAC
Source organism: Streptomyces sp. NPDC048441 (assembly GCF_043200235.1). NCBI lineage: Bacteria > Bacillati > Actinomycetota > Actinomycetes > Kitasatosporales > Streptomycetaceae > Streptomyces > Streptomyces sp. NPDC048441. The sequence continues at coordinate 158,471 of NZ_JBICXM010000012.1, forward strand.
AGGTGGGCGTGACAGGCGGGCGGAATCAGACGTATCAGATGTATCAGACGTTGATGCCGTGCGACCGCAGGTACGCGATGGGGTCGATGTCCGAGCCGTAGTCCGGTCCCGTGCGGGCCTCGAAGTGGAGGTGCGGGCCGCTGGCGTTGCCGGTGGCGCCCGAGAGGCCTATCTGCTGGCCCGGGGTGACCGCCTGGCCGACGGTGACACCGAGGGACGACATGTGGCCGTACTGGGTGTACGTGCCGTCGTTCATCTTGATGACCACGTTGTTGCCGTAGGCGCCGCCCCAGCCGGCCTCGACCACGGTGCCGGAGCCGACCGCGTGGACCGACGTGCCGGACGCGGCGTGGAAGTCGATGCCGGTGTGGCTGCCGGAGGACCACATGGCGCCGCCGGTCTGGTAGCCCGTGGAGACGTACGAGCCGGCGATCGGGGAGACGTAGCTGTTCAGGCGCTTGCGCTCGGCCTCGCGGGCGGCGCGCTCCTTGGCCTCCCGCTCCTTCTTGGCCTTGGCCTTCGCCTCGGCCTCGGCCTTGCGCTTGGCCTCTTCAGCCTTCTTCTTGGCGGCCTCTTCGGCCTTCTTGGCGGCCGCGGCGTCGTCGGCGGCCTGCTGCTGGGCGGCGGCCTGCGCGTCGATGCTCGCGGCGAGCGAGTCGCCGACGGAGATGGCCTGGGTGAGGCCGGTGTGCTCGAGGGCCGCGGCATCGTCGGCGGCGAGCGCCGGAGCGGCCAGGCCTCCGATGACACCGGTGGTGGCGAGCGCGGCGACGCCCGCTACGTTCGCGGTCGTGCGCGTGATGCGGCTCGGGCGACGGTGCTTCCCGGTGGCACGGGTGAACGCCATGAAGCGGCTGATCCTTTCCTTCCTTCTCGCCTACCGGGTTAGCTGACGGGTTCGGAGCAGGAAGGTCTCCTACGGGTCCCTCACCTCGCGGCAAGGTGCCCGATTCACCCCAGGGGACATGTGGGTCCCCGGCTCCCCTGGCTCGCGCCGTACGGGGACTCGGCGATGACTGTCCGGTGCCACGGATGCGGCGTACTGCATGGCGGACAGCCGGACCGACGCTAAGCGGGACATCTTTCAATCGACAAACGGATCAGGACTTTTGTAGCGCACGCCACAGGGCAGACACACAACCTCCGTACTAATTCGGACATATGAGGACCCCGGTGGCCTTTCCGGCCACCGGGGTCCTGTGTGTCTCAGCTGCGCCGTCTGTCTCGGCTAGCCCGTGACAACACTCACTTCACCGATGCCGAGCGCCTTGACGGGCTCCTCGATCTGCGCGGCGTCTCCGACGAGCACCGTCACGAGCCGGTCCTCGGGGAAGGCGTTCACCACGGCGGCGGTGGCCTCCACGGTGCCTGTCTCGGCCAACTGCCGGTACAGCTGCGCCTGGAAGTCGTCCGGCAGGTGCTGCTCGACCTGGTCGGCGAGGGTGGCCGCGACGGACGCCGCCATCTCGTACTTGAGCGGAGCCACGCCCACCAGGTTCTGCACGGCGACGTCGCGCTCGGCGTCCGTGAGCCCGTCGGCCGCGAGGGTGCGCAGGACCTGCCACAGGTCCCCGAGGGCCGGTCCCGTGGACTCGGTGTCCACGGAGCCGCTGATGGCGAGCATGGCGGCGCCCGTGCCTTCCGGAGTGGAGCGCAGGACCTGGGCGAACGCCCGTACGCCGTAGGTGTATCCCTTCTCCTCGCGCAGGACGCGGTCCAGGCGCGAGGTGAGGGTGCCGCCCAGGCAGTACGTGCCGAGCACCTGCGCGGGCCAGACGCGGTCGTGCCTGTCCGGTCCCACGCGGCCGATGAGCAGCTGCGTCTGGACGGCGCCGGGGCGGTCCACGATGACGACGCGCCCGGCGTCGTCGGCGGTCACCGGAGGCACCGGACGCGGCTCGGCCGTGCCGCCCGTCCAGGCACCGATGGTGTCGGCGAGGACGGCGTCCAGGTCGGTGCCCGTCAGGTCGCCCACGACGACGGCCGTGGCCGTGGCGGGACGGACGTGCTTCTCATAGAAGGTGCGCACCGCCGCCGAGTCGATGGCCGTGACCGTCTCCTCGGTGCCCTGGCGGGGGCGCGACATGCGCGACGTCGCGGGGAAGAGCTGCCGGGAGAGCTCCTTGGCGGCGCGGCGTGCCGGGTTGGCGGCCTCGTGCGGGATCTCGTCCAGGCGGTTGCGTACGAGGCGTTCGACCTCGCTGTCCGCGAAGGCGGGCGCGCGCAGGGCGTCGGCGACCAGGCCGAGCGCCTTCGGGAGGCGGGACACGGGGACTTCGAGGGAGACGCGGACGCCGGGGTGGTCGGCGTGCGCGTCCAACGTGGCGCCGCAGCGGTCGAGTTCGGCGGCGAACTCTTCGGCCGAGTGCTTGTCGGTGCCTTCGTTGAAGGCCCTCGCCATGATCGTGGCGACGCCGTCCAGGCCCGCGGGCTCGGCTTCGAGCGGCGCCTCGAGGTGGATCTCCACGGCGACGACCTGCTGGCCGGGGCGGTGGCAGCGCAGCACGGTGAGGCCGTTGTCCAGAGTGGCGCGCTCGGGCGCGGGGAAGGCCCACGGCCGTGCGGTGCCCGCCTGGGGCTGTGGGTGGAACTGCATCGTCGCGGCCTCGGTCACTTCGCCGCCTCCTCTTCGTCCGCGTCTTCTTCGGTGGCTTCGGCGGCGGTGGTGGGCTCGTACACGAGCACCGCGCGGTTGTCCGGGCGCAGACGGGCCGCTGCGGCCGCCTTGACCTCTTCCGCGGTGACGTCGAGCACACGCCCGACGGCGGTGAGTGCGAGCTGCGGGTCGCCGAACAGGACGGCGTACCGGCACAGTTCGTCCGCGCGGCCCGAGACCGTGGAGAGCCGGTCGAGCCACTCGCGCTCCAGCTGCGCCTGGGCTCGCTCCATCTCCTCCTCGGTGGGACCTTCTTCCGCGAAGCGGGCGAGCTCCTCGTCGACAGCGGCCTCGATGACGGGGACCTCGACATCGCCGGACGTCTTCACGTCGAGCCAGCCGAGCGAGGGGGCTCCGGCGAGGCGCAGCAGGCCGAATCCGGCCGCCACGGCGGTGCGGTCGCGGCGCACCAGGCGGTTGTAGAGCCGGGAGGACTCGCCGCTGCCGAGGACCGTGAGCGCCAGGTCGGCGGCGTCGCACGCGCGCGTGCCGTCCTCGGGGAGGCGGTAGGCGGCCATCAGGGCGCGGGCCGGGACCTCTTCCTCGACGACCTCGCGCAGCTCCTTGCCGATCGTGTCGGGCAGCGAGCCGTCGCGGGGCGGCTGCTTGCCGTCGTGCGAGGGGATGGACCCGAAGTACCTCTCGACCCAGGCGAGGGTCTGCTCAGGGTCGATGTCGCCGACGACCGAGAGGACCGCGTTGTTGGGCGCGTAGTACGTACGGAAGAAATGCCGCGCGTCTTCGAGTGTCGCCGCGTCCAGGTCGGCCATCGAGCCGATCGGGGTGTGGTGGTAGGGGTGGCCCTCGGGGTACGAGAGGGCGGTCAGCTTCTCGAAAGCCGTGCCGTACGGGACGTTGTCGTAGCGCTGGCGGCGCTCGTTCTTCACGACGTCACGCTGGTTCTCCATGGACTCGTCGTCGAGTGCGGAGAGCAGCGAGCCCATCCGGTCGGCTTCCAGCCACAGGGCCAGCTCCAGCTGGTGCGTGGGCATCGTCTCGAAGTAGTTGGTGCGCTCGAAGCTCGTCGTGCCGTTGAGCGAACCGCCCGCGCCCTGCACCAGCTCGAAATGGCCGTTGCCGTGCACCTGCTCCGATCCCTGGAACATGAGGTGCTCGAAGAGGTGCGCGAGGCCCGTACGGCCCTTGACCTCGTGGCGGGAGCCGACGTCGTACCAGAGGCAGACCGCGGCGACCGGGGTCAGGTGGTCCTCGGAAAGCACCACGCGCAGGCCGTTGGCCAGCCGATGCTCGGTCGCTGTCAGGCCGCCGGAGCCGGCCTCGGCTGTGGCCGTGTGACCCATGGGCATGTACGTCCCTTCGAATCGCGAAAGCTGGAAATTCTGCCAGTCCTGCCACTGTATGCAAGCGTGCTGACAACCGGTGAAGTTCCCGCTCCGCGCTCGGCGTAGTCGAGGTCGAAGTCCGGGTCGTGGTCGGCGTTGTCAGTGGGACAGTCCACAATGGTCGGCGTCAGATCCCGTTGATGCCCTGGCAGACACCGTGAAGGAGCCGCAGCAGCGATGGCCCGCCGCAGCACGAAGACCCCGACGCCCGACGAAGCGTTCGAGGAGAAGATCCTCGACATCGACGTCGTCGACGAGATGCAGGGCTCCTTCCTCGAGTACGCGTATTCGGTCATCTACTCGCGCGCCCTGCCGGACGCCCGCGACGGCATGAAGCCGGTGCACCGCAGGATCGTGTACCAGATGAACGAGATGGGCCTGCGCCCCGACCGCGGCTATGTGAAGTGCGCCCGCGTCGTCGGCGAGGTCATGGGTAAATTGCACCCGCACGGCGACGCGTCGATCTACGACGCGCTTGTGCGCATGGCCCAGCCCTTCTCCATGCGGCTTCCGCTGGTGGACGGGCACGGCAACTTCGGCTCGCTCGGGAACGACGACCCGCCGGCCGCCATGCGGTACACCGAGTGCAAGATGGCCGACGCGACGTCCCTGATGACGGAGTCGATCGAAGAGAACACAGTCGATTTCGAGTCGAACTACGACGGCCAGGAGCGGGAACCGGTCACCCTCCCCGCGGCCTATCCGAACCTCCTGGTCAACGGCTCGTCGGGCATCGCCGTCGGCATGGCGACGAACATGCCGCCGCACAACCTCGGCGAGGTCATCGCCGCCGCCCGCCACTTGATCAAGCACCCCGGGGCCGACCTGGAGACGCTGATGCGTTTCGTGCCGGGCCCGGACCTCCCCACGGGTGGCCGCATCGTCGGCCTGACCGGGGTCAAGGACGCGTACGAATCAGGACGCGGCACCTTCAAGATCCGCGCGACGGTGGCCGTCGAGTCCGTGACCGCCCGCCGCAAGGGCCTGGTCGTGACCGAACTGCCCTTCTCCGTAGGCCCTGAGAAGGTCATTTCCAAGATCAAGGACCTGGTCGGCTCGAAGAAGCTGCAGGGCATCGCCGACGTCAAGGACCTCACGGACCGCTCACACGGCCTGCGCCTGGTCATCGAGATCAAGAACGGCTTCGTTCCTGAGGCCGTCCTCGAGCAGCTGTACAAACTGACGCCGATGGAGGAGTCCTTCGGCATCAACAACGTAGCCCTGGTGGACGGCCAGCCCCTCACGCTCGGCCTCAAGGAGCTTCTCGAGGTCTATCTCGACCACCGGTTCAATGTCGTGCGCCGCCGCAGCGAGTTCCGCCGCAGCAAGAAGCAGGCCCGGCTGCACCTGGTGGAGGGCCTGCTCGTCGCCCTCCTGGACATCGACGAGGTCATCCGCCTCATCCGCTCCAGCGACAACTCCGCACAGGCCAAGGAGCGCCTGATGGAGCGCTTCTCGCTGAGCGAGATCCAGACGCAGTACATCCTCGACACGCCGCTGCGCCGCCTCACCAAGTTCGACCGCATCGAGCTGGAGTCCGAGCGCGACAGGCTCAAGGCCGAGATCGACGAGCTGACCCGCATCCTCGAGTCGGACGCCGAGCTGCGCAAGCTGGTCTCGTCCGAACTGGCCGCCGTGGCCAAGAAGTTCGGCACGGACCGGCGCACGGTACTCCTGGAGTCGGCGGGCACCCCGGCGCCCACGGTGTCGCTGCAGGTGGCGGACGACCCGTGCCGTGTGCTCCTCTCCTCGACCGGCCTCCTCGCCCGCACGGCCAACGGCGAGCCGTTCGCCGAGAGCGACACCAAGCGCGTCAAGCACGACGTGATCGTCTCGGCCGTGCCCGCGACCGCACGGGGCGAGGTGGGCGCGGTGACGTCGGAGGGACGGCTGTTGCGCGTCTCCGTAGTGGACCTCCCCCAGCTCCCCGAGACTCATGCGGCACCCAACCTCTCCGGAGGCGCGCCGGTCTCGGAGCTGCTCTCCCTGGAGGCGGACGAGAAGCTGATCTGCCTGATGACCCTGGACGAGTCGTCACCCGGCCTGGCCCTCGGCACCGAGCAGGGCGTGGTCAAGCGCGTGGTCCCGGACTATCCGTCCAACAAGGAAGAGCTGGAGGTCATCACCCTCAAGGACGGCGACAAGATCGTCGGCGCGGCCGAGCTGCGCACGGGCGAGGAAGACCTCGTCTTCATCACGGACGACGCCCAACTGCTCCGCTATCAGGCTTCACAGGTCCGCCCACAGGGCCGGCCCGCGGGCGGCATGGCGGGCATCAAGCTCGCGGACGGCGTCAAGGTCATCTCCTTCACGGCGGTGGACCCGGCCGTCGAGGCCGTCGTCTTCACCGTGGCCGGCTCACGCGGCACGCTCGACGACTCGGTCCAGACGACGGCCAAGGTGACACCCTTCGACCAGTACCCCCGCAAGGGCCGCGCCACGGGTGGCGTACGCGTCCAGCGTCTCCTGAAGGGCGAGGACTGCCTGAGCTTCGGCTGGGCGGGCCCGACCCCGCCGCTCGCGGCCCAGCGCAGTGGCCTGCCGGCCGAGCTGCCGGAGATCGACCCGCGCCGCGACGGCTCGGGAGTCTCCCTGGCGAAGCCGGTGGCGGTGGTGGCGGGCCCGGCGTAGTCAGCCGCCCTGCGACTCCTGGACGTCCGGTACATCCCGAACATCCTGGACGTACCGAAGTACGCCCCACATGCTGTGCTCATCGGCACCGGCCTGTGGGGCGTACTCACGGCACGCCGCAAGCTCCTTCTCCAGAGCCGGTACGTCGATGCCCGACCCGATGAGCACGAGCTGGGTGGACCGGAGCTCACCCGGCGCCCACGGCTCGGGGTAGAAGCGCAGAAACCGCCCCACGGCGTGCACGGCGTACTTGTTGCGCGGATCGGCGGCGCCGAAATCGACGTACCCCTTGATGCGGTAGAGCCCTTCGGGCCGACTGTCGAGGAGGCCCATGAAGGGGCGAGGACTCATGGGCACTTCGGAGGGGAAGGAGAGGCTTTCGTAGGCGGAGTGCAGGTGGTCGTGATGCCCACCGTGCCCATCCTGTCCATCGCCCTCCTGATGACTGTGCAGGTCATCGAACGAAAGCTGCCCGACTCGCTCCCCCACGGGCTTGCGGTCGAGGAGCAGCTCCACATCGACGCGCCCGTATGAGGCGGGGACCACGGCCGCACGGTCGGTGAACCCCCGGACGACGCCGAGAATCCGCTCACGCTCACCGTCCTCTACCCGGTCGATCTTGTTGACGACCACAAGATCGGCGATCCCCAGATGCCGGTCGACTTCGGGATGCCGCTGCCGGGTGGAATCGAACTCGGCGGCGTCGACGACTTCAACGAGCCCTCCGTAGACGATGTGCGGATTCTCGCTGGCGAGCACCATCTTCACGAGCTCCTGCGGCTCAGCAAGCCCGCTGGCCTCGATGACGATGACATCGATCCGGGCGGCGGGCTGAGCAAGCTTCTCCAGATACACATCGAGCTCACTGGCGTCCACGGCACAGCACAAACACCCATTGCCGAGCGAGACGGTGGAGTCACCGAGCTGCCCCGCGACGGACATGGCATCGATCTCGATGGCCCCGAAGTCATTGACGATCGCACCGATCCGGCTGCCGCCGCTGCGGTGCAGCAGGTGGTTGAGCAGGGTCGTCTTGCCTGAACCCAGGAAGCCGGTGAGGACGACTACCGGGATCTGCCCGGCACACGGCTGAGTCAACGTGCGACCCCTTTCACACTGACGCGTGCACCGGCGCGTGGCCAGCTCTCGTACGACGAACGAATACCGCCCCAGCATACGAGCGCGTAGAAGCGCCGCGAAGTGAACGATTGTTAGCGGCGCAGGCGGGGCACACATCCTGCACGGCGCCGGGATACGCGACCACTGCATCCTCCTGTGCGCCTCCTCTCCGCCTCCCTGCCGATCAGAGCCGCTCGGCATCCTGGGAGGCGGCAAGCGCGCCGCCCATCGCTCGCCGGTCCTCTCCCTGTCGACCCGCATCCGACGACCGGCGGACGGTCGCCGATCCGGGGGTTGACATGGCCACACAGAGCTTTGGTGTATGGGGAGCGGGTCCTGCCGCGGCGGGGCTGGCCTTGACCCTCGGCACCGTCGGGGCCCTTATCGCGCAACATCATCAGCTCAAGAAACTGCGGCTGCGGCTTGAGCGATGCGAACAAACGGACCAGTGCGAACAGCAGCGGCACGTCGACCTCGCCAACCAACAGCAACTCCAGTGGGAACTGCTGAGCAAGGCGATGGAGGATCCGACGCTAGCCGCCGTACTCGACACTTACGAGGGCTCGGTCCCGCCCGCGAAACACCGCCAGTTCCTCTTCGCCAACGCCCTCTACACCAATGCTCTGCTCGCCTACCGCATCGGCAACGTCAGCCGAGTTGAGCTCTTCGGCCACCTACGCGGCACACTCCAGAACTCCATCTTCCGGGAGTACTGGGAGGTGACCCGTGCGGCCAGGGCAAGTCTGGAAGAGGACTCCATTGAGGCCCAAGTCGGCAAGATGGTGGATAACTTGATCCACGACCTCGACGAAGCCGACACGGGGGAATGGTGGGTCGTGGGCAAGCCGCCGGAGTGAGAGGAAAACTATCGCTGGTGGAGTGAGTTCCCAACCAAGCCGTTCAGGGCCACCACATCGCGATCGGCGCTCACACCAGCAGAAAGTCGGATCGGCGGAACAGCCCACCGCGCGCTCGTTATTCTTCCGGTTACCCATCTGCACAGCCATAGGACTGGGATCCGACTTGAAGATCGCGCGCCGCATCGGTGCTTCCCCTCGGCAACGAGGGAGCGTCGCCGGGCAGAACTGCCCTGACGTGTTCGAGTTGACCGACGGCAACTTCGCTGTCATCGGCACAGATGAGACCGAGGCCCTGGATCGGGAACTGCCACCCGACGCCGGACGGGCCGACTACGAACGCATCGTCGTTATCAGCCGTGAAACGTTGATCCGAGCCAAAGTAGATATTCCAGACTTCTAGGCAGTAGCAGCCGTCCGGCGGGCGGCCGCAACACCTGTCCGCTGGACGGCTTCCCGCGATGCCCCGACGGCCTTATCCGTCGGGGCCAAAGGAGGACTACACCGTGACACCACACAGCGGCAGGCATCGCAGCGCGGCGACGTGGAGCACTGCCACCCTGGCCGCACTTGCCGTCATATTCACGACCCCTTTCCTGCTCGACCGTCTCGCCCCCCGCGGCATGGACTGGGACCGCCTCAGCAACGTCAGCCAGACGTACGGCGCACTGTCCGTACTCTTCTCGGCCGCCGCCTTGGTGGGCGTGGTCCTCTCAATCTCTCACCAGGCGCGGCAGACCCGCGTGCAGAACGAGGAGTCGCACCTCTCCGCACATCGTGAGCTCACCCTGCTCACCCTGGACGACCCCGCATTTTTGGTGTGTTGGGAGCCACCCAACACACCTGTCTCACAGCAACGGTGGCGGCAACTTCTCGTGAGCAACCTGATCGTGAGCATGTGGAGCCGCGACTTCAAGTTGAACCTCTACGATGAGCCCACCATTCGGGTCACGCTGGAGGATTACTTCCGCGGCGAGGTCGGCCGCGCCTACTGGGCAAACAGCCGACCTTCATGGCAACGACTTGCCGAGTCGGGTTCCGATCGTCGCCTTTGCAGCTTCGTGCGTATCGCCGATGCGGCATACGCCACCGCCGCAGCGTCGGGACCCCCCACACCGTCTGCCGCGTACTTCCAACAGCCCGCTCCCCCCGCCCCGCCTTTCACCCCGTGACGCCTCTCGGCTCATCACCCTCGATAAGAGGGAAGACCAGAGCACAGGTTGGCTGGTTCTCGTCTGCCCCACGAGTTGAAATTGGCGTGAACGCGCCTCCGGCAGCTGGCAACGTACCGTTCGTGACCACACCAGACATCACCCGCCGCATCGGCGCTTCCCCTCGTCAGCGCGGCAGCCTCGACGGCAACACGTGTCCCGACATCTTCGAGCTGAGTGACGGCTCTTTCGCCATCATCGGCGCCGACAGAACGGCGGCACTCGACAGCAAGCTTCCGACCGACGCGGGGCGTTCCCATGACGAACGGATCGTGGTCATCACTCGAGAGACGCTAATTCGCGCCAAGATCGACATCCCTGACGCCTGACCGATGACCTTCGCTCCGGTATGCCGCCTCGAGTGCGCGCCCCGGAGTCCCTTGCCCGCCCGTCGCAACCGGCCTGGCCACCTCCAGAGTGGCCAGGCCCCTCCCATCAGCGGCTGTTTTCGTCGCCCGTCGTCAGCCGGTTGCACCACTCCCCGGGAGCTCTCATATCTCCGACTGCGGCCGCCCACCCCCGCTGCCTGAGGCCACTCATGGCGCCGCAGTCAGCTCTCCAACGGCAGGCGAACCGGCGCCGGCTCCCCCACATACCGCGCCGCAGGCCGAATGATCTTCGAGTCCTCCGCCTGCTCCAGGACATTCGCTCCCCAGCCCACCACCCGCGCCGCAGCGAACGTAGGCGTGAACATCTCGCGTGGCAGCCCGCACAGTTCCATGACGACGCCCGCGTAGAACTCCACGTTGGTGTGCAGCTCACGACCCGGCTTAAGTTCGGCGAGTATCGCCTCGACCTGGCGCTCGACCTCTACCGCGAACTCCACCATCCGGCCGCCGAATTGCTGCGCGATGCCCCGCAGCATCCGCGAGCGCGGGTCCTCGGTGCGGTAGACGGGGTGGCCGAAGCCCATGATGCGGTCCCCTGCCAGGACCCGTTCGCGGATCCAGCCGTCGATGCGGTCGGGGGTGCCGATGGCATCGAGCGTGTCGAGAGCGCGGCTCGGGGCCCCGCCGTGCAGCGGGCCCGACAGCGCGCCGACGGCACCCACCAGACAGGCCGCGACATCCGCACCGGTCGAGGTGATGACCCTGGCCGTGAACGTCGACGCGTTGAAGCCGTGATCAATGGTTGAGATCAAGTACTGCTCGATGGCCCGCGCACGATCGGGGTCCGGCTCCGAACCCGTCAGCATGTAGAGGTAGTTGGCCGCGTACGAAAGGTCGTCGCGCGGCTCGACCGGGTCGAGTCCCTGGCCCAGCCGGTACAGCGCCGTGAGCAGGGTCGGCACCACGGCGGACGCGGCGAGGGCATCGGCACGGCGCCGGTCGGCGTCGATGTCGTACACCGGGCGGAAGCCCTTCGCCGCACCGAAGAGCGACAGCGCCGTACGCAGCCCGGAGAGCGGCCCGGACAGGGCACTGGCGCGGGCTATGGCGGGCAGCGCGGCGCGCACCTCGTCCGGCAGCCGACGCAACGCCGCGGTCTGCGCGGCGAAGGCGGCACGCTGCCCGGCGTCCGGCAGCGCACCGTGGAACATCAGGTGCCAGACGTCCTCGAAGCTGCGTGTCTGCGCGAGCTCGACGGCCGAGTACTGGCGGTAGTGGTAGAAGCCCTCGTATCCCCTGACGTCGCCGAGCCGGGTCTCGGTCACGACGACGCCCGCGAGCCCGCGGGGAACCTCCACGGGGGCGGTGGGGGTGGTGGTGGAGCCATTGATCGGCATGTTCTTCCTCGACTTCCTCCCTGGACTTGATTCGACTGTCCATGCTTGACTGAATCTCTGTCAATATTGATTGAATCAATGTCAGACCCAACTAGATCTAGATACGGAATACGGTGGCGCCCATGACGGATCGAGAAGTGCCCCGCGCGGACGGCGAGACGACGGGTCAGACCGCGGAGACCACCACCCGCGAGGGCCGCCGCCTGAGCACCCGGGAAGCCGCCGAACTGCTCGGCGTGAAGCCGGAGACCGTGTACGCGTACGTGAGCCGCGGCCAGCTCAGCAGCCGCCGCGGCCCCGGCTCCCGGGGCAGCACCTTCGACGCCAAGGAGGTCGAATCGCTCGCCCGCAAGAACCGCAGAGAGCCCGCCGCGACCTCCGCGAGCAGCGAACTCTCCGTCCGCACCCGCATCACGCTCATCGACAAGGACCGCTACTACTACCGCGGTGTCGACGCCACGGAACTGGCCCTGGACCACTCCTACGAAGAGGTCGCCGAGTGGCTGTGGACCGGAGTCATGCGCCCCGGAATCCGTTTCACCGCCCCCGAGGACACCGCCGAAGTCGCCCGTCGCGCCATCGACGCGCTGCCCGAGCACAGCGGCCCGACCGACCGCCTGCGCGTGGCCGCCATCGCCGCCGCGGCAGCGGACCCCCTCCGCTTCGACCTCTCCGAAGAGGCCGTCATCGGCACCGCGCGCACCCTCATCCCCACCCTCGTCACCGCTCTCCCGCCGGTCAGCCGCGCCCACCGGGACGAGGGCCCCCTGGCACACCAGCTCTGGGCACGGCTGTCAGGGCAGAAGCCCCACGACGCCTCCCTGCACGCCCTGGACACCGCACTCGGGCTGCTCGTCGACCACGACCTCGCCGCGTCGACACTCGCCGTCCGCGTCGCCGCCTCCGCCCGCGCGCACCCGTACGCAGCGGTGTCGGCCGGCCTCGGCGTCCTGGAAGGCCCCCTGCACGGCGCGGCCAGCGGCCTCGCGCACCGCATGCTCCTCGACGTACTCGACCGGGGCAGCGCGGCCCCCGTAGTAGCCGACGAACTGCGCGCGGGCCGCCGCGTCCCGGGCCTCGGCCACCGGCTCTACCCCGGCGACGACCCGCGCGCGGAGGCCCTGTTCGCCCTCCTGGAGGTCATCCCCAAGGCCGGTCCCGCCCTGGCCGCGGCCCGTGACGTGGTGGCCACCACGGCCCGCCACACGGACCTGCACGCCAATGTCGACCTGGCTCTCGCCGTCCTGACCGCCTCGTCGGGGATGCCCGCCGAGGCAGGCGAGACGATCTTCGCCGTGGCCCGCACGGCGGGCTGGATCGCCCACGCCCTGGAGGAGTACGAGGAACGCCCGCTGCGTATGCGCCCCAGCGGGCACTACGTAGGACTGCGTCCGCCCCAGCCGATGCCCGCACCGCGCGGCGCGTGAGTCACCCCGCGTCCGACGCGGGTTAGGCTCCCCTCTGTGAGTACGTGCGCCACCGCTTCGCGGGATCTGGACGAGCCTCTCGCGGGGACCGCGGCCACCGCCAGGACCTGGCTACTGCTTGAACAGCCGGGCCCCTGGGGCGCCAAAGCGCTCACATCGAGCCATCTGGATCCGGAGGTCGGCCGCGCCCTTGAGGCCGCCGCGGAGGGAACCGGCGTACGGATCGCGCTCATCCGCCGCCCCGGACGCCACGCCGACTGCCACGCCCCCGCGCGCCGCCAGGTGTACGTGGCCCACACCGTGCCCGGCAACACCTGGCTGCGCGCCCACGTGACGGACGAACCGGAGCGACTGCTCGACCTCGACTTCGCCGCCCTCGGCGCGGGCGACCACAGCGGATTCGGCACGCCGCACACCGGCGCCCCGCTCGCCCTGGTCTGCACGAACGGCAAGCGGGACCGCTGTTGCGCCCTCCTCGGCAGGCCGCTCGCCGCCACGCTCAGCGCGTCCGGTGAACAAGGCACCTGGGAAGTCACCCATCTGGGTGGCCACCGCTTCTCACCCACACTCCTTGTCCTGCCCTACGGCTACGCGTACGGCCGCTCCGGACACACCGCTGTCAAGGAAATCCTCGATGGGGTGCGCACGGGCCGCGTCGTCACTGAGGGCTGCCGGGGCAATTCGGCCTGGGACCGCCCTGGGCAGGCCGCCGAGCTCGCGGTGCGCACCGCGACGGGCGAGGCCGCCGTCGGCGCCCTGAGCGTCGTCCACACGGACGGCACGGCCCCACGCTGGGACGTGACGGTGGCCCACACCGACGGACGGCACTGGCGCGTGACGGTCGCCCAGGGAGCCTCTCAGCCGCCACGGCCGGAGAGCTGCGGCGCGGCACTGGCGGCCCCGGCGCGCATGGATGTCGTCGCGGTTCGGCGTATCGCGTACGGCGCCGAACAGGAGATCCCCGCCACAGTGACTTCGGAGTAGCCCTCCGGTCGCCGTACCGTTCGTACACATGAGCCCGACCTCCTCCCCTGCCCGAAGACTCCGCCTCGGCCTGCCGCGGCGCGTCTTCTCGCAGGTGCTGCTGATGCAGCTGGCGATCGCCGCCGGGGTCGCCGTGCTCGCCACGGGGCTCTTCCTCGCGCCCCTCAGCGATCAGCTGGACGATCAGGCGATGCGGCGTGCCCTCGCCATCGCGCAGACCACGGCAGCCCAGCCGCAGATCGCCGATGACCTCCGCTCCTCGAAGCCCACGGTCGACGGACCCGTGCAGACGGAAGCGGAACGGATCCGGCGTGCCAGCGGCGCGGAGTACGTCGTGATCATGAACAAGGACGGCGTTCGCTGGTCCCACACCGATCGCGACCAGATCGGCCAGGTCGTCTCGACCGACCCCAGCGACGCGCTCGCCGGGGACGAGGTCATGGAGATCGACAACGGCACCCTGGGCCGCTCGGCCCGGGGCAAGGTACCGCTGCGGGACATCGACGGGGACATCGTGGGTGCCGTCTCCGTAGGCATCGAGTACGACAGCGTCCGCGCCCGCCTCGTCCACGCGATCCCGGGCCTCTTCGCCTACGCGGGCGGTGCGCTGGCCGTGGGCGCCCTTGCCGCCTATCTGATCTCACGCAGGGTGCAGCGACAGACCCGTGACCTGGCCTTCTCCGATATCTCGGCCCTCCTCGCGGAACGCGAGGCCATGCTACACAGCATCCGTGAGGGCGTCGTCGCACTGGACCGCGCCGGCCGGATCCGCCTCCTCAACGACGAGGCACAGCGCCTCCTGGGCCTCGGTTCCGAAGCCATCGGCCAACCGCTCGACACGGCGCTGGGCCCCGGACGTACGACCGACGTACTCGCCGGACGGGTCACGGGCACCGACCTCCTGACCGTCCGCGGCCAGCGCGTCCTGGTCGCCAACCGGATGCCCACGGACGACGGGGGCGCCGTCGCCACCCTGCGCGACCGCACCGAACTGGAGCAGCTGGGCCGCGAGCTGGACTCCACCCGCGGCCTCATCGACGCGCTGCGCGCCCAGGACCACGAGCACGCCAACCGGATGCACACGCTGCTCGGCCTCCTGGAGCTGGAGATGTACGAGGAGGCGGCGGAGTTCGTCGGTGAGGTGGCGGGCGCGCACCGGGTGACCGCCGAGCAGATCACGGAGAAGGTCGGCGATCCGCTGCTCGCCGCCCTCCTCGTGGGCAAAGCCACGGTCGCCGCGGAACGTGGTGTCGTGCTCGCCGTGCCACGCGACACCGCGCTGCCCGACCGCCTGATCGACCCGGGCGGCCTCGTCACCATCGTCGGCAATCTGGTCGACAACGCGCTCGACGCCGCGGCGGGCAGCCTCCACGCGCGCGTGGAGGTCGATGTGCGCACCGAGGGACGCGCTGTCGTCCTACGGGTGCGCGATACGGGCCCCGGCGTCCCGCCCGAACAACGCGAGACGATCTTCACGGAGGGCTGGTCCACCAAGGAGCCTCCGGCGCACGGCAAGCGCGGTATCGGGCTCGCCCTGGTCCGCAGACTCGCCGAGCGGCAGGGCGGCAGCGCACGGGCCGAGGCGGCGCCCGACGGGGGCGCCGAGTTCACCGTCGTACTGCCCGAGGCACTCGTGCACTCCGAAGCCCTCATGCCGTCCGAAGAAGCGCTCGCGCAGCCCGAACCGGCCGCCACGGAGGAGACGCGATGATCGAGGTGCTCGTCGTGGACGACGACGTCCGGGTCGCGGACGTCAACGCCGCCTATGTGGCGAAGGTCCCCGGCTTCCGCGTGGCGGCGAAGGCGCACAACGCCGCGGAGGCGCTGCGGCTCATCGAGGAGCTCCCCATCGATCTGGTGCTCCTTGACCACTATCTGCCGGACGAGACGGGTCTCGCGGTCGTCCGTACGTTGCGTGAGCGCGGCCATCAGACCGACGTGATCATGGTGACCGCTGCCCGCGATGTCGCCACCGTGCAGGCCGCGATGCGCCACGGCGCCCTGCAGTACCTGGTCAAACCGTTCTCCTACGCGGGACTTCGCGCCAAGCTCGATGCGTACGCGACGCTGCGCCGCACCCTTGACGGCGGGGGCGAGGCCGAGCAGGCCGAAGTCGACCGGATCTTCGGCGCCCTCTCGGCGACTCCGGCACCCGAGCTGCCCAAAGGCCACTCCCCCACCACGGCCGAGCTGGTCCGCAGGGCCCTGATGGGCGCTGAAGGGCCTCTCTCCGCCCAAGAGCTGGCGGACCTCACCCTGCTGAGCCGCCAGACGGCGCAGCGCTATCTGAAGCTCCTGGAGCGCTCGGGCCGAGTCCGGCTCAGCCTCAAGTACGGCGACACGGGTCGCCCGGAGCATCGCTACGAGTGGGCGTCCAGCGCTTCCTAGCCGGGCGTTACACCGCTCCCGCCCCGGTGAGCGATCGCACTTCGGTCTCCGCGTGTTTGGCCTCGTCCGCGGGCTCCGCCGAGGTGACGGTGCCCAGCCAGCCGGCCAGGAAGCCCAGCGGGATGGAGACGAGCCCCGGGTTCTCCAGGGGGAAGTACTGGAAGTCCACCCCTGGGAAGAGGGAGTTGGGCCCACCGGAGACCACGGGTGACAGCACGACAAGCACCAGGGACGGCACCAGGCCCGCGTACACCGACCAGACCGCACCCCGCGTGGTGAAGTTCCGCCAGAACAGCGAATAGAGCAGTACGGGCAGATTGGCGGACGCGGCTACCGCGAAGGCGAGTCCCACCAGGAACGCCACGTTGAGATCGCGGGCCAGCAGTCCGAGGCCGATCGCGACCACGCCGATCCCGGCCGCGGCGAGGCGCGCCACCGCCACCTCGCTGCGCGGCTTCGCGTGTTTGCGCCGCAGCGACGCGTACAGGTCGTGGGCCACGGACGCCGACGAGGCGAGGGTGATCCCTGCTACCACGGCCAGGATCGTGGCGAAGGCGATCGCGGCGACGACGGCGAACAGAACCGTTCCGCCAGTGGAGTCCGCGCCGCCTCCCAGATCGAGCGCGAGGAGCGGAACCGCCGTGTTCCCCGCGGCGTTCGATCCCCGCACGGCATCGGAGCCCACGATCGCGGCGGCGCCGAAGCCGAGCACGATCGTCATCAGGTAGAAGCCGCCGATGAGGCCGATGGACCAGACGACGGAACGGCGCGCGGCCCGCGCGGTCGGCACCGTATAGAAGCGGGAGAGGATGTGCGGCAGTCCGGCCGTGCCGAGGACGAGCGCGAGCCCGAGGCTGATGAAGTCAAGGCGCGCGGTCCAGTCGCCGCCGTACTTCAGGCCTGGTGCGAGGAACTGGCTGCCGTGGCCGCTGCGGTCGGCCGCGGTCCGCAGCAACTGGTCGAAGTCGCCGTGGAAACGCACCAGTACGAGCACGGTCAGCGCGATCGCCCCGCACATCAACAGGACCGCCTTGACGATCTGGATCCAGGTGGTGGCCCGCATCCCTCCCAACGACACATAGATGACCATGAGCGCGCCGACGCCGATCACCGTCCAGGTCTGCGCAGCCGCGCTCGTCCCGCCGAGCAGCAGCGCGACGAGTGAGCCCGCCCCCACCATCTGCGCCACCAGATAGAGAACGGACACGGTCACCGAGGAAGTTCCCGCCGCGATGCGCACGGGCCGCTCCCTCATCCGGGCGGCGACGACATCGGCGAGCGTGAACCTGCCGCAGTTGCGCACCAGTTCGGCCACCAGGAACAGCACGACGAGCCAGGCGACGAGGAAACCCACCGAGTAGAGCAGCCCGTCGTAGCCGAAGAGGGCGATCAGCCCGGAGATGCCGAGGAAGGAGGCGGCCGACATGTAGTCGCCCGCGATGGCAAAACCATTCTCCATGGGAGAGAAGAGCCGCCCGCCCGTGTAGAACTCCTCAGCCGAGCCGTGCCGGTTCCGGCTCACCCACGTCGTGATCGCGAGCGTGACGGCCACGAACACGCCGAACAGCAGGAGCGCGAGCGTCTGATGATCCCCGGTCATCGCTCACTCCCCCGTGCCGGTTCCTGCTCACTCCACTGGTCGTCTTTGCGCTGGTCCTGCTCCCGCTTCTGGTCCTGCTCCCGCTTCTGCTCGAACACGGTCCAGCGCAGATCGAGTGCCGCGCGATCCCTCCGCAGCCTGGCGTGCCGGGCATAAGCCCAGGTCAGCAGGAAAGTCGTGAGGAACTGTCCGAGGCCGGAGAGCATCGCGACATTCACGGCTCCGGCGACGGGCCGCGCCATAAGGCCGGGCGCCGTGGTCGCCGTCACGACGTATGCGACGTACCAGGTGAAGAAGAGCGCCACCCCGGGGATGACGAACCGCCGATACCGACGGCGCACCTCCTGGAAGGCAGCGCTCCGCTGGACCTCCAGATAGATGTCGGCCGCGCTCGCGCTCCGCTCGGGTACGCCCTGGGGCGGCACCGCGGGCGCCGGCGCACCCATGCCGTCCAACTCGCCCCAGCCGGAGGCCAGAGCGTCGTACCAGGGATCCCTCGGATCCCCGGTCCGCGCCTGCCCGGCATCGCGCCCGTCGTGCTTCTCCACCGAACTCTCCTTGTCCGCAGCCTTGTTCGGCCGCGTGCCCAAGGATGGACAGAACGGGAAGATCCCTGACTCTTCTCTCCCTCCTCTTCACCCCATCAGGTGAAGGGCCTCGTCCAGGTGAAGGGCCTCCTCAAAGCACCCACTCAGCTGGAAGTAGCTCTCGGGGGCTTCACCAGTCCGCGCCGGTAGGCGTAACGGACAGCCTGCGCGCGGTCCTTGATTCCCGTCTTCGCGAAGAGGTTGTTGATGTGCGTCTTCACCGTGGCAGGGGAGACATGCATCTCGCGGGCGATCTCCTGGTTGTTCATCCCCTCCGCGATCAGGACCAGCACCTCCGTCTCACGCGTGGTGAGACCGTCGGGCGGCTCCGCGGGCACCGGCTGGTCGGGCTCCGACAACCGCTCCAGCAACCGCCGTTGAATCTGCGGCGAGAGCCCCGCATCGCCCGAGAGCACGTCCTGAACGGCCCGCACGATCTCGTCCCCACCGGCGTCCTTGGTGAGGTAGCCGCGCGCGCCGGCTCTCAGCGCCGGGAAGAGCGACTCGTCGTCGGCGAAGGTGGTCAGTACGACGACCTGCGTTCCCGGGTACTCGGCACGGATACGGCGGGTGGCCTCCGCGCCGTCGACCCGGGGCATGCGCAGGTCCATCAGGACGACATCGGGAGAGAGTTCGGCGACGAGCCGAACGGCTTCCTCGCCGTCACCTCCGGAACCGACGACCTCGATACCGGGCAGCAGCCCCAGCAGCATCACGATGCCCTCTCGCACCACGGTCTGGTCATCGACCACGACCACCCGTGCCGGCGCCGGCACGGGCACCTTGGCGCCGCCTTCGGTCGTCATGTAGGCACCTTCAGCGTCACGATGAAGCCCTCCTCACCAGGCCCAGCGGCCAGAGAGCCGCCCAGCAGCTCAGCCCGCTCCCGCATTCCCAGCAGACCGTACCCGGCTCCGGAGGCGGCGAGTTCACCCGGCGGCGCGCCTGAATCCCGTACGTCCAGCGTCACTTCACCCTCCCCATACGCAAGGTGCACGCGCACCTTGGCGCCCGGCGCGTGCTTCCGTACGTTCGTCAGGGCCTCCTGCGCGACTCGGCGCACCGCCTGTGACGCCTCGGCGGGCAGAGCGCGCCGCGCCCCCGTCACGGACACCGAGGCCCTGTCCGAGGCAACCAGTTCCCGCAGGAAGTCCTCAACCGGCGTCATCTCGCCGCGCAGCGCGGACAGCGCCTGCCGGGTCTCCGCGAGCCCTTCGCGGGCCATGGACCGTGCCGCCACCACCCGTTCGAGTATCTGATCGCGCGTCGCCTCCCCCTCGATCAGCAGACGCGCCGCCTCCAGGTGGACCATCTGTGCGGAGAGGCTGTGCGCGAGCACGTCATGGATCTCCCTGGCGATCCGCGCCCGCTCCGCCAGGGCGGCCGTCTCCGCCTCCGCGGTGCGGGCGGCAAGCTCCTGGGCGAGCAGTCGCTGGGTGTTGCCTCTCGCGTCGGCGTCGAGCCGCAGCGTGTATCCCGCCAGGGCGAGCCCGATGACGATGAGGCTTGTGACAAGCCAGCCGTCGTCGTTGTACGCCGCGAACCCGGTCATCGCCAGCGGCACGCAGACCGCACCGGCCAGAAGCGGCAGCCGCTCCAGGGACAGGACTCCCGTGCTGCACCAGAGGACGAGCGCGAGGACCTTCCAGTCGGCCGCCTGCGCGGCATACCCGGCCCCCATCGGCAGGACCAGCAGACTGGCCGAAGGCCACAGTCGATGGGCGAACGAGACACGGAAGAACGCCCAGGCGAACCCGCCGCAGAACATGACCAGGGCGATCCCGGCCGCCAGACGCCAGCCCCTGTCGTCATGGAAGGTGTTCCACAACAGGCTGGCGGCGATCACCACGCGCAGGACCCTGACGAACCACAGCCGGGCAGTGCTCTGCCCCTCCCGGGTGAGCGCTTCCCGGGAGGGCCACGTCGTCCACCGGTCCGAGTTCACACGCGGTCCTTCCGCATCGGCTTGTACGCCGCATCCGCAACACCGTACGCCGGGCGGAACAGACCGGCCCGCTGCGCCAGCATGGCGCTACGGACCAGCAGCGTCGCCGCGAGAGCCAGCATCAGTGCCGCGCTGCCCTGCCGCACCCCCAGCAACGCACCGACACCGAACAGGCCGAGCCGCAGCCCGATCCCGACGCCCCAGACGAGCGCGGTGGCCTTGCTTCCCTTGCCCCACACGGCACCGTCCGGCTCTGTCCACACATGCGTGGTCCGCGCCCAGCCGAGGCCGATGGCCAGACCGACCAGCACCTCCGCACCGAGCAGGACCGCGGACACCACCTGGTGATGGGCGTCCAGCACGTCGGGCTCGCGCACGGCCAGGAACACCAGCACGGCAGGTATAACCCACCAGCGCCTGTCCGCGCTGATCTGCTGCGCCTTGAACTGGCGCACGATCACCAACGCGATGACGGCGCAGATCACCAGAACATGGGTGAGCCCGGACATGTCGGCCTCCGAGGGACGAGGAAGTGCGGAGCCGATCCGAGGAGGATCAACGCCTTCGACGCTACGGAAAAGGCCTGGTCACGGCATCGGAGCAGGGGTGGAACGTGGGTGGAGCCGAGGGCTCCACCCACGGGTGGAGTGTGCTCCGCACGAGCGGAGCACAACTCTCACCTCGCGTGAGCGCTACGCGTCGATGCGCGAGCGGTCCAGCGTCGCCGCCGAGCTCGTGATGAACTCCTTGCGGGGCGCCACATCGTTGCCCATCAGCAGATCGAATACCTGCTCCGCGGCATCCAGATCGCCGATGTTGACCCGCCGCAGGGTGCGGAAACGGGGGTCCATGGTGGTCTCCGCGAGCTGGTCGGCGTCCATCTCGCCGAGACCCTTGTAACGCTGGATGGAGTCCTTGATGCGGACCCCCTTGCGCTGGAACTCCAGGAGCGTCTCGCGCAGCTCGTTGTCCGAGTACGTGTAGACGTACTTGTCCTGGCCCTTCTTCGGCTGCACCAGCTCGATCCGGTGCAGCGGCGGTACGGCCGCGAAGACCCGGCCCGCCTCCACCATCGGACGCATGTAGCGCTGGAAGAGGGTAAGCAGCAGAATCCGGATGTGCGCGCCGTCGACATCGGCGTCGACGAGAAGAATGATCTTCCCGTAGCGCGCCGCGTCGATGTCGAAGGTCCGGCCGGACCCTGCCCCTATGACCTGGATGATCGCGCCGCACTCGACGTTCTTCAGCATGTCCGTCACGGACGCCTTCTGAACATTGAGGATCTTGCCGCGGATCGGCAGGAGGGCCTGGAACTCTGAGTTCCGTGCCAGCTTCGCGGTGCCGAGCGCCGAGTCGCCCTCGACGATGAAGAGCTCGCTGCGCTCCACGTCGTCACTGCGGCAGTCGGCGAGCTTGGCGGGCAGCGAGGAGGATTCCAGGGCCGTCTTCCGGCGCTGGGCGTCCTTGTGCTGGCGGGCCGCGATGCGCGTGCGGGCGGCAGCGACGGCCTTCTCCATCACGGAGCGGGCCTGGGCCTTGGCGTCGCGCTTGGTGGAGGTCAGGAACTCCTTGAGCTCCTTGGCGACGACGTTGGAGACGATCCGGTTGGCCGCCGAGGTGCCGAGCACCTCCTTGGTCTGGCCCTCGAACTGCGGCTCGGCGAGACGGACCGTGACAACCGCGGTAAGACCCTCCAGGGCGTCGTCCTTGACGATGTCGTCCTCGGCGACGCGCAGCACCTTCTGGGTGCGCATCACCTCGTTCATCGTCTTGGTGAGGGAACGCTCGAATCCCGATACATGGGTGCCGCCCTTGGGCGTGGCAATGATGTTGACGAAGGACCGCAGCGTCGTGTCGTACCCCGTGCCCCAGCGCATCGCGACGTCCACGACAAGCTCACGGGTGACCTCGGTGGGGGTCATCTGGCCGTGATCGTCGAGGACCGGGACGGTCTCCTTGAAGGTGCCCTGCCCGGTGAGACGGAGGACATCGCAGACAGCCTTGTCCTGGGCCAGGTACTCACAGAACTCGCTGATGCCGCCGTCGAAGCGGAAGGACTCCTCGCCCTTGCTGCCACCTTCCCCGAGACCGTACTCGTCGCGCACGACGATGGTCAGGCCCGGCACCAGGAACGCAGTCTGGCGGGCGCGCTGGTGCAGCGTGTCGAGATTGAGCTTGGCGTCCTTGAGGAAGATCTGGCGGTCGGCCCAGTAGCGCACGCGTGTGCCGGTGCGGGTCTTGGGGATCTTTTTGGTCTTGCGCTGCCTGGCCGACGAATCGAATTCGGCGTCGGGCCCAGGCTTGGCGAAGGCACCGGGGACACCCCGCCGGAAGCTGATCGCGTGGGTGTGCCCCGCGCGGTCCACCTCCACGTCGAGGCGCGCGGACAGAGCGTTCACGACGGAGGCACCCACACCGTGCAGGCCGCCCGAGGCGGCGTAGGAGCCACCGCCGAACTTTCCGCCCGCGTGCAGCTTCGTCATGACGACCTCGACTCCGGAGAGGCCGGTCTTGGGCTCGACATCCACCGGGATGCCTCGGCCGTTGTCCCGGACCTCCACGGAGGCGTCGTCGTGAAGGATGACTTCGATGTGGTCGCAGTAGCCGCCCAGAGCCTCATCGACGGAGTTGTCGATGATCTCCCAGAGGCAGTGCACCAGGCCACGGCTGTCCGTCGACCCGATGTACATGCCCGGGCGCTTACGAACGGCCTCGAGCCCCTCCAGGACGAGCAGGTGCCGCGCGGTGTAGTTGGAACCGTCCCGGTCTGCTCCGGTCAGCAACGCTGTGGACGGCACGGACGTCTCGGCGGTCACGCGGTTCGCTCCTCGCTGAATTTCAAGGGGGGTCCTTTTGGGTAAGGACCCGACTTCGGTTGCCGGTCAGAGGGTACCGAGGCCTGGTAGAGCCGTTGTAACGCCACCCTCGTCTCAACTCAGACTAGTCCAGTGCCGTACGCCTGTTCGATCCCTCAATGGAGTGAAGCGCACGTCACGTTCCCTTCCAGGCATGAACCATTTAGGCTCCGGGCACGTCCTCATGAACAACCGGCAAGCCAGCCGGCGGACGACCGACCTGACAGACAGCGCGAAACCGTAAGACACGTAAGAGACGCAATACGGCACATTCGCCGCCAACCGGCAGCAGACAGCCGCCTCGGAAAAAACTTCGAGGAAAAGCCACGAGCGGGAACGTTTTCGGCCTGGTTGGATGTTGACCCTGGTACGACAGCTCGTCGAGCTAGAGAAGAGGCGACGTGACTACTGTTCTGACCCCCGCGAGCCCCCTGACGGCCGCTGATCGCTGCGACCGCTGCGGCGCCCAGGCATACCTGCGCGTCGTCCTGTTGAGCGGCGGTGAACTGCTCTTCTGCGCCCACCACGGCCGCAAGTTCGA
This sequence comes from Streptomyces sp. NPDC048441, assembly GCF_043200235.1. Classification (NCBI taxonomy): domain Bacteria; kingdom Bacillati; phylum Actinomycetota; class Actinomycetes; order Kitasatosporales; family Streptomycetaceae; genus Streptomyces; species Streptomyces sp. NPDC048441. The sequence goes on from NZ_JBICXM010000012.1 coordinate 182,341, forward strand.
GCCGGAACTCAAGAAGATCGCCGCTGAGATACAGGACGAGACGGAGCGGCTGACGGCCGTCCCGGAGACCACCGACGAGGGCTGACACCTCGCATCCACGACGAGCCATCCGGTGCACTCCAGACCGGCGATCGGGCGGCCGACCCTGCCAACCCCAGGGACGGCCGCCCGCTCTCGTCAGACGGGCGCCCAGGCGCCTCCTCGGCGGCCCCCTGCGGCATCCGGCGCTCCCCGCGCTCGCGGCACCGGACAATTCCCGCGCCCCTCAGCCACGCAGAGGCATCTCCCGCGCGACGCCGGAGATCCGTGTGTAGACCCCGGGACTCCCGGCCCGCCCGCAGCCACTCCCCCATGACACGAGGCCGATGAGCCGCCCCCGTGCGACGAGTGGACCACCGCTGTCCCCCTGGCAGGCGTCACGCCCGCCTCCAGGCTCCCCCGCACACAGCATGGATTCGGCCGTGTACGTTCCGTCAGAGCTGCCGGGGTAGGCCTCCCCGCAGGTGGAGTCGGGCAGCACCCGCACGGGCGCGGAGCGCAATGTGCGCGCGTAATCACCCGCCCCCGTTGTGTCCCCCCACCCGTAGACAGCGGCACGCGTGCCGGGTTCGTACGCCCGGTCGCCCTGCCCGGCCATGCGGATCGCGTAGCCCTTCGGAAGCGGTCTCGCCAGCGACACCACCGCCACATCACCTGCGTTCGTGTGGCTGTCGTACGCCGGATTGACCGACGCCTCGCGCACCGGAATCTCACGGCCGGCCGACGTTCTCAGATCCTCACGTCCGGCGATCACCTTCAGGTCGCTCATCTCGTTCAGCGGCACTCCGAGGACTTCCTCGCTCAGACAGTGAGCCGCGGTGAGGACCGTCGAGCGCCCGACGACCACTCCTCCGCAGAACTGTCCCGAACGCGTACCCCCGAACCGGTCACGGCTGGACAGCGCCACCACCCACGGGCTGTCGGCCACTCGGACCGGGCTGCCGCCGATGACCACGCTGTCGGCCACCGCGGGGGCCGGAGCGGCCAGCGGCAGCGCGGCTGCCGATGCCGCGATGGCCAGTGCCGCCGTGAGCGTTCGGGCAAAGGGACGAGGCATGCGATCTCCTCACTCTGGGTTGCTGTGAAACACCCACAGTGATCCAGCACGGCACACCCCGCACCCGCGCCACGCGCGTCCGCGCCAGGACGCATGCCTCCGGGCAGACAGACAGGGCAAGCAGAAGGCCCGAAGCCTCACATGGGGCTTCGGGCCTTCTTTGTGGAGCGCTGGAGCGCCGACGACTAGTCGAGGTAGTCGCGCAGGACCTGCGAGCGCGACGGGTGACGCAGCTTCGACATCGTCTTCGACTCGATCTGACGGATACGCTCACGCGTCACTCCGTAGACCTTGCCGATCTCGTCGAGGGTCTTCGGCTGGCCGTCGGTGAGACCGAAGCGCATGGAGACCACGCCCGCCTCGCGCTCGGACAGGGTGTCGAGCACGGAGTGCAGCTGCTCCTGGAGGAGCGTGAAGCTGACCGCGTCGGCCGGGACGACCGCTTCGGAGTCCTCGATGAGGTCACCGAACTCGCTGTCGCCGTCCTCACCCAGGGGGGTGTGGAGGGAGATCGGCTCACGGCCGTACTTCTGGACCTCGATGACCTTCTCCGGGGTCATGTCGAGCTCCTTGGCCAGCTCCTCCGGGGTGGGCTCACGGCCCAGGTCCTGGAGCATCTGACGCTGCACGCGCGCGAGCTTGTTGATGACCTCGACCATGTGCACCGGGATACGGATGGTGCGGGCCTGGTCGGCCATGGCGCGGGTGATCGCCTGACGGATCCACCAGGTGGCGTACGTGGAGAACTTGTAGCCCTTGGTGTAGTCGAACTTCTCGACCGCGCGGATCAGACCGAGGTTGCCCTCCTGGATGAGGTCCAGGAAGAGCATGCCGCGGCCGGTGTAGCGCTTGGCCAGAGAGACCACCAGACGGAGGTTGGCCTCCAGGAGGTGGTTCTTGGCGCGGCGCCCGTCCTCGGCGATGATCTCCAGCTCGCGCTTGAGCTTCGGTGCGAGCTTGTCGGCGTTCGCCAGCTTGTCCTCGGCGAACAGGCCGGCCTCGATGCGCTTGGCGAGCTCGACCTCCTGCTCCGCGTTGAGGAGCGGGACCTTGCCGATCTGCTTCAGGTAGTCCTTGACGGGGTCGGCGGTGGCACCGGCCGCGGCGACCTGCTGGGCCGGCGCGTCGTCCTCGTCCTCGTCGGACAGCACGAAGCCGGCCTGGGCGCCCTCTTCCGTGGACTCGCCCTCACCGGGCTTGCCCTTGGCAGGCGTCTCCTCGGTGGCCTCGTCGTCCACCATCTCGTCGTCCTGCTTGGACGTCTTCTTGGCCGTCGCCTTCTTGGCGACGGTCTTCTTGGCGACGGCCTTCTTTGCCGTCGTCTTCTTGGCAGCGACCTTCTTCGCGGGCGCGTCCTCAGCTGCGACATCCACGGCCGACGCCTCGGGGGCGGCGGTCGCGGTGGTCTGCTTCGCCGTGACCGTCTTGGCCGCGACGGTCTTGGTCGCGGTGCGCTTGACCGGGCTCTTCGCTGCGACGCTCTTGCGGGGGCGCTTCGGCTCCGCGGCACTGACCATCAGCGTCACACCCTCTTCCTCGAGGATCTGGTTGAGGCTGCGCAGAACGTTCTTCCACTGAGTGGCCGGAATCTGGTCAGCTTCGAAGGCACGACGCACGTCATCGCCGGCGATCTGCCCATCAGCCTTTCCCCGCTCGATGAGCGCCATGACAGAGACGGATTCGGCGATCTCCGGCGGGAGCGTACGGGATGTGCTGGCCGACACGAACAACCTCTCGGAACGTTGAAAAACGGCTTCCGGCCCCGTCCATTGTGGACCAGGACCGACGACCGACGACTAGGGATGGGCCGACGGCGCAGGCGGGCCGGGGAGCTACACAGCGCCACGAACGGCTGCTGTATTCCCTCCTCGGCTATCACCTCTTAGGTCATCGCGCTGCCCCGAGGAGCGTTACGCCCAATCTACGTGGCCCGAGTCACACCCCGTAAGCGCTCAAAAGCAGCTAGATACCGCCATAAGCGGTCACATCCAAGCCCCGGCGGCCCTCCAGAGGGCAACGACCGCGTCGCCGAGCCCCACCGGATCCCCGAGGAACCCACAGAGGCCGGCGACGGTGCCGTGTCAACGGAGTGATGAGGTGGGGCCGAGAGGCGCTCATCCGCCGGCCGTACGGACGCAGACCCGGCCCGTCAGTGCTCGCGAGGGGCGGGCACGACGCGCTCCACCTCCGGGTGGACGGTGAGCAGCTGGCGCATGGCAGCCTCGGCACCGGGGCCGTCGCCCGCCCCGAGGGCGTCGACGATGCGCGAGTGGTGGACCAGGGACGTCTCGGTAGGACGGTCACAACCGATGACCGGGCCACCCGAGACCTGGAGTGCGGCCGAGACGATGCCGGACAGGTGCTCCAGCATGCGGTTGCTCGCGAGCTGGATGAGCAGCGAGTGGAACTCCGCGTCGGCGCGGGAGAACGTGATCGAGTCGCCCTGGCTCAGCGTGTGGCCCATGATCTCGACCATGTCGGCGAGCCGCTGCTGCACCTCCTCGCGGCCGTGGCCCGCGGCGAGCCGGGCGGCGAGAGGCTCGATCGTCCAGCGCAGCTCGCTGAGTTCACGGCGCTGGTCGTCGCGCTGCGGCCCGAACGCCCGCCATTCGATGATGTCCGGGTCCAGCAGGTTCCAGTCGCTGACGGGGCGCACGCGCGTGCCGACGTTGGGCCGGGCGCTGACAAGGCCCTTGGCCTCCAGCACGCGCAGCGACTCCCGGACGACGGTGCGGGAGACCTCGAAACGCTGGCCGATCTCCTCGGGGACCAGCGGGCGGTCGGCGCCCAGGTCACCGGAGACGATCATCTGGCCGAGCTGCTGGACGAGTTGGCCGTGCAGCCCGCGGCCGCGGTTGCCGCCGGCGCGTCGGCCTACGCGGCCCAGGTCCTGGTCAGCGCTGTCCCACGAGGGCGCGACGACGCGGTCGGCACCAGGGGCCTCGGCGAAGGGGTAGCGGTCGAGTTCGCCCGGTCCGGCGAGGCCGGAGTCTGCGGAGCGGGCGGCGGTCATCATGGTGTGCGCAAGGGTACTCACGGAACCTTTGTCGGCGTGGCCTCCAAGTCCCTTGAGGTCTTTGGTGAAAAGCACACGAAAGGGTGATCGCTTACCTCGCCGCAATTGACGCCTTATCGGAAAGAAATGAGCGTTCTCCGGGGACTTGTGCGCAGCACGGGAACGGAAGCGCCGGGCGGTCGTTATCGGGCTCTGCCACGCATCCCGGTGAGCAGATATGCGCAGAGTAGAGCGGTCAGCGACAACATCAGTGCGCTGCCCACAGGTTGGGCGACCATCCGGACTCCGCCTGCCAGATAGCGCTCCACCCCGAACGGCCACTGCACCAATGCAAGATCACGGAGCCTCCCGGGCAGCCCGGCCGCCGATCGCACAGACGGCCCCTCCAAGGCTTTCTGTACGAGCGGTACGACGACGATCGGCACCGCGAGAACAGCGGCCAGGCCCGCGGTCGTGGACCGGAAGACACCCCCGGCAAGCACCCCAGCCCAGGCGCAGCCCATCACCAGGGCAACCCAACTCGCACTCAGCGAAAGCCAGTCGGCGGGAACTTTCGCGACCTCGTCTCCGTATACCAGGTGAAGCAGCGCGGCGTCCGCTGCCAGGACGAGCAGACTCAGCAGGAGCGCGGTGGCCGCCGCGACGAGCAATTTGGCGCAGAGCAGCCCCAGGCGGCGGGGGACGGTGCCCCGGTCAGCGGCGAGGGCAGGGTGGCGGAACTCCTCACCGAAGGCGAGTGCGCCGAGCATCCCGGCGCCAAGGGCCGCGGGCGGCAGGGGCAGTTCCAGGGGCCAGGCGGCCAGCAGGCGCGGCTGCGGCGTGTGACCACTCCTGGCGAGGAAGACGCAGAGCACGGCGGAGACGGCGAGCACGGCGGCTGTGATGAGGTAGCCGGTGCCGACACCCGCGGCGCGGCGCAGCTCGTAACGCAAAGGGCGGAGGGGGCTGCGAGCGGGGCGGATCGAGATGGGGGGCGGCAAGGCGGACGGAGTCGCGGGAGTCTGCGGGCCCGTTGCGGCGCTCGTGGTGATCGGGTCGGTGGTAGCGATCGGATCGGTGGTGGCGAGCGGGATGAGCTTCGGGGCTGTGGACACGTTCCCGGGCCGCACCTCGGCGGCCACGGCTGCGCTCTCGCCCAGATCGTCCTGGCATGGCGCTTGCCTCGTATCCGCATCCGTACGTGCCGGAGCTGTCGGAGCTGTCGGAGCTGTCGGAGCTGTCGGAGCTGCCGCCCCAGAAGGCTCGATCACAGATTCGGGGGCGTGCGCGGTATCAGGCCCCGCATCCCCGATTTCATCGGCCAGTTGATGGACGAGGATGCCGTGCCGGAACGCCGTCTCACCGACATCGGCGCAATTGCTGCCGTACACCGAAAGCCTGTTGCCGTCCTCCTTCACCACCTCGATGGAGCGCTGCCCCGCACGGGCCTCCTTGGACAGCAGCGCTCCGAGGCGCGCCGCGTGCGGACTGCGTACGGCTACACGAGGACGCAGCCGGGTGCGGGCGAAGTCCCCTGCTTCCTGGTCGGCGACCACTCGGCCCGCTTCCAGCGTGACGACCCGGTCGGCGGTCCGTGCGGCCTCCTTGGGGTCGGCCGTCGAGAACAGGACGGTTCCGCCCTGGGCGGCGTGCGCACGCAGGATCCCGTGCAGCCATCCGCCCTCCCGGGCCGAGAGGCCGTCGGCGGGACCGTCGAGGACGAGCGTGTGCGGGTCGGCGAGCAGCGCGCAGGCCAGACCGAGACGGCGGTCCATGCCGCGCGAGAGCGTGCCGAGCCGCTGATCACGGAGGCTGACGAGACCGACGACTTCGAGTACGTCGTCGGCGCGCTGGATGGGCACCCCAGCGGCCGCGCACAACATGCGCAGCTGGCCGCGGACCGTGCGGCCGGGGTGTCCGGGGACCTCACCCAGAAGGACGCCCACCTCGCGTGACGGATGGGTGATGCGGTGCAGCGGGCGGCCTCTGAAGTAGGTGACGCCGCGGCCCTGTTGGATTTCGAGCATGAGCCTCAGCGCCGTCGTCTTGCCGGCGCCCTGCGCGCCGAGCAGCACCGTGACACGGCCTGTTCGCGCCTCGAAGGACACGTCGTCGACGGCGGGCGGCAGTTCCTGGCGGGGATTGCTGGTCAGTCCGATGGCCTGGATCATCGCTTCTCTCGCGGGATGTGCGACCGCTCGGTCGGCCAGGGTTCGTCCGCCGGGTCGGGGACGGACGAACCCCGTGGGTACTGCAACAAGATAACGCTATATTTCCGGCATTTCGGTCAGGGTGTGAGCCACGGGTGTCCCGCACATGGCACAGACAGACAGGTGACCAGCAGGGTGACCGGTGACGCGGGCCTCAGACCTCGGGGCGCAGCATCGGCGGGTTGAGCAGCGTCGCGCCGCCCGCGCGGAAGAGCTGGGCGGGACGGCCGCCCTGTCGGGTGGTGGTGCCGCCCGTGGGGACGAGAAAGCCCGGCGTGCCGGTCACCTTGCGGTGGAAGTTGCGCGGGTCGAGCACGACGCCCCACACGGCCTCGTACACCCGGCGTAGCTCGCCGACGGTGAACTCGGGCGGGCAGAAGGCCGTCGCCAGCGACGAGTACTCGATCTTCGAGCGGGCACGCTCCACGCCGTCCGCCAGGATCCGCGCGTGGTCGAAGGCGAGCGGCGCGGCCTGCTCACCCTCCTGGCCGTAGCCACCTTGCTCGAGCAGCGCCTCGACCGGCGCCCAGCGCGCGCTGTTCGCGTCACCGCCGGCTCGTGGCGCGGGCAGATCGGGAGCGAGTGCGAGGTGAGCGACGCTGACGACCCGCATCCGCGGATCGCGCTTGGGATCGCCGTACGTGGCGAGCTGCTCCAGATGTGCGCCATTGACCTGGACCGGGGTGTCCGGGTCGTGAGCGCACAGCCCGGTCTCCTCGACCAGCTCCCGCGCCGCGGCCGACGACAGATCCTCGTCGTCGCGCACGAATCCACCGGGAAGCGCCCAACGGCCCTGGAACGGCGGCTCACCACGACGGACGGCAAGCGCACAGAGCGCGTGACGGCGCACGGTCAGCACGACCAGGTCGACGGTGACAGCGAAGGGCGGGAAGGCCGACGGGTCGTAGGGCGACATGCCGCGATCATAGTCGTCTTCCTGACGATAAACAGCTCCCCCGGCGTCCGATCCCGGTTCGATTCACCAGAGCCCTGCTTCAGGCCCACGACGCGCCACACTCCCTGCTCCGAGGCGTCACACGCCCAGCTGCAACCCCTCGGCCGCCTCCTCCACCATCGCGAGGCCGAGCCTGCTGACACGTACCGAGAACGGGGCGCCCGCGACGCGCAGCGCCGTAAGGCCCAGCTCCCCCAGGGGGGCGCTCCGGACAGGGCTCAGCGTCACCGTGCCCGACGGCGCGTCCGGCCGGATCCCCGCGAGCGCCGTGAGGAGGTGCACCCCGGCGGCCGCGGCGGTGGCCGCCGGACGGCAGGCTGCGGGGTGCGGCAATGGAGCGCCGTCCTCCGTGCGCTGCTCCCCCGCGTACATCTCAGGCAGCCGGTAGCCGAACGTCTCGGCTGCCGCGAGCACCCCTCTCAGCAGCGAATTCGCCTCCTTCTCGTAGCCCGCGGCGGCCAGACCCGAGACGGCGACCGCCGTTTCATGGACGCGCACCGCTCCCCCACGATGACCGAAGGGGTTGTACGCGGTTTCCTTGGCGCCCAGGCTGCGCAGCCCCCATCCCGAGTCCATGGCGGGCCCCCCGAGCAGCCGGGCGAGCTGTTCGGTCTGCACCTTGTCGAGCAGCCCTGGTGCGAGCGCCCCCGACCCGAGCAGGCCCGTGTCGAGGAGGTGGGCCGCACCGCAGGTGAGGAGGGGCACGGGGCGCCCGTCGGCCAGGCAGGCAGCGGCGGGTCGGCCACCCGCCCGGTCCTCCACCCAGAAATCCTCCCGGAAGGTGGCCTTCAGCCGCTCCGCCCACTGCCGCAGGTCGGCGCCACCCGCTCGACCGTGCGCGTCGAGCAGCTCGGCCCCGAGCAGCGCCGCCCGGTGGGCATGGGCCTGGGTCTCACACCGCATGGGGCCACCCGGATGCGGGTCCGGCAAGCACCCTCCATCGTCCGCCGCGGCGAGCAGCCATCGCAGGCAACGCTCGGCCGGCGGCAGCAACTCCTCCGTCTCCTGCGCCGAAAGCCCCCAGCGCCACGCCTCCGCAAGGAGCACCGGGAAGAGCAGCGTCGCCTCGGTCCCCGTGCATCCCGGCGGCAGATGCGGTCCCGTGTTCCGCAGCGGCCCCGGGATCATGCCGGCTCTCGGCCCCTTGCCCACGAGTTGACGGCGGGCGAGCGTGCGCAGCGTCCCCGCGGCGATCCGAGTGCCGAGCGGCAAGGCCATCCGGGCGGCCGCGAGCGCCTCCGCCGGAGCCAGACCACAGCGCCACGGTGCCCCCGCGGCCAAGTGGACGTCGGTCGGGTGCTCGGGGTCGCGCAGCAGCAACGCCTGCAGATCCTCCACGGACCTCTCCAGCAGAGTCCGGGCCCTGGGGTCATCTCCCCCGGCCCGCGCCGTGGCGAGAGAGAGCGACGCACCGTGCCCGGCCGGCCTCACCGGGCCCGCGCCTTCCGGCCGTACCCGCAGCTCCAGGCTCCAGGAGCCACCCGGGGGCAGCTCCACCTCCCAGCGCAGCAGCCCGGCGGAGGCCAGCGCGTCCGCGGGCGCCGGGTGGGCGGTGACCACACAGTGGCCCGCAGGGGAGGACCACCGCATACCGGAATCGTGGACGCTGGCGGGCAGTTCGGGACCCGTATGGCCGGATGCGACCGCAGCGAGTTCCGCCAGATCCGTGCCGAGCGAGACCTCGACGGGCAGCCGCAGGTGGCGGCCGGCGGAACTGCGCAGGATGACCCGCTCCGTACCGTCGGCGTATCGGGTCCGCTCGACGACGACGTCCGGATCCGGGCCACCGTCCGCGGACGGACGCAATGTCGCGACGAAGCGGGCGCTGTCGGCCGAGAGCATCCGGGCCTGCACGACTACCGGCTCGCGCCCGGCCACCCGCACCTGGCAGCGGGACAGCAGCCGACGCCCAGCGCGGTAGAACCCCTCGAGCCCCTGGCCGGTCAACTGCCCCTGGTCCGGAGAGATCGCGAGGGCAGGCAGGGCGACGCAGACCAGTGCGGCATGTGCGGGCGGCAGCTGTGCGGGGCGACGCGGCGCGGGCCCCGACGCGGGCCCACCGGACAGACGTGGCGAGGCCGAGGCGGGCCGCTGGTGACCGTCTCTGCCGGAGACAGAAGACGGGGCGGGCAGGGGCATGAGGCGGCTTCTTCCGCGCTGCCGGGAGTCGGAGGTCGTACGACGGCGCGACCCGGACACAGGTACCGCCACTCAGGTGAACGGACCGGTCCCGCTCCAAGTCACGCCCGCGGGGCGGGAAGCCACTCGGTCGGCCCCGGTCTCCGGCCCCCGTCTCCCCGGCCGAGGCCCCTCGCGCCTTTACTCTCCGGTGCCGCACCCCCACGCTCACGTGTCGTTCCTCGCACTGCGCCGGATGGTGCGACGACGGTTCTGCGGCCCGGTGCTCGGCCGGTCCGTGGCCCGTGACCCGGCGCCGCCCTTCGAACGTGCGGGGCGGTGGCGTCGGGGAGCGGAACCCACGGGATCCCCAGCGGAATCCAACGACTCGACGGGGAGCGGCAGTTCGGGCTGCGTCTGTGCCGCGCCGACGTCAGTCCGCTGCCCGCGCAGGCAGCGGCGGATCGGCTCGGGGTCCAGGTCTCCGTTACAGGCGTGGTGCAGGAGTTGGGCGAAGGCGTAACCGGGATCGGCGCACAGCGCCATGTCCAGGGCCTCCTGGCCCTCCGTGGTGTCACCGATGGACCACGCGACCCAGCCCGCGAGGGAAAGCGGTGCCGCGGCGTGCTCTCCATAGGCGCCGACGCACCGGCGTGCCAGGGCCCTCCAGAGGCGAAGCGCCGGTGTCGCGGCGGCGCCTTCCATCCATTCCGCCGCCTGATCGCGCGTCGTACGGTCCTGGAGGCCGAGGATCAGCGCCGCGGCCTCGTCGTGCGCGAGGAGTTCGTCGTCCTGGAGATCCGCCTCCAGCGTGCCGGTGACCGACGGTGCGGCGTCGAGGCGCGCCATGATCCTGCTGGCCAGGTCGAGCGTTTCGGCGGCGACTTCGGCATGCCCGTCCTCCTCCAGGATCCGGTGCACGATCGCCATGCCCGCCGCGTCGAGTGCGGCCTCCTGGTCCGCCGCCGCGACGGACTCCCATGGGGTGAGCCGCGCTCGCACCTCCCGTGGGGTGACACCCACTTGAACACCGGCATAGGCCGTGGCCGCGGCAAGGACGGACGTGCCGGGGCGGAGCAGCGGGACGCCCTCCGCCGGGCAGCACTGCTCGTTCGGACAGCAGTAGGTCCAGAAGTTGCCTGCCGAGATGCAGACGACTTCGAACACGGGGACGTCGAGGCTGCCGCACGCGGTGCGCAGCACCTGCGCCAGCGGCCGCAGGCGTTCCATGACCTGCCGTCCGGACTCTGCGCCGACAGGCTCCGCGCAGAGGAAAGCGACAATGCCGTCAGGCCGGTCTCCGCGCCGCTCGCAGCCTCCCACCAGGCATTGGGCGAGCTGCTCCGCGATGGGCGGCCAGTCCTCCGCGCGCCCGGGAATACCGAGGCGCACCCGGCCGCCGAACCGCCCCCGCTCTCCGTGCAGAGCGATGAGGACGACGCTCTCCTCGGGCCGGAACCCGAGCAAATACGGCAGTGCGTCCGCCAATTCGGCCGGGGTGCGCAGGGTGACCAGGGTCTGGTCGATGGAGTCGATCGGGGCGTTTTGTTCGCTGTGGTTCGTCATGTGCCGACTCTCCCGCAGATCACAAGGTTCCGGTTTGCCCTGTGGATAACTGCAGTCAGGGGCACGCCAAGAGTTATCCACAGCTCGGCGGACTCGTTCGCCTAATGTCAGACCCATCGGGTTGCATGGGGGCATGAGCAACGAAGATCTGCGCACGGCGGCCGATGCCGTACTCGCCCGCCTCGTCGGCGGCCCCGCGGCCGCATCCGGCGACGCACCACCGTCGGACAGTCCTCGACTGCGCGAGGACCAGTGGCGTGCGATCGAGGCACTGGTCGCCGACAAGCGCCGGGCGCTGGTCGTACAGCGCACGGGCTGGGGCAAGTCCGCCGTGTACTTCGTCGCGACCGCACTGTTGCGGGAGCGGGGCAGCGGCCCGACCGTGATCGTCTCCCCGCTGCTCGCGCTCATGCGCAACCAGGTGGAGTCCGCGGCGCGAGCCGGAATCCGCGCCCGCACGATCAACTCCTCCAACACAGAGGAGTGGGACACCATCCAGGCCGAGGTGGCCTCCGGCGACGTGGACGTCCTCCTCGTCAGCCCGGAGCGGCTGAACAACCCGGACTTCCGCGATCAGGTCCTGCCCAAGCTCGCCGCGGCGACCGGCCTGCTCGTGGTCGACGAGGCCCACTGCATCTCCGACTGGGGCCACGACTTCCGGCCGGACTACCGGCGGTTGCGCACGATGCTCGCCGACCTGCCGCCGGACGTCCCCGTCCTCGCCACCACCGCGACGGCCAACGCGCGCGTGACGGCCGACGTGGCCGAGCAGCTGGGTACGGGCGGCAGCTCGGACGCGCTCGTGCTCCGCGGGCCCCTCGACCGCGAGAGCCTTAGCCTGGGCGTGCTCCAGCTGCCCAACGCCGCACACCGGCTGGCCTGGCTCGCCGACCACCTGGACGAGCTGCCGGGTTCCGGGATCATCTATACGCTCACGGTCGCCGCCGCCGAGGAGATCACCGCCTTCTTGCGGCAGTGCGGGCACACCGTCACGTCGTACACCGGAAAGACGGAGAACGCGGACCGCCAGCAGGCCGAAGAGGATCTGCTCGCCAACCGTGTGAAGGCTCTGGTCGCCACCTCCGCCCTGGGGATGGGCTTCGACAAGCCCGACCTCGGCTTCGTGGTACATCTCGGCTCCCCCTCCTCGCCGATCGCCTACTACCAACAGGTGGGGCGCGCGGGCCGCGGTGTCGATCACGCGGAGGTACTGCTCCTTCCCGGCAAGGAGGACGAGGCGATCTGGAACTACTTCGCCTCGCTCGCCTTCCCGCCCGAAGAGCAGGTCCGGCGCACTCTGGACGTGCTGGCGCAGGCAGGCAGGCCACTGTCGCTGCCCGCGCTTGAGCCGCTGGTCGAGCTGCGCCGGTCACGCCTTGAGACGATGCTCAAGGTCCTCGACGTGGACGGCGCGGTCCGGCGCGTCAAGGGCGGCTGGATCTCCACGGGGATGCCCTGGGCGTACGACGCCGAGCGGTATGCCTGGGTCGCCAAGCAGCGGCAGGCCGAGCAGCAGGCGATGCGTGATTACGCCACGTCCCCCGGCTGCCGAATGGAATTTCTGCGACGGCAGCTGGACGACGAGGCGGCGGTCCCCTGTGGACGCTGCGACAACTGCGTGGGCGCGCGCTTCACGGACGCCGTGTCCTCCGGAGCACTGGACACGGCAAAGGGCGAGCTGGTCCGTGCGGGTGTCGATGTGGAGCCCCGGAGGATGTGGCCGACCGGCCTCTCCGCGGTCGGCGTCGACCTCAAGGGACGCATTCCCGCGGGCGAACAGGCTTTCCAGGGCCGGGCCTTGGGACGGCTCTCGGACATCGGGTGGGGCAACCGCCTGCGTCCGATGCTCACCCCGCAAGCACCGGACGGGCCGGTACCGGACGATGTGGCGAAGGCCGTGGTCGGCGTGCTCGCCGACTGGGCGAAGGGCCCCGGTGGCTGGGCTTCAGGCGGAGCCGACGCCCAGCCTCGGCCGGCGGGCGTGGTGACCATGACCTCGCACACCAGGCCCCAGCTGATCCAGTCGCTGGGCGCGCGGATCGCCGAGATCGGCCGCCTGCCGCACCTCGGATCCATCGAGTACGCCGTCGGCGCCGACACAGCACATGTGCCGAGAAGCAACAGTGCGCAGCGCCTGCGTGCCCTCGACGGAACGCTGATCGTGCCCCCGGGGCTCGCCGCGGCACTTCAGGAAGCGGATGGTCCCGTTCTGCTCGTCGACGATCTGACGGACAGCGGCTGGACCCTGGCGGTGGCCGCGCGCATGCTCCGCCGGGCCGGAGCCAAGGGGGTGTTGCCGCTGGTCCTGGCCGTGCAAGGTTGACGGAAGCGTCGATGCGAGCCTCCTTGGGCAGGGATATACGCGGCGCATCGCCAGATACCGGTCGGCGGACCTAATTGCTCGTTGCCGCAAGCCAGTACGACGGGAAGAATCGGCACTGCTCCCCGCGCGGCCCTCGTGGTCCGGTAGGGCTGTGCCGCGGTGCGCTCCCCAGTCCGACCCCGCCCTCTGGGCGCGTAGCCGAAGGGAGGACCGTGACCTTCGGATTCACTCCGTCCGCTGCGGCATCGATGTCGGAGTCTTCGACGCCGGCCGAGTTGTCCGCCGATTCCGCCAACCGACTGGCCCGGATGCTCGAGCCCGCGGAGTGGTCAGCCGCGGGAATTCCCCTGCTGCGCAATCCGCGTGAGGTCGTCAGCGGCCTGCATTCCCGGCATCGTCCGATGCCCGAGACAGCTGTAGTCGCTGTCCTCGATTCGGAGGAACGGCTCCGGGCGAGCGCTTCGTTCACCCGGCGGCCGAGCGCGGCGGACGGCTGGGTGTTCCGTAACGCACTGCTCGCGCAGTTGCGGCGAGTCATTCCGCACGACCTCCGGCGCCGTACGCCGGTGCGCACCGCCGTCCTGCTCTACTGCCGTGACGGCGACGCACGTTGGACGCAGGAGGACGGGGCGTGGATGTGGGGACTGCGGGACGCCTGCACACTGCACGGGCTGCGCTGCGGCGCCTACATCACACTGACCCGTGACGGCTGGCAGGTGCTCGGCGAGGGCCGCGGCGGCCGCCGGCCCAGTTCCGGCTCACGTCCGGAGGCGTTCGCCGAGACCGATCCGCCACCGCCACGTACCGGCGGCGCCGCCTCGGACGTACTGCGCCGGGCGGCGGCACGCTGAAGTGTCCGCCGCCCGCCGCCACGAGGCGGGCCCCAGGCATGGACCGGTGCGCGTCGCCGCCCGTGCCGCGCACCGCGCGACACACACAACGGCGGGCCCACCGGGCCATGCCGCGAACGTCAGACGCCGGCGCCCAGCATCGCGTTGATCCGCTGCGGGTCACCGCACACGATCAGCAGGGCTCCGGCCCGGGTGAGCGCCGTCGGCAGCGCGCCCACCGCGGTCTCCTCGCTGCCGTTGATGGCGACGACGACCACGGGGCGGGACACGGCACGATCCAGGGCGACGGCATCGGCGTAGAAGACGTCGTCCCCCGCGTCGTGCTGCGCCCAGTAGGAAGCCTCGCCGAACGACAGCTCGTGCGTGGCCCACGGGTGCGGATCGCCGGTGGTGATCACCAGGACCTCACCCGGAGCACGACCCGAGTCGAGCAGCAGGTCAACGGCCTCCTCGGCGGCGTCGAGCGCCCCCTCGGCCGAAGCGGGGATCAGCTGGATCTGCGGGACCGAAGCAGCCGCATCCGCGGCGGCGCCCACAGGGGGACCAGCGGAAACGGCGGAAGGTCCGGAAGCAGCCGGGGCGGAAGGCCCTGGCTTGACGGCCGGCTCACGCGGTGTGCGCTGCGCCGGCGGCGTCGGCCGGGCGGGGCCCGGTCGGCCGGGACGCGGCGCGGTCGCGGGACGCGGGCCGGGTACGGGGCGGGGGGTCGGCGTGGTGCGGCCACTGGCCGGGGTCACGCGGGGACCCTGGGCACTCTCGTGAATCTGAGGCTCCTCGGGACTGAGAGGCATGCGTTGTTGTCTATCAAACGCCGGTGCGAGTCGCATCGGCGGGTGGCACATGAGTGCGAGTGGAACTGCCGGAGACGTCAGAACTCAAAGCCGAGCTGGCCCTCGATTTCCGGAACGCTTCCATCCGCCCAGCTGCGGGCCTTCTTGAGATGACGCCACTGGGGCAGCGAATCAAGATACGCCCACGACATCCGGTGGTACGGGGTGGGTCCCCGCTCCTCCAAAGCGGCCTTGTGCACCGGCGACGGATAGCCTGCGTTGGCCGCGAAACCGAAGTCTGCATGTTCGATGCCCAGTTCGGCCATCATTTTGTCGCGCCGAACCTTGGCGATCACCGAAGCCGCGGCGACAGCCACGCAGGACTGATCGCCTTTGATCACCGTACGAACCCGCCAGGGAATGCCGAGATAGTCGTGCTTCCCGTCGAGGATGACGGCTTCCGGACGCACCGGCAGCTCCTCGAGGGCGCGCACCGCGGCGAGCCGCAGCGCGGCAGTCATCCCCAGCTGGTCGATCTCCTCCGGCGAGGAGTGCCCCAGGGCGTAGGCCGTGACCCAGCCCTCCAGCTCCCCGGCGAGCGCGGTGCGCCGCTTGGGGCTGATCAGCTTGGAATCGGTGAGCCCTTCGGGCGGCCTGCGCAGTCCCGTGACCGCCGCACAGACGGTGACCGGGCCCGCCCACGCACCGCGTCCGACTTCGTCGACGCCAGCGATGACCTTCGCTCCGGTGGTAGCGCGAAGGGAGCGCTCGACGGTGTGGGTGGGTGGTTCGTACGGCATGGCGCCAGACAGCGTACGCCGCCGGACGCCACCCGCGACACCCAGGTCTACCTGCGCAGCAGCGGAACCATGACCTGGTCGATCAGATCGGCGAATTCCTCATCTCCCCATTCACTCCCGCACACCTTGGAGCGATACATCATCATCGCCGGAATGACGTCGCATACATAGGGATCGATGGCCTCGGCACGCACTTCGCCGCGCTCGACTCCGCGGCCGATGACGTCCTTGATCAGCTCTACGCTCGGCCCGACGACCCCTTCGAAGATCACTCCGTGGAAACGCTCGGCCGTACGCGTGTCGCACTCGTGAAGCACTGCACGAAGAGCGAATCCGGGGCGCGAGAACATCGCCTCACGCATCTGCCGGCACAACTGGAGGAGATCCTCCCTGACCCCGCCGCAGTCCGGTGCGGAGTCGAGCTTCGGCAGGCCGGCCTGCAGCGCGTCCACGACGAGGTCTTCCTTGGAGGGCCAGCGGCGGTAGACCGCCGCCTTGCCGGTCTGGGCGCCCGCTGCCACACCCTCCATCGTCAGGCCGTTCCAGCCGACGGTACTGAGCTGTTCGAGCGCAGCCTCGAGGATCGCCCGTTCGAGTACGGGGCCCCGGCGGCGCAGGGAGGCCGTCTGAGCGGCAGCGGCGCTCCAGCGCGAAGTAGCCATCTAGATCTCTCCGTTGAACGATCGAGGCAGTGTCAGTGAACGGTTGCGTTCACTGATGGGGAGTCACTACCTTTTACAGGACAGTGAACGGTACCGTTCACTAGTGCACTTATGGGGGATCCATAGTGACAACCTCTCAGCTAGTTCAAGATCAAAAGCCTGGCGCCGCCCGCCGCGGAAGCCGGCCCGGCATCGCACTGACCGTCATCGCTGCCTGCCAACTCATGGTGGTCCTCGATGCGACGATTGTGAACATCGCGCTTCCGCACATTCAGGACGCGCTCAAATTCTCGACAACTGACCTCACTTGGGTCGTCAGCGCGTACACGCTCACCTTCGGTGGCCTGCTGCTTCTCGGTGGGCGCGCCGGTGACATCCTCGGCCGCCGCCGGGTCTTCATGACCGGCATCCTGGTCTTCACACTCGCCTCGTTCCTGGGCGGATTCGCCCAGGAACCCTGGCAGTTGCTGGCCGCACGTGCCCTTCAGGGCGCAGGTGGCGCGATCGCATCGCCAACCTCCCTGGCACTTATCACCACGACCTTCCCCGAAGGACCCGAGCGCAACCGCGCGTTCGGTGTCTTCGCGGCCGTCTCAGCGGGCGGCGGCGCCATCGGCCTGCTGGCCGGCGGCATGCTGACAGAGTGGCTCGACTGGCGCTGGGTGCTGTTCGTGAACGTACCCATCGGCCTGCTGATCGCTTTCCTCGCTCCGCTCTACATCAACGAATCCGAGCGCCATCCGGGCCGTTTCGACATCGCGGGCGCGCTCACGTCGACCCTGGGCATGGCTTCCCTGGTCTACGGATTCATCCGGGCGTCCGAGGACGGCTGGCGCGACAGCCTCACCATGGGGTCGTTCGGCACGGCGATCGTGCTGCTCCTGGCCTTCGCCCTGATCGAGAGCCGGGCCAAGGAACCGATCACTCCGCTGAAGATGTTCGCCGACCGCAACCGCTCGGGCACGTACGTGATCATGCTGAGCCTGGCCGCGGCGATGTTCGGCATGTTCTTCTTCATCGTGCTCTTCGTCCAGAACGTACTGGGCTACACACCGATCGAGGCGGGCCTCGCCTTCCTGCCGGTCACGGTCGCGATCGTGGCGGGCGCGGGCATTTCCCAGCGGCTGCTTCCGGTCCTCGGCCCCAAGCCGTTCATGGTGACCGGCTCGTCCCTTGTCGCCGTCGGACTCGGCTGGCAGACCTTTGTCAGCCCGGACAGTACGTACGTGAGCGGCGTGCTCGGCCCCATGCTGCTGTTCGGCTTCGGCATGGGTCTGAACTTCGTGACCCTTACATTGACAGCCGTCTCCGGAGTGGCCCAACACGAGGCGGGAGCGGCATCGGGACTGCTCAACGCGACGCAACAGGTGGGCGGTTCACTCGGCCTCTCCATCCTGACCACGGTGTTCGGCACAGCGAGCCGGGACGAAGGCAAGGAACAGGTCGCGGACTTCATGGCGAACGCCTCACCGGCGCAGAAGGCCGCCTTCGCCAAATCCGGTGAGCTGCCCGCGCCTTGGGGGCACGAGGTGCTGGCCCAAGGGATCTCGACGGCCTTCATTCCGGCCGTCGCCATGGCTGTGCTCGCCCTGGCCACTGCCCTCCTGGTGGTCCGTGTGCGTAAGAGCGACCTGGACGCGCTGTCCGGGGCGGCGAGCGCCACGGGTCCCGCAGCGGGCTGACGGGCGTTGCGTGCGGCCCCCTGCCGTCATACGGCAAGGGGAGGGACCTCAGCGGTACGCGCTCTCCTGGCCGGACTCGCGGCAGGACTGCGAGTCCGCCATCGGTGGCCGCTCCTTGATGATCTCCCGGGCCCTCGACTCCCCCAGGCTTGTGGCGTACCAAGGGCCCTGCTCGGCTCCAAGTCCGTTCGCGATGCCCTCAAGCGCGCAGGAACGGAGCGGCTCCGGCAGACCGTCGAAGGCCGGTGCGGCATCGGCGGAAAGCCCGCGCGCGTACTCCAGGTCGAACTTTCCGGTGTCCTCGTAGCGCTGGACATTGCGCTCGGCGATGAGTCCATCGGGCGAGAGGAGCCCGAAGGCCAGCACTCCGGCCGCGGCCCCCGCGGCAACCGCGCGCGGCAGCCAGCGGGCGCCCCAGACTCCGGCCGCCATGATCAATACGACGACCAGGCCGAGCCAGAGCTCCACGGACACGACCGAGACCCGCAGCCTGGTCAGGCCGTACGCCTCGACGTACATGTCCATGCGCCGCACCGCCGAGGCCACGACGACGAGCGTGAGGGCGCAGAGCGTACCGAGCACCGCCCGCACCAGATTTCGGTCGCGGGCTCCGTCACGCGGTGCCCAGCGCTGGGCGAGGACGATGACGACCAGGGTCAGCAGCGTGGCCACAAGAAGCTGCCAGAACCCCTGGCGCGCATACGCGGAGTACGAGAGGTCGGTCTTCTCCAGGACTGCGTCGTACCCGCCGAAGAGCACGGCAAGCTGCACCACGTTGAACGCCGCGAACAGCAGGTTGAGCACGATCAAGGGCAGCGCCCATTCGACGCGTCCGCGTGCCCGGCCAGGTTCCACGACGAGCCGGTCCCAGCGCACCGGCGCGGCGGCGGTGTGCGCCACCGCGAGCGCTCCGACGACACCGGCCGCGAAGAGCAGCAGTCGCCACGGCCCCTCGGAGACGGACGCATCGGGCATCAGATCGCCCAGCAGACCCGCAAAGGCGGCATCGGCTCCGGCGAACAGTGCGCCGAAGACCAGCAGCAGCACAACCGTCACGCTGACCGCCCTCAGTACGGGCGCACTCCGGGTGCCGCTCGCGCGCCCCCGCACCCCGCGCCAGCCCCAGCCAAGGCCGGAGAGCACCGCGTCGAAGAGGCCGAGCGGGCCGAGCAGCACCCCGGGCCAGGTACGGCAGCCGTGCAGGGCGAGCGAGCCGAGCGCGATGGCGGAGACGATGGCCAGGAACGAAGGCAAGCCCGCATCCCGGAGCGCGGGTACGGAAAGCAGCGCGAGGCCCCCGATCGCCCAGGCCAGCGTCCAGGGGCGCGGCCTGCGACCGGCCTGCTCGGCGGCGAAGTAAGCGGCGAGCGCGGTCGGCACGGCGACGATCAGCAGATTGAGGGCAAGCCCGTCGCCGAGTAGCAGCATGGCGAGCAGGCCGGTGGCGAGTGCCGCACAGAGCGTTCCCGTGCGGACAGCGGAGGGCGGCCCGGCCCGCAGATCGGCGAGCAACGGCTCACGCGGGCTCGCGCCCGCCGGGTACTCCCAGTCGGCACGGGGCCGTGGGGGCCGTGAGCCGCCTTCTGCGGCGCGCTGCGCGGGCACGGCATCCTCGACGTCCTCAGGTTCCTCCGCTTCGCCGAGCGGGCCGTACGCGCCTGCGGCGTCGGATGGCACGTCGGATGGCACTTCCCTACCTGATGGCTCAGGCGTGGACGGTGTACTCGACGGTGACGGTGTATCGGACACGGGACCCCCTCCCGGCCGGTCCGCACACGCAGCAGACGGCACGCACGCGTGGCGGGGCCGCCGGGGGACCGGCATCTCGTTGAGAGCACGCAAGTCAAGATCAACTCACGGCCCGCGGCAAGCGTAGCCGCGCGGCCGGCAGCTGCCCCCGAGCCGGCCATGCTGTGGCATGACCGTGACAGTCACGTCGGCGCCCCGAAGTCAGGCCGTCCCGACCGGCATCCAGTCAGGCAGCGCCTCGGTCCGCTCCAGCCATTCAGCGGACGGAGCCCCGCCCTCACCGGAAGCCACGACACCGCCCACGATGGCGCAGGTCGTGTCCATGTCGCCGCCTACCTGGGCGGTGGCCCAGATGGCCCGCTCATAGTCGCCGAGGCCGCGAGCGGCCGACCAGAGCGCGAACGGCACCGTGTCATGAGCGGTCGTACGGCGACCGCACCCGAGGACCGCGGCGACCGTGCCCGCGTCCCCGTAGTCGAGCATGTCCCGAGCCCGGCGGAGCCCCGCCCCCACGGCGCTGCGTGGCACCAGGTCGATGACACCGTCGAGCAGTGCCTTCGGGGCCGGCGGCCCGGAGGGATCGGCCGTCAGGGCAGCGGCGGCGGCCACCGCCATGGCTCCCACGACCGCCTCACGGTGCTGATGCGTGGGGTACGCCGAGATCTCCGCCTGGTGCGTCGCCTGCTCCGGATCATGCGCATACCAGGCGCCGAGCGGTGCGATCCGCATGGCCGCCCCGTTCCCCCAGGAGCCAAGGCCCTTGAACAGCGCCGAGGCCAGCTCCCGCCAGTCCCCGCCCTCCCTGACCTGCCTGAGCAGCCGGTTCACGGCGGGGCCGTAGCCGCGGTCGAAGTCGTGGTGCTCGGCGAAGGACAGGGCGAGCGCGTCCTGGTCGATCCGGTCGTGTCCGACCAGGATCGCAAGCACGGAGCAGGCCATCTCGGTGTCGTCGGTCCACTGCCAGGGGCCTGAGGGCACTTCCCGGCGCTTCAGCAGCGGGTAGTTCGCGGGCACGAAGAACTGAGAGCCCAGTGCGTCCCCCACCGCCAGTCCACGCAGGCTGGCCAGAGCGCGGGCCAGGCGCCGGTCGGGAGAGGAGTCAGCGGTCATCGCCCTGCCACTCTATCCGGTGACCCCGTAGGGCTCAGGTTCGCGCCAACGTTCGAATGGCCTGTCGAGTACGTACTTGCCGTCGTCGCCGAGCACCAGCGTCCGCATCTCGCCGTTCCCCGGGTTGGACAACGACTCGAAATCCGCCACCGACCAGTGGAACCAGCGCATACAGAACAGGCGCATGGTCAGGCCATGGGTGACAAGAAGGACGTTCGGCGGATGATCCGGAGCCTCGAAGCTCCGGTACAGGCTCTCCAGGAACGCACCCACCCTGTCGTACACATCAGCCCCCGACTCGCCCTGTGCGAAGCGGTAGAAGAAGTGGCCGTACGCGTCGCGGTACGCCTTCTGCAGCCTGACGTCGTCCCTGTCCTGCCAGTTCCCCCAGTCCTGCTCCCGCAGCCGGGGCTCCTCGCGCACCCGCACAAGATCGGGGTCGAGCCGCAGCGCGCGGAAGGTCTCATGGGTGCGGCGATACGGCGAGACATACACGCTCACTCGCTCCCGGCCGACCGCGTCCCGCAGCTGCTCGCCCGTCTCGTCCGCCTGCCGCCACCCCTTCTCGGTGAGCGCCAGCGCGTGGTCGGGCTCGCGTTCGTACACGGTGTCGTCGGCGTTTCCGGCCGACTCGCCGTGCCGGACCAGGAAGATGCGCCGCGGACGTGCCATACGGAAACCCTAGATCGGCCCACCCCGGGCGGCTCAACCGGTCGGCCGTACGGGCTCCATCCGGCGTAGGCGACGACGGCAAAGGAGAGGGTCGGTCTTGGCCTGGGCCTTGGCCCCCTCGACCGCGCGCGACGTCACACCGTCCACGACGGCTCCAGCTCGACGATGTCACCGGCGAGCGCCGCGACATCGGCGTCCGTCTGGGCGCGCAGCGAAAGGCGTTCCACCCGTTCACTGCGGTACTTGCCGTGCTCGGCGGCCGACTTCCACATCGAGAGGATGAGGAACTCGTGTCCGGGCGCCTCTCCGAAGAGCCCGCGCAGCATCCCGGGAGAGCCCGCCATCGCCGGATTCCAGACCTTCTCCTGCATCAGCGCGAAGTGCTCCACCCGCGCCTCACGGACCCGGCAGTGCGCCACCCGGACCACATCGGCGTCCGTGAAGCGCGGCTCGAACCCCGTCTTCACATCGAAACGATGATCGAAGAGCTTGACCTGGATGTCCTTGAAGGTGCCCGACTGTGTGGCGGCGAGCCGGTCATGGGAGCGTGCCATGAAGGAGTCGTAGAAGGCCCGGCTCTCCCAGAAGGCGAAGACGTGAGCCACGCCCGGCCGCCCCCTGCTCCACCCCCCGCCCTGTCCCCGGAACCCCGGCTCCCCCAGAAGCCCCGCCCACTTTCGCTGTCCCCGCTCGAACCCCCGTCGGTCCACCACGGTGCAGCGAATCCACTTGACCAGCACCGCGCCATCGTACGGCGCTGAGCGTGGCCGAGGTCACGCTCCGGCGTAGTGCTTTCGGATCAACTCGGCGTAATCGTCGGCGTTCAGTTCAATACCGAACTCCCGAGCGAGAACGTCCCCCAACTCATCCGCGGATACGTCCCGTTCGCCCGATGTGCCGTCCGGTCGCGTCACCGTCAAGTGCTCGCCGACCAACATACGACGCGCGTCCGGGGCGGCCCTCTGGAGCACCGGTCGGCGGATGAACGACGACTTGGGGTGGGTCGATGTGTAGTGGTTCATCACTACGTAGTCGACAGGAAGACGTTCTTCCCATGTGTACTCGTAGAGATCGAACCAGCCGTCCGCGTGCTCGGTCCGCAGCACCCGCGCTCCGTTCGCTGCCTGGACGATCCCGAATCGCCACGCTCCTTGTCGTACGTCGACCTCGTCGTCCCCCATGAGGATCGGTTCGAGCAGCCCTTCGGCGCCGAAGCCGACATCACAGTGCCACTGCTGCCCGTCCGCCTCGACCTTGAGGAGCATGTGCGTCACCGCGCGACGCGACGATGCTCCCGCCCGGACCCGGGCGCCAAGTCCCGTGACGGGGAAGCCGATACGCTCCAGAGCCGCCGCGAACAGCAGGTTCTGCTCGTAGCAGTAGCCGCCTCTGCGCTGCCGCACCAGCTTGTCCTGCAGCGCCGCCAGATCCAGCGGGACAGGGCGGCCGACCATCATCTCCAGGTTCTCGAAGGGGATCGCGGCCACATGCGCTCTGTGGAGCGCACGGAGTGTGTCGAAATCAGGCTTCGCCTCGCCTTCGTAGCCGACCTTGGCCAAGTAGGCCGCGATGTCCAGTTCTTCCCCGTTCCATGTCATGGGGACAATGATTCACACGACCGCCTCCGTCCGCCAACAGCGGTGCCGACCAGGAAACTTCGGTGATGTCAGTGATACGTCGTAGCGTGTCTCTTGGACGCACTCCGGGCAGCAGCATCAGCCCGGACCACAAGGAGGGGGAAGTCTGGTGAGCAGTGTCAGCAAGGGGATCGAGAAGGTCGAGGTGGGGCTCAAATGGGACCCGAGCCCTGTGGGGGCCACGCCGCACGACCTCGACATCATCGCCGCGACCTACTCCGCGGACGCTCCGTACGGCACCCCCGTGTATCTGGTGCACTTCGACAGCCGCGCCCCTGACGGGACGATCACCCTCAACCGGGACAGCCAGACAGGTCAGGGCTTCGGCTTCGATGAGGTCATGACCCTGGAGCTCGACCGACTCGCCGACACGTACGCGCGCGTGGTGATCGGTGTGGCCATACAGCCTCACGAGGATCCGAAGGTGTTCGGCGACGTGGCGAACACCTCCGTACGCATCCGCGAGGGGTACGCGGACCTCGCACTGAACGACCTCTCAGCGGTCTCCGGGTACACGGCTGCCACGGTCGCCGAGTTCACCCGGGACGAGTCGGGGGCGTGGTCGTTCCGCGAGATCGTCCGCGGGTTCGACGCCGACCCGACGTCCTTCGCAGCGCTGATGGGCAGCGAGACGTGAGAACGCAGTGAAGGGTCTAGGGGCCCTCGAGGGTTGACCCTGACGCAGGGGCAACCTCTCAGCATGGTTCGCATGACCATGACTACGAGAGCCAATGCGATCGAGGTCGCGGAACTGCGCAAGTCGTACGGCGACCATGAGGTGATCGCCGGAGTCGACCTGACCGTCCCCGCAGGCACCGTCTACGCCCTGCTCGGACCCAATGGGGCCGGCAAGACCACCATGGTCCGGATCCTGTCCACCTTGCTTCCCGCGGGCGCCGGTGAGGTTCGGGTCGCCGGGTACGACGTACGCCGCGAGGCCGACCTGGTGCGCGCGTCGATCGGAGTGACCGGACAGTTCTCCGCCGTGGACGAGTTGCTGACCGGGCGGGAGAATCTGCGGCTGATGGCCGACCTCGGCCACCTGGGCCGGCTCCGCGCGGAGACCATGGTCGGGCGACTCCTTGAGCGCTTCTCCCTGGTCGATGCCGCCGACCGGCGTGCGGTGACGTACTCCGGCGGCATGAAGCGGCGCCTTGACCTGGCAATGACGCTGGTGGCAAGGCCGCGGCTGATCTTTCTCGACGAGCCGACCACCGGCCTCGACCCGCGCGGCCGGCGTGATCTGTGGGGGATCGTTCGGGAGTTGGTGGCCGACGGGATCACCGTGTTCCTCACCACCCAGTACCTCGAGGAGGCCGATCAGCTCGCCGACCGGATCGGTGTGCTCGACAGGGGCCGCCTTGTCGCCGAGGGCACCGCGGCCGAGCTGAAGCGTCTTGTCCCCGGCGGCCACATCGAACTCCAGGTCGCCGACAGCGAGCGGGTCGCCGAGCTTGCGTGCCAGTTGCCCGGAGCGAGCCCGAACCCCGAGGCACTCACTCTGACCCTGCCGCACGACGGCAGCCTCACCGCGCTGCGACGACTGCTTGACGGGATCCACGACGACGGCGGGGTCACCGGGCTCGCCGTGCACACCCCGGACCTCGATGACGTGTTCCTGGCCCTCACCGGCCGTCCCACCACCAAGGGTCTTCCTAAGGAAGTGCCGGTATGAGCGCCGGTACGGGCACCGCGAAGTGCGCCGCCCGCGACTCGGCGACCATGCTGCGCCGCAACGTGAAGCACATGGCTCGGTACCCGTCGATGACGCTGATACTGATCTGCCAACCGCTGCTGTTCCTGCTGCTGTTCGTCTACGTCTTCGGCGGCAGCATCAGTGCCGGTCTGCCGGGAGGCCCGGCGGGAAGCCGGAGCCACTACCTGACGTACATCACTCCCGGAATCCTGATGATGGCGGTGGCCAGTGTGTCCATCGCCACCGCCGTCTCGGTCTCCACCGACATGACAAGCGGGATCATCGACCGTTTCCGGACCATGCCCATCGCCAAGGTCTCGGTGCTCACCGGCCACGTGCTCGGCGCGATGATCCAGACCGCGCTCACGCTCGCGGTGGTCTTCGGAGTGGCGTTCCTGCTCGGTCTGGAGACCGCCGCCTCGGTGATGCAGTGGTGGGGCCTTGTCGGTCTGCTCACGCTGCTCTCCTTGGCGATGACCTGGTTCACCGTGGGTCTTGGTCTTGCGAGCCCGAACCCGGAGAGCGCGAGCAACTGGCCCATGATCTTCGTGATGCTGCCGTTCGTGGGCAGCGGATTCGTGCCGGTCGATTCGATGCCCACCGGACTGAGGTGGTTCGCCGAGAACCAGCCGTTCACGCCGGTCATGGACGCCTTCCGTGGTCTGCTGGCCGGTACGCCGCGTGGTTCGGACACGCTCTGGGCCATCGGCTGGTGTGCGGTGATCGGAGGCTTCGGCTACCTCTGGTCGCGACGCCTCTACCGGACCCGAGCAGCGAACTAACCGCGAACTAGGAGACTGGTCCGATGCTGACCATCGGCGAGCTGGCGTCGTACGCCGGAGTGACGGTGCGCGCGGTGCGGCATTACCACGCCAAGGGGCTGCTGCCGGAGCCGGAGCGGGATCACTCCGGCTATCGCAGGTACGACGCAGGCGCCGTGGTCGAGCTGATCAAGATCCGGACCCTCGCCGAGGCCGGGGTCCCGCTGGCGCGCGTACGGGAGTTGCTCCAGGCCGACGAGGAGGAGTTCGCCGCGGCGGTCGCGGACATCGACAAGCGCCTGCGTGCGGAGATCGGTGAGCGGCAACGCCACCGCGAGCGGGTCGCCCGTCTCGCCTCCGGGGACAACCTGGCGCTGCCCCCGGAGGTGGTCGAGTTTCTTGACCGGCTGCGGGCGCTCGGGGTGGACGAGCGGATCGTCCAGGTCGAACGTGACGGCTGGATCCCGCTGGTCGCGCACTCACCCGAGCGAGTCGCGGAGTGGGTGGCGCGCAAGCGGGAGCAGATCGCCGACCCGCAGCTCATCGACTTCTATCTCACCCTGAGCCAGGCTCTCGACCGGACCGACGACGACCCACGCCTTGTCGAGCTTGCCGACAAGCTGGCCGCGTACATCACGCGGATGGCCGACGAGCAGGGCGAGGACTACGTAGACGATGCCGACATCGAGCCACCGTTCGTCAAGCTGATGGACGCACTGGCTTTCGACACCGCGCCACCGGCCCGTCGACTGATCGAGCTGCTGAAGAAGCGAGGCTGGACCGGCTGGACCAAGCTCAAGCGCGTGGAGCCACCCCGTCGGCGGTGACTACGGGCGGGATCCGAAACGCCGGAGAGGGTGCCGACCGATGGTCGACACCCTCTCTCACGTGCGGCTCAGCACCCTCAGCAGCAGGTTCTCAAGGCTGCATCAGACGCCATTGCGCTCGTTCTCAGCTGCAGCCACTGGTCGAGCCGCAGCCCTCGCAGATGTAGCAGGATCCCGCACGCTGCATCTTCGTACCGCAGGAGAAGCACAGCGGCGCGTCGGCCTGGATGCCCAGCTGCATCTCGACCAGCTCGGCGCTGGTGTGAGCTTGCTGCGGAGCGGCCTTCTCGGCCTCGACCTTCGGCACAGCGACCGACTTCAGAGGCTCGGCCTGCCGGGGGGCGGACTGGGCCAGGCCCTCGACGTCCGGGTCGTCCAGTGACGCCTCGTACGAACCGGTGTCCAGGTGACGCTGACGCTCCTCGGCCGAGTGGATACCGAGCGCGGAGCGAGTCTCGAAGGGCAGGAAGTCCAGCGCCAGGCGACGGAAGATGTAGTCGACGATCGACTGCGCCATCCGCACGTCCGGGTCGTCCGTCATGCCGGCCGGCTCGAAGCGCATGTTCGTGAACTTCGAGACGTACGTCTCCAGCGGGACGCCGTACTGCAGGCCTACGGAGACGGCGATCGAGAAGGCGTCCATCATGCCCGCGAGGGTCGAACCCTGCTTGGACATCTTCAGGAAGACCTCGCCGAGACCGTCGTCCGGGTAGGAGTTGGCGGTCATGTAGCCCTCGGCGCCACCCACGGTGAACGAGGTGGTGATCCCCGGACGGCCCTTGGGAAGACGCTTTCGGACCGGGCGGTACTCGACCACCTTCTCGACCGCGGCACGGATCGTGTCCTCGGCCTTCGCGGTGACCTCGACCTTGTCGTCGCCCTTCTTCTTGGCGGAGAGGGGCTGGCCGACCTTGCAATTGTCGCGGTAGATGGCGAGCGCCTTGACGCCCATCTTCCACGCCTCGTAGTAGACCTCTTCGACGTCCTCGACGGTGGCGGTCTCCGGGAGGTTGACCGTCTTGGAGAGCGCGCCGGAGATCCACGGCTGGATGGCCGCCATCATCCGGACGTGACCCATCGCGGAGATGGAACGCTCGCCCATCGCGCAGTCGAAGACCTCGTAGTGCTCGGGCTTCAGACCCGGAGCGTCGATCACGTTGCCGTTCTCGGCGATGTGGGCGACGACCGCCTCGATTTGCTCCTCCTGGTAGCCCAGGCGACGCAGCGCCTGCGGCACGGTGCCGTTGACGATCTGCATCGAGCCGCCGCCGACGAGCTTCTTGAACTTGACCAGGGCGAGGTCGGGCTCGAGGCCGGTGGTGTCGCAGGACATCGCGAGACCGATGGTGCCGGTCGGGGCGATGACCGACGCCTGAGAGTTACGGAAACCGTTCTTCTCACCGAGGCGGAGCACGTCCTGCCAGGCCTCCGTGGCGGCGGCCCAGATCGGCGTGTCCAGGTCGTCCACACGGGGCGCCGTGGCGTTGGCGTCGGAGTGCTGCTTCATGACGCGCTTGTGCGGCGTCGCGTTCTTGGCATAGCCGTCGTAGGGACCGACGACCGCGGCGAGCTCGGCGGAGCGCTTGTACGACGTACCCGTCATCAGCGAGGTGATGGCGCCGGCCAGGGAGCGGCCGCCGTCGGAGTCGTACGCATGGCCGGTGGCCATCAGCAGGGCGCCGAGGTTGGCGTAGCCGATGCCCAACTGACGGAAGGCGCGGGTGTTCTCGCCGATCTTCTGCGTCGGGAAGTCCGCGAAGCAGATCGAGATGTCCATCGCGGTGATGACCAGCTCGACGACCTTGGAGAACCGTTCGGCGTCGAAGGACTGCTTGCCCAGGCCATCGTCCTTGAGGAACTTCATCAGGTTCAGCGAGGCGAGGTTGCAGGACGTGTTGTCCAGGTGCATGTACTCGCTGCACGGGTTCGAGCCGTTGATCCGGC
The DNA here is from genome assembly GCF_043200235.1 of Streptomyces sp. NPDC048441. NCBI lineage: Bacteria > Bacillati > Actinomycetota > Actinomycetes > Kitasatosporales > Streptomycetaceae > Streptomyces > Streptomyces sp. NPDC048441. The sequence goes on from NZ_JBICXM010000012.1 coordinate 210,765, forward strand.
CGGACTCCGGGCAGGTGTGCCAGGCGTTGATTGTGTCGTCGTACTGGATGCCGGGGTCGGCGCAGGCCCAGGCGGCCTCGGCCATCTTGCGGAAGAGCGACTTGGCGTCGACCTCCTCGATGACGTCGCCCGTCATGCGGGACGTCAGGCCGAACTTGCCGCCTTCCTCGACCGCCTTCATGAACGTGTCGTTCACGCGGACCGAGTTGTTGGCGTTCTGGTACTGGACGGACGTGATGTCGTCGCCGCCCAGGTCCATGTCGAAGCCCGCGTCACGCAGGGCGCGGATCTTCTCCTCTTCCTTCACCTTGGTCTCGATGAAGCCCTCGATGTCGGGGTGGTCGACGTCGAGGATGACCATCTTGGCCGCGCGGCGCGTGGCGCCACCCGACTTGATCGTTCCTGCGGACGCGTCGGCACCTCGCATGAAGGAGACCGGCCCCGAGGCGTTGCCTCCGGAGGACAGCAGTTCCTTCGAGGAACGGATGCGGGAGAGGTTCAGGCCGGCGCCCGAGCCGCCCTTGAAGATCATCCCCTCTTCCTTGTACCAGTCGAGGATCGAGTCCATGGAGTCGTCGACGGCCAGGATGAAGCAGGCGGAGACCTGCTGCGGCTGGGGCGTACCGACGTTGAACCAGACCGGCGAGTTGAAGCTGAAGATCTGGTGCAGGAGGGCGTACGCCAGCTCGTGCTCGAAGATCTCGGCATCGGCGGGCGAGGAGAAGTAGCTGTAGTCCTCGCCGGCCTTGCGGTAAGTCTTCACGATGCGGTCGATCAGCTGCTTGAGGCCGGTCTCGCGCTGCGGGGTGCCAACGGCCCCGCGGAAGTACTTACTGGTGACGATGTTGACCGCGTTCACCGACCAGAAGTCGGGGAACTCGACGCCACGCTGCTCGAAGTTGACCGAGCCGTCGCGCCAGTTGGTCATGACGACGTCTCGGCGCTCCCAGGCCACCTCGTCGTACGGATGCACGCCGGGCGTCGTATGGATGCGCTCGATACGCAGACCCTTGCTGGCCTTGGATCCCTTGGCTCGGGAACCTCGTGCCGGGCCGCTCGTCGTCTCGGTCATGCCGCCTCCCTGTAACAGGCTAAAACGTCCTGAAGTGCCACGTTCTTCCCGTGACACGGTGTTGTCTGGTGCCGCGGAGCCCGCGAAGGTCATCCGCAACAGGTCTGTGTGCCGCCGTCGGCCGTCCAGCCGGTCAGTCGGCGGCAGTGGCGGGCACCGGGACTTCGACAGTCCCTCCGGGCCCGCAGTCCTTCGCGCCGCGCTCGCCGCCGGCGCCCAGCGGCTCATCGTCGAGCCGCTTTTCCCGCTGGTCCCTCAGCTCCCCGATGGCAGCCTCGAAGTCCTCAAGTGAATCGAACGCCCGATACACAGACGCGAAGCGCAGGTAGGCCACTAGGTCCAGCTCCTGCAGCGGACCGAGTATGGCCAGACCCACGTCATGCGTGGTCAGTTCGGCACTTCCGGTGGCACGCACCGCCTCTTCGACCCGCTGGCCGAGCTGGGCGAGGGCGTCCTCGGTCACCGGCCGCCCCTGGCACGCCTTGCGTACGCCGTTGATCACCTTCGTACGACTGAAGGGCTCGGTCACGCCGCTGCGCTTGACCACCATCAGTGAACACGTCTCCACCGTCGTGAAACGACGGGAGCAGTCGGGGCACTGACGGCGCCTGCGGATCGACGTGCCGTCGTCCGTGGTGCGACTGTCGACTACGCGACTGTCGGGGTGCCTGCAGAAGGGGCAGTGCATGGAACTCCCAACCCTCCTTCATGGCACGACTCATAGGCCTCAACAGGCCCTTGAGGCCCTCGAAGCAGCCCCAAGCATAGGCGATGCCCGAGGCTCAGGAAGACCGGGGACCACTACTTCTGGGCTGCGGATGCAATCCAACCACTAGATCTAGGGTTTGACTGAAAATTCGACACCATCGCGTGTCGCGCACCCACGGCCCGCAGCGGACGTTACGAGCCCGCCGGACGCGCCGCACGAGAAGGGGGCCGGTGCCGGGTCGACGGGGCACCGAGTGGCACTATGGGAGCCCTGCTGAGGGGGTCGCGACCCCGGCGGTGAAGCGTACCGTAATGAACCGAAATGCCTTTCGGCCCCAGAGTGAGCCATACACCCAGACGCGTGATCACAACAGGCAATCTGCGATTTTTCACTCGAACGTGTGTTTGGCGCAACCTTTCGAAAGCAACTACCGTTGGCTAACTAGGGAGAACATCTCGAGAGGGGCCGACCGACGTGACCACCACCGCCGCAGACAGTGCCATCATCACTGCCCAGGACCGCCAGAGCCGACTCGAGCCGGTGCATGCCATGAATGACGCAGCCACGAACCAGGAGGGCCCCAAGCCCACACGCTCCCTGCCGGGCCGACCTCCTGGAATCCGCGCCGACAGCTCGGGGCTCACCGACCGGCAGCGCCGTGTCATCGAGGTCATCAGGGACTCGGTGCAGCGGCGGGGTTACCCGCCGTCGATGCGGGAGATCGGACAGGCGGTGGGGCTCTCCAGCACGTCATCGGTCGCACACCAGCTGATGGCCCTGGAGCGCAAGGGCTTCCTGCGCCGCGACCCGCACCGCCCGCGTGCGTACGAGGTGCGGGGCTCGGACCAGCCGAGCAGCCAGCCCACGGACACGGCAGGCAAGCCCGCCGCTTCGTACGTCCCGCTGGTCGGCCGCATCGCCGCAGGTGGCCCGATCCTCGCCGAGGAGTCGGTGGAGGATGTCTTCCCCCTCCCTCGGCAGCTCGTCGGCGACGGCGAACTGTTCGTCCTCAAGGTCGTCGGCGACTCGATGATCGAGGCCGCGATCTGTGACGGCGACTGGGTAACGGTCCGCCGTCAGCCGGTCGCGGAGAACGGGGACATCGTCGCCGCCATGCTCGACGGCGAAGCGACGGTCAAGCGGTTCAAGCGCGAGGACGGACACGTGTGGCTGCTGCCTCACAACTCCGCGTACCAGCCCATCCCCGGTGACGAGGCGACGATCCTCGGCAAGGTGGTGGCGGTGCTGCGCCGGGTGTGAGTCTGCGCCCCTGACCGGGCCCCGGAACCAACTGCGCCGGTTCCGGGGCCCTGCTGCGTCCTGCGGCGGTACGCGAGTCAGCCCTCGCCGGGGGCCTTGGCCGCCGCGTCGATCGCGGCCAAGGAGCGGCGGGCCTGATTACGGTCCGTCGTGTACCAGAAGTCGGGCAGCGAAGCCCGCAGATAGCTGCCATAGCGCGCGGTGGCGAGCCGGGGGTCCAGGACCGCGACCACTCCGCGGTCCTCGGAGGCCCGCACGAGCCGCCCCGCACCCTGCGCCATCAGGAGTGCCGCATGTGTCGCGGCGATGGCCATGAAGCCATTGCCACCCCCGTCGTCCACCGCCTTCTGGCGGGCGCTCATCAGCGGGTCATCCGGGCGTGGGAAGGGGATCTTGTCCATGACCACCAGCTGGCAGCTGACGCCCGGCACGTCGACGCCCTGCCAGAGCGAGAGCGTCCCGAAAAGGCAGGTCTGTGAGTCCGCCGCGAAGTTCTTGATCAGCTCACCGAGCGTCTCCTCGCCCTGCAGCAGAATGGGCATGTCAAGGCGGCCACGGAGCTCCTCGGCGGCGTTCTGAGCGGCGCGCATGGACGAGAACAGACCGAGCGTGCGGCCGCCTGCCGCCTCGATCAGCTCGGCCAGCTCCTCGATCATGTCGCTGCGCGTGCCCTCACGGCCCGGTCGGGCCAGGTGCTGGGCGACGTACAGGATCCCTTGCTTGCGGTAGTCGAAGGGCGAGCCGACGTCGAGGCCCTTCCAGGCCGGGGCGTCCTCGGCCTTGGTGCCCTCGGGAGCGAGTCCCAGGGACGCTCCCACCCCGTTGAAATCGCCGCCGAGCTTGAGGGTGGCCGACGTGAGGACTACGGAGCGGTCGCTGAAGAGCTTCTCCCGGAGGAGGCCCGATACGGACATGGGCGCCACCCGCAGTGAGGCTCCGAAACGATCGTGGCGCTCGTACCAGACGACGTCCCACTCGGAGCCGTTCGTAATGCGCTCCGCCACGTCGTGGATCGACTCGACGGAGGCCAGGGCCTGCTTGCGGACGGCGTCCTCGTCCTGGACCGACTTGTCGCGGGTGGAGCCGAGCGCCGAGATGACCGTACGGGCAGCGTCACGCAGGGCCATGAGGACGTAGCCAAGGTCCTCCGGGACTTCCTCGAGGCGGCCCGGCAGAGCTAGCTCCATCACCCGCTCGAAGCCTTCGGAGGCGGTCTGGAGCTGGTCGGCGGCCTTCTCGTTGACGAGCTTGGCTGATCGGCGCACAGCGCGGTTGACCTGGCCCGGGGTGAGCTCGCCGGTGGCGACGCCGGTGACTCGGGAGACCAGCTCATGGGCCTCGTCCACGATCAGCACTTCGTGCTGCGGGAGGACCGGGGCACCCTCGATGGCGTCGATCGCGAGGAGCGCGTGGTTGGTGACCACGACCTCGGAGAGCTTGGCCCGCTCACGCGCCGCCTCGGCGAAGCACTCCGCTCCGTAGGCACACTTCGTCGCGCCCAGGCACTCCCTGGAGGAGACGGACACCTGGGACCAGGCACGGTCGGAGACCCCGGGAGTGAGGTCGTCGCGGTCGCCGGTCTCGGTCTCGTCCGACCAGTCGCGCATCCGCAGCAGATCCTGACCGAGCTTGCTGGTGGGGGCGGCGGCCTCGAACTGGTCGAAGAGGCCCTGGCCCTCCTCCTCTTCCTGCGGCACTCCTTCGTGGAGGCGATGCAGGCACAGGTAGTTCGAGCGGCCCTTCAGCATGGCGAACTGAGGGCGGCGGCGCAGCAGCGGATGCAGGGCGTCCACCGTCCTCGGCAGGTCGCGCTCCACGAGCTGGCGCTGCAGTGCGAGCGTGGCTGTCGCGATCACCACGCGCTCGCCGTGCGCGAGGGCGGGCACCAGATAGCCGAGGGACTTGCCCGTGCCGGTACCGGCCTGGATCAGCAGGTGGGACCCGTCGTCGATCGCCTCGGCGACGGTCTCGGCCATGGTCACCTGGCCAGGGCGCTCCGTGCCGCCGACAGCGGTGACGGCGGCGTGCAGGAGCTCGGGGAGGGAGGGCTTTGTCATAGCGCGACTACCCTACGGGTCCCCACTGACAATCCCGCGATCAAGGCTGATGGAGAGGGTTCGGCACGCTCCCGTACACGGCGGCGTGCGGGCGCTCGGGACGGTCCCTGTACCCATCCAGATGGAGCCGGTTCCGGTTGAGGCACAGCCGCTCGATTCGCGGGGTGAGCAGGTCGAACATCTCGTACCGCTCCTTCAGCTGCGGGGCGCGTGCCTGATGGCGGAGGATCTCGGCACGGGCCAAGGACCAGAAGGCGGACTCCGGGACGCCCAGCTGGTCCTGGCACAGCGGGGCGAGGTAGCGGAAGACCCCGACGAAGAGCCCGGAGTGGATGAACTGAGTGAGGAAGTCGGGGCGCTCGGTGAGCAGTACGTCACGGACGTCGTCCGGCATCGACGCGTGCTCCGGCAGGGCCTCTGCGCTGACGTTCACGTCGTCTACGAAGTCCTTCACCGCGAGCCGGACGGGGACGTCCTTGTCGTCGAAGACGACGATGGCGTTCTCCCCGTGAGGGGAGAACACAGTGCCGTACCGATACAGGAACTGCAGGAGCGGAGGCAGCAGGGCGGCGAAGAGGCGCCTCAGCCAGGCCTCAGGTGCCAGGCCCGAGCGGTCGACCAGCTCGGCGACGAAGGCTCTGCCGTGCGGGTCGGTGTGCAACAAGGAGGCGAGCGTGCGGGCGCGCTCATCGGGAGCGAGGTACCGGGTGATCGGTTCACGCCAGATCGCACCGAGCAGCTCCTTGTACTGGTAGGGGACCTCGGCGAGGCCCTCGTACAGCGGGTGCTCGACGGTCACTGACGCGACCTCGCCGAGGAGGATCACCCTGCATTCGTCCCGTAGGAAGGGGTCGGCGTCGCGCACGGCGTGCATCCAGGCGGTCACGGCCGGAGCGGCCAGGGTGCGCTCGGTCGGCAGCCCGCGCCATACCAGGGTGTTGAGGACCGACAGCGGCAGCTTGACGGTGTGCCGGTCCGGACGGGACATGTTCAGGAACGTACGAATGGACTGCTGAGGCAGTCGCACGTCGCCGTCGGTGGGGAGGGGCACGATCGCGCCCGCGGCAACGGAAGGGGCGTAGAGGGGCAGGACGATGTCGTCCCACTGCCACGGGTGCACCGGCAAGTAGAGATAAGCGTGCGGGTCGAGGCCGCGTCCCCTGAGTATGCCTGCGAAGGACTCCCTTGTGCCGGGCGTGAGTTCACGGGCGTAGAGCCTCTCCGCTGTGTCCAGGCCAGTGACGCCTCGGTACGTGGCGAGGTCGGTGTGGACCGCGATCCAGGGCAGTGGCGAGGAGAGACGGGCCTCCGGTGCCCAGCGGGCGGCATCCTTCGCGGAGAAGCCGATGCGGCCCTTGTTGAGGACGATCCAGGGGTGGCCGGTCTGATGGCCTTCGAGTTCCGCGTAGCCGAGGTCGGCGAGCTCCGCCGCGCTGAGGGCGGTCTGGTCGAGCCGGGTGTCGGCGGAAAGCGTGACGGTCAGCTCTCGGATGAGATGGCCGAGCGTGGCGCCGTCGATTCCCAGGGTGCGGCGTGCTCGGGTGAGGAATCGGAGGGGATCACTGAAGGGAACCGGCGGCCCTTCACCCTCGGCCAGGGCGAGGGTGGCCGGGTCTACGTGCCAACTGCCGTACGAGCCGCGGCGGGCGCGGAAGGTGAGACGGGGCGCCGTCGGCTGCCGGGCCTCGCGCCCTTCGCTCTCTTCGCTGTGTTGGCCCTCCTCGCTGTATTCGCCCTCCTCGCTGTCGCCGTCGAGGCGGAGGCTGTAGCTGCGTGGATCGCCCGGCCCGGTGGGGACAGGCTTGATGATCTCCTCATAGGCGAACTCGCCGACCATTTTGGCGAGCAGTCGGCGTCCGCTCCGCACCCACCTGTCCGGGGTCAGCTCGGGCGGGTCGTAGAGAGCGGACGGTTCGCGGAACGTCGGAGGAACGGACGGATTCGGCACGGGGACTCCTGAGGGAGGGAACCGGATCAGGTCGAGCGTCGTTACTGAGAGTGAGTGGATCAGAGCACTGTGCGCAGGGTCCGGTCACGGACCATGAGTGCAGCGGGCTTGTCGGGGAGATCCACCTCGGCGGCGAAACGGAAGCCGGCGCTCAGGAATGCTGAGACAGAGGGGGTGTTGCGCAGATCGGGTTCTGCGATGACGCGTGCACATGCGGCGCGGTGGTCCAGCACGAGATCGGCCACGGCTCGCAGCAGGGAGCTGCCAAGCCCTCGGCCGCGGTCGGCGACACCACCGATGAGGAGGTGGATACCGGTGTCGTGAGGGCGTGCCGGATAGTGGCGGGCCAAGGCGTCGAGATCGGCGCGGTAGACCTCCCAGTAACTCATCGGTGTGCCCTCCAGGACGCCGAGGCAGGGGACGCTGCGTCCGTCACCGTCGAGCTGATGACGCAGATGCGCCTCCGTGACGGCATCGGAACCGGCCAGCTCCCAGAACGCCGCCACGGCGGGGTCGTTCATCCATCGGCTGATCAGAGGGAGATCGCGTTCAATGCGTACGGGGACAAGTTGGAAGACACCGGCAGGAGTGGTCGCGGGGCCCCAGTCGGCGACGTTGTCGAGCAGGTCATCGGCCGACGAGACGGCCGGCGGTGCTGGGGCACAGCCTCCCGTGCGCGCGCCGAACAGAGCGATGAGTTCGTCCGGAAGGTGCAGGTCCAAGGTGTCTTGAGCATCAGCCCTTGCGGCCCTGGCGGACTCGGTGGCGGGCTCGGTTCCGGCGTCGGTGCTCGCATCAGTGGGAGGCACGGCGTCGCTCCTCTCAGAGAGGGTGGGGCATGTTCCTCAGGAATGAAGGGGGTTGGCGATGTTGACGTAGACGGACTGGGTGTCGACAGGACCCACGAGCTCGTCGAGGCCGCGCAGCCGGGTCAGCAGATTGGCCTTGCACCGCAGCACGGGCGAGTCGAGAAGCACGGCAGGTAGGGGGGTACGCAATGGAGCGGTGCCGGAGACGGTGTCGCCGAGAAAACGGCGGAACGCGGCGAGCAACAGCCTTTCGTCAGCCAGACGTTCGGCACCGAGGGCCCCGATGAGACCGAAGATGTTGTTGATGCCGAGGTAATAGGCGAAGCGCTCGTCCGCCACCGCGTCGGAGACGAAGGTGTCGCTGTGCTCACCGATGCCGGGAAGCCGTCGGTCGAGTTCGGCACGGCGCGACTCTCGGAAGTAGTAGCCCTGATTGTCGCGGTACCGCCCTCCCGCGGGCCACCCGTCGGAGTCGAGCAGGAGGAGAGTGTTCTGCTGGTGCGCCTCCAGGGCGACACCTGCCTCACTGTCCAGCCAGAGCACGGGACGCACGACGTTCTCCAGGTAGCGCAGGAACCACTCCGTGGCGACGGCTCCCCGGGAGCGGCCCGTCCGTCCGGCGAGGCGGATGACGATCTCGCTGAGCCGGGAGCGCATCGCGGGGCGGTCGTGTCCAGTGGACTGCGGCGACGGCCTTGGCGATACGAGTCCCGCGATGCAGGTGGCGTCGTCGCCGGGGCCGAAGGGGTTGTGCCGGATCATGACGTCGAGCCCGCGGACAGGCACGCCGTCAGTACCGGTCACAGCGAGCCAGGCCGGGTCGCGGATCACATCGAAGCCCGAGTGGACCGCCTGCCACTGCTCGGCGAGGCCGCTGCGCAGCAGCCGGTGGACCTCGACGCCTCGGTGGAGTTCCTTACGGAGATTCTCACGACGGGAGTTGGTGATGCGCAGGCCGAGCGAGAGCTTCAGCATGGCGGCGGCACCCGAGCGATAGAGGGTGCGTACGGAGGAGGTGGGGTACCACGGTGCGCCGTGCGGGCCGAGGTCCTGGAGAAGTCCGGCTTCCAGGAGCGCGGCGGTCGCCGGGCGGTGCCTGAGTTCACGGATCTGCCACGGATGCACAGGCAGGGCGGCGCGGCCTTCCGGCAGCGGGAGCTCCGGACCTGCGAGTCGGGCAGTGAGCCGCTCGGCGGGGAGGGTGCGGCCGCGCTCGGTCCACGCCGAGTCCGTGGCGAGCACGGAGGGGTCGACGGCGAGCCAGTGCAGCGCGAAGGCGCCGCGCAACTCCGGTGAGTAGAGCCGGGATTCGGTGTCGGAGAGGCTCTCGCGGCTCTTCGGAGTGGGGTGCAGGGGGTGGCCCAGGAGCAGGGACTGTTCGGCGGCGAGGAAGAGGTCGGGCTCCTCCCCCGGATTGTTCCGGCGTTCGGCGATGAAGGTGGCGGTGCGCCGCACAGAGTCGGCGACACGGCCGACAAGGTCCCCTCCCTCGACGCCCTCGACGCCCTGGGCTCCCTCGACGCGCTCGCTGTGTGGGTTCTGCTGGGGACGCAGGGGGTGCTGGGAGTGCTGGTTTTGCCTTGGCTGCTGAAGCCGCTGGTGCTCCGCACCCACGCCACCCACGCGACCCACCCCATCCGCGCCGTCCGGTTCGGTGGCCTCGCTCTGTTGGCCCGTCTCACGGCCCAGGAGTGCGGCGACGGTGACGGCGTCGGCCGGAGGTGCGCTCCGAGGGCCGTCTTCCAGGTAAGGGAGGCCGAACCGGTGCCAGCCGGTCGCCGACCAGTAGTTCACGGGGACGAGGAGGGCGGTGCCACTGGCGTCCAGCGGGATGCGCAGGGCGCCTTGCTCCGGGGCGGGCAGGTCGTTCTCGCGTACCCAGCAGCGCAGGAGGTTCTCGATGGCGGCCAGCTGCGCGGCGGTGTGCGGATCCGGGTGCTCCAGGAGGTCGGCGGTCATGCCTCCCAGATGCTCGGCCTGCCGGCTTCCCTTCTGCCGGGGGACCGTGTCGTGCTCTGCCACCAGCGAGGATTGCGTACCGCACGCGCCTGGCACGTGGGGGTGGGGTGGGCCGTCGGATGTGGGGGTGGCGTTCAAGAGAGCTTCCTTGTGGGGTCGTTCGGACTCCGTGGCGACGGGGGCTGGAGCTGTGCTGATGCCTCTTGGCCGTCCGCGGGACGGCCCGGGGCCGACGTGACTATCCGTGGTGCGGTTGCGCCACCGCGCAGAGCGCGTCGGCGAGGCGGTCGAGGATCGCGGTCGCCTGCTCGTCCGTGATGGTGAGAGGAGGAAGGAGGCGTACGACGCTGGAGTGGCGTCCGCCCAGTTCTACGATGAGCCCGCGCCGCAGACACTCTCGCTGTACGGCGGCGGCCAGTTCGGGTGCCGGGGGAAGCGGGCGGGTGGGGCGGTCCAGGGCTCCGGTGGAACCCGTGGGTTGAGTGCAACTGGTGGATTCGGTGGAACCGGTGGAACCGGTGGATTCGGTGGAACCGGCAGGCGCATGGTCGCCGACCGAGGTGCCGTCAGAAGTGCCCGCGCCGGGCCGGTCCGCGGCAGCCGGGTCCACGAGCTCGACGCCGATCATCAGGCCTCTGCCACGGACGTCGCCGATGCAGGGGTGCTCGGCGGCCAGGCACCGCAGCTGGGTGATCATGCGGGCGCCCAGGACTCCCGCGCGTTCCGCGAGGCCGTTCTCGCGGACGTACGCGAGCGTGGCCGCGCCTGCCGCCATGGCGAGCTGGTTGCCTCGGAAGGTGCCCGCGTGGGCTCCGGGCGGCCAGACGTCGAGGTCGTCGCGGTAGATCACGACGGCGAGGGGCAGGCTGCCGCCGATGGCCTTGGAGAGCACCATCACGTCCGGGACGACGCCGCTGTGCTCCACGGCCCAGAAGGTGCCGGTGCGCCCGACGCCGGTCTGCACCTCGTCCGCGATGAGCGGGATGGAGCGTGCGGCGGTGATCTCGCGCATCCGGCACAGCCAGCCGTCAGGGGCCGGGATCACACCGCCCTCGCCCTGCACCGGTTCGAGGATCATCCCGGCCGGATGCGGTACGCCCGACTTGGGGTCGTCGAGGAGGCTCTCGGTCCAGCGGGCCGAGAGTTCAGCGCCGCGGTCCCCGCCGACCCCGAACGGGCAGCGGTAGTCCTGCGGGTAGGGCAGGCGCGCGACGCGTACATCGGGTGCGCCGCCCGATGCTTCGAGCGCCCCTGCCGTCATCCCGTGGTAGGCGCCGGTGAAGGCGATCATGCCGTCGCGCCCGGTCGCCGTACGCACGAGTTTGAGCGCAGCCTCTACCGCGTCCGTGCCCGCGGGACCGCAGAACTGGATCCGTGCGCGGTCCGCGAGCCCACGCGGCAGCGTGCGGAACAGCTCGGTGGTGAAGGCGTCCTTGACCGGCGTGGCCAGGTCCAGGACGTGCAGGGGTGCCCCCGAGTCGAGGACATTTCTGATCGCTTCGAGCACGACCGGATGGTTGTGCCCGAGGGCCAGGGTCCCCGCGCCCGAGAGGCAGTCGAGGTAGCGCTGTCCGTCGGCGCCCTCGATCGTCAGACCCCGCGCCCGTACCGGCACGATCGGCAGGGCACGCGCATAGGTGCGCGCCGCCGACTCGCGCGCCGACTGGCGTCTCAGAATCCCCTCGTGGGCCCCGGACTGTGCCGCGTAGTGGGCCGAGGAGTGTGCTGCGGGCTGTCCGGCGGAAACCGCCGCGAGCGCCGGTTCGGTCACGGCCACGACTGTTGGTCCTCCCGCTGGGAATGGGCGCTTCCCACTCGATCTGGGCGAGCACACCGACGAGTTGGCAGGGGAGATGAACGCAGGCCGCCAGTCCCCCATACGTACCAACGACGGGGGCTGCGGGGGATCACGGGTAATCAGAAGATCCTTGCCGTGCCGGAGCCCGGCGCCGTCGAAGGCGGAACCCCATGCGCCAGTTCAAGATCGTCGCGCGCGGCCCCGGGCGGCCTCCAGTCGGCTGCCCCGCCACAACTCAGTCTTTTCCTTGCCACCGAACTCGGTGTATTGCACATCTCCGTCGCGATCGGTCGGCTTCCTGCAAAGGTAAAGTGGCCACCTCAAGGCATGAATGTGAAATGACCGTGAAGGGGGTTTGGGAAATACTGGACGGGCAACACACCGGATCGTGAATCACACCAACGACGGCATACCCCAAAATGCCCCATACGACCCCAATGCAAATCCCCGCTACCAGGGCAGCCCAAACGCCCCGCAGCGCGGGGATACGGCCCCTTTGCCGGTGACTGGAGGTTATGCCCCGCACGGAGGAGCTCCGAACGCTCCGTACGATGCCCCAAGGCGCCCGGCAGCCAACCGAAAGGGCGTCGGGACGGACCGACTGGCCCTGATCATCCACAGTCTTGCCGATATCGCCGCGGTATTCCTCGGGCTGTGGATCCTGATGTATCTGCTCGAAGCGAATCAGGCGAACGCCTTCGTCGACTTCGTGCACGGCGTGGCCAACTGGCTCGCCGGCTGGTCGCAGGACATCTTCATCATGGACACCGAAGGCCTGCGCGTCTTCTTCAACCACGCCCTGCCCGCGGTGATCTACCTTGCGGTCGGCCATGGTGCCGCCGCCTGGCTGCGGCGCCTTTGAGTAGCGGGCGTGTGGCTGTCCCGCCGCGAGCGCTTCCTCTCGGGGCCGGTGTGGACCGCGTTCCGAGGCGTCGGCGGAACGCCTCGGTAACACGATCGACCCCCCGGGCGCAGAGGGAGGTGCGGGGCGAGCCGGCGAACCCAGGATCGACGTGACTCGCGGAACACGACGGCATCGAAGGGCTTATCAGGGATACGTGCGCGTTAAGACGTGTGTCGCCATTGGGTGACTTCTTTCAGATCTGCGGCGAGCAGTGCGCTCGGCGTTTTGATTTGGCGCGCACCTATTGCAGGGCGGCGGTTCACGTTGCAGTGCAGTGGTTCACATTGCAGTGCAGTGGTTCATTCGGATGGTGCCGATGCCGCCTGTGCAGCAATGGCGCCACGTTGCCCGAAGCCCGAAATCCCTCGATCGACGATTTGCGTTCGGAAGACTGAAGGATGCGCGCTACCGCGAACGGACGTGCATATCGGACGTATTACTCGGCGAGTAACGCGGCAGGACCCAGGTGGCGCAGAGCTAAGTGCGGGCGCGCGAGTGACCCGTATCCGATCACGGCCAGGGTGACTCCTGTGGGGGGTGGCTGCCCTGGCCGTGATCGCTCTTCCCTGCCGTCGAGGCGCTGTCTGCGCCAGATTGGGACATCCAGTGAGTAACGTCCCCGAATCCAGGCCCGTCAATGATCAGTACAACCGCGGCCGGGGCGGCACCACCGCCAACCGTGCGGCCCTGATCATCCACACCGTTGCCGACGTCGCCGCCGCGTTCCTGGCGCTGTGGATCCTGCTCCACCTGCTCGGAGCGAACCAGGCGAATGTCTTCGTCCAGTTCGTGGAGGGCATGGCCGACTCGCTCTCCTGGTGGGCGCGGGACATCTTCACCATGGACACCGAAGGGCTGCGCGTCACCCTCAACTACGGCCTGCCCGCCGTGATCTACCTGCTCGTCGGGCACGCGATCGCCGGACGCGTGCGCCGCCTCTGACCACGCTGGACAGGACATGACGCGCCGCCCGGCTCAGAAGGCGTGCGCCATCAGCTCCGCGAACAGCGCGTGCTCGTCGGCCTCGAGACCCCGCGAGCGGAACCAGCCGCAGATGTTGGCGCAGTCGCGCTGGAGGAAGGCCATCCCGTTGAGGTTGCCGACCAGGTCGACGATCTGTGGCAGGTCGATGATGACCAGCCGCTCGCCCGCCGCCAGGATGTTGTACGCGGAGAGGTCGCCGTGCACGATGCCGTTCTGCACCATGGTCGCGAGCGCATCGGTGAGCTGCTCGAAGTACGCCGCCAGCAGCTCGGGGGAAGGTCGAGTCTGGGCGAGCCGAGGCGCGGTCTCTACCGCGCCGTCCTCGTCGACGACAGTGATCCACTCCATCAGGATCTCGGTGCCGTCGATCTGGACCGGGTAGGGAACTGGCAGCCCGAGGCCCCAAAACCGCACCAGAGCGCCCCACTCGGACACCGCCCACTCGCCGGCCGCGACCTGTCGGCCGAAGGTGCTCTTCCGCTTGACCGCCCGCTCGTCACGGGAGCGCTTCATCGAGCGGCCCTCGGTGTAGGACGCGGCACGGTGGAAGGTCCGGTGTTCGGGAGAGCGGTACCGCTTGGCAGCCATGACCACGCCGGCGGCGGGGTCGAGCCGGTCGGCGCGCTCGACGAGATGGACGTCAGCCTCTTTGCCGGTCTTGAGGACGCCGAGCTCGGTGTCAATCGCGCCCTGCGAGGTCACCACCCAGTCCGGGAGCGGCTCGGGGCCCCGGCAGAGAGGTTCGACGCTGAGCCAAGTCGACCAACGCTGGCCGTCCTCGAGGTCGTCGTAGGAACGGAAGTCGAAGATGAACCGGTCGTCGACGTCGCCCAGGCCGTCAGGAAACGCAGGGGGCTGGGGGTTCTGAGTGTGCCGGGCGTGCTGCGAGAGATGGTCGTGAGACATCGCTGGAGGTGCTCCATGAAGTGCGAGAGGGACGGTCTGCGGGCAGGCCGAGGACAGTTGTGGTCACGGTCGTGCCTCCTCTCGTGGAGCACCGGGCAGCTCCCGGTGTCTCGCCCATGGTGAGGGGCGGACATGGGGAGCGGCAACCGAATAAAGCCGAGCGGCCCAGCGGTGCCGTAGGTTCCCGGCGTGACCCACGGTTTGATCTCAACGCAGGTGCTGACATCAGTTATTGACGTCAGTTATTGACATCGGTTGTTGACATCAGTCGTTGACGTCAACGGGATCCGACATCTACCGACAGGCCCAGACACAAGAAGCTGCCAAATCGGTAGATCTCTGGATAGTTGCCAGGTCAGCGAGGTCGTAGCGAAACCGTTGCCGTTCCGTCGGCGGTCCCCTACGGCACCGGCATAGTGTGGGGTGCCGTTCACCAGCAACAGGGTGCGCTGCGCCACGGCAACACACTGCTCAACGCACCTGCTCAACGCACCCGCGCGGCATGCGGTGTCCGGTACGTGGAACGAATTCGAAGCCCAGGGGGAATCTCTCTATGCGACCCATACGCCCGCTCAATACCGCTCGTCGTGGCAGGAGCGCGCGCGTCAGAACCTCCCCCGTGGCGGCCGCTGTCGCCATCGGCGCGGCGCTCGTTCTGACCGCGACGGCCTGTGGCCCGAGTGAGGACAACGCGGGCGACGAACCGTCCGCGTCCCAGCCCGCCGACGACGGCAACGACGACGGCAAGGTCAAGATCCCGGACGACATCCAGGACCGGCTTAAAGAGCACGGCATCGACCTGGACAAGTGGAAGAACGGTGGCTGGAAGAACTTCGACAAGGAATGGCTGCGGGACGCCAAGGACTTCGTCAACCCGATCATCGACGGTCTGTGGGACTCCGACCGGATGCGGGGCGCGGACAAGAACCCCGACAGCGGAGTCGACGACAACGACATCTCCGGCGACCAGGGCGTGACCGACCCGACGCCCGCGCCGGTGAAGGCCGCGGCCGTGAAGACGCCGTACGAGGCCAGTGTTCCGGCGTCGGGCAAGCTGTTCTTCGACAGCCCTGACGGCTCGATGGTCTGCTCCGCCACCGTCGTCAAGGACCCGGCCCACCCGGGCAAGTCCAACATGGTGTGGACCGCGGGCCACTGCGTGCACGCGGGCGCGGACGGCGGCTGGTACAGGAACATCGCCTTCGTGCCCTCGTACAACAACACGGGCAAGTCGGTCGACGAGCTGGAGAACACCCCCAAGGAAGAGGTCGCTCCGCACGGCGTCTGGTGGGGTGACTGGGCACAGACCTCCGACCAGTGGATCGAAGGGGGCGGCCCGACGGGCGGCAAGGGCGCGCCGTACGACTTCGCGGTCATCCACGTGACGCCGGAGAAGGGCAGCGAGGGCAAGTCCCTCGAGGAGCAGGTCGGTTCGGCGCTTCCGGTGGACTTCAACGCCCCGGCGGTGCCCCAGATCGCCGACATGACGGCGACCGGCTACCCGGCCGCTCCGCCGTTCGACGGCCAGAAGGCGTTCCAGTGCGCCGACAAGCCGGGCCGGCTCTCGATCAGCAAGCCCGACCCGACGATGTACCGCATCGGCTGCACGATGACCGGCGGTTCGTCCGGCGGTGGCTGGGTCGCCAAGGGCTCGAACGGCCAGCCCTCCCTGGTGTCCAACACCTCCATCGGCCCGGTGACGGCCGGCTGGCTGGCCGGTCCGCGCCTGGGCAAGGAAGCCAAGGGCGTCTACGGCTCGGTCAGCAAGAAGTTCGCCGACAAGTAGTCGCTCAAGCCAAGAGTCGCTCAGCCAAGTAGTCGTTCAGTCGCCTGTTGTACGGAGGCGGGGTCCCGGAAACCTTCACGACCCCGCCTCCGTACGTCCCCAATCACCGAGGCATAGTGGGGTGTTGCACCGGCGGGGAGCTCCTGGAGCCTCCGATCCGCCACATGACACGTACATGGCAATTGAACAATCGCAGCAATGACACGCAGTTTCTATTCGGGGGTTTACAGCACCATGCGTTCCACTCGTGCGCCCTTCGCGCGCAGTCGCGGACGGCGTCTCGCACTCGCCACCACCGGGCTCGCCGCGACTCTCGCGCTCACCGCCACGGCCTGTGGCCCGAGCGACGACAAGGCCAGCGACAAGCCGGATTCCGGCACTTCCCAGGGGTCGGACAAGGGCTCCGACACCGGCTCCGACGCCCAGTTGCCCAGCGACCTCGCCGACAAGCTGAAGAAGCACGGCATCGACCCGGACAAGTGGAAGAACGGTGGCTGGAAGAACTTCGACAAGGAATGGCTGCGGGAGGCCAAGGACTTCGTCAACCCGGTCATCGAAGGGCTGTGGAAGCCCAAGCGGATGAAGGACGCCAAGGACCCGAACAAGACGATCGCCGCGAAGGACGCCCCCGCCGACCAAGGCGCGACCGACCCCGAGCCGTCGCCGGTCCAGGCCAAGCGCGAGAAGACGCCGTACCACGAGAACGCCGCCCCGGTCGGAAAGATCTTCTTCGACGCTCCCGCGGGCTCGATGGTCTGCTCCGGCACGGTCGTCAAGGACCCGCGCAACCCGGGCAAGTCCAACCTCGTGTGGACCGCGGGCCACTGTGTGCACGCCGGCGCCGAGGGTGGCTGGTACCGCAACATCACCTTCGTGCCCTCGTACAACGACCTGGGCAAGTCCGAGGCCGAGGTGAGCAACGCCGCCCCGCAGGAGGTCGCCCCGTACGGCCAGTACTGGGCCGACTGGGTCTCGACCTCCGCCGAGTGGATCGACCAGGGTGCCGAATCAGGCGGTGCCGGTGCGCCGTACGACTATGCCGTGCTGCACGTGAAGCCCGAGCAGGGTTCCAAGTCCCTCGAGGAGACGGTCGGCAACGCGCTTGACGTCGACTTCTCGACTCCGTCGACGCAGAGCGTGAGCTCCATGGGCGCCTGGGGCTACCCCGCCGCTCCCCCGTTCGACGGCCAGATCATGCACAAGTGCATCGACAAGCCGGGCCGTCTCTCGCTGACGTCCGCCCAGCCGACGATGTACCGCATCGGCTGCACCATGACCGGCGGTTCGTCCGGTGGCGGCTGGTTCCGGATGGTGGGTGACAAGACCCGCCTCGTCTCGAACACCTCGATCGGCCCGGCCGAGAACACCTGGCTGGCCGGACCGCAGCTGGGCAAGGGCGCCGAGCAGGTCTACGACATGATGAGCAAGAAGTACGGTTCCAAGTAGCCGCTCATCGACACCTCATGGCATGACGAAGGCCCGCCCCCTATGAGAGGGGGCGGGCCTTCGCCGCGTGAACCGCGTGAACCGCGTGAACTACGCCTGTCCGGGCTTACCTTCAGCCGGCGACCGGGACGTACGGCGTGAGATCCGCCGCCAGTTCCTCGTGCACCCGCGCCTTGAGCAGCGTGCCCTCGGCAGTGTGCTCCTCGGAGAGCACCTCGCCCTCGGCATGTGCGCGCGAGATCAGCTGGCCGTGCGTGTACGGCACGAGGGCCTCGATCTCGACCTCGGGCCGCGGCAGCTCGGCGTCGATCAGCGCGAGCAGCTCTTCGATGCCCGCGCCCGTGCGGGCGGAGACCGCGATCGCGTGCTTCTCGTTGCGCAGCAGGCGCTGGAGGACCAGCGGATCGGCCGCGTCCGCCTTGTTGACGATCACGATCTCGGGCACGTCGGTCGCGCCCACATCGCGGATCACCTCGCGCACGGCGGCCAACTGCTCCTCCGGGACCGGGTGCGAACCGTCCACCACGTGCAGGATCAGGTCGGACTCGCCGACCTCCTCCATCGTGGAGCGGAACGCCTCGACGAGGTGGTGCGGCAGATGCCGTACGAACCCGACGGTGTCGGCCAAAGTGTAGATCCGGCCGCTCGGCGTCTCGGCCCGGCGCACGGTCGGGTCGAGGGTGGCGAACAGCGAGTTCTCCACCAGGACGCCCGCGCCCGTGAGGCGGTTGAGCAGGGAGGACTTGCCCGCGTTCGTGTAGCCGGCGATCGCGACCGAAGGCACCTTGTTGCGCTTGCGCTCCTGGCGCTTGATCTCGCGGCCCGTCTTCATCTCCGCGATCTCCCGGCGCATCTTCGCCATCTTCTCGCGGATCCGACGGCGGTCCGTCTCGATCTTGGTCTCACCGGGACCACGGGTCGCCATGCCGCCGCCACCGCTGGATCCGCCGCCGCCCATCTGACGGGAGAGCGACTGACCCCAACCGCGGAGCCGCGGGAGCATGTACTGCATCTGGGCAAGAGCGACCTGCGCCTTGCCCTCTCGGGACTTGGCGTGCTGAGCGAAGATGTCGAGGATCAGGGCCGTCCTGTCGACCACCTTGACCTTGACGACGTCTTCGAGGTGAATCAGCTGGCCAGGGCTCAGCTCACCGTCACAGACGACGGTGTCGGCCCCGGTTTCGAGGACGATGTCGCGCAGCTCGAGGGCCTTGCCGGATCCGATGTACGTGGCCGGGTCGGGCTTGTCGCGGCGCTGGATGACGCCATCGAGCACGAGCGCGCCCGCCGTCTCGGCGAGGGCGGCCAGCTCGGCGACCGAGTTCTCCGCGTCCTGCACTGTGCCCGAGGTCCATACACCGACGAGCACGACTCGCTCCAGACGGAGCTGTCGGTACTCGACTTCGGTGACGTCCTCGAGCTCGGTGGAGAGGCCCGCGACGCGGCGCAGGGCCGCGCGCTCGGAGCGGTCGAGCTGTTCGCCGTCCCGCTCTCCGTCGTGTCCGTGGCTCCAGGCGACGTCCTCTTCCATCAGGGCATCGGCCCGAAGACCTTCGGGGTAGTTCTGCGCGAGGCTCTGCGCGTCCTGGGAAGGGGAAGAAGAGGAGGTCATTGGATCCTTACGTCGATGGGGTTCGTCATAGAGCTCAACGCTCGGGGCCGCCCCGAGATTCCCCGGGGCCGGCCCGCGCCGACCTGAAGATGGTTGCACGGAACGGCCCGTCTCGTCACGTGGGTTATTTCCCGGCGGGCGCCGCTTTACGCCAGTCCGGATGGCCGGGCATCGGCGGCGTCTTCTTGCCGTACAACCAGGCATCGAAGAATCCGCTCAGGTCGCGCCCCGCTGTCGTTGAGGCGAGGCGTACGAAGTCCGCGGTCGTCGCGTTCCCGTCCCGGTAGGTGCGCACCCAGTCCCGCTCGAGGCGGTCGAAGTTCCGGTACCCGATCTCCTGTCGCAGGGCGTAGAGCACCAGCGCGCTGCCGTCGTACACCACGGGCCGGAAGATGCTGATCTTCTGCCCCGGCGCGGGCCCCTTCGGAGCGGCCGGCGGTCCGCCGGCGGCACGCCAGCCGTCCGACTCCCGGTAGGCCTCGCGCATCCGCTTCTCGAGGGGCTTCTTCGCCTTCTCCTCGGCGAAGAGCGCTTCGTACCAGGTGGCATGTCCTTCGTTGAGCCAGAGGTCGGACCACGAGCTCGGGCTCACGCTGTCGCCGAACCACTGGTGCGCCAGCTCGTGCACCATGATCGAGTCCACGTACCACTCGGGGAACTCGGGACGCTTGAACAGGTCTCTCTCGAAGAGAGAGAGGGTCTGCGTCTCGAGTTCGAAGCCGGTCTGCGCATGAGCCATCAGCACGCCGTACGTCTCGAAGGGGTAGCGCCCGACCTTCTTCTCCATCCAGCCGATCTGGGCGGGCGACTTCTTCAGCCAGCGTTCCATGGCCTTGCGGTCCTTCGTGGGCACCACATCGCGCATGGGGAGGCCGTGCGGCCCGGTGCGGTGCACCACGGTGGAGCGGCCGATGGACACCTGCGCCAGTTCCGTCGCCATGGGGTGGCGGGTGCGGAAGGCCCGGGTCGTGGTGGACCCGGTGTGCGCCGTGGCGACGGGGAAGCCGTTGGCGACGGCGGTGAGCCCCTTGGGCGTGGTGATGCGGAACGTGAACATCGCCTTGTCCGCGGGGTGGTCGTTGCACGGGAACACGCGGTGCCCGGCGTCGGCCTGGTTGGCCATGGCGAGCCCGTCAGCGGTGGGCAGCCAACCGCCGTCCTGGTCCTTCGTGGGCGCGGGGTCACTGGTGTGCCGGACGGTGATCCGCATCGGCTCACCCCGGCCGAGCGGCCGCGACGGCGTGACGACCAGGTCCTCACCGGTGGACTGGAAGCGGGCGCGTGCGCCATTGACGTCGACGGAGCGGACCTTGCCGTGGGCGAAGTCGAGGTTGACCCGCTCCAGCGCGTCGGTCGTGCGTGCGTCGATCACCGTCACGGCGTCGAGCGGCTTCTTGTTGTCGCCGCGGTAGGTGAGAGCGATGTCGTACGAGGTGACGTCGTACCCGGGATTGCCCAGGTGCGGGAAGAGCCGGTCGCCGATGCCGAGCGGCTTGGCCGGTGAGGGCGCGCTCGCGGCGAGGAGAGTGGCGGAGGTGGCCGCGGCCAGGAGCGCGGTCCCGATGCGAAGAGTCTTCGGCCGCGAGGCCTTGACCCGGGGGGTGAGCAGCATGAACTACCGCTATCAGCGCGGAGCTTCCGTACCGGTATCGGCGCGCGTCACGCCACTCGAACGAGTCGTCAGTAGGCGGCTGTGGCGCCGACTGCTCCCCTACCGGACCACTACGGAGTGGCCGCCGCGTGCTGGGCGCGGCTGACGTCGTACACCCCGGGCACCGCACGCATCGCGCGCATCAGCCCCGGAAGGTGGGCCGCGTCCGGGAGTTGCAGCGTGTACGTGTGGCGCACCCGCTGCTGGGTCGGCGGCTCGACGGTCGCCGACATGACCTCGACCCCTTCGAGGGCGATGGCTTCGGTGAGGTCGGCCAGCAGATGCGCCCTCCCGAACGACTCGGCGATCAGCGTGACCCGGCACTCCGCGCTGTCCCCCCAGCGCACTCCGACCTCCGCGCGCCCCACCTCCTTCATGCGCGCGACCGCGGGGCACTCGACACGGTGCACGGTGACCACGCCACCGCGCACCGCGAAGGCGGTCACCTCGTCGGGCGGCACGGGCGTACAACAACCGGCGAGCCGGACGCTCGCGCCCTCCCTGTCGACGACCGCGTTGGCCGCGGCGGGGCGGGGGAAGTCGGACGTCTGCGGCGGAGGCGCGGGCTTCTCCGGGGCCGACGCCGCAGGAGTCGCCGCGGGCACGGGGTGAGTCGTGAGCCAGCGCCGGATGGCGATCCGCGCGCCGGGCGTGCGCGCGTGGTCGAGCCACTCGCGGGAGGGGCCGGACGCCGCGTCCTGCCCCATGAGCAGCTGCACCGTGTCGCCGTCCCGCAGGACCGTGCTCAGCGTCGCAAGGCGCCCGTTCACGCGCGCTCCGATGCAGGCGTGGGCGTCCTCGCCGTACTGGGCGTACGCGGCGTCCACACAGCTCGCTCCAGCGGGCAGCCCCAGCGTGCCGCCGTCGGGGCGGAAGACGGCGATCTCCCGGTCCTGGGCGAGGTCTTCGCGGAGCGTGGACCAGAACGTGTCCGGATCGGGGGCGGCTTCCTGCCAGTCGAGGAGGCGGGAGAGCCAGCCGGGCCGGGTCGGGTCCGCGCGCTCGCCGTCGGCCGCATCATCGGAAGGGGCGTCGGGACCGGCATCGGACTGCTCCTCCGAAGGAGGAGCGTACGGATTGCGCAGGGCGACGACTCCGGCCTCGGCCACCTTGTGCATCTGGTGCGTGCGGATGAGGACTTCGGCGACCTCGCCGTCCGGGCGGGCCACGGCCGTGTGCAGCGATTGGTAGAGGTTGAACTTCGGTACGGCGATGAAGTCCTTGAACTCCGAGACCACGGGCGTGAAGCACGTGTGCAGCTCGCCGAGGACTCCGTAGCAGTCCGCGTCCTCGTTCACCAGGACCAGGAGCCGTCCGAAGTTCGCCGGGCGCAGTTCGCCGCGTTTGCGGTGCACCCGGTGGACGGAGACGAAATGCCGTGGCCTGATGAGGACTTCGGCCGCAATGCCCGCCTCGCGCAGCACCGCGCGGACGTCGTCGGCCGTCCCCTCCAGCGGGTCGCCGCCGCTCACCGCGTTGGCCGCGATCAGCTCTTGGACCCGGGAGTACTCCTCCGGGTGGAGGATCGCGAAGACGAGATCCTCCAGCTCGGTCTTGAGCGCCTGCACTCCGAGGCGCTCGGCGAGCGGAATGAGCACGTCCCGGGTCACCTTGGCGATCCGGGCCTGCTTCTCGGGGCGCATCACGCCGAGCGTGCGCATGTTGTGCAGGCGGTCGGCCAGCTTGATCGACATGACGCGTACGTCGTTGCCCGTGGCCACGAGCATCTTGCGGAAGGTCTCGGGCTCGGCGGCCGCTCCGTAGTCGACCTTTTCCAGCTTCGTGACCCCGTCGACCAGATAGCAGACGTCGTCGCCGAACTCCGTACGCACCTGGTCGAGCGTCACGTCCGTGTCCTCGACGGTGTCGTGGAGCAGGGAGGCGGTCAAGGTCGTGGTCTCCGCGCCCAGTTGGGCGAGGATCAGGGTCACCGCGAGCGGATGTGTGATGTACGGCTCACCGCTCTTGCGCATCTGGCCGCGGTGGGAGGACTCCGCGAGGACCCACGCACGCCGCAACGGCTCCAGATCCGCGTCCGGATAGTGGCCGCGATGGGCTTCCGCCACATGGCCGATCGCATCCGGAAGGCGGTCCCGGGCGGTGGACCCGAGGAGGGCCGCCCGACCGAGCCTGCGCAGGTCAAGCCGCGGAAGACCGCGCCTGCGCTGCGCTCCGGGCGTCACAGGGCCTGGCATCGCAGGGTTTGTAGCCTCCGCACTCATGGGCACCTCCGGCTGCTCCGACCGGCGGTGAGCGGACGACGGCGTGCTCCGTCCGGGCCGGTGCTTGATGCTACCGAGCCCACCACGCGCCGCTGACCGCCTCTCGCCGAGCGTGAAACGGATCACCCATTCGAGCGACAGTTCACGGGTTTACAGTTTCGAGCCATTCCGCGTCGATCTCGCCTTCGGCGACGATCACCGCGGGACCCGTCATCTCGATCTCGCCGTCGGGCCGCTCGGTGATCACCAGGCTCCCGCCGGGCAGATCGACGGTGTACGTGACCGGCGAACCGGTGGCCGCGGGGTCCGCCCCGTCCCTGCGGGCCGCCGCGACGGCGACGGCGCACGCGCCCGTGCCGCACGAACGCGTCTCGCCCGCGCCGCGCTCGTGCACCCGCATGGCTACGTGCCGCGGGCCTCGGTCGACGACGAACTCGACGTTCACACCGTCCGGGTAGGCGGCAGCGGGGCTGAAAAGCGGCGGGTCGTACAGGGTGCCCGCGTCGGCCAGGTCGTACACGAATGCGACCGCATGTGGATTGCCCATGTTCACGTTGCGCGCGGGCCAGTGGTGATCGGCCACGGAGACGGTGACGTCCCCTTCGGGGAAGAGCGCCTTGCCCATGCCGACGGTGATGTCCCCGCCCGCCGCGGCCTTGGCGATGTGCACGGTCTTCACGCCACCACGGGTCGCGATGGCCAGGTCACCCTCGCCCGCGAGACCGGCGCGCTGCAGATATCGAGCGAAGACGCGCACTCCATTGCCGCACATCTCGGCGATCGAACCGTCGCCGTTGCGGTAGTCCATGAACCACTCGGCCCCGGCCGCCAGATGCCGCGCCTCGGGGTGCGCCGCGGACCGTACGACATGCAGCAGACCGTCGCCCCCGATGCCCGCACGGCGGTCGCACAGGGCGGCGACAGCGGCCGGGGGCAGCTCGATGGCGTTGTCGGGATCCGGGACGATCACGAAGTCGTTCTCGGTCCCGTGCCCCTTGAGGAAGGCGATCCGCGTGCTCATTCCTCGATCGTACGGGGTGGCTACGACACTCGGCCGCTACGGTGCCCATCAGCACCCTGACCTCGTACGACGGTGTCAGCGAAGGCGTGCGACGCGCCACACGGCGAGGACGGCCGCGGCCAGGAACACCAGGGCGTACGCGGAGACGATCCGCCAGTCCGGGCGGCCTCCGGAGCCGCGCTCGGGCAGTCCCGGCCAGGTGTGCCCCACGCGGCGCGCGGCCATCATGCCCCAGCCCGCGGCGCAGCTACTGATCAGAAGCCCGAGCATGGCGACGACGGCGCCGCCGTCACCGAACTCGAAGGCAAGCGGGAAGGCGAACATCAGCGAGCCGGCAGCGGCCAGGATGACGATGGGCGCGAGCTGCCAGAGGCGCAGGCGGCGCTGCGGGCGCAGTTCGACCTCGACCTCGGCGACGGTCATGTCGTCCGCGCCGGGACCGTCGTCGGTCACGCCGTCCGGTGCCCCGTCAGGGCCGTCCGGGGTCAGCTCGCCGCCGTCATGCGCGGTGTCACGAGGGCCGGCCTCCATCGCCATCCGCCCTCCCGCCTCGGACTCCACTGGTCGATCGATGGTCGATGATGGCACGGCGTCAGGGGCCGGGATGACCGCCGGAGCGTCCCGATGCCATCACGTGATCAGGCTGTGACCGCTCGTTCGACCAACGCCAGTGCCCGTCCTGGGAGTTCCCCTCGATCGGCCATGGCGCCACTGATCCAGTGCACCCGGGGATCGCGTCGGAACCACGAGTCCTGACGGCGCGCGAAGCGCTTGGTGGCACGCACGGTCTCAGCGCGCGCCTCGTCGTCGGTGCACTCCCCCGCGAGCGCCGCGAGCACCTGCTGGTACCCGAGCGCACGCGACGCCGTACGCCCCTCGCGCAACCCGACGGCCTCCAGCGCATGCACCTCATCGACCAGGCCCGCGTCCCACATGCGGTCCACGCGCGTGGCGATGCGTCCGTCGAGCTCGGGGCGGCCTACGTCGACGCCGATCTGGACGGTGTCGTAGACGGAGTCGTGGCCGGGGAGGTTGGCGGTGAAGGGTTTGCCGGTGATCTCGATGACTTCGAGGGCGCGGACGATCCGGCGGCCGTTGCTGGGGAGGATCGCCTGGGCCGCTCCGGGGTCGGCGGCGGCGAGGCGGGTGTGCAGCACTCCGGAGCCCTGCACCGCGAGCTCCTCCTCCAGGCGGGCCCGCACGGCGGGGTCGGTGCCGGGGAACTCCAGATGGTCGACGGCACCCCTGACGTACAGCCCGGAGCCCCCGACCAGGATCGGCCAGCGCCCGTCGGCCAGGAGACGGTCGATCTCCGCGCGGGCCAGCTTCTGGTACTCGGCGACGCTCGCCGCCTCCGTGACATCCCAGACGTCGAGGAGGTGGTGCGGCACACTGTCGCGCTCTTCCAACGTCAGCTTGGCGGTCCCGATATCCATCCCTTTGTAGAGCTGCATGGAGTCGGCGTTGACGACTTCGCCGCCGAGACGCTGGGCGAGGAAAACGCCCAGATCGGACTTTCCTGCCGCGGTCGGCCCGACGACGGCGATGACCCGCGGGGCGGGAGCTGCACTACTCACCGCCCCAGTCTCGCAAACCCTGCGGCCACTTCCCGAATGAGCTACGTGACGGCACAGGTCCAGGGTCGTTGCCTGTTGCGAGGTTCCGGCCGCCGGTTTCGAGGACCGGCGACCCGGTCGGCGCAACAGGGCGCACCGGGCGGCGCGGGATTTCGCCCACACGAGTAACGTATGGAGTAGATATGGGCGTTTTTGCACGGTTCCGTAGGAAGTCCAAGGACACGGAAGAGGCGTCAACAACCGAGGCGGCGGTCGGCACCCCGACAGCCGAGCCGGAAGCGGCAGAGGAGTCCCCCGACGCCGAAACCGGCAAGGAGGAGGCCAAGGCCGAATCCATCGAGGACGACACCGAGGCCGAGGCCAAGACCGACGCCAAGGCTGACGCCGAGGTCGACGACAAGGCCGATACCAAGGACAAGGCGGAGAGCACCGAAGCGGCTGCCGCGGAGAATGTGGAGATCCCGAAGCAGCAGTCCGCGGAGAAGGCCGCCGACAACGACGAAGCCGACGAAGGCGCCCGCAAGTGACTCTCCCAGCGAGGGAAGGTAACCCATGGGCTTCCTGCAAAGCCTGAAAGACAAGCTCGCCCCGGCGAAGGACAAGGTCGCAGACCTCGCGCAGCAGCACGGGGACAAGATCGACCAGGGTCTCGACAAGGCCGCGAAGGTGGTCGACGACAAGACCAAGGGCAAGTACAGCGACAAGATCCAGACGGGTAGGGGCAAGGCGAAGGATGCCGTGGACCGGCTCGCCGCGACACCCGACGAGGGCAAGGACGCGGGCGGTGGCACTGCCCCTCCGACGCCCCCTCCTGCTCCCTGAAGCACCGGCTGAGTCAGCTTTCAGGCATCGGCTGAACAACAGCGGCGGACGGCCGTGGAGCGCCACCAGCTCCACGGCCGTCGCCGTGCGTCCGGCGGTCCGTGCGGGCCTGGCCCAGCGCGGTCCCAGCGACCGCTACGACCAGGCAGCCACCAGATACCCGACGCCGTACGGCGCGTCCTCGTAGAGCAGCTCGCCGCTCAGGCCCGCGCCGTCGGCCGCGCCCGCGAGCACCTGCCACGGCGCCCGTCCCGCCGCCTTCAGCTCGTACGCAAGCTCCTCGTCAAGACCCTTCAGTACCTCGATGTCCGCCGCTCCCAGCGCAAGCGCGACCTCCGCGTCGAACCCTGCCGCGCGCCCGTCGAGATACCCCGGCGCCTTCAGCGTGCGGCACGCGCTGGCGTCGCCCATCACCAGCAGGGCCACACGGTCGGCCCGTGCCGCGATGTCCCCTCCCACTTGAATACACCGCTCGGCCGCCAGAGGTTCCCCCACTCCGAGCCCTTCCAGTGGGGCGGCCGACCACTCCGTACGGTCGAGCAGCCATCCGGCGACGGCGAGCGAGGGCGGAAGCCGGCGCTCCGCCTCATCGGCCGAGGAGCCCGCCGCATCGTTCACTCCGTCGCCGACAGAGCGTCCAAGGCGTACATCGAGGTCCACGCCAAAGCCCCGGAACGTCCCGCGGGCGCCCTGCGCGTGCGTGCCGCGCCCGCTCTGCTCGGCGGGGCCGACCACGACGAGCCGGTCGGGCCGCGAGGCGGCGAGCACCCCGATGGCGTCCATGCACGCGGCACGCGCGGCGTCCAGTTCGGGGGCGGCGCCCGCGGCGACCTCGGGTACGAGCAGGGGTGGGCAGGGGCAGACGGCTGCGGCGACAAGCATGATCCGCAGCGTAACGCGCGCACGCGCGCTAGTAGGCGATCGGTCCCGAGTCCCACTCCAGCTCGGAGATCGAGAAGCGGTACGGGAAGGAACCCCCGGACGATCCGTCGCCGATCAGCATCCAGCCGTCGGCTGTGCGGTAGCGCCGCATCCGTACGGGATAGCGCGGGTGCTTGGGGCGGTACAGGCGCACGAACTCGGCGAACCGCTCCACCGCTTCCTCACGCGTGCCGTCCACCGTGGCCATCAGCTCGAACAGATGCCACGCCCCCGGCCCCGGTGGGTTCTCCATCATCAACGCCCAGCGCGCCATCAGCCCGTCCCCCGACCGTCCCCCGTTGTCCACTGCCCGCCCGTTGTCCGCCGACCCCTGGTCAGTCGCAGCCGCAGCCGCTTCCGGAGGCCACCGGCAGCGGCTCGGGGGCGCCCACCTTGGGGAGCCCCAGCATCACGCCGACGGGCTTGGCCGCCGCCTCGGCGTTGCGCTTCTCCCAGGCGTCACCCGCGCGCGTGGGGCGCACGTTCAGGACGGGCCCCTCGGCGAGGAGGTGGTGCGGTGCCGCGTAGGTGATCTCGACCGTCACGACGTCACCTGGGCGGACCTCGGTGTCCGGCTTGGTGAAGTGGACCAGGCGGCTGTCGGGGGCGCGTCCGGAGAGGCGGTGGGTGGCACCGTCCTTGCGGCCCTCGCCCTCGGCCACCATCAGTTCGAGAGTCCTGCCGACCTGCTTCTTGTTCTCGTCCCAGGAGATCTCCTCCTGGAGGGCGGCCAGGCGCATGTAGCGCGCCTGCACGACCTCCTTGGGGATCTGCCCCTCCATGGTCGCCGCGGGCGTCCCGGGGCGCTTGGAGTACTGGAAGGTGAAGGCGTTGGCGAAGCGGGCCTCGCGGACCGCGTGCATCGTCTGCTCGAAATCCTCCTCGGTCTCCCCGGGGAAGCCGACGATGATGTCGGTGGAGATCGCCGCGTCGGGCATGGCGGCGCGGACCTTCTCGATGATGCCGAGGAAGCGGTCCTGGCGGTACGAGCGGCGCATCGCCTTCAGGATCGGGTCCGAGCCCGACTGGAGCGGCATGTGCAGCTGCGGCATCACGTTCGGGGTCTCGGCCATGGCGGCGATCACGTCGTCCGTGAAGTCACGCGGGTGCGGGGACGTGAAGCGCACGCGCTCCAGGCCCTCGATCTTCCCGCAGGCCCGCAGGAGCTTGCTGAAGGCCTCGCGGTCGCCGATGTCCGAGCCGTACGCGTTCACGTTCTGCCCGAGCAGGGTGATCTCGGAGACACCCTCGCCGACGAGCGCCTCGATCTCGGCGAGGATGTCGCCGGTCCTGCGGTCCTTCTCTTTGCCGCGCAGGGCGGGCACGATGCAGAACGTGCAGGTGTTGTTGCAGCCCACGGAGATGGACACCCACGCCGCGTACGCGCTCTCGCGGCGTGTGGGCAGCGTCGAGGGGAACGCTTCGAGCGACTCGGCGATCTCGACCTGTGCCTCTTCCTGCACGCGGGCGCGCTCCAGGAGGACGGGCAGCTTGCCGATGTTGTGCGTCCCGAAGACGACGTCCACCCAGGGCGCCTTCTTCACGATGGTGTCGCGATCCTTCTGGGCCAGGCAGCCGCCGACGGCGATCTGCATGCCGGGCCGCTTGGTCTTCATCGGCGCCAGGCGGCCGAGATTGCCGTACAGACGGTTGTCGGCGTTCTCCCGCACGGCGCACGTGTTGAAGACGACCACGTCGGCGTCACCGTCCGAGCCCTCGGGCGCGC
Organism: Streptomyces sp. NPDC048441; assembly: GCF_043200235.1. Classification (NCBI taxonomy): domain Bacteria; kingdom Bacillati; phylum Actinomycetota; class Actinomycetes; order Kitasatosporales; family Streptomycetaceae; genus Streptomyces; species Streptomyces sp. NPDC048441. The sequence continues at coordinate 239,955 of NZ_JBICXM010000012.1, forward strand.
GTTCATATCCGGCGCCCTCGAGAAGACCGGAGAGGCGCTCCGAATCGTGGACGTTCATCTGGCACCCGTAAGTGCGTACCTCGTACGTTCCTTTAACGCCCACTGCCTGTTCCCGGTCGCCGCTGCTCATGTGACAAGGGTAGGCGGTCGCTGAAGTGTTCCCGCCGGGAGCTCGACCCTGGCCATTACGGTGAGTGGCCTGGCAGGATCGCGCGCATGTTCAAGGCACTCCCCCACCTCAGCCGGCGCCGCGCACTCCAGGGCGCGGCCGCCGCCTTCGCGGCGTTCGGGCTCTTGATGTGGTGGCTCGTGCCGATGGGCGACGACTCTCCGTCGGGCCGAATGACGTTCAGCACGGGCGTGAAGAACGCGGTGTACGAGCGGTACGGCAAGCTCCTGCGGACCGCTGTCTCCCATGACATGCCCAACGTGGACGTCAAGCTGCTCAACAGCCAGGGGTCCCAGCAGAACGTCGCGCGGGTGGCCACCGGGAAGGCCGACTTCACCGTCGCGGCGGCCGACGCCGTCGAGAAGTACCGCCTGGAGGGCGGCCCCGGCGCGGAGCGGCTGCGGGGCTGTGCGCGGCTGTACGACGACTACGTCCAGCTCGTCGTGCGGCGCTCGTCCGGCATCGGCAAGGCGCAGGACCTGCGGGGCAAGAAGGTGGCCGTGGGGCAGCCGCGCTCGGGTGTGCGGCTGATAGCGGACCGGGTGCTCAAGGCCGCCGGCCTCGATCCCGACAAGGACCTCACGTCGGTGGACTCCGGTATCGACACGGCACCCGATCTTCTTAAGAAGGGCGACATCGACGCCTTCTTCTGGTCGGGCGGACTACCGACCCTCACTGTGGCGGAGCTCTCCACAGAGCTCGATGTCCGCCTCGTCCCGCTCGGCGCCCTCGTGGACGCTCTGCACAAGCAGGGCGGAGCCTCCCGCTACTACCGGGCGGCGGTGATGCCCGCCGACGCCTATCCCGCCGCCCAGCAGAACGACGCCGTACCGACCCTGGCCGTGGCGAACCTCCTGGTCACCACGGACCGGGCGGACCCGAAGCTCACGGAGGGGCTGACCCGCACGGTGATCGACAGCCGCGACCACATCGGCGATCAGGTGCACGCGGCCCAGCTGGTGGACCTGCGGACGGCGCTTTACACGGACCCGCTCACCCTCCACGAGGGTGCACGCCGCTACTACCAGTCGGTCAAGCCGTAGCCCTCAGGTTTCGTGTCAGCCCGCGGGGACGGGCTCGCCGCGCGGGACACTGACGGTCACCCGCAGGCCGTGCGGCTCGTGCTGCTCGTACGCGATGGAGCCGCCGCCCGCGGTGAGCAGGGCCCGCGAGATGGACAGGCCGAGGCCGGAACCCTGCACGTTCTGGTGGCGGTTGCTGCGCCAGAAGCGGTCGCCGATACGGGCGAGTTCGTCCTCCGTGAGGCCGGGGCCGCCGTCCGTGATCACAATGGTCGTCCGCTCACCGTTCCCGGAGACCTCCACCCGCACCTCCTCGCCCTCGGGAGTGAACTTGAGCGCGTTGTCGATCACCGCGTCCAAGGCGCTGGACAGGGCGATCGGATCGGCCCAGCCGGTGGTCGCCGGGCACGCCCCCGTCAGCCGCACCCCACGCTCCCCGGCGAGCGGCCGCCAGGCCCCGACCCGTTCGGCCGCGAGCTCACCGATGTCGGTGAGCCGCAGGTCGGCCGCGGCGTGCTCGGCAAGCGCGAGGCCGAGGAGGTCGTCGAGGACCTGGGCGAGGCGTTTGCCCTCGGTACGTACGGAGGCGATCTCCTCGTTCCCCTCCGGGAGTTCGAGGGCGAGCAGTTCGATGCGGAGCAGCAGGGCGGAGAGCGGGTTGCGCAGTTGGTGCGAGGCGTCGGCGACGAAGGCGCGCTGCTGTTCCAGGACGTCCTGGACGTTGTCGGCCATCTCGTTGAACGACCGGGCGAGGCGCCTGAGTTCCGGCGGCCCGCCCGCTGCCGCCACCCGCGACTTCAGGCGCCCGGTCGCGATGTCGTGCGTGGTCGCGTCAAGGACCCGCACGGGTCGCAGCACCCAGCCGGTGAGCCGCAACGCGGCGCCGACGGCGAGCAGCATCGCCGCCGACTCACCTGCGCCGATGAGCAGCCACCCCTGGAGCGTCTTCGAACGCATGTGTCCCGTAGGCGATTCGGTCACGACGACGGCGATGACGTCCCCGTCCCTGATCACCGGAGAGGCGACGACGAGCCGGCCGCGCTGCCAGGGCCACACCTGGCCGGGATCGTGGCTCCCGCGGGACCTGAGGGCCTCCTCGAAGGCCTCCCGCATCTCGGCACCCCTGGGGGGCAGGAACCAGTCCCCCGGGGCGTGAGCCATGGGCTCACGGTCCCGGAAGAAGACTCCCGCCTTGATCCCGTACACCTCGTGGTAGTAGTCGAGTTCGGTCTGGAGGGTTTCGCGCCGTTCGTCCTTGTCCTGCGTACGCGATCCAGTAGGACGTTTGGTGACGAACTGCGCGAGCGCCGCAAACCGTGCCGTGTCGTCGATGCGGTCGACGACCACCTTCTGCTGCTGTGCCGCCGCCACACTCACCGCGAGCGGGAAGCCGAGCGCGAGCAGCACACCCGCCATGAGGACGATGAGCAGCGGGAGAAGGCGAGAGCGCACCTGAGCTCGCTACTGGCTACGCGGCCGGGGCGACGAGCCGGTAGCCCACGCCTCGAACGGTCTCGATCAGGGCCGGCATGTGCAACTTGGAGCGCAGGGAGGCGACATGCACCTCAAGGGTGCGCCCCGTCCCCTCCCAGCTGGTGCGCCACACCTCGCTGATGATCTGCTCCCGGCGGAACACGACGCCGGGCCGCTGCGCGAGGAGCGCAAGGAGATCGAACTCCTTGCGGGTCAGCTGGACTGTCGAACCATCCACGCTGACCTGCCGGGTGGGCAGTTCGATGCGTACGGACCCCAGACGCAGCGCATCCTCGGCGGGACCCGCCGCGGCGCCGGACGGAGGGCGCCGAATGACCGCGTGGATGCGGGCGATCAGCTCGCCGGTGTCGTACGGCTTCACTACGTAGTCATCCGCTCCGAGATTCAGCCCATGGATGCGGGAGCGTACGTCGGCACGCGCCGTCACCATGATCACGGGCGTCGACCCACGTTTGCGGATCTTTCCGCACACCTCGTAGCCGTCCTGGTCGGGCAGCCCCAGATCGAGGAGTACGACTCCGAAGGGTGCCGTTTCACCGGGCAGCAGGGCCTTCAGCGCTTCCTCGCCGCTGCGCGCGTGCACGACATCGAAGCCGTGCCTGGCCAGGACCGCGGACAGGGCGGCGGCCACGTGATCGTCGTCCTCGACGAGGAGCAGTCTCATGCGGGCCCCCTCCGGTTCATCGGTCGTTCCGTTCGCGCTCGCCGATGGCCGGTATGCGCGCGTGCGTAGGCACCAAGGCATCCACTCCGATGGATAAGGACCGCGTCAAGAGGGTTCGGGTCACGGGCACGTTCCGTTATGGAGCCGGTACGCGCCGGGGCGTCCCCTTCACACGTAGTGTCCGGTTGCGGCCGGATCGTTATGCTCAATTTCCCCTCAGATGTAATGACGCTGGTCGCACCGGGTTATTACTGTCCTCCCAACCGAGGAGGATGGAGCTACAAGCCGTGACCGAAGTATCGGTGACCAAGGACGCCATACCGCCCGGGGCGGACGACCTGGTCGTGCTGAAGAACGTCAACAAGCACTTCGGCGCTCTGCACGTCCTCCAGGACATCGACCTGACCATCACCCGCGGTGAGGTCGTCGTCGTGATCGGCCCCTCCGGGTCGGGCAAGTCGACACTGTGCCGCGCCATCAACCGCTTGGAGACGGTCGAGTCGGGAGACATCTCGATCGACGGCAAGCCGCTGCCCCAAGAGGGCAAGGAGCTGGCCCGTCTCCGTGCGGACGTGGGCATGGTCTTCCAGTCGTTCAACCTTTTCGCGCACAAGACCGTGCTCGAGAACGTGATGCTGGGCCAGATCAAGGTGCGCAAGACGTCCAAGGCGGAAGCAGAGACAAAGGCACGTGGTCTCCTGGACCGCGTGGGTGTCGCCTCGCAGGCCGACAAGTACCCCGCGCAGCTCTCCGGCGGCCAGCAGCAACGCGTGGCGATCGCCCGCGCGTTGGCGATGGACCCCAAGGTGATGCTCTTCGACGAGCCCACATCGGCGCTCGACCCGGAGATGATCAACGAGGTCCTCGAGGTCATGCAGCAGCTCGCGCGTGACGGCATGACCATGGTCGTGGTCACCCACGAGATGGGCTTCGCCAGGTCCGCGGCCAACCGCGTCGTGTTCATGGCGGACGGCCGGATCGTCGAAGAGGCCGTGCCTGACCAGTTCTTCAGCAACCCGCGCAGCGACCGGGCCAAGGACTTCCTGTCGAAGATCCTTCACCACTGACGCATGACGCTCTCCTGCGTCTCAACCCTCTTCTGCCGACACAAAGGATGTTCACCATGAAGGCTCGCAAAGTCGCCTCCGCGGCAGCCGTAGTACTCGCGCTCGCCGTCACCGCCACCGCGTGTGGTTCGGACGACAAGGACGACAAGAGTTCCGGCGGTGGCAAGAAGATCACCATCGGCATCAAGTTCGACCAGCCGGGTGTCGGCCTGAAGACACCGGACGGCTACACCGGTTTCGACGTCGATGTCGCGACGTACGTCGCCAAGGAGCTCGGCTACGACGCCGGCGACATCGAGTGGAAGGAAACTCCCAGCGCCGACCGTGAGACCGCCCTGCAGCGCGGTGACGTCAAGTTCATCGCGGCGTCGTACTCCATCAACGACGAGCGCGAGAAGAAGGTCGACTTCGCCGGGCCGTACCTCCTTGCCCACCAGGACCTGCTCGTCCGGTCCGATGACAAGATCACCAAGGGCACGGACCTCAACGGCAAGAAGCTCTGCTCGGTCACCGGCTCCACTTCGGCGCAGAACGTCAAGAAGTCGATCGCGCCGAAGGCCCAGCTGCGCCAGAACAGCACCTACTCCGAGTGCATCGACGGCCTCGGCAGCGGCACCATCGACGCGCTGACCACCGACGACTCAATCCTCGCGGGCTACGCGGCGCAGGAGCAGTACAAGGGCAAGTTCAAGCTCGCCGGCCTGAAGCTGACCAACGAGAACTACGGCATCGGCGTCAAGAAGGGCGACACCAAGCTCAAGGACAAGATCAACAAGGCCCTCGAGAAGATGGTCACGGACAAGTCCTGGGACAAGGCCGTCAAGAAGAACTTCGGTCCGGCCAACTACAAGAACGAGCCCGCCCCGAAGATCGGCGACATCGTCAAGTGACCTCGTGGGAGCGGCTCCTGAAGCCGGTCCACTGACAGGCACACGCCGGTACGCCGCCGCTTGAGCGCGGCGGCGTACCTCGCCATCACCACATGCGAGAGCGCGGGAGATCGTGTTCGACTTTCTTGAAGACTACGACTTGCTCAAGGCCTTCTGGATGACGGTGAAGCTCACCGTCTTCGCAGGAGTCGGTTCCTTGGTCTGGGGCACCCTGCTGGCCGCCTTCCGGGTCAGCCCGGTTCCGGTCATGCGCTGGTTCGGTACCGCATACGTCAACATCGTGCGGAACATCCCGCTGACCGTCATCATCGTGTTCAGCTCGCTGGGCCTTGCCGACGTCTTCGGCATCACCCTGGGCGCGGGCAACGACGTCGACGTCATGACCTTCCGTCTCGCGGTGCTCAGCCTCGGTGCCTACACGGCGGCGTTCGTGTGCGAGGCGGTGCGGTCCGGCATCAACACGGTGCCGGTGGGCCAGGCGGAAGCCGCACGCGCCCTCGGACTGAGCTTCAGCCAAGTCCTCGGTCTCATCGTGCTGCCGCAGGCTTTCCGCTCCGTGATCGGCCCCCTCACCAACGTACTGATCGCCCTGACCAAGAACACCACGGTCGCGGCGGCCATCGGCGTGGCGGAGGCGGCTCTGCTGATGAAGGAAATGATCGAGAATGAGGCGCAGTTGTTCCTCATCACCGCGGTGTTCGCCTTCGGGTTCGTGGTGCTGACCCTGCCGACGGGCCTCATACTCGGGTGGCTCGGCAAGCGTCTGGCGGTGAAGCGATGACCTCCGTCCTGTATGACGCTCCCGGGCCCCGTGCCAAACGGCGGAACGTCCTGCTCTCCGTGCTCTTCCTGGTTCTGCTGCTGCTGGGAATCTGGTGGGTCTGGGGCGCCATGTCCGACAAGGGGCAGCTGGAATGGGCCAAGTGGCAGCCCTGGCTCGCGGACTCCGAGTCGTGGACGACGTACCTGCTGCCAGGGCTCGCCAACACCCTGAAGGCCGCGGGTCTCGCGATGGTGATCGGCCTTCCGCTGGGCGCGCTCTTCGGAATCGCGCGGCTCTCCGATCACCGATGGGTCAGGATTCCTGCCGCAGTGGTCGTCGAGTTCTTCCGGGCGATCCCGGTGCTGATCCTGATGGTCTTCGCCAACCAGTTCTACTCGACGTCCTCCGACATCAGCGTCGACTCACGCCCGATGTACGCGGTGGTCACGGGCCTGGTGCTCTACAACGCCTCGGTGCTTGCCGAGATCGTACGGGCAGGCATTCTGTCGCTGCCCAAGGGACAGACAGAGGCTGCCAAGGCGATCGGCCTGCGCAAGGGCCAGACGATGGCGAGCGTGCTGCTTCCGCAGTCCGTGACCGCCATGCTCCCGGCGCTCGTCAGCCAACTCGTCGTCATCGTCAAGGACACCGCACTTGGCGGCGCGGTGCTCAGCTTCGCCGAGCTGCTCAACGGGCGGAAGACGGCGGCGTCGTACTACGCGAGCGTCATCCCCAGCTTCATCGTGGTCGCGTTGATCTACATCGTGCTGAACCTGCTGATCACCAGCCTGGCGTCCTGGCTGGAGCGGAGGATGCGGCGATCCAAGAAGAGCACGGGAGCTGTGGTGGGTCCCGAGGCTCTCGACAACCTGGAGACGATCGGTCCCAAGACGATCCGGATGGACCACGGTGAGAACAGCGGAGGCGGCGCCTGACCGCACAACCGTGACACGCAGGCAACCCTGGGGGCTGCCGTCCGGACGGACGGCAGCCCCCAGGGCGTTCACGACGGGCTCCTAAGAGCTCCACAGCCCGCCTCATCACTCGTACGCTCACCCTCACGCCGCAGCAGCAGACCGGCAACTTGACGCGGGTACCTGCCGATGGGTTGCATACGTTCTGTGATCGTGCACCGGGCTCCAACTGCCAGTTTCTGTACGTACGTCCAGCGCTCCCCGGCCCTCGCGGCGGGAGGGTACGCACTGTGGACCCGGTGATCGTCGTCGGCGCGGGGCCCGTAGGGCTCACGCTCGCCCTGGCTCTCGCGCGTCACTCCGTACCCACGGTCGTCCTCGACGAAGGGCCCGGTAAGGACGAACAAAGGCCCGCGCGGACCGTCATCCTGCGGGATGACACCGCGGCCCTCGTGGAGCGGCTCGCAGGTCACTCGTTCGGTGACCAGGAGTCCGGCGCGCGGTGGACCGGCTTGCGGTCCCTGCGGCGCAAGCAGCTGATGCGGGAGCTCACGTTCAGTGATGAGGCACCGGCTCCGTTGCATGTGCCCCAGCATGTGCTGACCGGCGCCCTGCGCGCGGCCATCGCCGAAGAGCGGCTTGTGAAAGTCGCGGTGGAGAGCAAGCTCGACTCCCTGGAGCAGGACGCGTCCGGGCTCACCGCCCATACGCGCGGGCCCAAGGACACCTGGTGGCGCGGCAGTTATCTGGTGGGCTGCGACGGGCCGCGGTCCACGGTGCGCAAGCTGCTCGACATCCGCTTTCCCGGGCGTACGGCTGTCGAGCGACACGCCGTGGCCGCGCTGCGTACGGAACTTCCGAGTCCCGGCGAGGCGTTGTTGCATCGGATGCCTCCGTGGCGCGGCGGTGGCACCGAGGTGACGGGCCGTCCGCTCGCCGGCAGGGTGTGGCGGCTCGACTGGCTGCTGCCGCCACGCGGTGAGCTCGTGACGCCCGACGCGCTCGTGGTGCGCATCCGCGAGACCCTCGCGGGCTGGTGCGGAGGATCCACGCCGCCGTACGAACTGCTCGACACGGGCGTGCACACCGTCCACCACCGGCTGGCCCGCCGGTGGCGGGTCGGCCGTGCCTTCCTCGCGGGGGATGCCGCGCATCTGCTCGGCGCGCTCGGTACGCAAGGGCTCGACGAAGGACTGCGGGACGCTGACAACCTCGCCTGGAAACTGGCGCTCGCCTGGCACCACGGTGGGCACGGCGCGCGGAGCTCCCTGCTCGACAGCTATCAGGCGGAGCGGCGGGCCTCCGTCGCCGCGCGCCTGCGCGCCGCCGACCAGTCGCTGCCGATACTGCGGGGCGGCGGAGGGCTGCGCGCGTACGTGCCGGGGACGGCGCGCGGGTACGACATGCTCCTCACGGACGGCCATGTGGGGCGCGGCCCTCTCGGTGCGCCCGGCTCGTACGCGGAATCACCGTTGGCGCCCGCGCCCTCCGAGTCCGAGACCGCGGTGGGCACGGAGCCGGGTGCGCCGGTCGCCGACGTGCCGGTGACGGCGCCCGACGGGGAATTGGTGTACCTGCGGGACCGGCTCGGCCTAGGGCAGCTGCTCGTCCTCCTCGTCGCGCCCGGCACGGTGGTGTGGGAGCGGCGACACTGGGTGACGGCCGGGATCATGCCCCGTCTCGCCGCCGCCGTCACGGCGCTGCCGCACCCCGCCGAACTGCTCGTCGCGGAGAGTTACCCGGGGGCCGCCGCGCACTCGGTGCTGCTCATCCGACCCGACGGCCACCTGGTCACCGCACTGAGCGGCGTGCGCCCCGCCGAGTTGTATACGGCGGCGGAGGCGGCGCTGGGAGGAGCGGTGCCGAAGCGGCGTGCGGACAGCGCGGAGGCAGCGGAAAAGGAGGAGAGTACGGCCGCCGCGAGTCGGCCGACCACACAGTGAGAAGGAGTTGACCGGCACGCAGCGTCATGGTCTACTCCGAAACGTGACCGACACCGATGTGCGCCTGTGGCGGAGGGTCCATATGGACCTCGTCCGCTATGCGGGCTGCGTGTGTCGTCCGTCCTGCTGAATTCGCCCTCGTCTCCACAGCGCGTTGCCGTTCCCTCGGCGCGCGCTTCCGCGAACTTCCAGGACGGGTCCCCGTGTCTACTTCTGCCTCCGCCACGTCTGCCTCTGCTACGCCTGCCTCCTCAGCGGTGACCGCACCCACCGCCGCGGAGCTCCTCGATTTCGTACGCCGTAGCGCCGCCGACCCCGAGCTCATCGCCTCCCTGCCGCTCGACCCCGAGGGCCGCACCTGGCTGCGTCTCGATGGACCGGGCGGCAGCGAAGCCTGGCTGATCGGCTGGCCGCCGGGCACCGGCACCGGCTGGCACGACCACGCCGAATCGGTCGGTGCCTTCCTCACCGCCGCGGGCACCCTCAGGGAGAACTCGCTCGCCGCCCGGCTGCCCACCGACGGCTGGAAGACCCTGGAGCTCACCGAAGGGGTGGATCGCGAACGGGAGTTGACGGTCGGCAAGGGCAGGGCCTTCGGGCAGAACCACGTGCATGAGGTCCTGAACGAGTCCACGAGCGAGCACGCCGTCTCCGTACACGCCTACTATCCGCCGCTGCCCCGCATCCGCCGCTACAGCCGCACGGGCGCGATCCTGCGCCTCGAGTCCGTGGAGCGCCCGGAGGACTGGCAGTGAGTGAGCATCCCACCACAGGTGAACGCCCCGTAGGCATCGATGAGTTGCTGGAGCGCGTGCGGCGCGATCTCGACCGGGTCACTCCCGAAGAGGCGCGCGACACCGCTGCCGCGGGGGGACTCCTGGTCGACATCCGGTACGCGGCCCTGCGTGAACGTGACGGCCTGATCCCCGGCGCGCTCGTCGTCGAGCGCAATGAACTGGAGTGGCGTCTCGACCCGCAGGGCAGTCACCGCGCCGCGGAGGCCGTCGGCCACGACCTGCGGGTCGTGGTGGTCTGCAACGAGGGCTACGCGTCGAGCCTCGCGGCCGTCTCCTTGCGGCAGTTGGGGCTGCGGCACGCGACTGACCTCGTCGGCGGATTCCAGGCGTGGAAGGCGGCGGGACTTCCTGTGGCCGCCGGGCCTCCTGTGACCGCCGGGCCTCCCGCCGCAGGGTGAGTGCTCCGCTCACTCCTTGGCCGTCGCCACCGTGACCGGGCGCGGCTTCAGCGCGGCGCGGCCAGGGAGCGCGGTCGCGGTGAGGGCGAGGAGAGCGGCGACAGCCACCACGGAGACGTACGCCAAGGGAATGACCGAAGGCGCCGCGCTGCCGGTCATTCCGACGCTGAAGGCGGTCAGGACGGCGAGCGCGACACCGCTGCCGATGACGGTGCCGATGAGCAGCACGGACAGCGCTTCGGTGCGCAACATGCCGAGGACCTGGCGGCGGCTGGCACCCGCGAGACGCAGCATCGCGAACTCGCGGATGCGCTCGGAGACCGACATCGCGAGGGTGTTGACGACGGCGATCGCGGTGAAGGCCAGAATGAGGCCCATGGCCAGGTAGTTCACCTCGGCGTTCGCCTGTCGGCTCTCGGCCTGGAGACGGTCGGCGGCGGCCGGAGCGAGGACCCGTACACCCGGGAACTTCTCGACACCTGCCGCGAGTTCTCCTTGCGTACGGTCGCTCTTGATCAGGACTGTGGCAGCGAGCGGGTTGTCGACGTGGCGGGCAACCAGGTCGTGCGCCATGGTCAGATCTCCGAACCCGAGCCCGCGTGCGTACACGGCGCTGACCTTGAGTGTGGTCTTCGTGCCGTCGCCGAGCGTGAGCTTCAGAGTGCTGCCGGGCTTCAAGTTGAGCTGGTCGGCGGCCAGTTCGCTGACGGCCACGTCGGCCTTGCCGAAGCCCTTCAGGGATCCGGCGGTGACATCCGGGTCCCAGGTGCGGGTGAGACCGGCCGTGGTGACGCCCTGCGCCGGGTACTTGTCGAGCCCCACGCGCACGGTGGTGCGGACGACCTCGGTGGCGGCGTCGACGCCTTCGGTCGTACGCAGCTTCCGCGCGGCCTGAGCCGGGACCCCGGGCCCCTGTGCCGCGAGGACCCAGTCGGCGCGGATGCCCTCGCGGGCCTGTGCGCGGGCCGCGTCACCGAGGGTGGGCTGGACGAACAGGACGGTGCAGGTCATGCCGGTGAGGAGGGCGAGCGGGGTGACGGCTGCCGCCATCCGGGCGGCGTTGCCTCGGAGGTTGGCGTGCGCGAGGCGGCCGCCGGGGCCGGAGAGCCGCAGCGGACCGCGCAGGACGGCTGCCGCGGCCCTGACCACGAGAGGGCCGAGGAGCGCGACGGCGGAGGAGAGGACCACCACGGCCAGGAACGTCACGGGGGTCGACGCGGGCTCGGTGCGCAGCACGCTGAGCACGGCGACGAGCACGACGCCTCCGGCGAGGACGACGAGCCCCGCGACGATGCGGCTCAACGGCAGCCCGGCACGCCCGACGCTCGCTTCCGCGAGGGCTTCGGCCGGGCGGATACGGGCGATGCGGCGCGCCGATATACGGGCGGCTGCCCAGGCTCCGAGCAGCGTCGTGCCCACCGCGGCGAGGAGCGGGAAGATGCTCACGGTCCGCTCCAGAGTGGCGGGGACGGCACCCAGGTCCACGAACTTGCCGTGCAGCCAGCCGCCGAGCGGGATTCCGGCGAGCGAGCCGACGATGCCCGCCGCCGCACCGACGATCAGGGCCTCGCGGCCGAGGAGCCCGCGGATCTGCTTCGGGGTGGCGGCGATGGCGCGGAGCAGGGCCAGTTCGCGGTGGCGCTGCTGCACGGAGAGGGCGAAGGTGCCGACGACCACGAGGATGGCGACGAGGAGGGAGGTGCCGCCCATCGCGCCGCCCATGCTGACCAGTTTGACGCGGGCGCCCGCCGCGTCGAGGAACTCCACGGGTCCACGTTCGTCGCCGGTGCTGACCTGCGCCTTCGTACCGACGAGGGCATCTGCGACCGCCTGCTTGAGGTCGCCAGTGCCGACGCCCTTGGCCGGTACGACGCCGAGAGTGGTGACCTGGCCGGGGTGCGCGGCGAGCCGCTCGGCCTCTCCCGTGGAGAAGAAGAGCGACGTCTGGTGGGGCAGGGCGGCTTCGGCGGGGGCCGCGACACCGGTGATGCGATAGGTGCGCGGGGCCTGCGTCGACTGGACGGTGAGGCGGTCGCCGGTCTTGAGGTGGGCGCGCTCGGCGAAGTCGCGGTCGATGACGAGGTCGGCTGCGGCGCGCGGGGCCTTGCCCTCGTCGAGGAGGAAGGGGGTCAGCGCGGCCGACTGCCAGGCGTGGCCGTACACGGTCTTGTCTGTGAGGTCTGCGGCGGCCGGGGTCAACGGCGCGGCGAGGAAGGTGAGTTCAGGGACGACTCTGCCGACTCCCGGCACGCCTTTGAGCTTGTGCGCGATGCCGTCCGCCAGCCAGGCTCGCTCGGCGATCGGCTTGGCCTTGTGCTTGACCTTGGTCTTGCCCTTCTTGTGCTTGACCGTGGTCTGGTGGACGTTCTGGTCGGCGGAGACGATCACGGGGGCCGCGGCGTAGCGCTCGGTCCGGATGGTGCCGCGCAGGCCGGTCTCCAGGAGGGTGCCGCAAGCCGTGATGAGCGCGGCGGCACACATCAGCGCCAGGAAGGCACCGAGGAAGCCACCCTTCCGGTCTCGGACGGTCTGCAGTGCGTAGCGCAGCATCATGGTGTCGCCTCGGGCTCAGGGGTGTGGGTGGGCGCGGGTTCGTCGGTCGGTGTGGGTTCGTCGGTCGGCGCGGGCGCGGGGAAGGCCAGGAGCCGGGTGAGCACGGTGCGGGCGTCGGCCGGCGTTTCGGCGTCGGGGCGCTTGTAGCGGTTGAGCAGGGCGATGTACTCCTCGAAGAACTCGCGGAGTTCGGGGAGCGTCAGCCGGATCGTGCCGCGCGAGTACGGAAACGCATCGGCCCACTCGCCCGGTTCGGGGCCGGCGTCCCGCTGCAATTGCTCGAAGAGCTCCAGGTCGGCGGCGTACGAGAGGTGGTTCAGCTCGTCCATGACGAGCCGCGTCTCGGCGTTCTGCTTGCTGCGCGGCGGGAAGCGCCGGTCGCCGGGGATCGCACGCCACCAGCGTTCGCGTCCATGCCCAGCGCCCGTCCCCGTCTCAGTTCCCGTCCCCGTGGTCTCCTCGACGAAGCCGTAGCGGGCGAGTTCGCGCAGGTGGTAACTGGTGGCCCCGGTGTTGAGGTCGAGAGCCCTTGCGAGCGTCGCGGAGGTGGCCGGGCCGTGCACGGTGAGGTGCTGCAGCATCTGCTGCCGCCGTGGCTGCGCGAGCGCCTTGAGGACGCGGAGGTCGCTCAGTTCCTCCGGGGCGCCGTCGGTCGTGCCGGGTTCCTTTGCCATGCGTACACAGTCGCCTGTGCACAGGTTCCTTTGCAGTCCGGTGGACCGGCGTCTTCAGTGGGGGGTTAACCCCACCCCCTGGGAGGAGAAGGGGAGTTGATGGGCCGCCTCGCAGGGACTCACCCCCCTCGGCACCCGCAAAACGCGAAACACGAAAGGGCCGGGCCCGCGGTTCGCACCGCACTGCCCGGCCCCGACCTGAGCCCCACCCCCGCGAGGGCCCTGGTCAGCTCAACCCCCGTCGTACTCCAAGTCCCCCGTGTCCTCGCCCTCTTCCTCGAGTGCCTGCCGGACGATCCGGAGCGCCAGGCCTTCCGAGTAACCCTTGCGGGCGAGCATGCTCGCGAGGCGTCGCAGCCGCTTGTCGCGGTCGAGGCCCCGCGTGGAGCGGAGCTTTCGGGCGACGAGCTCGCGTGCGGTCGCTTCCTCCTGCTCCGAATCGAGCTGTCCGACGGCCTCCTCGATCAGCATGGCGTCCACGCCTTTCGTACGCAGCTCCTGCGCGAGTGCTCGTCTGGCCAGGCCCCGGCCGTGGTGCCGGGACTCCACCCACGCGCCCGCGAAGGCTCCGTCGTTGATCAGGCCGACCTCTTCGAAGCGGGTCAGTACTTCCTCCGCCACATCCTCCGGGATCTCCCGCTTGCGCAGCGCGTCCGCCAGCTGTTTGCGCGTGCGTGGGGTCCCGGTGAGCAGGCGCAGACAGATCGCCCGTGCCCGCTCACCCGGATCCTCCGTAGGCGGCTCCCCCTTCTCGGCCCTCGACGAGGAAGGGGGGCCGCTGTCCTGATGACCACTGCCCTGACCGTCACCGAAGCCGCCACGTCGTCGGCGACGGCCCTTGCTCCGGCCGCCGCCTCCGCGGAAGCCGGTGCCGTCACCACTCTGATCGGCGCCGCCCTGATCCCCACCGTCCGCGAGGCCCTGACTCGCGGGGTCGGTGTGGTACTCAGGGGCGACGTCCGCCCAGTCGGTTCGCCGCGTCATGGGCTAGCTCTTGGCCGCGACGGCCTTGGGCTTGGTGGCCTTGGCCGCCGGTGCGGGCACCGTCTTGGCGGCGTCATCGGCCGCGCCAGGCGCACCCGCCGCGTCCTTGCCCGGCTCAGCGGTCGGCTCCTCCGTCTTCGGCTTCACGCCGACGCCCAGCTTCTCCTTGATCTTCTTCTCGATCTCGTCGGCGAGATCGGGGTTGTCCTTCAGGAAGTTACGGGCGTTCTCCTTGCCCTGACCGAGCTGGTCGCCTTCGTACGTGTACCAGGCGCCCGCCTTGCGGACGAAGCCGTTGTCCACGCCCATGTCGATCAGGCCGCCCTCGCGGCTGATGCCATGGCCGTAGAGGATGTCGAACTCGGCCTGCTTGAAGGGCGGCGCGACCTTGTTCTTGACGACCTTGACGCGGGTGCGGTTGCCGACCGCGTCGGTGCCGTCCTTCAGGGTCTCGATGCGGCGGATGTCGAGACGCACCGAGGCGTAGAACTTCAGCGCGCGGCCACCGGTCGTGGTCTCCGGGGAGCCGAACATCACACCGATCTTCTCGCGGAGCTGGTTGATGAAGATCGCGGTGGTCTTGGACTGGTTGAGCGCGCTGGTGATCTTCCGGAGCGCCTGGCTCATCAGGCGGGCCTGCAGACCCACGTGCGAGTCACCCATCTCGCCCTCGATCTCCGCGCGCGGCACCAGGGCCGCGACGGAGTCGATGACGATCAGGTCGAGGGCGCCGGAGCGGACCAGCATGTCGACGATCTCGAGCGCCTGCTCGCCGTTGTCCGGCTGGGACAGGATGAGGTTGTCGATGTCGACGCCGAGCTTCTTCGCATACTCGGGGTCGAGGGCGTGCTCGGCGTCGATGAAGGCCACCGAGCCGCCCGCCCGCTGGGCATTGGCCACGGCGTGCAGGGTCAGGGTCGTCTTACCGGAGGCCTCCGGTCCATACACCTCCACCACACGGCCGCGCGGGATGCCGCCGACGCCGAGCGCGACGTCGAGCGCGGTCGACCCGGTGGGGATGACCTCGATGGGCTCGTTCGGCCGCTCGCCCATGCGCATCACTGCGCCCTTGCCGAACTGTCGTTCAATCTGTGCGAGCGCGGCTTCGAGTGCCTTCTCGCGGTCGGTTCCTGCCATGGGTTCCACCCGATTTGCTTGTGTCGATCGCTTCACGTCAATGACGCTAGCGCCTGCCACTGACAATCCGCCCCGATGCCCGTCCGGCCTGTGGATAACTCGAGGCGATCACCCCGCCGAAATCCGCCGGAGCCCCAGGGATCCCCCCGCGAAAACCCCGGGAAAAAGCCGCCAGACACCCAATGAGAATGGATGTTCGATTTTGGTGTCAAGCGCACCACGCGGCTCCACCGAGAGTACGGAGCGGAACGGTCCGCCGGGCGCACATCCGCCCTCCGACCCTCCGCGTCATGCCCCTACCCCTCCTCGCCCTGGGGCTACTCCCCCGGGCGTACAGGCGGTGTCTTCGGCCGGACGACGACCGACGGGCGCCTTCCCCGACAGGCTTGCTCTCATGGAAAGCCACACCGGAACACCTCATCGAACCGTCACCGCCACGCTCGCCGTGCCGCGCATCGGTGGCGCGAAGGCGGTCCGTGCCTGGATGGGTTCGCTCACCGCCCGGTGGCGCTCCGCGCGCCCGGCCGAACGCGTCAGCTGCGCGACCGGCGCCGTCCTGATCCTCTCGGGCCTCGCGCACCTGCTGGTCTTCGCGGTCGACGGTGGCCCATGGGAGGGCCCCGTCTCCTGGCGCAAGCCCGTCACCTTCGGGCTCTCCTTCGGCCTGACACTGATCGCCGTCGTCTGGGTGACGTCGTATCTGCGCATGGGGAGCCGTACCCGGACCGCGCTCCTCGTTCTCTTCGCCGCGGACTGCGTCCTCGAGGTCGGCGGAATCACGCTTCAGGCGTGGCGGAAGGTGCCCTCGCATCTCAACATGGAGACCGGGTTCGACTCGGCGGTGTCCATGTCCCTGGCGGTGGGCGGCGGAATCCTCGTCGTCCTGCTGTCGGCGTTCGCGGTCGTCTCCTTCCGGCACCGGCCCGGCGGACCCACGGGGATGCCGCTCGCGCTCCGGTCCGGCTTCGCCATCCTGCTCGTCGCCCTCGCGTCGGGCGCCGCGATGATCGCGCGGGGCGTGTTCCTGACCCGGACCGGCCACCAGGAGTCGGCATACCACTCCACAGCGGCGCTCAAGCCCCTGCACGGAGTGAGCCTGCACGCCGTCCTGGTCCTGCCCGCGCTCGCCTGGCTGCTGTCCCGCACCCCCTGGGACGAGCGGACGCGGCAGCGGATGATGACGGCGGCGGTCGGCTGCTACGTGGTGGCCGTTCTCGCCGCCGGCGTCTGGGCGATCATCACCTACTGACGCTCGCCCGAAGCGGAATCCGGCCCCGACCCCGAAGCGGAATCTGAACCCGAAGCCTCCGCCTCCGACGCCGCCCCCGGCTGGTTCGGTCCTTGCAGAGCACGCCGCACGCGCGCGATGAGGGATGCTCCGCCCCTGCTCCGGTGCCCGTGGACGCGGGGGTCGTCCGTGACGTCGTACCGCTTCACGTACGCCCCCAGGAACGCCTGCAGGGTCGCGACCGCCGGGATGGAGATCAGCGCGCCGACCGCGCCGAGGAGTGCCGTGCCCGCGATGACCGACCCGAAAGCGACCGCCGGATGGATGTCCACGCTCTTGGCGGTGAGCTTGGGCTGCAGTACGTAGTTCTCGAACTGCTGATAGACCACTACGAAGATCAGCACCCACAGCGCGTACCAGGGATCGACCGTGAAGGCGATCAGCATCGGCAGCGCGCCCGCCAAGTACGTGCCAATGGTGGGGATGAACTGCGAGACCAGACCGACCCAGACCGCGAGCACGGGTGCGTACGGCACGCTGAGGGCCGCGAGCAGGATGTAGTGCGCGACTCCGGAGATCAGCGCCATCAGGCCGCGCGAGTAGAGATAGCCGCCGGTCTTGTCGACCGCGATCTCCCAGGCCCGGAGCACCTCGGCCTGCCGGGCGGGCGGCAGCACGGAGCAGAGCGCGCGCCGCAGCCGCGGCCCGTCGGCCGCGAAGTAGAACGAGAACAGCAGGACCGTCAGGAGCTGGAAGAGGCCTCCGAGGACCTGCGCCGATACGTCCAGGACGCCGCTGGCGCTGTTCTGCACGTACTTCTGCAGCCAGTCGGAGTGGACCAGGCTGTCCTGGACCTCGACCCGCGAGAGCTCCGTGTGGAACGTCTGGTTGATCCAGCTGATGACCTTGTCGAGGTAGTCGGGGAAGTCCTCGACCATGTCCACGATCTGGCCCGCGAGCATCGACCCCATCAGTGTGACGAAGCCCGCGCTCGCGATGAGCACGCCGAGGAAGACCAGGAAGGTGGCGAAGCCCCTGCGCAGCCCGCGCGCGGCCATCCAGCTCACCGCGGGCTCGACCGCGAGCGCCAGGAAGAACGCGATCAGGATGTTGATCAGCAGCCCGGTCAGCTGGTGGAAGGCCCAACTGCCCAGCTGGAAACAGGCGATGAGCGCGAGGGCGAGCACCATGGCGCGTGGCAGCCAGCGCGGCATGCTTGCGCCGCGCCCTGCCTCGGCCCCGTTCGGGGGCTGCGCGGGCGGCGCCGTGCCGAGCGGAGTTACGTCCTGAATGACCTGCGCGGTCTCGTCTGTCGATGCCACGGTGCCAGTCTCGCCCACGCCACCGACATTCGGCCGCCGCCCCCACGTCTTCGCGCTCACCGGCGCTCGTGGCGGCCGGCGTAAGGCGGCGAAGTGTCCGCAGGTCAGCGCCTTTCAGCCGGTACGTCCATCGCCGCGCACACCACGCGCCAGACGTCCTTGGCGTCCCACCCCGCGTCCAGCGCTTGATGGACGGTTCGCCCACCGAGCTCGGCCATCACGTGATCGCGAGCGAAGGAGTCGGCGTACGCCGCTCCGAAGTGGTCCGCCATCCGCTCCCAGAACACCGTCAACCGCATGCCTTCAGTATCGCGCCCTTGAGAGTGCAGCCGGACCCGGGGGGCTTACCGAAGAGGCTTTCCGGCCTACGGTCTGTGCATGGCCGAAACCGGAGCATCCCCGCACGCCGCGCTCTCACCGGTCGCACGTGCCGAGCACTTCATCTGGCTCACCGCGCGTGTCCTCGAGCAGCGGCGGTTCGCGTATCACTTCCTGAGCGGCACGGGCGGCCTCGGTGCCGCCGAGGCCGCCGACGCGGTCGAGACCGCCCTGGCCGCGTACGGCAACGAGGACGGCGGGTACGGCCACGCGCTCGAGCCCGATCTGCGCGGCCCCGTCAGCCAGCCCCTGCACACCGGGCATGCGCTGCGCGTCCTGGACTCGATCCGGCGCTGCGGCGGCCAGCGGGTGGAGCGTGTGTGCCGCTATCTGACCTCGGTGTCGACATCGGACGGCGCCCTGCCTGCGATCCATCCGAGCCAGCGCGGCTATCCGTCGGCGCCGTTCGTGCCGGTGGTGGACGATCCGCCGAGCGAACTCCTCGCCACGGGGCCGGTGGTGGGCCTGCTGCACCGCAACGAGGTGTGGCACGCCTGGCTGTTCCGGGCCACGGACTTCTGCTGGGCCGCCGTCGAGTCCCTCGAGAAGTCACATCCGTACGAGATCCAGGCGGCCGTCACCTTCCTCGACGGCGCACCTGACCGCCCGCGCGCGGAGGCGGCCGCCGACCGGCTCGGCAGGCTCGCGCGGGACCAGCGCCTCGTGGCGCTCGACCCCGAGCGCCTCGACGCGTACCCGGTCGCGTCCGGCTACGCACCGGGAGAGCACCATTTCGTCTACGACTACGCGAAGGCACCCGAGTCGCTCGCGCGCGCGTGGTTCACGGATGAGGAGCTGGCCCGCTCCCTGGACCACCTCGAGCAGGACCAGCAGGAGGACGGCGGCTGGCCTGTCCGCTGGCGGCAGTGGGCGCCTGGCACCGCTCTCGAAGCACGTCCGATGGTCACCATCGAGGCGCTGCGCACGCTACGGGCGTACGGGCGGTCCATCGGCTGACGAGGCTTCGTCTGACTCCCGCAGCAGCAGGGCCGCGATGGCGAGTGCGATGCCGCGCGGCGCCGACAGGTCGATGCCCGTGCGTTCGCCGATCTTCGCGAGCCGGTTGTCGACGGTGTTGGGGTGCAGACCGAGGGCTGCGGCGGTCGCTCTGCGCTCCTGCTGATGGGCGAGGTGGGTGCGCAGCGTCTCCAGCAGCTCGGGTCGGTCGGCGACCGGGTCGAGCAGGGCGCGGATGAGGTGGCTGCTCTCGTTGCGGCGGGAGAGGTGGTACTCCAGCAGGACGTCGTCCATGCGGTGCAGTCCCGGCGCCATCCCGCACGCGCGCGTGATGCGCAGTATCTCCGTCGCGGTACGCGCGGCGCCGGTCACGGCCTCGGGCCCGGCCGCGTCCACGGCGGCCACGCGCACGGGAAGGTCGCAGACCTTGCTCAAGCGGAGCGGCAGATCATCGGGAGGACGGCACTCCTTGGGCACGACGACCCGGCCGCCGTCGGCTTCGAGGAGCGCGAGGACTTCTGCGTCGAAGGCATGGTCCAGGGCGCTCTGTACGCGCCGCAGACGCCGCCGCACCGCCACTGGGCCTTCCGCGGGCGCTCCGTCGAAGCCGACCGCGAGGACGAGCGCGGGACCGGCGAGGCTCAGTTGGCCGAGGAGCACGTGGCCGGGCGGCACCATCCCGTCGAGCAGACCGCGCACCAGGGAGCTCCGCTGGGCCCGCTGCTCGGCCTCCAGCGCGAAGCGCTCGTCCAGGTAGGTCTCGGCCACGGCCCCGACGATGGCGGGGTGTGACTGCAACAGCACGTCGACGAGTTCGACCAGGGCCGCTTCCTCGCCGGGACGTGCCACGTCGCGCAGCGCCTGCCACAGGACGTAGACCCCCAGGGCATGCGTACGCAGCAGCAGGTGCAGCGGCATACCTTCTTCCGCGCGCTGAGCGGCCCGCTCCCGGAAGAGCCGGTGGCTGACGGGCTGATCGGTGACGTGGCGCAGGAAGAGGCGCACTCCGTGGCGTGCGGTCGCGGCTATCTCGAGGTCCTTCACATCGTCGGGGAGCTCGGCATAACCGGGCAGCTCCTCGAACGACTCGCGGGCCATCCGGCGCGCCAGTTCATTGACCCGGGGCTCGCAGCGCGCCGCGAGGGACCTTGCTTCGGAGGAAAGCGCCACGGTGTCTCCTCTCCCGGGAGCGGGGTCGCGGTTGTGACGCGTCACATTACCCACGGGACCTGTGTGTGACCGGAGGCGGTGTTCGATCTCATAGCAGGGCCCGAAACTCGTGAGCTGTGGCCATCCGGCACACCACACACGAGGAGCCGCGGACATGACCGAGCACAAGGCAGCGGACTATTCCGAGTACATCGACCGGGTCTGGCGGAGCGAGGAGACACTCCTTGCCCACCTCACCGGCGCGTACACCGGGGACGAGCTGGTGCGGCTGCGCGAACGGGTGGGGTTCTTCCCGGCGTTCGCGAATGTCGCGGTGTTCGACACGGGCGACGGGGTGGTGCTCGTCGACTCGGGCGACTTCCGTACGGCGCAGCAATTGCACACCGCGGTCGGCGGCTTCGGGGCGGGCCCTGTCCGCTCCGTGGTGTACACGCACGGCCATGTGGACCACGTCTTCGGAGTGTTCCCCTTCGACCAGGAGGCCGCGGCCACGGGCGGTGAACCGCCGGAGGTGATCGCCCACGAAGGCGTCACCGCGCGCTTCGACCGCTACATCCGGACCGCCGGGTACAACTCCTGGATCAACCGCAAGCAGTTCGGTGTGCCCTCCCTGGAGTGGCCCACCACCTACCGCTACCCCGACACCGTCTACCGGGACCGCCACACCGTGCGCCACGGCGAGCTGACCTTCGAGCTGGTCCACGCGCGCGGGGAGACCGACGACCACACCTATGTGTGGATACCGGAGCTCAAGACGCTGTGCACGGGCGACCTGTTCATCTGGAACTCGCCGAACGCGGGCAACCCCCAGAAGGTGCAGCGCTACCCGGAGGACTGGGCGCACGCCCTGCGCGCCATGCAGGAACTCGGCGCCGAACTGCTGCTCCCCGGCCACGGCGTCCCCATCGTGGGCGCCGATCGCGTGCACCAGGCGCTCGACGACACCGCGCGGCTCCTGGAGTCGCTGTGCGAGCAGACCAGGGCGCTGATGAACGCGGGGCACCGCCTGGACGCCGTCATCCACGGTGTGGAGGTCCCTGAGGAACTCCTCGCGAAGCCGTACCTCCATCCCGCCTATGACGAACCGGAGTTCGTCGTACGCAACCTCTGGCGGCTCTGGGGCGGCTGGTACGACCAGAATCCCGCGCACCTCAAGCCCGCTCCGGAGGCTGCGGTCGCCGTCGAGTTCGCGAAGGCCGCCGGTGGTGCCCACGTCCTGGCGCAGCGGGCGGCGCGGCTACTGGTCGACGGCGAGCTGCGCCTTGCCGCGCATCTGGCAGAGACGGCCGCCCTCGCCGCACCGGGCGACGTCGAGGTGGCACGCGTGCGTGCCGAGGTGTACGCGCTGCGTGCACTCCAGGAGACATCGACCATGGCGCGCGGCGTCTTCAACTGGGCGGCCGCAGAGTCGGCCGCGGTGGCCGAAGGCACGGATCTGGAGACGGAGTTGACGCGCACTCCGGAGGGGCGCCAGCGTGCCTCCGGGGCGATCAGTGTCGGTGTGGTCGACGACGAAGACGGTTGCTGCGGGTGAGCGGGGCCTGGCGGACCACGTGGCTGCTCCTGGCCTTCATGGTCGTGAACTTCGCCGACAAGGCGGTCCTGGGGCTCGCGGGACCGGAGATCCGGGCGGACTTCGGCATCAGCCGCCAGGAGTTCGGCATCGCGCAGTCGGCGTTCTTCGCCCTGTTCTCGGTGGCGGCGCTCGTGGTCTCCGCGCTGACCCGGAGGGTGCGGACGACCCCGCTGCTCCTCGTGCTCGCGCTGATGTGGTCGGCCGCCCAGCTGCCGATGCTGTGGGGCGCGGCGGGGTTCGGCACCCTGCTGGCCACGCGGGTGCTGCTGGGCGCGGCCGAGGGGCCCGCATCGCCGGTCGCCATGCACCACGTGCACGGCTGGTTCCCGCAGCGCGAGCGTGCGCTGCCGACGGCGATCCTGCTGGTCGGCGCGGCGGCCGGAGTGGCTGTCGCCTCGCCCGTGCTGACCTGGGTGATCACCCACTGGGGCTGGCGCTGGTCATTCGGCGTGGTGGGTCTCGTCGGCCTGGCCTGGGCGGCTGTCTGGCGGACCTGGGGTGCGGAGGGGCCGCTCGCACCGCCGGTCGGCAAGGGGGCAGCCGCGACGGCAGGAGCACCCTCAGTAGAAGCGGCAGGAGCGCCCTCCGTAGAGGCGGACAACGTCCCGTTGCGCCGCATCCTTCTGTCGGGCTCCTTCGTGACGGCCGCTTTCGGCGCCTTCGCGGCGTACTGGCTGATGAGCACCCTGCTGACGTGGTCACCCGACTACTTGGAGAGCGTCGTCGGCTGGAACCTCCATCAGGCGGGCACGCTGGTGGGCGTGGGCGCCCTCGCCAACGGCGCGGTGCTGCTCGTCCACGGCCTGCTCGCGCAGCGCACCGCGCGGCGGGGCGGCACGGCCCGGCTGCCGGTGGGCGCGGGAGCCGGGCTGCTCATGACGGTGTCGGGCTGCGCCGTAGCCACGTTCGGAACGACGGAGTCCATGTGGATCAAGGTGCCGCTGATGATGGGCCCGATGGCCATGGCCATGGTGATGCTCACCGTGGCCACGACGTCCTGCGCACGGATGACACCGCCCTCCCGACGAGGCCTCGTCCTCGGCGTGCTGACCTTCGTCTACGCGCTCGGCGGGATCCTGTCCCCCTTGGTTCTGGGTGGCATGGTGGACCGCGCGGCCACGGTGTCGGCAGGCTACGAGCACGGCTGGCTGCTGACATCTGCCCTCCTGCTGGCCGCCGGCGTCCTCGCGGCGCTCTTCTGCCGTCCGGAGAGGACAGCCCGGCGTCTCGGGGTCCCTGAGGCGCCAGGGACGGCGGTGGCGGTCAGCCCGTGAGTGCCCGCACCCCCGCGGTGACGACCACGGCCGCCCCGATGACGACGAGGAAGGGGGCGCGCAGCACCAGCGCCACGGCCGCCGCCGCGAGCCCCACGGCCTTGGCGTCGAGCTCAAGGACCCGGCCCTCGGCGAAGGCCTGCTGGGCGGTGAGCGCGGCGAGCAGCGCCACGGGGAGCAGGGCGGCCATGCGTTTGACGAGCGGGCGCTCCAGGGCGCCCGCGGGTACCAGCAGGCCGGCGAGCTTGACGAGGTAGCAGCCGACGAAGGTCACGCCGATCGCGATCCAGATGTTCAACGGTCTTCCCCTCCGGCTTCGTCGGAGCGTGCGGCTTCCGCTTCGTCGGAGCGTGCGACGTCCGCTTCGTCGGAGCGTGCGACGTCCGCTTCGTCGGAGCGTGCGACGTCCGCTTCGTCGGAGCGTGCGACGTCCCTGGTGGCGGCCTTGCGGCCCTCTACGTGGAGCACGGCCGGCACGGCGAGCGCGGCCACCAGGACCGGCACCCCAGCAGGCAGCACCGGCAGCAGACCGAGCCCCAGGAGGACGGCGATTCCCGCGACGGCCCGCTCCGTAGCCGTACGCAGCATCGGCGCGAGCAGCGCCAGGAAGACCGCGGGCCCCGCCGCGTCGAGCCCCCACGCGTCGGTGTCACCGATCGCTTCGGCACCGAGCGCGCCCAGGAGCGTGGTGAGGTTCCACAGGACGTACAGGGTCAGCCCCGTGACGGTGAAGCCGATGCGGGCGCTACGCCGTGTGGGCTGCGCGAGCGAGACAGCGGTCGTCTCGTCGATGACCCAGTGGGCGGCGAAGGGACGCACCGCGCGCGGGAGGGCAAGCAACTGCGAAAGGCGCAGTCCGTAGAACGCGTTGCGTACGCCGAGGAAGAAGGCGCCCGCCGCCGCGGTGAACGGATTCCCGCCGCCCGCGAGTGCGCCGACCAGCGCGAACTGTGAGGCGCCGGTGAAGACCAGCAGGCTGAGCGCGCAGGTCTGCAGGACGGTGAGGCCGCTTCCGGCCGAGGTCACTCCGAAGGCGAAACCGGAGAGTCCGACGGCGATGCCGACGCCGAGTGCGTCGCGGACGACAGCGGAGTCGGCCTTCTCCGGTGCGCGGTCGCCCGGCCCGAGTCCAGCTCCACCCGTGTCTGCGGGAACGCCGGCGGATTCGTCTACAGGGGTCGTCTGTTCTGCCACACGCCGGACGGTACGAGCAGGGCCCGTTCCCCGTCTTGTACGTTCTTGCGCTCGCGTACGTTCTTGCGCTCGCGTACGTCCCTGTGCTCGCGTACGTTCCTGCGCTCGCGCTGGTACGCCCCGGGCGGCACCCCCACGATGCGTGTGAAGTGCCGGTTCAAGTGCGGCTGGTCCGTGAAGCCGACCGCGACGGCCGCTTCGGCGGGCGTCGTTCCCGCGTCCAGGAGGCGCCGCGCGGCGCGCACACGCGCGTCGGTGAGCCATGCGTGCGGCGGCATCCCATACGCGTCGCGGAAGGCGCGCAGCAGGCCGAAGGGACCGACGCCGAGATCGGTGGCGAGCCGCTCCAGGCTGGGTGGGTCGGCGAGCCCCTCCTCAAGGACGCCACGCGCGCGTGCGGCGATCCCGGCTCCCGCCGTGCGCACGGTGCGCTCAGGGAGGCGTCCGCCGTTCAGCCGCAGCAGCCTGGTCACGGCCACCCGCAGGAAAGTGTCAGCGGCGAGCGCGTTGCCCTCCTCCGCCGCACGCAGCACCCGGTGGACGAGGGTCACGGAGTACGGATCGTCGAGCACCGGACGGATGAAGCCGGGGGTCCCGCGGATACTGGTGGTCTCGGCCGCGATGGCGGTGACCAGCTCCGGCGACGGATAGACCGCCCCGTACTCCCAGCCCTCGGGCACACCGGCCCGGCCCGTGTGCATGGTGTCGGGGTTGATCAGGGCGAGGGTTCCCGGTCCGGCGTGCTGATCGGCGCCGCCGTGGTGGAAGACGTCGACGCCCTCGGCGATCGCGGCGATCACGAAGTGCTCGTGGGTGTGCCGCACGAACGTCTTGCGGATGTAGTGGGCCCGCAGCAGATCGACCCCGGGCAACTCCGCGTACCGCCAGTGCCGTGCCTGCTCCGCCGAACCCGCCATGACCCCATTCTGCGACAGCCGTGCAAACCCTTTTCCGCAGGTCGGCGCCGTTGTCAGTGGCGGGGTGCACGATGGGGTCATGGTCAGGTCCGCATCCAGCGCCCACGGCGCCCTCAGCGCCCTTGATGGGTTCTCCCCCGCGACCCGCAGCTGGTTCACGGGGGCCTTCTCCGCGCCCACCTCCGCCCAGGCGGGGGCGTGGAAGGCCATCGGCGAGGGCTCGGACGTGCTGGTCGTAGCGCCGACCGGCTCGGGCAAGACGCTGGCCGCGTTCCTCGCCGCCCTGGACCAGCTGGCCTCGACACCGCCGCCCGCCGACCCCAAGAAGCGCTGCCGCGTGCTGTACGTGTCTCCGCTGAAGGCCCTCGCGGTCGACGTGGAGCGCAATCTGCGCAGCCCGCTGACCGGCATCCGTCAGGAGTCCGTGCGCCTCGGCCTCCCCGAGCCCGAGGTGCGGGTCGGTATCCGCTCGGGCGACACCCCGCCTGCCGAGCGCCGCGCCCTGTCCACCCGGCCCCCGGACATCCTGATCACCACGCCCGAGTCGCTCTTCCTGATGCTCACCTCCGCCGCGCGGGACGCGCTCACAGGCATCGAGACGGTGATCCTCGACGAGGTGCACGCCGTCGCGAGCACCAAGCGCGGCGCCCATCTCGCCCTCTCCCTGGAGCGGCTCGACGAGCTGCTGCCCAGGCCCGCCCGCCGTATCGGCCTGTCGGCGACGGTCCGTCCGGTGGACGAGGTCGCGCGCTATCTGTCCCCGCAGCGCAGGGTGGAGATCGTCCAGCCGAAGTCCGGCAAGGAGTTCGACCTGTCGGTAGTCGTCCCGGTCGAGGACCTCGGGGAGCTGGGCGGCTCCCCGGTGGCCGACTCCGGGCAGAGCGCGGAGCGCCCCTCGATCTGGCCGCACGTCGAGGAGCGCATCACCGATCTCGTCCAGGCGCACCGCTCGACGATCGTCTTCGCCAACTCACGCCGCCTCGCGGAGCGCCTGTGCAACCGGCTCAACGAGATCGCGTACGAGCGCGCGACGGGCGAGCCCCTCCCCGAGGACCACTCCCCCGCGGAGCTGATGGCCGAGTCGGGGGCTGCCAAGGGCGCCCCTCCGGTCCTCGCCCGTGCTCACCACGGCTCGGTCTCCAAGGAGCAGCGCGCGCTCGTCGAGGAAGACCTGAAGGCGGGCCGCCTGCCTGCCGTCGTCGCGACGTCCAGCCTGGAGCTCGGCATCGACATGGGCGCGGTCGACCTGGTGATCCAGGTCGAGTCGCCGCCCTCCGTGGCCTCCGGGCTGCAGCGGGTCGGCCGGGCAGGACACCAGGTGGGCGCGGTCTCCACCGGCGTCGTCTTCCCCAAGTACCGAGGGGACCTGGTGCAGGCCGCCGTCGTCACGGAGCGGATGCGGACCGGCTCCATCGAGTCCCTGCGCATTCCGGCCAATCCTCTGGACGTGCTGGCGCAGCAGCTCGTCGCGACGGTCTCCCTCGACACCTGGCAGGTCGACGACCTGCTTGCCCTGGTCCGCCGGGCCGCATCCTTCGCCTCACTCCCGGAGTCGGCGTTCACGGCCGTCCTGGACATGCTGGCGGGCCGCTATCCGTCGGACGCCTTCGCGGAGTTGCGCCCCCGCGTGGTCTGGGACCGCATCGCAGGCACTGTCACCGGGCGGCCGGGAGCGCAGCGCCTGGCGGTCACCTCCGGGGGCACGATTCCCGACCGCGGCCTCTTCGGAGTCTTCCTCGCCGGCGCCGATCCCAAGAAGGGAGGCGGCCGCGTCGGAGAGCTCGACGAGGAGATGGTCTACGAATCCCGGGTGGGCGACGTCTTCACGCTCGGCACCAGCTCCTGGCGCATCGAGGACATCACCCGCGACCGCGTGCTCGTCTCCCCCGCCCCCGGCGTGCCCGGACGGCTCCCCTTCTGGAAGGGCGACCAGCTGGGCCGACCGCTCGAACTGGGCCGTGCGGTGGGCGCGTTCCTCCGGGAGGTCGGTTCCCTGTCCCGCGACGACGCGCGCGTGCGCCTGCTGGCCGCGGGGCTCGACGACTGGGCGGCCGACAACGTCCTGACGTACCTCGCCGAGCAGCGTGAGGCCTGCGGTCACATCCCGGACGACCGCACGATCGTGGTCGAGCGGTTCCGCGACGAGCTCGGCGACTGGCGGGTCGTGGTGCACTCCCCGTTCGGCGCGCAGGTGCACGCGCCGTGGGCCCTCGCCCTCGCCTCCAAACTCTCCGAGCGGTACGGCATGGACGCACAGGTCATGCACGCCGACGACGGCATCGTGCTGCGCCTGCCCGACGCCGACCTGATGAGCCTGGACCTCCTCGACCAGGAGCCCACCCCCCAGTCCCTTGAGTACGACAACGAGAAAGCCCCTGTAGGAGCGGCAGACGTCACCTTCGACAAGGGCGATGTCAATCAGATCGTCACCGACCAGGTGGGCGGCTCGGCCCTGTTCGCCTCGCGCTTCCGCGAGTGCGCCGCCCGCGCGCTGCTGCTGCCGCGCCGCAGCCCCGGCAAGCGCACACCCCTGTGGCAGCAGCGCCAACGCGCCGCGCAACTGCTCCAGGTGGCCAGCGAGTTCGGCTCGTTCCCCATCGTCCTGGAAGCGGTCAGGGAGTGCCTCCAGGACGTCTTCGACGTCCCCGGCCTCACGGAACTGATGGGCGACATCGAGTCCCGCAAGGTCAGGCTCGTCGAAGTCACCACTCCGGAGCCGTCCCCGTTCGCACGCTCACTGCTGTTCGGATACGTGGCGCAGTTCTTGTACGAGGGTGACTCACCGCTCGCCGAGCGGCGCGCGGCGGCCCTCTCCCTGGACTCCCGGCTCCTCTCCGAGCTCCTCGGCCAGGCCGAGCTGCGCGAGCTGCTCGACGCGGACGTCCTCGCGGAGCTGGAGCAGGAGCTTCAATGGCGCACGGAGGACCGCCGCGTCAAGGACGCCGAAGGCGTCGCCGATCTGCTGCGCCTCCTCGGCCCGCTCACGGAAGCCGAGTTGGCCGAGCGCGGGGCCGAGCCCGACTGGGCACAGGAACTGGCATCCGCCCGCCGCGCCATCCGCGTCCGGATCGCCGGCGCCGACCACTGGGCGGCGATCGAGGACGCGGGCCGCCTGCGCGACGCGCTGGGCACCGCACTGCCCGTCGGCGTCCCCGAAGCGTTCACCGAGCCGGTCAAGGACCCCCTCGGTGACCTCATCGCCCGGTTCGCCCGCACGCACGGTCCCTTCACCTCCGCCACAGCCGCCACCCGCTTCGGCCTGGGCGCGGCAGTCACCGAGGGGGCACTGCAGCGCCTTGCCGCCAACGGACGTGTCGTACAAGGAGAGTTCCATCCTGCGGGCATCGGCCAGGAGTGGTGTGACGCGACCGTCCTGCGCCGCCTGCGCCGCCGCTCTCTGGCGGCCCTGCGGCACGAACTGGAGCCGGTGCCGCCCGCCGCGCTCGCCCAGTTCCTGCCCCAATGGCAGAACGTGAGCGGGCACGGCCTGCGGGGCGTCGACGGACTTGTGCGCGCCGTCGAGCAGTTGCAGGGAGCGACGGTTCCCGCGTCCGCGCTGGAGAAACTCGTCCTTCCCTCCCGCGTCTCCGGCTACGGACCGGCGATGCTCGACGAACTCACCGCAGCCGGAGAGGTGGTGTGGGCCGGAGCCGGATCCCTGCCCGGGAAGGACGGCTGGGTCTCCCTCTATCTGGCCGACGCGGCGCCCCTGCTCCTGCCGCCGCCCCACCCCCTGGAGCTCACCGCGCTCCACCAGTCCGTCCTGGACACCCTCTCCGGGGGGTACGGCCTGTTCTTCCGGCAGATCGCCGACCAGGTCCGCGCCACCACCCATCCCGAGACATCCGACCCCCAACTGGCCGACGTGATCTGGGACCTGGCCTGGTCCGGACGGCTCACGAACGACACGCTCGCCCCGATGCGCTCACTCCTCGGCTCGGGCCGCACCGCGGGCGCCACAGCCCACCGCGCCAAGCGCACGATCCCCCGCGGGCGCTACGGCACACTGACCGCCGCCGCCCGCCCCGTCTCACGAACGGGCCCGCCGACCGTCGCCGGCCGCTGGTCGCTGCTCCCCGCCCGCGAGGCCGACCCCACTCTGCGCGCCCACGCCCTGGCCAGGACCCTCCTGGACCGGCACGGCGTGGTGACCCGCGGCGCGGTCGCGGCCGAAGGCGTCGAGGGCGGCTTCTCGGCGACGTATCGCGTCCTGTCGGTCTTCGAGGACAGCGGCCAGGCACGGCGCGGCTACGTAGTCGAGGGACTCGGCGCCGCACAGTTCGCGATGGACGGCGCGGTGGACCGGCTCCGCGCGGCGGCGAACACCCGTGAGCGCACGGACAGTTCACCGTCCTCCATGAGCTACGCCCCACGCCCCTCCGAAGCCCAGGCCATCGTCCTGGCAGCCGCCGACCCGGCCAACGCGTACGGGGCCGCGCTGCCCTGGCCCGAGCCCCCCACCGACGCGGGCCACAAACCGGGCCGCAAGGCGGGCTCCCTGGTCGTCCTGGTCGACGGCGAACTGACCCTCTACATGGAGCGCGGCGGCAAGACCCTGCTGGCCTGGCCCGCGACCCAGGACGACGCCCCCGTCACCGAAGACCTCCGCCTGCACACGGCCGCCGAGGCCCTCGCCGCCGCGGCCCGAGCGGGCTCACTCGGCACCGTCACGGTCGAGCGCATCAACGGCGCCTCCGCCCTGACCTCCCCCTTCGCCCCCCTCCTGGAGGGAGCAGGCTTCCTCGCCACCCCCCGTGGGCTGCGCCTGCGCGCGTAGCGACACCCCACCACCAGCGCAGACCCACCGACCCAGCCCACCCTTGACCTCACCCACCAGCCCCAGCCCCGCCCCTGACCCCCACATGCCACCCTGGACCCATGCCCGAAGGAGACACCGTCCACCAGGCAGCCCGGCGTCTGCACTCCGCCCTCGCCGGGCACACCGTCACGCGCTCCGACCTCCGCGTCCCGAAGCTCGCGACCGTCGACCTCACCGGGCGCACCGTCCTGGACGTCACCCCGCGCGGCAAGCACCTCCTCACCCGCTTCGAGGGCGGCCTCACCCTGCACTCCCACCTCCGTATGGACGGCTCCTGGAAGGTGTACGACCCGGGCGAGCGCTGGAGCGGGGGCCCCGGTCACCAGATCAGGGCGATCCTCGGCACCGACGACCGCACAGCCGTCGGCTACCGCCTGCCCGTGCTCGAACTCCTCCGCACCACCGAGGAACACAAGGCCGTGGGCCACCTCGGCCCCGACCTCCTGGGCCCCGACTGGGACCCCGAGCAGGCCCTGCGCAACCTCCTCGCCGCCCCCGAGCGCCCCCTCGGCGAAGCCCTGCTCGACCAGCGCAACCTCGCGGGCATCGGCAACATCTACAAGAGCGAGCTCTGCTTCATCCTGGGCGCCACCCCCTGGCTCCCCACCGGTGAGCTCCCCGCCGAGACGGCCTCCCGCCTCCCCGCCCTCGCCAAGAAACTCCTGGAAGCCAACCGCGACCGCCCGGCCCGCACCACGACAGGCCGCACCCGCCCGGACCAGCGCCTGTACGTCTACGGCCGCGCACTCCGCCCCTGCCTGCGCTGCGGCACCCCCATCCGCTCGGCCGAGCAGGGCGACGGCTCCCGCAGCCGCCCCACGTACTGGTGCCCCTCTTGCCAGCAGGGCCCCACCCCTTGAATCCGGCACGCACCCACTAGTTGACGACCCGTCAGATTCAGCCGTACCGTCCCGTCATGCCCCTCACGGCGTACGACCTCACCGGGCGCACCGCATTCGTCACCGGCGCCGCCAGCGGAATCGGCCGGGCCTCGGCCGTACTCCTCGCGGAAGCGGGCGCCACCGTACACTGCGCCGACCGCGACACCCAGGGACTCCACGAGACGGCCACGCTCATCAAGGCCGCGGGCGGCACCGCGCACATCCACACCCTGGACGTGTCCGACAGAGCTCAGGTCGACGAGGCCGTCGCGACCGCCGCCGCGGCCACCGGCCGCCTGGACGTCATGGCCGCCATCGCCGGGATCATGCACAACAGCCCGGTCCTGGAGACCCTCGACGAGGACCTCGACAGGGTCCTGAACATCAACTTCAAGGGCGTCCTGTACGCCTGCCAGGCCGCGGCCCGCGCGATGATCGCGGCAAACGCATCGGCAACCGCAAACGCAGACTCCGACTCTGTTGAATCCCGCCACCCCGGCAGCATCATCACCATGGCCTCGGGCGCCGTGGACACCGGCGGCCCCGGCCTCCTCTGCTACGGCGCGGCGAAAGCCGCGGTCGTCCAGCTCACGAAGACCCTCGCCACCGAGGTGGGCCCACACGGCATCCGGGTCAACGCCGTCGCACCCGGCTGGATCCGCACCCCGATGACCGACCGCCACGACACCGACGCCCAGGCGCACACCGAAGGACTCATGGTCCGCATGTCCCCCCTGGGCCGCGTCGGCGAACCGGAAGACATCGCACACGCCGTCCTGCACCTGGCATCCGACGCGTCCGCCTTCACGACGGGCCAGATCCTCCGCCCGAACGGCGGCGTCGCCATGCCTTGGTGAAGGCGCGGGCAGCGGTATCGGACGCGACCTTGGCCGTACGCTCCCCGGGCCACCGCAGAGCACCGTCCGACCGCCGAGCCCGCTCCTCGGACCGGGATGCGACGCCCGCCGCCCGCGACTTCGGCACGCAGTGCACCGGCAGCAGGCTCAGCCCCCACCCGCCGGCCGCGACGGCCCCCTCCAGAACCCCCGCGTCAGGCGCGAGGGCCAGCCGCAGCACGCCCCACCACCAGAGCGCACCGAGCGCCAGAGCCGGCGCCCACCGCACGACTCTCCATGCCACGGCCACCACCTCCGCCCGAGGCTCGACGCCCGGTCGACGCTAGATGCCCCGCTTCACCCGGCGCGAGGGCGCACCACGGCGCACACGAGGCACGACCCCGACAACGACCCCGACAACGGCACCGACATCGGCACCGCCGACTGCACCGACATCGGCCACGGCGACCACCGGGATCAACACCGGCATCAACCGTTCTCCGCCTGGAACATCCAGTGATGCTTCTCCAGATCAGCCGTGATCCCGATGAAGATGTCCTGGCTCACCGGGTCCGCCTCACCGGTCGTGTCGACCCTCTCCCGCATCCGCGTGATCACCGCACCGAGCGCGTCCACGAGCGTCCCCACCGCGTCCGCGTCCTTGACCCAGCCCTCGGAGACCGCGCCGATGCCGCTGCTCCGCGCCACCGTCGCCGCCCGCCCATCGGGCGGGACACCGAGCGTGGAGGCTCGCTCGGCCACCGTGTCGGAGTGCAGCCGCGCCGTGTCCACGACCTCGTCGAGCTGCAGATGCACGGAGCGGAAGCGCGGTCCGACCACGTTCCAGTGGATCTGCTTGGCGACCAGGGAGAGATCGACCAGATCCACAAGGGCGCCCTGCAGGGCGTCCGAGACCGTCTTCAGATCCGCATCGGACAGCGGGCTCTTCACGACGTACATGCAGCCTCCAAAGCTCACGCATCCCCGTAATCGAAAATCCCCACCAACAATGGCACAAGTGCACCAATTCAGGCATCTCAGGGCAGACGAAAGCCCCGACCGGTAACCCGGCCGGGGCTTCGACACATCGGAGCGCTCACATAGCGTGGACAGTGCGCGGTCGGCGCAGCATCACGCAGCGACGACGTCCACCGCCTCCGCAGGCGCCTTGATCGTCACCCGTTCCGGCGGCACACCGCTCACCGAAACGGAATTGAGCATCGGGCGAACCGGTGCGCGCACCGGTTCCGTAGCCGCTGCCGACGCAGCCAGTTCGGCGAGGGAGAGCTCATCGCTCACCTCACGCATGAGCTCGGACATCCGTACGTCAAGCGCGTCGCAGATCGCGGAAAGCAGCTCGGAGGATGCCTCCTTCTGCCCCCGCTCCACCTCGGAAAGATAGCCGAGCGAGACTCGGGCGGACGAGGAGACTTCGCGCAGAGTACGGCCCTGGCGCTGGCGCTGCCGACGCAGCACGTCACCCAGCAGGCGACGGAGCAGAATCATCGGTGGCTCCCTCCTCGGACCGCGTAGCCGCATCCTTCACGCCCCACCGTACCGCCTCGCGCGGCGGCCGTGCGGGGAGCGATGTCGTGTTCACTCAGGGCTGCAAACATCAAGTCCCCCCGTTCTGTTCCGTATCCTGTGCCCGCCCATTCCCGGCACGTTCGCCGGAAAGCCGCTCGAGCAGCAGCGTGAGCACGCTCCGTACACTCTCCATACGAATGTCCGAACGCTCACCGTTCAACCGCAGCGCGGCCACTTTCCCCTCAGAGCGAAGCCCGCAAACCGAGCCGCCGACCGTGGAAACCGGCCCCTCCACCGCCACGAACACGGTCCCGACCGGCTGCCCGTCCTGCGGATCCGGCCCCGCGACCCCCGTGGTCGCGATCCCCCAGTCCGTGCCCATGACCTCGCGCACACCGGCGGCCATCCCGAGCGCCACATCGGCATCAACGGCTCCACGCTCGGCCAACAGGGTGCTGTCGACCCCGAGCACCTCGTGCTTCAGCGCGGTCGCATACGCCGTCACGGACCCCCGGAAGACCTTCGAGGCCCCCGGCACCGCCGTCAGCTCGGCGGCCACGAGACCGCCGGTGAGCGATTCGGCGACAGCCAGCGTCTCGCCCCGCGCCTGAAGAAGGCGCAGAACCTCCGCTGCCGGACCGCCGGACATCACGACGACTCCCGAGCCCCCTCGCCGGAGGCCGAAGCCGAAGCGGATGCCGCCGCCGCTTCCTTCGCCTCCGCGAGCCCGAGCCGACGCAGCACGATGGCCTGCCGGATGTAGTCGAGCCCGGTCACCACGGTCAGGACGACGGCGACCGCCATCACCCAGAACCGCAGCGTGGCGAGCGGCCCGGTCAGCGCCAGGACGTACATCCCGGCGGCCGTGCCCTGCCAGAGCGTCTTCATCTTGCCGCCACGACTGGCCGGAATGACACCGAAGCGGATCACCCAGAACCGCAGCACTGTGATCCCGAGCTCACGTCCGAGAATGACGCCCGTCACCCACCAGGGCAGATCGCCGAGGTACGAGAGACAGATCAGCGCGGCGCCCATGATCGCCTTGTCGGCGATGGGGTCAGCGATCTTCCCGAAGTCCGTGACCAGGTTGTATGTACGCGCCAGATGCCCGTCGAAGAGGTCGGTGATCATGGCGACGGCGAAGGCCGCCCAGGCCCACGCACGCCACGCCGGGTCGTACCCGCCGTCGGCCAGCAGCAGCATCACGAAGCCCGGCACGAGCAGCAGCCGGATGACTGTCAGCAGGTTGGCGACGTTCCACACGCTGGCCTGATTGACGGCCGCAGCGCCCAACTTTCCGCCGCGCACCGGCTTGGCGCCCTGCGCGCCGGAGCCGCCCGCCGCGGATGCCGGGACACCGGTCATCTGCGCGCCTCCTCGGCCGGGATCCGGGGCGAGCCCTCCAGAATTTCGCTGTACTCAGCCACCAGGTCCACGCCTTCCGTGCCGACCACCTTTGCCACGACCATACGACCGACCTGCGGTCCGTCCCCACCCGTGGCACCCGTGAAGCGGATCTGGCCGTCCGTCTCGGGCGCCTGGTGAGCCGCCCGGCCGATCGCGCCGTCCTCCTCGTCCACGGCCTCCACAAGCACCTCGACGGTCTCACCGAGACGCTCGTCGGCGCGCTGTGAGGTCAGTTCCTCGGCGAGCCGTGAGATGCGCGCGAGCCGCTCGTCGACGACGTCCTGGTCCAGCTTCTTGTCGTACGTCGCCGCTTCCGTGCCCTCCTCGTCGGAGTACCCGAAGACGCCGATGGCGTCCAGCCGCGCACCCGTGAGGAACCGCTCGAGCTCGTCCACGTCGGCGTCGGTCTCGCCCGGGAAGCCCACGATGAAGTTCGACCGCACACCGGCCTGCGGAGCCTTCGTACGGATGGTGTCCAAAAGCTCGAGGAACCGGTCGGTGTCCCCGAAGCGCCGCATCGCCCGCAGCACACCGGGGGCGGAGTGCTGGAACGACAGGTCGAAGTACGGAGCGACCTTCTCCGTAGACGTCAGTACGTCGATGAGTCCGGGGCGCATCTCGGCGGGCTGCAGGTAGCTGACGCGCACCCGCTCGATCCCGTCGACGGCGGCCAGCTCGGGAAGCAGCGTCTCCAGGAGACGGATGTCACCGAGGTCCTTGCCGTACGAGGTGTTGTTCTCGGAGACGAGCATGACCTCCTTGACACCCTGTTCGGCCAGCCAGCGCGTCTCACCGAGGACGTCCGAGGGGCGCCGCGAGATGAAGGACCCGCGGAAGGAGGGAATGGCGCAGAACGAGCAGCGGCGGTCGCAGCCGGAGGCCAGTTTCACCGAGGCGACCGGGTTGTTGCCCAGGCGCCTGCGCAGCGGGGCACGCGGCCCTGAGGCGGGCGCGAGGCCGTCGGGCAGGTCCACGGGCGCGTGCCCGGGAAGCGCGACGTCGGAGCCCGCCTCCTGCCGCTCGGCGGGGCTGATCGGCAGGAGCTTGCGCCGGTCACGCGGGGTGTGGGCCTCGACACTGCCGCCACCGAGGATGGTCTGCAGGCGGCTGGAGATGTCGGAGTAGTCGTCGAAGCCGAGGACACCATCGGCTTCGGGGAGGGCGTCGGCGAGCTCCTTGCCGTACCGCTCGGCCATGCAGCCGACGGCGACGACGGCCTGGGTCTTGCCATGCCCCTTGAGGTCATTGGCTTCCAGGAGGGCGTCGACGGAGTCCTTCTTGGCGGCTTCGACGAATCCACAGGTGTTGACTACGGCGACATCCGCGTCTTCGGCGGCCTCGACGAGCTGCCAGCCGTCCGCCTCCAGGCGGCCTGCGAGCTCCTCCGAGTCCACCTCGTTACGGGCGCAGCCAAGAGTGACAAGGGCGACGGTACGGCGTTCGGGCATGGTCTCAAGACTACTTCGTCCCTGCCCGGGCCCCTGCCGCGAGGGTCCGGGCCTGTGGCCGCAAGGGTTATCCGACCTCGGGGTCGCCCTTGGTGTACGTGAGTCGCTCGACCTGGCCGGGCTCGAACTTGTTGTCGACCGGCTTGCCGTTCACGAACAGCTTGATCGCGCCCGCATCGCCGAGGACCAGGTCGATCTTCTGCTGGTCCTGGAAGGTCTTCGACTTGCCCTCTTCGAGGACGCCGTCGTAGAGGGTCTGGCCGTTGTGATCCTTGGCCGAGATCCAGCTGCGTCCGTCCGGGGCGCTGACCTTGACCGTGACCTTGTCCTTGGGGGCGCCCGCGATCGCGCTGTCCGACGGATCCGGCTTGGGGTCGGCGGGCTTGTCCGGTGCCGGCTTGGTGACGGACTTGCTGGCACTGGGCGTGGAGCCCTCGGCGACCTGCGACGTCGACCCGTCCCCGTCGTCCCCGCCGCTGAACGCGGTGAAGCCGACGAATCCGATCACGGCGACGATCGCGGCGACCATGGCCGCGGTCCAGTTCGGCCGGCGCGGGTCGGACCTGATCCGCTCGGCCTCGAAGAGCGGCGCCGCCGGGGTGGGCGCCGGCGGACGGCCGCCGTGCGCCTCGTCGTACTGGGCCAGCAGGAGGGCGGGATCGAGGCCCACGGCACGTGCGAGCGTCCGGATGTGACCGCGGGCGTACACATCGCCGCCACATCGGGAGAAGTCGTCCTGCTCGATCGCGTGCACGATCGGGATGCGGACCCGAGTGGACGTACTGATCTCGTCGACGGTCAGGCCCGCGTCGACACGCGCCTGCTGCAGCGCACGGCCGATCGAGGGCCGGTCGTCCGCCGGACGCTCAGCTGCCGGGCCGTCGTCGGCGCGCCGGTCTTCTGTAGGGCGGTCGTCTGAAGGGCGGTCGTCTTCAGGGGAGTTGCCGATGGACACGGGGGCGCCTTTCGAGCGTGTAGCCACCTGCTGGATGTTCAGTCTAGGGGGGTTCAGAAAAGGTGGGGCAACTGGGCGACGGACTTTGTACGCCATCGGAATGGCCGGACATCCTGATCGTGGACCATGGTGCCGTCCCTCCCCTCAACTTGACGTATGCCGAAGGGAAACGGTTGCCTGCCGCTCCCTTATGGGTGAGCCTCCCCGCGGATCACGGCAAGCACGCCATCCAGTTCGTCGCCCTGCACAAGAACGTCACGAGCCTTCGACCCCTCGCTGGGGCCCACGATGCCGCGCGATTCCATCAGGTCCATGAGCCTTCCGGCCTTCGCGAAGCCGACGCGCAGCTTGCGCTGGAGCATCGATGTGGACCCGAACTGTGTGGAAACCACCAGCTCAGCGGCCTGGCACAGCAGGTCGAGGTCATCGCCGATGTCCTCGTCGATCTCCTTCTTCTGCTTGGTCCCGACGGTGACGTCCTCCCGGAAGACGGGCGCCATCTGGTCCTTGCAGTGCTGGACGACCGCGTGGATCTCGTCCTCGGTGACGAAGGCGCCCTGCATTCGGGTGGGCTTGTTCGCGCCCATCGGCAGAAAGAGCCCGTCGCCCTTGCCGATCAGCTTCTCGGCGCCCGGCTGGTCGAGGATGACGCGGCTGTCGGCGAGTGAGGAGGTCGCGAAGGCGAGCCGTGAGGGCACGTTCGCCTTGATCAGACCGGTCACGACGTCCACGGAAGGACGCTGCGTGGCAAGCACCAGGTGGATGCCCGCCGCGCGCGCGAGCTGCGTGATGCGCACGATCGAGTCCTCGACGTCGCGCGGGGCGACCATCATCAGGTCGGCGAGCTCGTCGACGATCACCAGTAGATACGGGTACGGGGTGAGCTCCCGCTCGCTGCCCTCGGGCGTCTTGAGCTTGCCGTCGCGGATCGCCTTGTTGAAGTCGTCGATGTGCCGGTAGCCGAACGCCGCCAGGTCGTCGTAGCGCAGATCCATCTCGCGTACGACCCACTGGAGCGCCTCGGCGGCCCGCTTCGGGTTGGTGATGATCGGCGTGATCAGGTGCGGGATGCCCTCGTACGCGGTGAGCTCGACACGCTTGGGGTCGACGAGGACCATCCGTACGTCCTCGGGGGTCGCCCGCATCATGATCGACGTGATCAGACAGTTGATGCAGGACGACTTGCCGGAACCGGTGGCTCCGGCGACCAGGATGTGCGGCATCTTCGCCATGTTGGCCATGACGTAGCCGCCCTCGACGTCCTTGCCGAGCGCGACCAGCATGGGGTGGTCGTCCTCGGCCGCGTCCGCGAGGCGCAGCACGTCGCCCACGTTGACCATCTCGCGGTCGGTGTTCGGGATCTCGATACCGACCGCGGACTTGCCGGGGATGGGGCTGATGATGCGGACGTCGGGGCTGGCGACCGCGTACGCGATGTTCTTGGCCAGGGCCGTGATCTTCTCGACCTTCACGGCGGGGCCGAGCTCGATCTCGTACCGCGTGACCGTCGGGCCCCGGGTGAAGCCGGTGACGGCCGCGTCGACCTTGAACTCCGTGAAGACGGTGCTGAGCGAGGCGACGACCGCGTCGTTGGCGGCGCTGCGGGTCTTGCCGGGGCCGCCGCGCTCGAGCAGATCGAGCGCGGGCAGGGAGTACGTGATGTCCCCGGCGAGCTGGAGCTGCTCGGCCCGCGGCGGGAGGTCCCGCGGCCTGTCCGGGGCTCCCTTGGTCAGGTCCGGAACGGCCGAGTCGGCGGAACCCCCGGGCTTCTTGCGCAGCACGCCGGGCGGCGGGCTGTCCGTCCCGCGTGCGCTCGGCAGCGGAACGGAGCTCTCCGAGCCGGTCGCCGCCGCGGGCTGCTCGTCGCGCTCCCCGGTGACCCCCTGGGTCAGGTCGGCGACCAGTGGCGACGGCGGCATCCCGTGCAGGACAGCGCCGTCCAGGGCGGCGGCAGCGGCGGCCGCCACGTCCACCGCGTCCATCGGTCGGTGCAGAGCGGGCTGTGTGGACGCCCTGCGGGGCCTGCGCCGCTTGGAGAGCGCCATCTCCTCGGCCTGATCCGGGTCGTACTGCTCGTCGTCGTCCGCGCGCCTGCGTGAGCGGGCGGGCAGGGCCTCACGCCACTGCTCGTCGTACCGCTCGTCGTCCGAGAACTCGCCGTCGGCCGCTTCGGGCTCCGCCTGGACGATGCCGAGCTTGGTGCCGAGCAGCCGCAGCCGC
Source organism: Streptomyces sp. NPDC048441 (assembly GCF_043200235.1). NCBI lineage: Bacteria > Bacillati > Actinomycetota > Actinomycetes > Kitasatosporales > Streptomycetaceae > Streptomyces > Streptomyces sp. NPDC048441. The sequence continues at coordinate 279,533 of NZ_JBICXM010000012.1, forward strand.
TGCGGGATGGCGTTGACGGGCGTCGCCGTGACCACGAGCAGCCCGAAGACGGTGAGGAGGGCAAGGAGCGGTACGGCGAGGATCTCGCCCATCGTGAAGATCAGCGGTGTGGACACACCCCAGCCGATGAGCCCGCCCGCGTCCCTTATGGCCGCCATGCCGTCGTCACGGGCGGGCGAACCGCAGGCGATATGGACCTGGCCGAGCACACCGATGACGAGCGCGGACAGGCCGATCACGATGCGGCCGTTCGCATCGGGCTTCTCGGGATGCCGGATCAGGCGTACGCCGATGACCGCGAGCAGTATCGGAAGCAGCAGATCGAGGCGGCCGAACGCGCCGGTCACCAGCATCTCGACGAGATCGCCCACGGGACCGCGCAGATTCGACCACGTACCCGCGGCGACGATCAGCGCGACACCGAGCAGCAGCAGCGCGAGACCGTCCTTGCGATGCGCCGGGTCGAGCCCCTTGGCGCCTCGCCCTATGCCGCGGAACAGCGCGCCCACGCTGTGCGCGACACCGAGCCAGAGGGCCCGCACGAGGCGGTACACACCGTTTGTAGGGTTGGGGGCCGGCTTGGGCGCGGGCTTCTTCGCCGCGGCCTTCTTGGCGGGTGCCCTCTTCGCCGGCGCCTTCTTGCCGGGCGGTTTCTTGGCAGCGGCCTTCTTCGCCGGAGCCTTTGTGGGCGCGGCCGCCTTCTTCGCGGGCGTCTTCTTGGCTGCGGACGGACGTGAGGCCATGTGTCTGAGGTTACCGGTGGAGGCGACTGCGGACACGTGTGCCTACGGCTTCACCCTTTTGTGTCGCCCTTGTGGGGGCGGTGAACTGACGGATGTTCACCGCCTCCGGTCCGGCTCCGCTCGGCATCCCTCGCGGACTCAGCAGGCTCAGTTCTGCGAGGACACCGAGGGCGCACCGCTGCCGGTGCCCGGCTCCAGGGCGTCAAGAGCCCGCCGCAGGCCGGTGAGTTTGCGTTCGAGATGGGCAGCGGTAGCGACAGCTGCGGCGTCCGCCGAGTCGTCGTCCAGCTGCTTCGACAGCGCTTCCGCCTGTTCCTCGACGGCCGCGAGGCGCGCGGAGAGCTCGGCGAGGAGCCCGGCGGGCTCCTTGGCTTCACCCGCCGCGGACTTGCCACCGCCCTCGAGCTGGAGCCGCAGCAGTGCCGCCTGCTCCCGCAGTTGACAGTTCTTCATGTACAGCTCGACGAACACCGAGACCTTCGCGCGCAGCACCCACGGATCGAACGGCTTGGAGATGTAGTCCACCGCACCCGCCGCGTAACCGCGGAACGTGTGATGCGGGCCGTGGTTGATCGCGGTGAGGAAGATGATCGGGATGTCCCGGGTCCGTTCTCGCCGCTTGATGTGCGCGGCGGTTTCGAAACCGTCCATGCCTGGCATCTGGACGTCCAGCAGAATGACCGCGAAGTCGTCCGTGAGTAGTGCTTTGAGCGCTTCCTCCCCGGACGATGCCCGCACCAGGGTCTGATCGAGCGCAGAGAGGATGGCCTCCAGCGCCAGCAGATTCTCCGGCCGGTCATCGACCAGGAGGATCTTGGCCTTCTGCACCATGGCCCGCCCTCCTCGCCCCGGCGGTACACCGGGCGCCGCCCCAGGGGACGACTCCCTTACGCCGTCCGTCCTTGTGCCGGTCATGGTAGCCGCACCCCGCCTGTCGCCACACCCTGTCACCGCGATGTCACCGTGCACGTAGCAGAAACGCGGTGGGAGACCAGAAGGTTCCCCGAATACCGCGCTTCTACACGGCTACGGCCACACTCTGTCAGCAACTCCGCGTAATGGAGTCTCTTCTCGGTCACTCCCCGCGCATCCACTGCTCCATCACCGAGAGCAGATGATCCGGGTCGACCGGCTTCGTAACGTAATCGGAAGCCCCGGAGTCGAGGGCCTTCTCCCGGTCGCCCTTCATGGCCTTGGCGGTGAGCGCGATGATCGGGAGCCCGGCGAACTGCGGCATCCTGCGGATCGCCGTCGTCGTCGCGTACCCGTCCATCTCCGGCATCATGATGTCCATGAGCACGACCGTCACATCATCGTGCTGCTCCAGGACTTCGATGCCTTCACGGCCGTTCTCCGCGTACAGGACCGAGAGCCCGTGCTGCTCCAGGACGCTGGTGAGCGCGAACACGTTCCGGATGTCGTCGTCGACGATGAGCACCTTCTCGCCGCCGAACTGGAAGCCGGGACGTGCCTCGGCCGCCTCCTGCTGCCCCACGGTCGGCCACTGCTCCTGGGACCGCTGCTCCTTGGACCCCGCGGCGCTCTGCCCCGGCAGCGCTGCCGACTGCCCGGAGGAAGCCGGCAGGGAGCGGCGGCGACGCCGGAAGAGCGTGCTCGGCCCCGGCGCCGCGTCGAGCTGCGGCGGCGTGGTCTCCTCGCCCTGCGGCGGCTGCTCGGCCGTGGACGCGCCCTCCTCCAGGGCGGCCCGTGAGGCCGTTCCCGGTAGCGGGGTCAGCGTCGCGTAGCCCTGGGGCGGCAGTTCGCTCGGGTGCAGCGGCAAATAGAGCGTGAACGTCGAGCCGCGGCCCGGCTCGCTCGCCGCGTGGATCTCACCGCCGAGGAGACGCGCGATCTCCCGGCTGATGGAGAGCCCGAGACCCGTACCGCCGTACTTCCTGCTCGTCGTTCCGTCGGCCTGCTTGAACGCCTCGAAGATGACCCGCATCTTGCTGCCCGCGATCCCGATGCCGGTGTCACTCACCGAGAAGGCGATCAGATCCGCGTCCGCGTCCCGCAAAGAGCCCGCCTCCAGGAGCTGCTCGCGGATGGCGTTGGGCACATCGGCGTTCGCATGCCGGATCACCAGCTCGACCGCTCCGGAGTCGGTGAACTTCACCGCGTTGGACAGGAGGTTGCGCAGGACCTGAAGGAGCCGCTGCTCGTCCGTGTGGAGGGTCGCGGGCAGCTCCGGAGACACACGTACGGAGAAGTCGAGCCCCTTCTCCGCGGTCAGCGGACGGAAAGTGGCCTCTACGTAGTCCACGAGCTGGACGAGGGCGATGCGCGTCGGGGAGACGTCCATCTTGCCCGCCTCGACCTTCGACAGATCGAGGATGTCGTTGATGAGCTGCAGCAGGTCCGAACCCGCCCCGTGGATCGTCTCGGCGAACTCCACCTGCTTCGGGGTGAGGTTCGCGTCTGCGTTGTCGGCCAGCAACTTGGCCAGAATCAGCAGGGAGTTGAGCGGCGTACGCAGCTCGTGCGACATGTTCGCGAGGAACTCGGACTTGTAGCGCATCGAGACAGCGAGCTGTTCGGCACGCTCCTCCAGGACCTGCCTGGCCTCTTCGATCTCGGTGTTCTTGACCTCGATGTCGCGGTTCTGCTGGGCGAGCAGCTCGGCCTTCTCCTCCAGTTCGGCGTTGGAGTCCTGCAGCGCCTTCTGCCGGTTCTCCAACTCCGCCGACCGTTCACGCAGTTGCTCGGTGAGCTCCTGCGACTGCCTCAGCAGCACCTCGGTCTTCGTGTTGACGCTGATGGTGTTGACGCTCGTCGCGATCATCTCGGCGATCTGGCTGAGGAAGTCCTTCTGGATCTGCGTGAACGCCTGGAAGGCGGCCAGCTCGATCACTCCGAGGACGGTCCCTTCGAAGAGCACCGGGAGCACGATCACTTGCGCGGGCGGCGCCTCGCCGAGCCCGGACGCGATCCGCAGATAGCCGGACGGTGCGTTCTCCACGAGGATCGTGCGCCGCTCCTGCGCCGCCGTGCCGATGAGCGTCTCGCCGGGCCGGAAGGACGTCGGCATGGAGCCCATGGAGTAGCCGTAACTGCCCATCATGCGCAGTTCGTACGCGTCCCCCTGCTCGGCGCCCGGCTCCGCGCTGTCGTCCGTGGGCAGCGCGAGGAAGAAGGCACCGTGCTGCGCGGAGACCACCGGCGTCAGCTCGCTCATGATCAGAGAGGCGACGTCCGCCAGGTCCCGGCGGCCCTGCATCAGACCGGAGATGCGGGCGAGGTTGCCCTTGAGCCAGTCCTGTTCCTTGTTGGCGAGAGTGGTGTCGCGGAGGTTGGCGATCATCGAGTTGATGTTGTCCTGGAGGACCTGGATCTCGCCCGCCGCGTCCACGTCGATCTTCAGGTTCAGGTCGCCGCGCGTCACCGCCGTGGCGACCTCGGCGATGGCGCGTACCTGACGGGTGAGGTTCCCGGCCATCTCGTTCACCGATTCGGTGAGGTCGCGCCAGGTGCCGTCGACATCCCGCACGCGCGCCTGACCGCCCAACTGCCCTTCCGTGCCCACCTCGCGGGCCACGCGCGTGACCTGCTCGGCGAAGGACGACAGCTGGTCGACCATCGTGTTGATGGTCGTCTTCAGCTCCAGGATCTCGCCCCGGGCGTCGATGTCGATCTTCTTGGTCAGGTCGCCCTTGGCGATGGCCGTGGTGACCATCGCGATGTTGCGGACCTGTCCGGTGAGGTTGGAGGCCATGCCGTTCACGGACTCCGTCAGGTCCTTCCACGTACCCGACACTCCGGGCACGCGGGCCTGACCGCCGAGGATGCCGTCGGTGCCCACCTCGCGGGCCACGCGGGTCACCTCGTCGGCGAACGAACTCAGCGTCTTCACCATCGTGTTGACGGTGTCGGCGAGCTGCGCGACCTCGCCGCGCGCCTCGACGGTGACCTTCTTGGTGAGGTCTCCGTTGGCGACCGCCGCCGCGACCTGGGAGATGTTGCGCACCTGGCCGGTCAGGTTGTTCGCCATCAGGTTGACGTTGTCGCTGAGGTCCTTCCAGGTGCCGGTGACGCCCGGGACCCGTGCCTGGCCGCCCAGGTTGCCCTCGGTGCCCACCTCACGGGCCACGCGGTTGACCTGCTCGGCGAAGTTCGAGAGCTGGTCGACCATCGTGTTCACGGTGGTGACGAGCTCGAGGATCTCGCCCTTGGCGTCGACGGTGATCTTCTTGGAGAGGTCGCCCATGGCGACGGCCGTGGTGACCTCGGCGATGTTGCGGACCTGAAGGGTCAGGTTGTTCGCCATGCCGTTCACGGACTGCGTGAGGTCCTTCCAGGTGCCTGAGACACCCTGCACCTCCGCCTGGCCGCCCAGGATGCCGTCGGTGCCCACCTCACGGGCCACCCGCGTCACCTGCTCGGCGAAGGCCGACAGCTGGTCCACCATCGTGTTGAGGGTGTTCTTCAGCTCCAGGATCTCGCCGCGCGCATCCACGTCGATCTTCTGCGACAGGTCGCCTCGCGCCACTGCGGTCGCGACCTGCGCGATGTTGCGGACCTGAGCGGTGAGGTTGCCCGCCATACCGTTCACGGAGTCGGTCAGGTCGCGCCACACACCGGCCACACCGGGCACCTGCGCCTGCCCGCCGAGCCGGCCCTCCGTGCCCACCTCGCGGGCCACCCGGGTCACCTGGTCGGCGAACGCGGAGAGCTGGTCGACCATCGTGTTGATGGTGTTCTTCAGCTCCAGGATCTCGCCACGCGCATCCACATCGATCTTCTGCGACAGGTCGCCCCGGGCCACCGCCGTCGTGACCTGGGCGATCTGACGTACCTGCGACGTCAGGTTCCCGGCCATGAAGTTGACGGAGTCCGTGAGTTCCTTCCAGGTGCCGCTGACACCGTCCACGCGCGCCTGGCCGCCGAGGCGTCCTTCGGTGCCCACGTCGCGCGCCATCCGCGTGACCTGATCGGCGAAGGACGACAGCTGGTCCACCATCGTGTTCACGGTGTTCTTCAACTGAAGCATCTCGCCGGAGACGTCGACGGTGACCTTCTGCGACAGATCACCGTTGGCGACCGCCGTCGTCACCTGCGCGATGTTGCGGACCTGGCCCGTGAGGTTGCGGAAGGCGGTGTTGACCGAGTCCGTCAGGTCCTTCCACGTACCGGCCGCGCCCTGCACCTGCGCCTGACCGCCGAGCTCACCCTCGACACCGATCTCCCGCGCCACACGGGTCACTTCGGCACCGAAGGCGGAGAGCTGGTCCACCATCGTGTTCACGGTGTTCTTCAGCTCGAGCATCTCGCCCGCGACATCGACGGTGACCTTCTGCGACAGATCGCCGTTGGCAACCGCCGTCGTCACCGTCGCGATGTCGCGCACCTGCGTGGTGAGGTTCCTGAAGACCGTGTTCACCGAGTCGGTGAGGTCCTTCCAGGTCCCCGCCGCACCCGGCACATTCGCCTGACCGCCGAGCTGCCCCTCGGCGCCGACCTCGTTCGCGACTCGCGTGACCTCGTCCGCGAACGTACGCAGCGTCTCGGTCATCTGGTTGATGGTCTCGGCGAGCTGGGCGACCTCGCCGCGTGCGCTCACCGTCACCTTCTGGGACAGATCGCCGTTCGCGACGGCCGTCGTGACCTGGGCGATCCCACGCACCTGGGCGGTGAGATTGCCGGCCATAAGATTCACCGAATCGGTGAGGTCCTTCCACACTCCCGCCACACCGGGCACCTGCGCCTGGCCGCCGAGCTCGCCCTCCGTGCCGACCTCGCGCGCGACGCGGGTCACCTCGGAGGAGAACGACGAGAGCTGGTCCACCATCGTGTTGACGGTGTTTTTCAGCTCAAGCATCTCACCGGCGACATGAACGGTGACCTTTCGCGACAAGTCACCCTTTGCCACCGCCGTCGTCACGAGAGCAATGTCACGCACCTGCGCGGTGAGCCGGTACGCCATGGTGTTCACCGAATCCGTGAGGTCTTTCCACGAACCGGACATTCCACGTACCCGCGCCTGGCCACCCAGCTTGCCCTCGGTGCCCACCTCACTGGCCACCCGCGTGACCTCGTCGGTGAACGTCGAGAGCTGGTCGACCAGGTTGTTCACCGTCCGGCCGACCTTCAGGAACTCCCCGCGCAGCGGATGACCGTTCCCCTCGTCCGCCTGCGCCCGCAGCTCCATCCGCTGCTCCAGGTCACCGTCGGCGACCGCCGAGAGCACCCGCCCGACCTCGGAGACAGGGCGTACGAGATCGTCGACAAGGGCGTTCGACGCATCGATCGCTGCGGCCCACGACCCCTCACTGGCGCCGCTCTCAAGGCGCTCCGTGAGCTTTCCCTCACGTCCGACCATGCGCCGCACCCGGGACAGCTCACCCGTCAGATGCAGATTCCGGTCGGCCACCTCATTGAAGACGGCGGCGATCTCGGACATGACGTCGTCACCGGAGACCGTGAGCCGCTTACGGAAGTTTCCGTCCCGCATGGCAGCGAGCGCCGCGAGCAGTCTGTTCAGAGCCGCCGCATCCACTGACGTAGTTGTCCCGTGGCGCGGTTTGCGCTGTTTACTCAGGGACTGTCCGTCTTTCGCACGCGTTTTAGTGCCCCGCGTCGCTGCGCCAGACTCCACTGTGTCCCTCCCGCAAGGGTCGACCGTACTGCTCGGGTTACCTGGGCTCTCTCCAAGAAGCCTGCCCAGTGTTTCACCATGGCTGAACCAGGCCATAACAGTTCGGCAGCTTCGCACACCGTCCGCACACCCTCCGGGCGGAAACACTGACGACCGGCATCAGCATGGACGGCGAAGGTAAGTAACCTGGCATCCGGCTGTCCAACCACCTCGGTCCTGCCCGGCCTGGGCGGTGGCACACGTACAAGCGGGCATCGGAGGGGCGGCCGCACCATGGTGGGAGATCTGGGCGTCGATACTCGTACGAGGAGTTCTGTGATCACCGCGCGCGCGGCTGCGACTTTCGACCCCGTCGGGCGTTCCGTCGCGACGGCCCGCTCCTTTGTCCGCGACACCCTCCAGGGCTGGGGGTTCACGGACATCGTCGACGACGCGGTCGTCCTCACCAGCGAGCTGGTCACCAACGCCGTGGTGCACGCCGGAACCGCCGCCGACGTCCTCTGCCTGCGCAGCGACGACGCCGTACGCATCGAGGTCTCCGACCACTATCCGGAGCGCGAGATCCCGCTCCAGCAGTCCGCCGCGAACATGGGCAGCCCCGACCGCGAGGGCGGCCGCGGGCTCCAGCTGTGCGCGGCACTCGCCACCCGCTGGGGCGTCGACTACACCCCCACCAACAAGCAGGTCTGGTTCCAACTCGACCTACCCGACCGCTCGGTGGGCACCCGCACCGCAGGCCCCGCCCTCCCCGCCGAGCTTCTCCCGCTCACCGACGGCAGAGTCCGCGTCGCGGTCGTCCAGATCGACCGCGTGGGCGCGATCTCCGCCTGGAACGAAGACGCGGAAGAGCTCTTCGGATACGCCGCCGAACAGGTCACCGGCAAACCGCTCACCGATCTCGCCGCCTGGCCGCACACTCCGGGTACCAGTACCGGCATCGTGGAGGCACTCCAGCTCTCCCGCTGGGAGGGCAGCTACGGCATCCGCGGCTCCGACGGCCGTGTCACCCCGGTCTACGCCTCGCACCTGCGCGTCCGCGACACCGACGGCGAACCGTCCACGGTCTGCCTGCTCGTCCGCGACGACGAACGCGCCGTCCTGCAGACCCCGCTGCGCGGCCCCGCCCCCGAGCCCGGAGCGCTCACCGAGTCGCACACCGCCGACCCCTTCGAGGTCTTCATCGGCTCCCCCGCGCCGGACGACCTCGACGGGCTGCTCCAGCGCACGGTCGAGCGCGCCCGCGACATGCTCGACGGCGACGCCGCCTTCCTACTCCTCGCCACGGACGACGAGACGGAGCTCGAGGTCCGCGCCTCCACCGGCCTGCCCTCCGCCCGCCAGCGCTTCGCCCGCGTCCCCGTGGACGCGGGCCCTGGCCGCTACGGCTCCGCACGTATGCCGGCCGTCCACGAGGACCTCACGGTCGTCCCCGGCGCCGTACCGCTCCTCAACGGCACGGGAATGCGCTCCGTGGTCACGGTCCCGCTGAAGGTCGAGGGCCGCCTCACGGGCTCCCTGGGCGTCGCCGCCGAGTCCCCCGACCGGTACTCGAACGAAGAGGCTCTGCGTCTCCAGTTCGCCGCCGACCGCATCGCTCTCGCCGTCGAGTCCGCGCGCCTCGGTGAGCTCGAGCGTCTGCGCCGCGGCTCGCTCTCCTTCCTCGTCGAGGCGTCCGACCTCCTCGCGGGCACGCTCGACCGCGACCAGACCCTGGCGCTCATGGCCCAGATGACGGTCCCGACGCTCGCGACCTGGTGCGCCGTCTACACGATCGCCGACCAGTCGTCCGAGCCCTATCTCTCGTACGTCCTCCATGAGGACGAGGAGCGCATCGACGGCCTGAAGGCACTCCTCTCCAAGATCGCCCCTCCCGACCCCGTGCCGGCCCCCGGAGCCCGCGTATGGGCCGCGCCCTCGGAAGCGGCCCACCAGGCCGCCCTGCGCACCTCCATGCGCAGCCTCGGCCTCAACGAGCCCCTGAGCCTGGGCTCGGGCATCGGCACGACGCTCTCCACGGCATCGGCGGTGGGCGGCGAGACGGTCGTCCTGCCCCTGGTCGCCCGCAACCGCGTCATCGGCATGCTCACGCTGGGCAAGCCCTCCGACGAGCACTTCCGCCAAGAGATCCTGGAATTGGCCGAAGACCTCTCCCGCCGAGCGGCCCTCGCCCTGGACAACGCCCGCCTGTACTCGGAGCGCATGGCCATCAGCCAGTCCCTCCAGCGCAGCCTGCTGCCGCCGGGGCTCCCGCAGATCCCGGGTGTCGAGGTCGAGGTCATCTACCGCGCGGCCGGCGAGGGCAACGAGGTCGGCGGCGACTTCTACGACCTCTTCCCGATCCGCGACGGCGCGTACGGCTTCGCGATCGGCGACGTCTGCGGCACGGGCCCGGAGGCCGCCGCGGTCACCGGCCTGGCCCGGCACGCCCTGCGCCTGCTGGCCCGCGAGGGCTTCGGCGGCCCCGCGGTCCTCGAGCGCCTGAACGCCGCGATCCTCGACGAGGGCGCCCGTAGCCGCTTCCTCACGCTCCTCTACGGGGAGTTGTGGCCGCAGGAGGACGGCTCGGCGGTCCTGAAGATCGTCTGCGCAGGGCATCCGCTCCCGCTCCGCCTGCGCCAGGACGGCACGGTCGAGCCGTACGCGGAGCCGCAGCCGCTGCTCGGCGTGATGGACGACCTGGAGCTCTACGAACAGACGATGACGCTCGATCCGGGCGACGTCCTGCTCTGCGTGACGGACGGCGTCACCGAGCGCCGCGAGGGCACCCGTATGCTCGGCGACGACGGCCTCGCGGACGTCCTCACGACGTGTACGGGCCTCACGGCGGGCGCTGTGGCGGCCCGCATCATGCGCGCGGTGGAACGCTTCGCGACAGACGCCCCGTCGGACGACATGGCGATCCTCGCGATGCGGGTCCCCGGCCTCCAGAAGGACTGAAACAAAAAAGTCCCCGCCCAACTGGGCGGGGACTTTCCCGACTTACTACTACTCTCTGAGCCCCCAAGCGGAATCGAACCGCTGACCTTCTCCTTACCATGGAGACGCTCTACCGACTGAGCTATAGGGGCCTGTCGCCCTTTCGCGGTTTCCCGCGTGGCAACGGAATAAAGCATACCCCGAACTCACGGCTGCTTCGAACGGCTGTGAACACCCCTCAGAAAGCGGGCTGCAGCAGCCCCCCGAGCGCATTGCACGCCGATACGATCCGCTGCAGTTCACGCCGCGACAGTTCGCCACCGACGGGCAACGCCAGCGTCTCGTCCGCGGCACGCTCGGTCTCCGGCAGATAGACGTCCCGCCAGAACTCCGGCGTCCGGTGAACGGGCGTCTTCACCGGCACCCGGCAGTCGACTCCCTTGGCCCGCACTGCACGCGCGAACGCGTCCCGGTCCGGCCGCCCGTTGCCGGGCACGCGTACGACGTACTGCTGATAGCTGTGGCCCACGACGCCGTCCGGGGTCAGCACGCCGCTGAGCCGCCCGTTGAGGTAGGCGGCCCGCGACCGCCGCTGCGCGAGCTCGTCGTACGGCGCGTCCAACTCACCCTGCTCAAGCACGAGTACGCCGTGCCGCTGCCCCAGGTCCCGCAACCGCCTGACGTCGGCGGGGTGCCCGAAGCGATGCACGACGGCGACTGCGGCCGTACGGGAGGTCACCGCGGCCGCCACCGCGTCAGGATCCAGGCAGTACGTCACCCGATCGATGTCCGCGAACACGGGCACGGCCCCGGCCAGGACCACGGCCTCGGCGATCTCGACGTTTCCGTACGCCGGCACGATGACCTCGTCACCGGCACCGATACCTGCGGCTCGCAACATGCCAACTGTCCCCATGACTCCGGATGTTGGCTGCGGAACGTGAACGGCAAGTTACACAAAACAAAAAAGAGCTGGTCCCTGAACCGAAGTTCAGGGACCAGCTCTTTCATTCAAAAATAGTTCGGCGGCGTCCTACTCTCCCACAGGGTCCCCCCTGCAGTACCATCGGCGCTATGAGGCTTAGCTTCCGGGTTCGGAATGTAACCGGGC
>NZ_JBICXM010000013.1:0-38301 GCF_043200235.1 Streptomyces sp. NPDC048441
CGGACGGCCCGCTGCGCCTACGCAAGATCGGCAACCACCCGAAGACCGTCCTTACCTATGAGCGGGCGGGCTGACGTACGACTGCGCATGAGGGGCGGCGGCGTGGTCGGGTCTCTACCGTGTGGGTGGAGGAGGCGACGCTGATGGGGTCGTTGATCGGGGAGTTGGAGGCGCGGGCGGCGGCCCGGGCCCGGGTGGAGGCGCTCGAAGCGGAGCTCGCCCGGCTGACGGCCCGTCTGGAGGACGAGCGGGAGGCATGGTCGCGGCTGCGGATCGCCCGGCGCGTTCTCACCCGGGACGGTGTGATCCTGCGCAGCGTCCACGCCGCCGACGCGGGCAAGGTCATGAACCCGCTGCAGTGCCGCGGTCAGACCGAGGGCGGCGTCGCCCAGGCGCTCGGGGCCACACTTTTCGAGGCCGTACGACTCGACGAGCGCGGTGAGGTGACCACGGCGGCCTTCCGGCGCTACCGTCTCCCGCAGTACGCCGAAGTGCCGCGCACCGAGGTCCACTTCATGGAAACGACCGACGCGATCGGCCCCTTGGGCGCCAAGTCGATGAGCGAGAGCCCCTTCAATCCCGTGGCCCCGGCCTTCGCCAACGCACTGCGCGATGCCACGGAAATCCGCTTCACCGAGATGCCGGTGACCCGCGACCGTGTCTGGCTGGCGATGGACCAGCAGCGCGCGCGTGCCGGAGCGGCGCCACGGGTCGGGACAGTCGCAGCCCTAGCCGATGAGGGTCTCCTTCGGGCGGACCACGCAGAACTCGTTCCCCTCCGGATCGACCAACACCGTCCATGACTCGTTGCCGCTCTGCCCGACGTCCGCCCTGCGGGCGCCGAGTGCGAGTAGGCGCTCGATCTCGGCGTCCCGGTCCTCCGCGGCAGACGTCAGATCGAGGTGCAGACGGTTCTTGACGGCTTTGCGGTCCGTCACCGGCATGAAGCAGATGCCCACCGGCGTGGTTTCGTCCGGCCCGATCACCACCTCCCTCTCCCGCTCGGACAGGATCCGCCAGTCGAGGACCTTGGCCCAGAACCTGGCCAGGGCGGGCAGATCGTGGGCGTCGATGACAATGTGATGCAGCGAGATCGGCATGTCGGCCAGTGTCGCCCGGTCGGCGAAGGCTTTGAGGCGAAGACTTCAAGAGGAGGCAGCGTGCTCGTATGGGACGACGATCCCCGTTCGGCACTCGTGGTGCGCCACGCCGTCGAGTCCCCCCGGGCGGCCGTGCTCCTTCTGCACGGCGGCCGCTCCGAGGGGACACGGGCGCCTTCGCCGTGGAACCTCGCGGGCGCACGAATGCGCCCGTTCGCCCGGGTCGTCGAGCGGGCAGGCCGCGGTCAGGACCTCCTGGTGGGGAGCGTCCGCTATCGCTGCCGGGGCTGGAACGGTGAACGCGCGGACGCGCTCCAGGACGCACATCGCGCGCTCGACGAACTGGCCCTGCGTGCGGGGAACGTGCCCACCGTGCTGGTCGGGCACTCGATGGGTGGGCGCGCGGCACTGCGGGCCGCCGGGCATCAACTCGTACGGGGCGTGGTGGGGCTCGCGCCATGGTGCCCCGATGGTGAGCCGGTGGCCCAGCTGCGCGGTCGGCGCCTGATACTCCTGCACGGCGACAGGGATCGGACGACCGATCCCTGTGCCTCACGGGAATTCGCTGTCCGGGCATCGGAAGCGGGCGCGGAGGCGTGCGCGCTGCTGATGCCGGGCGGTGACCACGCGATGCTCCGACGAGCCGGGGCCTGGCACCGGCTGACCGGCCGGACGGTGAGCGGCCTTCTGGGGTTCGCGCCGCTCCCCGCCGAAGTCGCCGACTGCCTGGCCCTCAACGGTGGCCCGCTGTAGTGGTTCTGAATGCCCGTCAGGCGACCGGCTTGCGTGCCTCCTCGCACCACCGGCGGAAGCCCGTGGGTGCGGTCTCCGGAGTGCTCGGCTGGGCGGCTCCGTAGAAGCCCTGGTCGTTGATGGCCCCCACCATGTCGGCCAGCCCCTGGGCCCAGGCATCGCTCGTCCCGAAGCGCGTCATCGTCGCCTTGTAGTCCGCACTGCTGGTCCGTTGGACGCGTACCGGACGGTCGAGCACTGCGGAGACGACCTGTGCCATGCCCTCGGGGGAGAGGTCGTCGGGTCCGACCAGCGGGACGTCGTCCTGCCCGGTCCAGGAGCCGTCAAGGAGCAGGCGGGCCGCCGTGGCGGCGATGTCGCCGGTGGCGCAGGTGCGCAGCACGCGGTCCTCCGCCAGTGCCAGGAAGAACACACCCTCGTCGCGGATGGACGCGGCCTGGCCGAGGAGGTTCTCCATCAGGAACGGCGGACACAGCGCCCGGTAGTGCACGCCGGTGGCCGCGATCGTCTCGTCCATGGCGAGCGACGCCGATATCTGTCCGGCGTTCTTCGCCACGCCCCGGCCGAGGGTGGAGACGCTGACGACCCGCTCGATGCCCTGGCCCGCGATCACCTCGGGCAGCGGCTCGGTGAAGTCACGGAAATGACCCTCGACGCTGTCGGCCGATGGCGTCGGAGGCACGAGCCAGAACAGGCGGTCGGCGCCCGCGCAGGCCTCCTTGAGGACGGCGGGATCGGCGTGCGATCCCCGTACGACCTCGACGTGTGCGCGCACCCGCGCGGAGAGCCGAGCGGGGTCGCGGGCGATCACCCGGATCCCCGCGGTGCCGTCCGGGGTGTCGGGGTGGCGGTCGAGGAGGCGGTCGATCACCTGTCGGCCGATCTGGCCGGTCGGGGTGGTAACGACGATCATGAACAACTCCAAGGGGGAGCTCTGCTGGACGTCATCGAGCCTGCTGCCTCGCGCGCCCGAACTGAAGGATCGATCGGCTCCCACTTGTTACCCTGAAGGTAATACCGGACCGAGGGTAGAGGGCAACCGAGGGCAACCTCGGGCAACCGAGGGCAAGTGAACCGAAGGGGATCGAGGAGAATGAAGAGCGTGGAAGCCCGCCCGCTGCGCTACTTCGTCGCCGTCGCCGAAGAGCTCAACTTCGCCCGCGCCGCCGAGCGGTTGGGCATCTCCCCGCCGCCGCTGTCCCGCGCGATCCGCCAGTTGGAGACGGAGTTGGGCGTCACGCTCTTCGAGCGGACCACCCACAGCGTGGCACTGACCCCGGCAGGTACGGTGCTCCTCGCCGAGGCGAGGATCGCCCTGGACGCGCTCCAGGCAGCCGGGCGGCGGGCCCAGCGCGCCGCGGCCCCGGAGCCGAAGCTGGTCCTTGCCGCCAAGGCCGACGGGGACGCGGGACTCCTCGAGCCGATCCTGGCGCGGTTCGCGTCCGAGCCGTCCGCCGTACCGGTCGCCGTCCGGCTGTGCGGCTGGCAGGAACAGCCGAGACTCCTTCGCCAGGGGGAAGCCGATGCGGCCTTGGTGCACGAGCCGTTCGACCGCACCGGCCTGGACACCGAGACACTGGTCGCCGAACCACGCGTCGCTGCCCTCGCCGCCACCGACCCGCTCGCCACCCGCGACCACCTGTCCCTGGCCGATCTCGGCCTGCACCCCGGCGACCTGCACCGCTACATCGAGGAGGTGCGCAGCGACAGCCGCGACCTCGCCCAACTCCTCACACTCGTCGGCCTCGGCGGCCGCCCCCCGCTGCTGCCCGCCTCCGTCGCCGCCCGCTATCCGCGCCCGGGTCTCGTCTACCGGCCGCTCACGGACGCACCGCCCGTGGTCCTCGCCATCGCCTGGCCGCAGCAGTCCCGTTCGAAGGCCACGGCGGCGCTTGTCCGCGCCGCTGCGTCCGTGGCCGAGGGCGCACGCAACAGGGCGGCGGGCTTGGACCAGGGCCTAGTTGTCGAGGGGGCTGCCGGGCACGGATCATGCGGGGATGACTGATCATCAGCCCGCACCGGAGCCCGTACAGCAGCCCGCACCGGAGCCCGCACTACAGAACGCGATCCGGCTCACGCGGTATACGAAGACCGAGCAGGACGAAATCCTCGGTGCCGGGGTCGACCCCTTCGGCGTCGCGGACACCGGCCTGGCATGGCTGCCCAAGAAAGACCATTTCGGCATCAGGATGCAAGGCCGCTTGGTGGCACACACCGGCCTCCTGCGACTGCCCCTGTCGATCGGGGGCGCAAGCATCGAGGTCGTGGGCGTCGGCGGGGTGGCTGTCGCACCCGATGTGAGAGGGCGCGGGCTGGCACGGCAGATCGTGGGAGCGGCCCTGGAGCACGCACGGACGATGGGGCCCCGGCACGGACTCCTCTTCTGCCGGCTCCCGCTCGTCTCCCTCTACGAGCGGCTCGGCTGGCGAGTGCTCGATCAGGATGTCTACGTGGACCAGCCCGAAGGCCCCGTGATCATGCCGCTGCGGACCATGTGGACCCCCTTGCGCGACGGTACGACCTGGCCCTCTGGAGCGGTACGTCTGCTCTCGCTTCCCATGTGAGCAACGTGTGAGCAACGAAGGAGCCAGGCGTGAGCGACGCGTCAGCGAGACGTGAGTGAAACGGCAGAGCGTGGCCGGAAACTGTGTGCAGAACAGGTGTCTGCACATGGCATAGACCGCACCACACGGGGAGCCCCACATGCGTACCTCCATCCACCGCCCCGCCGTAATCGCCGCGACCGCCGTCGCCGCCCTCAGCCTGACGCTCACCGCCTGCGGTGGCGGCGACGGCGCGAGGGATGAGGGGGCCGCCTCCTCCCCGAAGTCCGCCGGGACCGGCTCCGGATCCGGCTCCGGCTCCGGCTCCGAGGAGAAGGCAGGCGGTTCGGACGCCTCCGACTCCGCCGCGCAGACCGGTGCCAAGAACAAGACCGGCGGCAACGCCCCGGCCTGCGCCGCCGACGACGTGAAGATCTCGGCGGCCAAGCAGGACGGCGTGCCCACCACGCACATCACACTGACCGCCACGAACGTTTCGAGCCACGCCTGCACGCTTCTCCAGTACCCCCTGGTCGCGTTCGGCGACGTCCAGACCGCCAAGGACGTTCCGGCCGTGGCCAAGAGCAAGCCGGGCACTCCTGTCGTGCTGAACTCCGGCGCCCCGGCCTACGCGGTGGTGCGGGTCAACAACGGCGGTGTCGATGAGGAGAACCGCGCCGTCACCTCCTTCAACGTGAACCTCTTCGCCGCCGACGGCCCCGCCGAGGGCAGCAAGGCCGTCACCGCGCCCGAGGGCGGCATCGCGGTCGACGACGCCGTCGCGAAGACCGGCTACTGGACGCCTGAACTGCGCAACGGCGCCGACGACTTCTGATCTGTGGTGGGCGAGGCCCCGACCCCCTGATGCGCACGGAGTTCTACACCGTCCGGACCGGGGCCGAGCGCGTCGTGAAGCTGAAGGAGGCCGCCGGGGGGAGGGTGGACGGCCAGGGCCCCGCCGAGCCGCCGACGGAGCCCGACACCTCGCCGACCTGGGCCGTGGTGTGCGGTGACGCCCCCTGGCCGAGCGACCCCGGGACGTACCGCGAGGACTCGGTCCGCGACGCTGCCAAGTACCCGCTGTACGGCGACTTCGCGGCCGGTGTCACACCGTGCGCCTTCTGGGGCAAGCCCGTTGAACCGGCCACCGAGGTGAACAACACGGTCCCTGCGCTGATCACGCAGAACGAGTGGGACTCGCAGACCCCGCTGGCCGGCGCGCGCGGCCTGCACCGTGCGATGAAGGGCTCGCGCATGGTGACGGTCGACGGGGGCGAGGGGCATGGCGTCTACGGCACGAACCGCTGCGCGGAGGCCGCGACCCACTCCTACCTGGCCACCGGAGAACTGCCGGCCGCCGACGCGACATGCCGGGCGACACCGGGCGAGCGGCGGACCCCGTCCCTGCTCGTGACAGCGGACCGTGGCACGTGACATAGGCCACGCCATTGCGCGGTGTCGTCCTGGGTAGGCGATTCATGATCGCCTGGGCTCGTGCCCGGGAAGCAATACCGGAACCACGGAGGTATCCATGTCCTCGAAGCGACGTCGCAAGAAGAAGGCCCGCCGCAAGAACGGCGCGAACCACGGCAGCCGCCCTCAGTCCTGACGGCGGGCGCGGCGATCGGGGGCGACACCTGGTGGTGTCGCCCCCGAGGCGTTTTACGGCGAGGGAGAGAACGGGCGCCCGGTGCCGCCCCCGCGGAATCGAAGGCCGCGTACAACCCTTGTGCCCCATCCCGTGTCGAACAGGGCGCCGGACAAGGAACGGGCCCTTTCCGGACACCCCCCGCGCCTGCCCGGCCACCTTCCTTCACAGGAGCCGCTCGTGCGCAAGAACCGTTCGGCCGCCCTCGCCGCGGCCTCGTTCCTCCTTCTGACCGGGGCGGGTATCGTCGCCGCCCCCTCCGCTGTCGCCGGCACCCCTGGGGGTACGCACGCCAACGACCGCAACAGTGACTTCAACGGCGACGGATACGAGGACGTGCTGGTCGGAGCCCCGGGGGCGACGGTGAGCGGCCAGCAGGGCGCCGGGCTCGTCACGGCGCAGTACGGCTCGTCCAGAGGCATCAACACCAGCTCCGTCGCCCGGTTCAGCCAGTCGACCGCCGGCGTCGCGGGTGCCGCGGAGGCGGGCGACGGCTTCGGGAAGGCCGTCGCCACGGGTGACCTGGACGGCGACGGCTACGACGACGCGATCATCGGCATCCCCGGCGAGGACCTCGGTGACCAGGCGGACGCCGGTGGTGTCGCCATCCTGTGGGGCTCGAAACAGGGGCTCAGCGGGGGGTCGAGCGACTGGCTGCAGACCCAGGAGCCCACCAAGGGCGAGCAGTTCGGCCTGAGCCTCGCCGCCGCGCACTTCACCGGAGACACGCCGGGTGACGTGCTCGCCGTACTGGACCGTGACGACCTGGAGCTCTTCGCCTACGACGCCGCACCGCAGGCCGATGGGCAGGCTCCGCTGCGGCGGCAGGCGACCCAGCGGCTCTCCGCGGCGGCCGAGGGACGCGAGATCCTGCCGAAGTCGCTCACGACCGGCGACTACGACGACAACGGGTTCGCCGATCTTGTGGTGTCCGGCGTGACCGTGGGGGACGAGCCGGGGCACGGCTGGTCCGCGTTCCTGTCGGGGCACGCCGACGGTCTCACGTACGAGCGTGACCTGCGCGGCGGCCCCGCGGCCGCGTCCGGCGACATCGACAACGACGGCTACGACGACTTGGTGACCGGCGAGCCCAACTCCCCCGACGACGGCGGAGAGACGCAGACCGGCGGCCTGGTGGGCATCCGCTACGGCAGCCCGGACGGCCTCCAGGACGAGGCCAAGTGGTGGACGCAGGACAGTGCGGGCGTGCCCGGCACCGCCGAGCGCGGTGACGGCTGGGGCGCCGACCTGTCCGTGGCGGACACCAACGGCGACGGGTACGCGGACGTCGCGATCGGTGCACCCGGCGAGGACATCGGCACGGTCGCGGACGCCGGTGCGGTGTGGGTGCTTCGCGGTGCGGGCACCGGCATCACGGCGAACGGCGCCAAGTCCTGGGACCAGAACTCCGCGGACATCCCGGGCGTGGCCGAGAAGGGCGACAAGTGGGGCGCCCAGGTGCGCCTGACGGACCCGAACCGCGACGGCCGTTTCGGCCTCCTCGCCGCGGCACCCGGCGAGAACGCCGGTGACGGAGTGGTGTGGGTCCTCTCCGCCGGTACGGGTGGCATCACCGCGTCGGGGTCGTGGACGTACGGAGCGGACTCGCTGG
The DNA here is from genome assembly GCF_043200235.1 of Streptomyces sp. NPDC048441. Taxonomy (NCBI): domain Bacteria; kingdom Bacillati; phylum Actinomycetota; class Actinomycetes; order Kitasatosporales; family Streptomycetaceae; genus Streptomyces; species Streptomyces sp. NPDC048441. The sequence goes on from NZ_JBICXM010000013.1 coordinate 7,657, forward strand.
GCGCGCCGGGCAAGAGCGCGGCGTTCGGCGCGGCGATCGACGAGTAGGCAGGGCGTCCGAACGCGGTCGTGATTCACCTCCGTATGATCACGATGATCACGGGCATGTGCTCACGACTGCGTTCGGAGGCTGAACAGGCATGACAGAGAGCCGAGTTGTCATCGTCACGGGCGGCGGTACGGGCATCGGCGCCGCCACGGCGCGGCAGCTGCGTGCGGCCGGGCACCGCGTGGTCGTATCGGGGCGTCGCCCCGAACCGCTGCGCCGCGTGGCCGAGGAGACAGGGGCGCTTGCCCACCCCGCCGACGCTGGTGACCCCGCGCAGGTCGCGGGGCTCGTCGATGCGGCCATGGAGGCGTACGGACGGATCGACGGGCTCGTGCTCAACGCCGGGGTCGGGCGCAGCGGAGCGGTCGGCGACCTCTCCGACGAGGACTGGGAAGCCGTGCTGCGGACCAACCTCACGGGCCCCTTCCTCCTGCTGCGTGCCGCGCTTCCCCACCTCCTCGAGGCGCGCGGCTCGGTGGTCGCGGTCGCCTCGGTCGCCGCACTCCGCAACGGCGTGGGCAACGCCGCGTACGCGACGTCCAAGGCGGCGCTGCTCCAGCTGTGCCGGTCCCTCGCCGTCGACTACGGCAAGGCCGGGCTCCGCGCCAACACCGTGTGCCCCAGCTGGGTGCGGACCGAGATGGCCGACCGGCGGATGACCCGGTTCGCCGAGGAGGCCCAGCTGGGGGACGGCGGCGCCGACGCGGCGTACGAGGAAGCGACGCGGCTCGTACCGGCGGGCCGACCGGGGGAGCCGGAGGAGGTCGCCGAGGCGATCACCTGGCTGCTTTCCCCCGCCGCGTCCTTCGTCAACGGTGCGGTGCTGACCGTCGACGGCGGGGTGACGGCAGTCGACCCCGGAACCTCCGCGTTCGACTTCAGCATCGTGCCGCGCGGCTAGGGCCTGTCCGGCGGATCAGGGGTCAGCCGAAGCGTTCCACGCGGAGCTGGGCGGGTGGGTACGGCGAGAATGAGGTCGTGCCCACCGACCAGAAGCCGCCGTCCGTGCCTGGAATCGGGGCGATGGCCTCGGGCAGAAAGGTGGAAGGGGTCTCCGGGCCGCGTTCGCTGATCCAGGCCGTGCCGTCCCAGCGGAGATAGTGCGCGCGCTTCTGATCCCAGAAGTCCCAGCCGGAGATCCGGTCGGGCTGTCCCGCGGCGTTCCCCACGATGCCGCTCAACAGGCCGACGCTGAAAGGTGCCTTGACGCTGCTCCACCCTGCGCCGTCCCAGTGCTCCAGCGTGACACCCGGCGGCTTGCCGGGCGGTCCGCCCACTCCGTACGCGAATCCGGTGAGCCAGATGTCGTCGTGGGCGACCGGCAGCACTCCGGTCACGGAGGCGCGGATGCCGAGGGTGCGGGGCAGCACGGTCCAGGCGCCGTCCCAGCGGGCGATGATGTCGCCGAAGACCCACACTTCACCGCCGGGTGTCACGTGGACCCCGGACGGCGTGGGTGCGGCCTCGTCCGGCAGCGGCCGGCACCAGCGCCACGTCGTGGCGTTGCCGCTGCGGCTGCCACGCAGGAGACCCGCACGGTCACCGTGCCGCCCCGACACCCAGAACCGGCCGCCGGGAGCGGCCGCGACATCGGTCAGCCTCGTGCCCGGCTCGCCCCGGCCGGGGAAGTCCGCCTCGCGCCAGGTCGCGCCGTCCCACGCGAGGAGCTGGTCGTGCCCCGCGGTGTTCGTGCCGATGGCCCAGGCGGCCGCACCATTCGGACTGGCGGCGACCGCGCGGAGACCACCGCTGTACGTCAGGTGGGTGAGGTCGGTCAGCGACCAGGCGGAGCCGTTCCAGCTGAGGGCGAGCGGAGTGCCGATGGTGCTTCCGTTGCGCCCTTGTTCGCCCACGGCCCAGGCGTGTTGGGGGTCAGCGGCGGCGACCGAGACGAGGTGGGCAGCGGCCTGCCCGGCGGGTGCGGGGGACTCCTGCCAGGCCGCGGCTGCGGCTGCGCCTGCCGCGCCGGCTAACGGTACGGGCAGGGTCAACCCGGCGCCGGTGATGGCAAGTCCACGGACAAAGACGCGTCTTCGCATGACGAGAGCCCTTCTTGAGGCCTATAGGTCCCGGGTCTTGAGGTCCTGAGGTCCTGAGGTCCTGAGGTCCTGAGGTCTTTGCGGGGGTAACACCCTGAACCGGGTGTCGTGAGCCGTCAATGCACGCGGATGCGCAATTCCCGGGCGGGCTCCCCGTGGCGTGCCATGGCGCACGGGTATCGTGACGCGTCTACTGAGGGGTGGACGCGAACACATGACATCGAGCAGCACCTTCCGCATCGGCGGTGAACTCGCCGTGCGGCGGATCGGGTTCGGGGCGATGCGTCTGGCGACCGGAGCCGGTCCTGCCAGGGAAGCCTCCATCGCGGTGGCCCGGCGGGCCGTCGAGCTGGGCGTCACGTTGATCGACACGGCGTACATGTACGGATGGGGCGCCAACGAAGAGCTCCTCGTCGACGCCCTGCACCCCTACCCGGACGACCTGCTCATCGCGACCAAGGTCGCCGTCGAGCGGCCGAACCCCGGCGAAGAGGCGACGATCAACGGACGGCCCGAGTTCCTGCGTGAGCAGGTCGAGCAGGCGCTCCGTCGGCTTCGTGTCGAGCGGATCGGGCTGCTCCAGATGCACCGCATCGACCCGAAGGTGCCGCTCGCCGATCAGCTCGGCACGCTGCGGGAGTTCCAACTCGACGGAAAGATCGGCCACATCGGCCTTTCCGAGGTGACGGTCGCCGAGCTCGACGAGGCGCGGCAGACCATCGACGTGGCGAGCGTGCAGAATCGCTACAGCCTGCTCGACCGCGAGCACGAGGCCGTGCTCGACGCCTGTGACGCGGCAGGTATCGCCTTCCTGCCCTGGCGGCCGGTCCACCCGGCGGCATCGACCGCGACGGCTGAGATCGCGGCCGTCGCGGCCGAACTCGACGCCACCGCGGCGCAGATCGCGCTCGCCTGGCTCCTCGACCGCTCACCGGTCGTCCTGCCGATTCCGGGCACCGCCTCGATCGAGCACCTGGAGGAGAACGTCGCTGCGGCGAGCCTCCGGTTGAGCGACGAACAGCGGAAGCGACTCGACGGGATCACGCTTCCCACTGTCGAGTGAGGGAGCCGAGTGAGGGAGCCGAGCGAGGGAAGGTCTCAGCCCGCCGGACGGTCGATTCGGTAGAGGTGGTGGGCGCGGTCGTCGATGGGGTTGTCCGGTTCGAGCGACACATCGGCGACCCGCCGCAGCCCCGCCTTCTCCAGTGCGCGCCAGGACGCCGCATTGCCCACATGCACGGGGACGAGCACCGAGGTGGCTTCGGGATGGTCTGCCCAGGTGGCCTGGACGATCGCCCGGATCATGCGCGTGCCAAGGCCCCGGGCGGTCCGCTCGGGCTCCCCGATCAGGTAGTCGATGGAGATGGCGCCATCGGGAATGTCGTACTGGCCCGCCAACTCCGCGCCGTCCTCAGGGTAGTCGGCGAAGCGGCAGCGCTGGACGAGGCCGAACGGTTCGCCGTCCAGCAGTATGAGCAGATCCTGGGACGGCTCCTCCCCGCGTGCCGCCGGGCCGAAGTCGCGGGCCACCGCCTCGGGAGAGGTCTCGTGGTTCCACCAGCGCGCGACATGCGGCTGCTCCAGCCATCGCCGCAGCAACGGGAAGTCCGCTTCGTCGAGTCGACGCCAGCTGATCATCGGAGCTTCCTCCATGCCTCAACCCCCGTACGTAGCTTCGGACTCGCCGAGCACCGCGGCGAAATCCGCGGCAAGGCGAGCCCCGTCCGCCACTTCGAGCCCGGCCGTGGTGATCCGTACGGCGGTGGGCGCGGCGATGCGGAACCGCGCACCCGCGGCCACCCACCACCCCCGCGAGCGTAGCCCGTTGACCGCCGCGGATTCATCGCGCACCGGCACCCACACATTCAGTCCGCTCGCCCCACGTGCCTGAATCCCGTGCCGCGAGAGCTCGCCGATCAGCGTCTCGCGCCGCTCGGCATAAGCGCGTTCGGCCCGTCCTACCAGGTCCCTCACCGCAGGATCGGTCATCGTCCGCTCGACCGTCACCTGAAGTACGTGACTGACCCACCCCGAAGTGAGCAGCATCCGCCCCTCGTGCCTGGCCATTGTGGTGGCATCGCACGCGAGCGCCGCCCACCGCAGGTCGATGCCCAGATGCTTGGACACCGTACGCACCTGAGCCCAGCGTGCGAGCCCGCCGGTGGCCAGTGAGCACGATGCGGCCCCCGCGACCTCCGCATTGTGATCGTCCTCGACGACAAGCACCTCGGGAAACTCCCCGAGAACATCGAGCAGGGCGTCCCGCCGTGCCCGCGAGAAGCAGCCGCCCACCGGGTTCTGCCCCCGCGGGCTGCACACCAGGGCCCTGGCCCCCGCCCGCAGCGCACCGCGCAGCGACTCCGGTCCGATCCCCTCGTCGTCCACCGCCACCGGCACCATGCGGAGGCCCAACGCCGGTACGAGGTCGAGGAGATGGTGGAAACCGGGGTCCTCCACGGCCACCGCGTCGCCCGGCTTCAACTCGACGGACAGCAGCCGCGCCATGCAGTCGAGCGCCCCGTGCGCGAAGGTCACCTGATCGTCAGGCACTCCGTCCCGCGCGAACCACTCCCGGGCCAGCTCCTCGAGGCCCGCGAGGCGCGGCGATGCCCGGTGCGAACCGTTGACGGGGTCCACCCGCTCGGGCGGCAGCAGGGCAGGAAGCAGAGCCGGATCCGGATGCCCGCCCGCCAGATCACGCACCCCCGTCGGAACCTTCGGTGGGCGCCGCGCACCGACGGCAGGGGCCTGCGCCACGACCGTTCCGCCCCGTCCGCGTGTCACCACGATCCCGCGCCGCCGGAGCTCCTTGTAGGCGGTCGCCACGGTCCCCGCGCTGACCCCGAGCTCGTCGGCGAGCCTCCGCACCGGAGGCAGCGCGTCGCCAGGACCCAGACCGCCCTCGGCGACGGACTGTTCGACCGACGCGGTAATGCCCTTGGCGGTCGTACCACTGATCGCATATTGTGCTGCCACGTAAGTAATTATGTATCAATACAAAATCCCGAGTCAAGCCAGAAGCCAAGCCAGAAGCCAAGTCGCAAGCCAAGGGGGAGCGGTGGGCCTCAGCCGCCGACGGGCCGCGTTGTACGCACGCATACCAGGGGGTCTCGACGGCCGCCGTATGCTCTGGATCGCTTTGATCAACAAGGCGGGCACCGGCCTCTGGATGGGGGCGGCCGCTCTCTACTTCACTCTCGTCACCGGGCTTTCCATCGCTGAGGTCGGCGTGCTCATGGGAGTCTCGGGTGCCGTCGGCATCGCGGGCGCACCGCTCGCGGGCCACCTCGCCGACCGCTTCCCGGTCACCCGCGTCATCATCGGCGCCCAACTCCAGCAGGCCGTCGCCCTGTTGGCACTGCTCACGACGGACAACTTCTCCCTGCTCCTGCTGTACTCGGCCGTCAGCAGCCTCGCCGACCGCGGCGCCAACGTGCTCACCAAGCTGTACGCCGCTCGCATCGCGGGCCCGGAGCGCACCAAGTACCAAGCCGTGCAGCGCACCGTCGCCAACGCGGGCTGGGCCATCGGCGGCCTGGCAGGGGCGCTGGCCCTCGCCGTCGGCACCACCCACGCCTACCAGGCCCTGCTCATCGGCAACGTGGTCAGCTTCGTGGCGGCGGCCGTGCTCACCCTCCGCTGTGCCGAACCGCCCTCGCCGTCCCGCCTGGTCACCGACTCCACGGCCCCGGCCAGGACCACCCCGCCGTCCAACCCGTGGCGCGACCGCTCCTACCTGCTCTTCACCGCCACCGAAGCGGCACTCTTCCTCGACGACGCGGTGCTCCAGGTCGGTATGCCGCTATGGATCGTCCACGCCACGGACGCCCCGCACGGCCTCGCCCCGCTCCTCATGGTCCTCAACTGTGTGCTCGTCGTCTGCTGTCAGGTCCCGCTGTCCCGCTTCGGAGGCACCCCGGAAAAGGCCCGCGGGCTCCTCCTGCCGCTGGCCGCCTGCTTCGTCATCGGCTGCGCCGCCATGACGGCCTCGGTCGCCGGTGGTACCTCGCTCGCCGTCGGCGCCCTCGCCGTCGCGGCGATCGCCCTCACCTTCGCGGAGATACTCCACTCGATCGCGTCCTGGGAACTCTCCATCGCACTCGCCCCCGATGACGCCCAGGGCGCCTACCTCGGCGTGCACGGCCTGTCCTCGGCCGCTCAACGCAGCGGGGGACCGCTGATCGTCACCGCTGTGATCGCCGCGGGCCCCTTGGCCTGGCCGCTGCTCGGCGCGGGCGTGATCGGGACCGTCGCGGCGCAGAGTCATCTCGTACGAAAGCAGCTGTCGCGGCGGGGCGGGTCCGCGGACGCGGCTGTCGCGCAGCGCCAACGGAGTCAGCGGCTCGGGTCGTAGCCGCCCGCCACGTGTCCGTCGGGTCAGTGACCGAGGCGGATGCGGTGCGCCTGGTCCTCGCCCTGGGGCCCGGTGCCGGACTTGTCGACCACGTACGCCGTGCCGCCCGTCACCTGGACGTGGTTGGGGTTGGCGCCGGTGGCCAGGGTCTCGACGACGGCGCCCTTGACGGGGTCGACGACCGTGACGTTGCCGGGCGTCCGGTTGGCGACGAGGACGCGGCCCGAACGCCGGTCGGTGGCGACGGACAGGGCGCCCGCGCCGGTCGGGACGGACTTCGTGACGGCGCCCTTGGTGAGATCGACGACGGAGAGGCCGCCGGCGGCCTGGTCGGCGGTGTAGGCGGTGCGGCCGTCCTTCGAGAGCGCGACGGAGATCGGGCCGTCACCGGTCGGGATCAGGCGGGGGCTCTCGCTCTTCCGGGTGATCTCGATGATCTGGTCGCCGTTCAGGTCGGCGGCGTAGGCGGCGCCGGTCCGCTCGTTCACCGCGAGGCCGGTCGGGCTCGATCCCTCGACCGTGACGCGCTTCTTCTCCTTGTATGTACGGGTGTCGAAGGCGACGACGGTGCCGTCGCCGAAGCCGCTCGCCCATGCCGTGTCGTGCTTGGCGTCCACGACGATCTCACGGGCGTGGTTCACGCCGGGCAGCGTGGCGAGGTGCTTGCCGGTGCGCTGGTCGTAGACGGCGACGGAGTTGTCGCGGGTGTTCGTCGTCCAGACGGTGTTGTGCTCGTCGTCGACGGCGATTCCGTAGACGGCCTCGACGGCGCCGGTCCCGGCGTCGGTGACCGGGGGAGTGTAGGTGTCCTTGACCTTCAGGGTACGCGGATCGACCTTCACCAGGCTGGAGTTGGTGACGGGCGGGCGACCCACCGCGGAGGTGGCCCACAGCACGTGGTTCCGCTGGGAGTACGCGGACTGGTAGAGCCCCTTCACGAGCGGCGCGGACTCGACGGTCGCACCGGACGCGCCGGGGGCGTGAGCGGAGTTCTGGCCGGGCTGCGCGTTCGCAGTGCCGGTCACGGCCAGCGTGCTGCCCGCGGCGAGGGCCACGGCGACTGCGGCGGTACGGCGGATGCGGCGGGTGAGTGAGGTCATGCTGCGTCAGTCTCCTTGCCAGCGGCGCCTCCGAGCGAGGCGATCACTCGACAACTTAGCTTAGGCTAACCTAAGTCTCCAGTGGGTGGTCGCCATCAGGCCAGCAGCTCCGCGGTGTCGAGGAACGGGCGGCCGAACTCCTCCGCTCCGAACTCGAGCACGTAGAGGCCGGTGGACACCCGCTCCAGGAAGCCCCACTCCCAAATGGCCTGCTCGTCCATCCCGCTCCGGTCGGCCAGCAGCGCGCAGTACGAGCGGGCCAGTGCGACGGCCGCGTCCCCGCTGCTGCCTCTGCCCATCAGCTCCGCGCACCAGTCGCGGAGCACAACCCCCAGGTCGTACGCGGGATCGGAGAGGAAGCCGTCGGGATCCACGAACACGAAGCCCGCCTCCGCCCCGACCCGTGGTGTGACGGCCCGCAGCGCGTTGCCGGGATGCGGGTCACCGTGCACGACGACGCACAGGGCGGGATCGAACGCCGCCGCTCGACGCCCGGCGAACGTCAGCGCCTGGGCCACGACCTGCTCCGAGCACGGCCTGCCGAGGCTTTCCCACAGCCGCTCGACCATCTCACCGAGCGCCAGGGCCTTCTCCCGCGCCGGATCGACCGCCTGCCCCGCGGCGCGGGGCACCCGCCAGGCCTGCTCGAGCATGGCGCACAGCGTCTCGATCTGCCGCGTCGGCGGGAGGCCGAGGCGATCCATCGAAGGACCGAGCGCTTCCTGAAGCAGCGCGTGGCGTTCGAGGTCGTAGGCCAGAAGGTGCGCGTACCCGTGTCCCTCCGCGAGGCCGAGAGTTCGTACCTGATGTGCGAAGTCCGTTGCGGGGAGGGAGAGTTTGAGCACCCCGTCCCGCCCGTCGACGGTCCTTACCCGCGCCACGTACGAGCTCGTCCCCCCGGGCAGCGGCGGTCCGACGGCGATGGACCACTCTCGCTCCAGATCACCGATGAGGCCCGGGAGTTCGCCCAGCCACTTCTCGCCGGTGCTCCCGAGGCTGTGGGCCTTCTGCCGTACGAGGGGCTGGACTTCGATTGCCGGCTTGGTCACGGCGTCGATTGTGAGGGGTGGAGCGAGGGGGCGGAACGAGAGGGGTGAGTGTGACGCGAACAGAACCAGCATGGAATGGAACATCTTCATGCATCCGCGATCGCCATGCGGGGCTGATGTGTCCGGTCGCCGCCGCTTTCTGCGCGGACTCACCGCCCTGCGACAGGGGTCGCTACCGTGGCCGGCACTTGTTCCCGTCGGGTCCCTCGGCCCTGGAGGTGAGAGATGGCGGCTGCCGGCTCGGCATCGGTCGGCACGATCCCGGTTCAGAACCTCCGGTCGGGCGACCACGCGTTCGTCAGCTACGCCGACGACGATGCGGGCCGGGACGTGGTGTCCGCCTTCGCATGGGCAGGGCTCGTGAAGCGCGAGAAGGTGATCGTCTTCGCCGCTCCGCACCTGGACGAGGAACAGGTGTGGAACCGCCTCGATGCGCCGGGGGTCCTGCTCGGAGCCGCTCGTGAACACGGTCAGCTGATCCTCAGCAGTATGCGCGCTCTCCTCCACCCCCAGAACGGCTTCACCACCGACCGGCAGTGGCAGCGCATCACAGAGGAGACCGACCGCGCTCTCGCCGAGGGCTACACGGGGCTCCGCACCTATATCGACATGCACTGGGTGGGGGACCTGGACGCCGATGTCGATGTGATGATGCACCGTGAGTCCCACGCCCAGCATCTGTTCACCGGACGCCCCTACACCGAGATCTGCGCCTACGACAGCCGCTGGTTCGACTCCGGCGTCCTGACGGCCATGCACGAGGCCCATCCCTGTCGGCTGCTGCCTCACCTGGGCGCCCTGCACGTGGAACTCACGGACGGCATGGTGCAGTTGGCGGGCGAGGCGGACCTGGCCACCAGGGAGCAATTCATCGGTGCCGTGCGCGAGGGACTCAGACGCAGTGAGAATTCCCGGCCCCTGACCGTGGACCTGTCCGGCATCGTCTTCCTCGGCGTCGCCTGCGCGGTGGACCTGCTACGGCTGGTCCTCGCCCATCCGCAAGGCCCGGTCCTGGTCCACTGTCCGCCGAACCCGGCCCGCATACTGCGTCGGGCAGGCGCCGACCAGGTGCCGCACCTGGCGATCAGCGAGGTGGGCCGCTGATGACGACCACGCCGGGGCCCCGCGAGGTTCCTCCCGTCACCCTGCTGGAGTCGCGCTTCACCCAGGACGACCTGCCCCGGCTGCGGATGCTCGTCGAGCAGTACGCGGACCATCAAGGTCTTACCGAACCACGGCGGGGCGAATTCATCGTGGCCCTGGACGCCGTGGCGGTCAACGCGGTCGAGCACGCGGGCGGTGGCGGCACGCTGGTCCTGCAGCGCAGCGACGGCCGGCTGGCCTGCCACATCCATGACGCGGGCCCCGGCTTCAGCGCCGACGTCATCCCCGCCCTCGCTCCCGGACTCGACGGCCATGCGGGCGGGCGCGGACTGTGGCTCGCCGGCCTGCTCGCCGACGAGCTCACCATTTCCGGGGGCCCCGGCGGGACCAAGGTGACCCTGACCGTGCAACTGCCCGGATAGTTCCGCGTCACTCTGCGTGCTCGGAACGGGCCGAGGCCTGCGCCGCGAGGAGGGCGCGCATAGGCTGACTCTGTCCGTTCTGATCCTTTTGGAGTCGTATGGTCACCTCGCAGCCCGTGGTCACTCCGCCTGCCGGGACGGCCGTGTTCCTGGTCGCCACCATGGCCCCCGGTGGAGAGGCCGCCGTACGAGAGGCGCTCGCCGATCTGGCGGGGCTGACCCGGTCCGTGGCGTTCCGGTACCCCGATGAGGGTCTGACCTGCGTCGCGGGCATCGGTTCCGCAGGGTGGGATCGCCTCGTGGGCGGGCCACGGCCCCGCGAACTCCACCCCTTCAAGCCCCTGCGAGGCCCTCGCCACGAGGCACCGGCCACCCCGGGCGACCTCCTCCTCCATCTGCGCGCCCGCCGCATGGACCTCTGCTTCGAACTGGCCCGGCTGATCGTGGAGAGGCTGGGCTCCGCGGTCACCGTCGTCGACGAGGTACACGGCTTCAAGTACCTCGACGAGCGCGACCTGCTCGGATTCGTCGACGGCAGCGAGAACCCCGGGGGAGGTGCGGCGGCCGACGCCGTGTTCATCGGCGATGAGGATCCGCGGTTCCGGGGCGGGAGCTACGTGATCGTGCAGAAGTACGTGCACGACATGGCGGCCTGGCAATCGCTCACCGTCGAGCAGCAGGAACACGTCATCGGACGGACCAAGCAAGCCAATGTCGAAATGCCGGACGACATCAAGCCGGACGACTCCCATGTCGCGCTCAACACGATCGTCGACGACGACGGCGTCGAGCAGAAGATCGTGCGCGAGAACATGCCGTTCGGACAGATCGGCCGCGGCGAGTTCGGCACCTATTTCATCGGCTACGCGCGCACGCCCGCGGTGACCGAGCAGATGCTGCGCAATATGTTCCTCGGTGACCCTCCGGGCCGGACGGACCGCATCCTCGACTTCTCCACGGCCGTGACGGGCGGCCTGTTCTTCGTCCCGGACGCCGACCTCCTCGAAAACCTCTCTGCCGCCGATCCCGACACCGCCGACGTCTCCCTGGGCATCGGCAGCCTGAAAGGAGCCTGAGTGCCATGACGACCCCCGCCGTCGCGAACAACCTGCACCGCGAGCTCGCCCCGATCACCCCCGAAGCCTGGGCCGAGATCGAGGAAGAGGCCCGCCGCACCTTCCGCCGCCTCGTCGCGGGCCGCCGGGTCGTCGACGTCCCCGAACCGGCAGGGCCGAGGCTCGCCGCCACCGGCACCGGACACCTCTCCGACATCACTCCACCCGCCCCCGGAGTCAGGGCGAGGCTGCGCGAGGCGAAGCCGCTCGTCGAACTGCGGGTGCCGTTCACCGTCAGCCGGGCCGCCGTGGACGACGTCGAGCGCGGCTCGCAGGACTCCGACTGGCAACCGGTGAAGGACGCGGCACGCGCCATCGCGTTCGCGGAGGACAGGACGGTCTTCGACGGATATGCGGCGGCGGGCGTCGAAGGGCTGCGCGAGCGGACGTCCAACCCGGTGCTCAGCCTGCCCGCCGAGCCGCTCGACTACCCCGACGCGCTCAGCCGGGCCCTCACCGCGCTGCGATTGGCCGGAGTCGAAGGCCCGTACGCCCTGCTCCTCGGCGCAGAGGAGTATCGGGAGGTCAGCGAGACCTCCGACCACGGCTACCCGATCGCGGCCCATCTGGGCCGCATCCTGGGCGGCGACCCGATCTGGGCACCGGCGCTCAGCGGGGCGTTCGTCCTGTCCACGCGCGGCGGCGACTTCGAACTGCTCATCGGCCAGGACCTGGCGATCGGCTACACGTCACACGACGCGAGCGGCATCGAGCTGTACTTGCAGGAGACGCTGACCTTCCTCACGTACACGGACGAGGCTGTTGTCTTCCTGCAGCACTGAGGGCCTCACGGCACCGCCTGCTCCCCTGGCTCCCCTGTGCCTTCTGTGCCGGTGGCCCTGCCGACCCCCGTCAGCGCTCCGCCGAGGGCGATGCACACCATGCTGACCCCGACGGCCAGACTGACCGTGGCCACGCCGAACCCGGCGACCCCGGCCGTTATGGCGGCGGCCCCGAGAGGCCCGAGCGCGGAGTGGATGGTCCAGAACGACGCGGTGACACGGCCAAGGAGGTGACTTGGTGTCACCTCTTGGCGCAGGGACATCGAACAGATGCCCGTGAAGGCGGTGCAGAACAGCATGAGGGCCGCGAGCGCGCCGAGCACCGGCACGCTCTCCGACAGGCCGAGGCAGGCGACGGCTGTCCCGCCGAGGACGAAGCCCCCGATCCAACTGGCCCCGAATCCAAGGCGCTTGCGCACTCGGTCGACTGCGAAGGCCGCCAGGCAGGTACCGAGGGTGCCGACGGTCAGGACGTAGCCGACGGTGCTGTCCGCGTGGCCGAGGTCCTCCTTGACCCGGAAGATGATGACGTCGGTGAGGCCGTACGTGAGAAACGTGAGCAGCGACAGCAGCACCGTCAGCGGCCGCAGCACCGGATGCGCCCACAGGAACCGGGCCCCGACCATGAACTCCCCGCGTACGCCGACCCCTTCGGCGTGGGCCGGGCCGTCCGGCGTACGTCTCTCACGGATCCTCACGAAGAGGATCCCGGCCGCGGAGACCGCGAAACTCACGGAGTCGATCCCGATGGCGGTGGCGGGATTGAACGCCGATGCGACGAAGCCCGCGAGCATCGGACCTCCCGCGCTCGCCACGGCGTACGTACCGAACAGATGGCCGTTGGCCTTGGTGATCTGGCCGGGCTCGACGATGGCGGGGACCAACGTCACGTACGCCACGCGGAAGAGCATGGAGAAGACACCGGCGAGCGGAACCACCGCGTAGATCAGCCACATCGGCGTCGCGAAGAGCCAGACCAGCGGGATGACGGCGTACAGGAGACAGCGCGCCCCGTCGGCGGCCATGAGGAGCCGCCGCCGGTCGACCCGGTCGGCGATCACACCTGCGAAGAGCCCGGTGGCGATCGAGGCGACGCCGGTGAGACCGGTGACGAGCCCCATCTGCACGACCGAGCCTGTGCTGTGCAGGACGAGGAGCGGGATCGCCACGTACGAGAAGGAGTCCCCAAGGGCGGACAGTGTCTGGATGGCCAGAAAGATCCGGTAGTTGGGGTTGGCCCATAAGCCGGGAGGCGGATCCCGCTGTTCTCTCCTGGCGTCCGAATGCACGCCCTCGGATGCGTCACGCGTGGACATTCGGTCCGCCTCCCTCACGATGGCCGCAGCGATTAGATCACGGGCTGATCGCGTTGTCGGGCGGTCAGTCGATCCGGGGGTGGCGCCCCATCTTGAGGGTGTAGTTGGTCCGTGTGGAGGGCTGTCCGTCGGGGTCCTTGTGGTGGTGTTCATGGGTGTCGCAGACGAGTACGTCCCACTGTTCGTCCGGCAGCTCCAGAGAGGCCAGGACCTTCTGGGGGCTCGGGAAGTCCACGCCAGGGTGCGGCTCGGTCTCCCCGGCGGGGAAGCCCATGTGGCCGACGATCAGGAGCGTGCCGCCCGGCACGACGGCCGCCGCCGCGTTCCGCAGGATCTCCTCGCGCGGCATCTCGTGGAGGGAGTGCAGGAACTGGGCGGAGACCAGCTCGTAGTTTCCGGCCGGGAAGGACGTGCCGAGATCGTGGTGCTGCCAGTCGACTCGGTCGGCGACCTGCGCCTGTGCCGCGTGCTCGGCCGCACGGCCGAGGGCGACGCGGGAGATGTCGGTGGCGGTGACGCGCCAGCCCTGCCGGGCCAGCCAGATCGCGTCGCCGCCCTCGCCGCAGCCGAGGTCGAGGGCGGTGCCCGGCGCCAGTCCTTCGGTCTCGCGGACCAGCGCGGCATTGGGCTCGCCGCTCCACAGACGGCCGCTCTGGTTGTAGCGCTCGTCCCAGAAGGCTTCGGCTGAGGCTGAGGTGTTGTTCGTGTCGGTTGCCATACGACGACCCTGCGCGCAGCACCTCCGCTTGACAAAGATATTTGCCGCACCGGCAAATGGAGGGATGAGTGACGACGAAGAGCTCACCCATGTGCTGACCGCCGTCGGGCCCCGGCTGCGCGCGCTGCGGACGGCGCGCGGCGCCACCCTGGCCCGGCTCAGCGAGGAGACGGGGATCTCCCTGAGCACGCTGTCCCGGCTGGAGGCCGGACAGCGCGAGCCGACCCTGAAGCTGCTGCTGCCGCTGGCCAAGGCGTACGGCGTCCCCCTCGACGAGCTGGTCGGCGCGCCCCAGACGGGTGACCCGCGCATCCACCCGCGGCCCTTCACGCGCCACGGCAACACCTGGATCCCGCTGACCCGGCACCTCGGCGGGATGCACGCCTACAAGCAGGTCATCCCGGTCGCCAAGACCGGCGGCCCGCCGACGCGGCGCCCCGAGCAGGGTATGCACGAGGGGTACGAGTGGCTCTACATCCTCTCCGGCCGCCTGCTGCTCGCCCTGGGCGACCACGACCTCGTCCTCACCGCGGGCGAAGCCGCCGAGTTCGACACCCGGACACCGCATGGCTTCGCCAACGCGGGCGACCACCCCGTCGAATTCCTCGCCCTCTACGGAGCCCAGGGTGAGCGTATGCACGTACGCGTCAGATCAGGCAGCGGCGGCTGAGCGTCAGCAACTGAGCAGCACCGACCCGGAGGATCAGCAAGCCATGTCAGACGCAGTCGAAGCGCCCGTCATCCTGAGCAACGAACCCGGTTCCTTCCCGAGGAGCGTGCTGGCCGAACGGCATCCCGCGCTCATCAAGAAGGTCCGTGACGCCTTCCCCTACGGCCCTGAGCAGCATCGCGCCCTCGACGCCCTGCTGAAGCAGGCCACGGAGGGCGTGATCGAACCACCGGGCCCCGACGCGCATGACCGCCGGCTGTGGGAGGCCTGGGGGCGCGACCATGTCGGCCTGTCCTGGTTCGACGTCCCCTTCCTGTGGGCGGAGAGCTACTTCTACCGCCAACTCCTCACTGCTGTCGGGTACTTCGAAGCCGGTCCCTGGCAGGGGATCGATCCGTTCCGCCCGTTCAAGCAGGCGGAACTCCACACCGCGGAGGCCGACGAGGAGCTGACCGCGCTCGACCGGCTCGCCCTGGGACCCGTCGAGGAGCAGACCCAGGCACTGCTCCTCGGCTCACTGTGGGGCAACCGAGCGGACCTGGGTTTCCGTATCGCCGCGAGTGGCGGCGGCACGGACGGGGCTGCCGTCTCCGGCCTCGTCGCCGACGACTCCGCACTGCTGTGGTCCCTGCTGCCCGAGCAGGGCGCCGCCACCCTGTGCCTGGTCGCGGACAACGCCGGGCGAGAGCTCCTGCCCGACCTCATCCTCATCGACCACCTCATGCGGCATCAGCGCGTCGAGCGGGCCGTCCTGCACGTCAAGCCGTACCCGTACTACGTCTCGGACGCCATGACCGCCGACGTGATCGACTGCCTGCGCCGTCTGAGCGGTGCACGGGGCGTCGCGGCCGAGGTGGGCGAGCGCCTGTGGTCGGCCATGGGCACCGGCAGGATCACCGTCCGCAGCCACACCTTCTCCTGCGCCCCGCTGCCGTACGCCGACATGCCCGACGACCTGCGCCAGGACTTCGCCGACGCCACCGTGACCGTCATGAAGGGCGACCTGAACTACCGGCGCCTGGTCGGCGACCGACTCTGGCCCGCCAGCACGCCGTTCGAGGAGCGCACCGCCTACTTCCCAGGACCGGTGGCCGCCCTGCGGACGCTGAAGTCCGACGTGATCGTCGGACTCGACGAGCGGACCGAGGCGGCGCTCGTCGCCGAACACGGTCAGGAGTGGCGCACGAGCGGCACCCACGCCTTGATCCAGGCGCGGCGGTGACATCGAGGCTCTAGGTGATCATCAGGCTTTGCCTTTCACCCTCTTGGTCGTTATCGTTTCGAACGGTCCTGTTGTCTCCGATAGAGGTGGACGTTGCGCATCTGAGGTTCGCGATCATCGCGCCGTACGGCCTTCGCCGTACGCCCGTCACGCCGCAGCCGGCCTTGCCGTGCCGCCCGTGAACCGCGTGGATGCGACCTCGGTGCATGAGCCGTCCCTCGATCTTCAGGACCTCCGCACCCCTCTCCGGGTTCTCCCGACTCTCCCGGTTCGGTCGCCGCGTGGTGCTCGCATACGAAGCCCCTGCCCACCACGCTTGCGAATGCGAGAACCATCATGGCTACACCTACCGCGCCCGCGGCCGTCACCTGCTCCGCCCTGTCCTTCGCGTGGCCGGACGGCACGAGCGTCTTCGACGGCCTCTCCCTCACCATCGGCCGGGGCCGCACCGGCCTCGTCGGCACCAACGGCACGGGCAAGTCCACCCTGTTGCGCCTTCTGGCCGGTCAACTGCACCCGTCCCAGGGGTCGGTGACGGTCGGTGGCAGCCTCGCCCATCTCCCACAGAACATCACCCTGGACACGACTCTGCGCGTCGACCAGGCCCTGGGCATCGCCGAACGGCGTGCCGCGCTGCGCGCCATCGAATCCGGTGACGTACGCGAGGAGCACTTCGAGACGATCGGCGACGACTGGGACGTCGACGAGCGCGCCCTGGCGACACTGGGTTCACTCGGACTCGGCGACGTCGAACTCGATCGCACAGTCGGCCAGTTGTCCGGCGGGGAGACCGTCCTGCTGCGCCTTGCCGCGCTGCTCCTCGAACGCCCGGATGTTCTTCTCCTGGACGAGCCGACCAACAACCTCGACCTGTTCGCGCGCCGCAGACTCTACGAAGCCGTCGACTCCTGGCGCTCCGGTGTCCTGGTCGTGGTCAGCCACGACCTCGAACTCCTCGAACGCGTGGACCGCATCGCCGAACTGCGCTCCGGATCGGTGAGTTGGTACGGCGGCGGATGGTCCGCCTACGAGGAAGCGCTGGCCACCGAGCAGGAAGCCGCGGGGCGGATGCTGCGGGCCGCCGATGCGGACGTACGCAGGCAGAAACGCGAACTGGAGGAAGCCCAGATCAAGGTGGCCCGCCGCCAGCGGCAGAGCAAGAAGCTCGACGCCCAGCGGCGTGCGCCGCGCATTGTCGCGGGGGAGAAGAAGCGGTCCGCGCAGGAGTCGGGGGACAAGCTCAGGGGCCTCCAGGAGGACCGGCTCAGCGAGGCGCGCGAGCGGCGTGAGGAGGCTGCCGACGCGATCCGCAACGACGCCGAGATCCGTGTCAGCCTTCCGCACACCGCTGTGCCCGCGGGCCGCACCGTGCTGACCGTGCACGAGCTGCGCCCCCAGTACGGCAAGCTGCACGAGGGTAGCCTCCAGGTGCGGGGGCCCGAACGGATCGCCCTCGTCGGGCGCAACGGCGCAGGCAAGACGACACTGCTCCGCACCCTCGCCGGGGAACTGGCCCCGCTGTCGGGCGAGGCCAGGACGTCCGTGCCGCTGCGGTTCCTGCCGCAGCGCCTCGACGTCCTCGACGAGGAGCTGAGCGTCGCGGCGAACGTGGCACGCCTGGCTCCCGGGCTCACCGAGAACCACATCCGGTCCCAGCTCGCACGCTTCCTCTTCAAGGGCGCACGCGCGGAACAGCTTGCGGGCACTCTCTCGGGCGGTGAACGCTTCCGCGCCGCGCTCGCGGCGATGATGCTCGCCGCCCCGGCTCCTCAACTGCTGATGCTCGACGAGCCGACCAACAACCTGGACAGGGCCAGCGTGCGCCAACTGGCCGGTGCGCTGGAGTCGTACGAGGGCGCACTCCTGGTCGCCGGCCACGACCTGCCCTTCCTCGAGTCGATCGGCATCACCCGCTGGGTGCTCGTCGCGGAGGAGCTCCAGGAGACGACCGCGGAGGAGGTCCGCGGCCTTCTGGAGGCGCCGAGGGGGGACTGACCTTCAGCCGGTCAGTCGTGCAGTCGGTCAGTCGTGCAGGACCACCAGGACGACGGCGGCCGAGACGGCGCCGAGCGCCACGGCGCCGATGCCGTGCGAGATCCGGTGTGCGCGGGTGATGGGCAGGAGGCGGTCGGCAGCGAACCTGCCGGGTCCGGCGAGCGCCAGGCTCACGGCGCAGGCGAGCAGGACAAGGTCGTACTCGATGCCTGCCGGGTTGAAGAAGCCGTTGCCCCATTTCATGGCGATGGAATTGAGCATCACGCCGAGGATGCCCGCCCCGGCGAGCGGCGTGAGGAGCCCGATGGTGAGACCGAGGCCGCAGAGCGTCTCGGTGAGACCGGCGACCGTGGCCATGGCCTTCGGCGCCGAGTAACCGTCGCTCGCGAAGAACCCGGCGGTGCCGTCGAGGCCGGTGCCGTTGAACCAGCCGAAGAGCTTCTGGCTTCCGTGGACGGCCATCGTCAGGCCGACCGCGCAGCGCAGCAGCAGGAGCCCGATGTCGGTGCCGGACTGCGAGGAGGCGAACGGGGAGCCGGTACGGGGGCCGCCCGGACGGGCGGTGCGGGTACTGGTGGAGGGGGAGATGGACATGCGGTTGGACACGCGGTTGGACACGCGGTTGGACATACGGATCTCTCCTGTTGATCGATGTGACCGAGGAAGGTGATGCGATGCGGGTGGAGAGATCCCGTCTACGTTCTGATGACCTGGGTTCTGTAGAGGTCGACGGACGTCGAGTCCGGGGGCGATGCACCGGGCGACGCGGGGACGTCGTCCCGCGGGACGTACGGCGTGGACGCGGGGTCGAAAGTGGGCGAGCTGGTCCGCTCGGGAGCGGGCAGTGCGACGCCAGGGACCCTGTTCTCGCCCTCGTGACAGCCCCGGCCGCCGTCACGGGCTCCGTCACGGCTCTCGACGTACGGGCCGAAGACGGCGGAGGCCGCCGCCGCACCGCGGTCGTGGGCGACCGTCGCGGCCGCCGGGCCCGGCGGCCCTTCGATGCCGAGCAGCGGGACCAGGAAGAGGAAGGCCAAGGCGAACAGGGCGGTGCTCACCGCACCGCCCGTGCGTCGCCGCTGCCGTGTACCCATGTCCGGCTGATGGTAGAGGAGGAGTGAGTATGGGCACAGGAGGAGAACGCGGCGGATGACGTCCGCCGCGAAACGCTGCCGCTGCTCTGCCTCGGCGCTGCCCCTGCTCTGCCTAGCTCTTCAGCCGCTCCCGCAGCTCCTCGACATCGGCGAGGAACCACGTCTGGGTCCCGCGGTTGCACTCGCGTACGAAGTCGCGCAGCGACGAACTGGCTTCCGTGTGCCGGGAGATGTCGCCGAGGACGACCAGTCCCATGCGGTAGTTGACGAACTTCTGAATGATGTCGCCCGCGACGCGGGTGCTCAGCCGGAAGAACGCGGCATCGAGCCGTGCGGCGGGGATGACGACCCACCGAGCACCCTGATAGCCGCCGTTACCGATCAGATCCAGGGCGTCCTGCTCACTGCCGATGGCCTCACCCTCGGGGAGGCACATCAGGACGGGGACATCTTGGATCTCTTGCAGGGTACTCATGGAGGTCGAGGCTACTTCGGGGTACGGACGGGGGCGACGTATTTCTCCGATGGAGCCGGACCGGGCGGTGGCCCTCGATGGCGCGCCCGTTCCGCCGCCCGACACGGGTGTCTGGTGTGGCGTACCCGGTTCTGGGCAGGCGACGGTCGCACGCCTGGTGGGCGACCTGCCCGGCCATGGCCGGGGTGGAACTTTGTATCCTCGGCAGGCAGTGCCGAAACTCCCGGCGCAGGCCCGCCCAGGCCCGCGCGGACAACGTAAGGACGCACACCATGACCACCGAGCTGAGCCCCGACGCCCTCACCGGGCTCCTTGAGCGGGCCCGCAAGGACTACCAGGACCTCGCGGGGCGTGGACTCTCGCTCGACCTCACGCGCGGCAAGCCGGCGCCGGAGCAGCTCGACCTCTCCGAGGACCTGCTGAGCCTGCCGGGCGGGCGGCACACCTCCGCCGACGGCACGGACGTACGCAATTACGGCGGTCTCCAGGGCCTCCCGGAACTCCGCGAGATCTTCGCCGAGGTGCTCCAGGTCCCGGCCGGGCAGCTGCTCGCGCTCGGCAATTCCAGCCTCGAGCTCATGCACGACTGCATCGTGCACGCCCTGCTGAGCGTGGTGCCGGGCGCCGAGTCGCGCTGGGTGGACCAGGAGCGGATCGCGTTCCTGTGCCCGGTTCCGGGTTACGACCGGCACTTCTCGCTCTGTGCGCGGTTCGGGATCGACATGATCCCGGTGCCGATGACCGCCGAAGGTCCTGACATGGACGTCGTGGAGCGGCTCGTCGCCGAGAACCCGAAGGTCAAGGGCATCTGGTGCGTCCCGAAGTACAGCAACCCCGACGGCGTCTCCTACAGCGATGAGACGGTCGCCCGCCTCGCCTCGATGCAGACCGCGGCGCCCGATTTCCGGATCTTCTGGGACAACGCGTACGCCGCCCACCACCTCACCGACCAGCCCGCCGAGATCGCCGATCTGCTGGCCGCTTGCGCGGAGGCCGGGCACGAGGACCGCGCCTTCGTCTTCGGCTCCACGTCGAAGATCACCGCGGCCGGCGCGGGCGTCGCCTTCTTCGGCTCCTCGCCCGCGAACATCAAGTGGCTCCTGGCCAACAACTCCAAGCGGTCGATCGGCCCCGACAAGATCAACCAGCTGCGGCACGTGATGTTCCTGCGGGACGCCGACGGCGTGCGGTCCCACATGGAGCGCCAGCGCGCCCTGCTCCAGCCGAAGTTCGAGGCGGTGGCCCGGATCCTGGCGGCCGGGCTCGGCGACACCGGGCTCGCCCGGTGGACCGACCCCGAGGGCGGCTACTTCGTCAGTCTCGAAGTGGCCGACGGCTGCGCCAAGGAGGTCGTACGCCGTGCCGCCGACGCGGGCATCGTGCTGACCCCGGCCGGCGCCACCCACCCGTACGGCGATGACCCGCGCGACGCCACCATCCGGATCGCCCCCAGTTACCCGAGCCTCGCGGAGCTCGAGCAGGCCATCGAGGGGCTCACCGTGTGCGTACGGCTCGTGGGGTACGAGCAGCAGGCGGCCAGCGCCGGCTAGGCACCGCCCGATCGGCGTGCTGCCTCCCTGAGAGGGGGCAGCACGCAGTCTCCGTTCATTCCTCCGGTTCGGCCGCCACGATGCCGAGGAGCCCCGGGAACCGCTGCTCGACGTCGGCCTGGCGCAGGCCGGCCATGCGACTGTTGCCCCGCGAGACCTGCTGGACCAACCCGGCTTCGCCCAGGGCGCGGAAGCGATGGGTGACGGTCGCCTTGGAGACCGGCAGCTCGAAGGAGCCGCACGTTCGTGCCGTGCCGTCGGGTGCGGACGCCAACTCGCGCACCACGCGGCGGCGCAACGGGTCCGCCAGTGCGGCGAGCACCGGACCGAGCGAGCCGTTCACACTCGTCGGCATGGCCCGCCCCGAGCCCGGCGTCTTCGTCTTCTACGAGGCCTGGCGTTTCTTCGCCATGCACAGCCTCTACTGGTCCGCCGTAGCTGCCTGACCGCGGTCGACCGGCCGTCCTGAGAAAGTCAGTTCCCCCCTCTTGACCGGCGCCCCCGTGCCCCGCACAGTACTCGTTAATGCGTATTAGCTAATACGCATTAACGACGGAGGGGCAGCGGTGGACGAACCCAGGAAGCGGGCCGCACGAGGCCGGGCGCCCGCCTCAGCAGGGCGTACCGGGCGCCCGCGCCAGGCCGAGGTCGCCCGGCTCGCGGGAGTTTCGCAGGCGACGGTCTCGCTGGTGCTCGCCGGTAAGAAGCAGGGCGTCGCCATCTCGGACGAGACCCGGCAGAAAGTGCTCGACGCGGCCGGGAGCCTGGGCTACGTACCTGACCCGGCCGCCCGGCGTCTCGCGGCGGCGCGCAACGGCCTGCTCGGGGTATTCAGCTTCACGGCCACCTTCCCCACGGACGTGCAGCACTCGTACTACCCGTTCCTGGTGGGCGTGGAGCAGGAAGCCGCCGCGCAGGGATACGACTTGGTGCTCTTCACCGGGTCGAGTGCCGGCGGTGCGGGGGCCGGTGGGCCGCACGCGCTCAACAGGGCGCGGCTCGCCGACGGTTGTCTACTCCTGGGCCGCCACGCCCCGGTGGACGAACTGTGCAGGCTCGTGGACGACGGGTTCCCCGTGGTCCACCTGGGCCGCAGGGACGAACCGGAGGGTCTTGCCTGGGTCGGTGCCGACTACGTCAGCGCCAGCCGCGAAGTCGTCGACCGGCTCGCCGATCTCGGGCACCGTCGCATCATCCTCGTACGTGAAGACGATGACGCACCTGCTTCCACCGACCGTGAACAGGGCTTCCTGGAGGGCCTGGAGAGCGCGGGCCTGCCCGGCGGTCCTGATGCCGTGTTCCGCAGCGCCGATCCGGAGAGCGAGCTCAGCCAGGAACACCTGCGGCAGTGGGTGGCGGACGGCGTCACCGCGTTCGTGGCGGAAGAGACCGACAGTGGCGCGGCCTGGCGGGCGCTGAGCTCGGCTGCCCGCGATGGCGGTCTGCACTGCCCCGGCGACATCTCCCTCGCACTGCTCGGCAGTCCGCCACCCGATCTTGCCGACGTGCCGCAACCCACGGGATTCGACATCCCCCGCGCGCAGTTGGGAGCCACAGCCGTACGCCTGCTCGCCACACTCGTCGCCGGTGAGGACGCCCCCGACCCGCTGGTGGCCTGCACCTTCCGGCCCGGCGCCACCGCGGGGCCGCCGCCCAAGGCGCTTCCGGACATCGCGTGACGACCGTGGCAGCCGCGCCCCCAGCAGCACGACCACGTACAGCCCCGCAGAGCACAGAACAGCACAGCACAGAACAGCACAGCACAGCACAAGGAGAACCGTGATCCCTGAACCGGACATCCTCATCGTCGGCGGCGGACTGGGCGGCGTGGCCGCCGCGCTCGCCGCCTGCCGGGCAGGCCGGACCGTCGTCCTCACCGAGGAGACCGACTGGATCGGTGGTCAGCTGACCTCCCAGGCCGTCCCGCCGGACGAGCACCCCTGGGTGGAGCAGTTCGGCACGACCGCCTCGTACCGCAAACTGCGCGAGTCCATCAGGGACTACTACCGCCAGTGGTACCCCCTGCGCTCGGAGGCGCTGTCCCTGACCCACCTCAATCCGGGTGCAGGCCGGGTCAGCAAGCTCTGCCACGAACCCCGCGTCGCCCTTGCCGTGCTGGAAGGCATGCTCGCGCCCCATCTCGCGTCGGGGCGGTTGACTCTCCTCACCGAACACGGGGCCGTCGCCGCCGAGTCGGACAACGATGTCATCACCTCCGTGACCCTGGAGAACCTGCGCGACGGCGACCGCACCATGCTCCACGCCCGCTACGTCATCGACGCCACCGAGACCGGCGAACTCCTCGAACTCGGCGGTGTCGAGCACGCCATCGGTGCCGAGTCGCGCGCCGAGTTCGGAGAGCCGCACGCACCCGAGGAAGCGCAGCCCCTCAACCAGCAGGGCATCACCGTCTGCTTCGCCCTCTCCCACCACGAGGGCGAGAACCACGTCATCGAGCGCCCCGTCGACTACGGTTTCTGGCGCTCCTACCAGCCCGACTTCTGGCCGGGACCGCTCCTCGGCTTCCTCGCCCCCGACCCGCGTTCGCTCGAAGCCGTTCCCCGTACGTTCGTGCCGAACCCGGAGATCGACCCGCTCGCCGTCAACGCCGACCAGAGCGCCGACGCGGGAGACAAGGAACTGTGGGGCTTCCGCCGCATCCTCGCCCGCAAGCTGCACCGGCCAGGAACCTTCGACTCCGACATCACCCTGGTCAACTGGCCCCTCAATGACTACTGGTTGAAGCCCTTGATCGGGGGTGGCCGGGAGACCTCGGCGCAGGCGCTCGCGGAAGCGCGGCAGTTGTCGCTCTCGGTCCTCTACTGGCTCCAGACCGAGGCACCCCGCCAGGACGGCGGGGCCGGCTTCCCCGGTCTGCGGCTGCGCCCCGACATCACGGGCACGGCGGACGGCCTGGCCAAGGCCCCGTACGTCCGGGAGTCACGCCGGATCAAGGCCGTCACCACCGTCACCGAGCAGGACGTCGCGATCGACGTCGTCGGCCCCTACGGGCGGACCGCGTACCGCGACTCCGTCGGCGTCGGCAACTACCGGATCGACCTGCACCCCTCCACCGGCGGCGACAACTACATCGACATCGGCTCCGTGCCGTTCGAGATACCGCTCGGCGCCCTCGTGCCCCGCCGCGTCCGCAATCTCCTCCCGGCGGGCAAGAACATCGGCACCACCCACATCACCAATGGCTGCTACCGCCTGCACCCCGTGGAGTGGAACATCGGCGAGGTCGCCGGAGCCCTGGCCGCGCACTGCGTGTCCGAAGGCGTCGAACCCCACCAGGTCCAGGCCGAGGACAAGCGGTTCGACGAGTTTGCCCAGCTGCTCGACCGGGAGGGAGTGCAGCGCCACTGGCCCGACGTACGCGGCTACTGACTCGCGGAAGTGCCGGGCGGGACAGCTCCACCTGTCCCGCCCGGCCCGCCCGCGCACCGCCAACCCGCACAAGGAGGTGCCCAACCATGACCACCCACCGCATCCGCGTCGGCATCGACGTGGGCGGAACCTTCACCGACGCCGTGGCAGTCGACGCCACGACCCTGGAACTTCTGGGACAGGTGAAGGTCCCCACCAGCCACCATCATGAGGACGGCGTGGCCCACGGAATCGTGGAGGCACTAGGCCGTCTGCTGGCAGAGACCGGCCGTGCGCCCGAGGATGTCGCGTTTCTGGCGCACGGCACGACACAGGCTACCAACGCCCTGCTCGAGGGCGATGTCGCCACCGTGGGCCTGATCGGCATCGGCGCCGGTCCTGCCGCCGGGCTCACCCGCAAGCTCGCCGCGCTCGGCAAGCTCCAACTCGCCCCGGGCAAAAGCCTTCCGCTCGCCTACGCCCACGTGACGGACCCCGACGACGCGGCGGCGGTCCGGCGCGCCGCCGACGCGCTGGTCCAAGAAGGCGCCCAAGTCCTCGTGGCCACGGAGCCGTTCAGCGTGGACCGTCCCGAGGGCGAGCAGGCCGTCGTGGCGGCGGCACGTTCCGCCGGTCTTCCGCTGACCGCCGCGCACGAGATCACCTCTCTGTACGGGCTGCACAAGCGCACCCGTACGGCCGTGGTCAACGCGGCGATCCTGCCGCGCATGCTGGCCACCGCCGACCTCGTCGACAGCTCCATCACCAAGGCCGGGGTCGAATCCCCGCTGATGGTGATGCGCTGCGACGGCGGTGTGATGTCGCTCGACGAGATGCGGCGCAGACCGCTCCTCACGGTCCTTTCGGGACCAGCGGCGGGTGTCGCCGGGGCGCTCATGCAGGAACGCATCAGCGAGGGAGTCTTCCTGGAAACGGGCGGCACCTCCACCGACATCAGCGTCGTGCGGCGCGGCAAGGTGGCCGTCCAGCACGCCACGATCCTCGGGAAGAAGTCGTACCTCAACGCCTTGGACGTACGTACCGTCGGAGTCGGCGGCGGTTCCATGGCGCGGATCGGTGGCGGCAAGGTGACCGGGGTCGGGCCGCGCAGCGCCCACATAGCCGGGCTGCCCTACGCGTGCTTCGCGACACTGAAGGACCTGCGCGACGCCAAGCTCACGACCATCCGCCCGATGGCCGGCGACCCGGAGGACTACGCCGTGCTCGACGCGGCGGGCGGCCGCTTCGCCATCACCATGACGTGCGTGGCCAACGCGGCAGGACGCGTCCCGGAAGGCGACTTCGCCCGCAGTGACCAGGAGGTCGCAAGGGCGGCGATCGCCCCGCTCGCCGAGGCGCTCGGCGTGGATGTCGCCACCGCCGCGGACCGGCTCCTCGACGCGGGAACGGACCAGGTCAAGAAGGTCGTCGACACGATGATCCGCGACTACCGGCTCGACAAGGACACCGCCCTGCTCGTCGGCGGAGGCGGCGGAGCCGCGTCCGTCACCCCGCACCTGGCCGAGGTCAGCGGCCTCGAGGGACGCATCGCCCGGCACAGCGAGGTCATCAGCCCGATCGGAGTCGCGCTCGCGCTGGTCCGCGAGCAGATCGAGCGGACCATCCCCGGCGCCGGACAGGAACAGATCCTCGCCGTACGGGCGGAGGCCGAGGCAGCCGTCATCGCGCAGGGCGCCGCAGCGGACGGAGTCGAGGTCGAGGTCACCGTCGACCCGCAGACCAGCACCGTGCGCGCGGTGGCCACCGGCGCCACCGAACTGCGCACCCAGGACCGGGCCCACCGGGCGGACGAGACGGAGCGGCTGCGCACGGCGGCAGCCAGCCTCAAGACCGACCCGTCCCAGGTCACTGTCCTCGCCAGGACATCCGCCCACACCGTGTACGGGACTGACGTGCGCCGCACCCTGCGCGCCACCCGGCATCCCGTACGGATCGTCGACGCCGACGGGGTCATACGCCTCCACGTCCCCGACGCCCGCGTGGAGACCAGCCGGGTGGCCGACGCCCCCGAAGTGCTGGCGAAGCTGGTGCGGGAGACCACCTCGTACGGCGACGGCGGTGTCCGAGCACCGGCCGTACGGCTGCTGCTCGGCTCCCGGATCGCGGACCTGTCAGGTGTCCTCGACCCCGAGCCGCTGCTCGCGCTCGCCCGCAGCGAACTCGAATCGCGTACCGCCGACGAGTCGGTCGTCGCCGTGCTGGAGGTACGCATATGAGCACCTCCACTGCTTCGAGCGGCCCCACGGCCATGAGCACCCCCACGGCGCCCCCGCCCGAAGCCCTCGACGACCTGGACCACGCGGTCCAATTCCTTGCCGCGACGCCCACCCATGAGGGCCGCGACCCGGAGCTGCTTCGTCAATGGGCGCGCACGGCCGAGGAGTTCGGCGCTGCACTGAGCCCCGTGCCGTGCCGGGCCAGGATCGTCGAGCGCACCGACGGCCTTGAGCTCGGCCTGCTGGCCCGCTACACGTCACGGCCGACGCCCACGGTGGAGCTCTACACCGACACCCTCGCGGCGGCCGAAGCACTGATCGACGAGCGGGGCTGGCGGCACTGGTACCCGCCGGGCTCGGTCCGCGCGGCGGCTCTCGCCCACGAATCCGTGCACGAACACATCCACCACGGCCCGGCGAAGGCGGCACTGAAGCGGGCCCTCGGCCACGTCGTCCTGCGTGCCGGACGGCTCCGGCTGTACGGGCACGTGGCGGGCGCGGAGGAGATCGCCGCCCATGCCCATGCCAGGACCGTCTGCGGGCTCGGCCGCAGCCCTCTTCTTCTCACGGCCGCGCTCGCCGACGCCGTGACCCTGCCCCTGACCCACAGAGAGAAGTAGCGCCATGGGCGTTGTCATCCTGATCGTCATGGCGGTGGGTGTCGCAGCGATGCTCACCCGCAAACTCCCCACCGCCTTCGCCCTGGTCCTCCTCGGCGTCGTCATCGCACTCGTCGCCGGTGCGTCGCTGACCGGCAAGGAGAGCGTCTTCGACACCGTCCTCCAGGAGGGCGCCCCGATGCTCGCCTCGACGATGATCGCGGTGCTGCTCGGATCGTGGCTCGGCAAACTCCTCGACGAGACCGGCATCGCCGGGACCATCGTCCGCAAGATCGTGGAGTTCGGCGGCGACCGGCCCACGGTCGTGGCACTCGGCGTCCTCGCCGTGTCCGCACTGGTCGGCACGGTCACGGGATCGGCTCCCGCCGCCATGCTGGCGGGCATCATCGGCATCCCGGCGATGGTCGCCGTGGGCATTCCGAAGGTCACCGCGGCGGGCACCATCCTGATGGGCATCGCCGTCGGGGTCCCGTTCGAACTGCCCATCTGGCAGTTCTTCTCGACCGCACTGGACCTGCCGGTCCCCACGGTGCGCGGCTTCATGGTGAAGCTGTTCCCGCTGGCCCTTGTCGCGGCCGTCGCCTTCGTCCTCGTCGAGTCCCGCCGCCGCGGAGTCGAACACACCTGGGCACTGAAGACAGCCGTCGACAAGCGCCGCTCGCGCCGTGAACGCCTCGGCGACGCACCCTGGTACGCACTGCTCACCCCCGTCGTGCCGCTCGTCCTGGCCCTCGGCTTCGAACTGGCCATCATTCCCTCGCTGTTGGCCGGTGTGCTCTACGCCCTGGTCACCACGACCCGGCCGCGCGAGATGAACAAGCGGCTCCTTCGCACCCTGTACGGCGGCTTCGAGGTCGCCGCGCCTCCGATCGCACTGTTCATCGCCATCGGCATCCTGCTCGCCGCGGTGAAACTGCCGGGCGCCATCGAAGCGCTCGAACCGCTGGTCAAGGCGGTCAGCCCACAGAACCCGGTGCTGTTCGTCCTGGTCTTCACCCTGCTGGTGCCGCTGTGCCTCTACCGGGGCCCGCTCAACGTCTACGGCCTCGGCGCGGGCATCGCGGGCGTCCTCATCGCGGCCGGCATCTACCCCGCCGTCGCCGTGCTCGGCCTGGCCGCCTCCTACAACCAGGTCTTCGGCGTCGCCGACCCCACAAGCACCCAGACCGTGTGGAGCGCCCAGTACGCGGGCGTCGGCCCCCAGCAGGTCATGTTCCGCACCCTGCCCTACGTGTGGGCCGTTGCCCTCGGCGGATTCTGTGTCACCGCCGCCACGTACCTCTGACTGCCTCTGAGCATTCATTCTCTCTGACGTTCAACTCCCGGGACGGAGTCCAGAAATGAACGAGCCACAGCACAATTTCCCGCGCCGCGTCTTCCTGCGAGGGGCGGCCGCCACCGGCACGGCACTGGCGATCGGCGCGGGCACGTCCGGCACCGCCACTGCGGCGCCAGGCGGCTTCCCCGACTACACCTACGTGAGGACGGTGCTCAAGCCGTCGGACCTCGCGTACAACCCCACAGGCGAGATCATCTTCCCGTGCCTGCGCGGAACCGTCGGCCGGATCTCCGGCGCACTCGGCCGCTACTACCTCTACTACGCCCCGCACGACGCCCCCGGCGGTATCTGCCTGGCCTACGGCGACTCGATCGACGGGCCCTTCACCGAGTACGCGGCCAACCCGCTCGTCGCCAACAACTGGCAGCCGCACTACAAGGTCAGCCACGTCTCATCGCCCCACGTGCTGTGGAACGAGGACGCCAAGGAGATGTGGCTGTACTTCCACGGGGAGAACACCACGACCCGCCTCGCCCGTTCCAAGGACGGCATCCACTTCACGTACGACAAGGTGGTGCTCAACACCTCGATGCTGCCGACCGGCACGACCGAGACGTCGTACGCCCGGGTGTTCCGTCACGACCTGCCGTCGCGGGGCGCTCGCTACGTGATGCTCTTCATGCTGAACAACACCACCGACCACCGTGACATCGCCTGGGGTTGGTCGGCCGACGGGCGCAATTGGACCTTCGACCAGACCCCGTTGATCCGCCATGCCGAGGTAGGAGCGCAGAACGTGGGAGGACCCCACCTGCTGACGCGCGGGGGCAGCGCCTACGTCGTCTACAACACGGACAAGGGCAGTGGCGGCGACATGCTGATCACCGAGGTCGGCAAGGACTTCTCCCGCCGCGACCACCTCGGGATCTTCCACAACTCGATGGACGGTGCCCCGGACAACGGGCGTTGCGCGGCACCGAGTTTCGGAACGGAGAACGGCGTGCCCTACATGATGTACGAGGCGGGGGAGCGGCTTCAGGGGGCGATCGCGCTGGCCCGCGCCACATAGAGGTGGAAGCAGAAGCAGCGGCACGGTCAGGGGAGTCTGGCTACGTAGCGCTGCAGCGTGATCCCGCTGCGGAAGGCCTTTGATTCGGTGAGGCGAAGTCGCGGGATCTCGTAGCCCTCGGGGAGGCCGGCGGCCACGGCCCTGGACCACCGGGTAGACGAAGAAGCGGTACTCGTCCACGAGCCCCGCCTGTTCGGGGAGTGTGCGTCTCACCTGTAGTAACCGAGCGGGCCGTCGAGAATCATCGGTTCGGTGGCGAGGCCGACTGATAGGAGACTGATAGGAGGTGGGGTTGATGACCGGGGGAGCGTGAGCTCGCGGGGCAACACCCACACGGACCCAGATGAAACGGATCTTCATCCATCATGAGTGACAACACCTGGATCACGCGCGCCGAGACCAGCGCTGACATCCCCGCCGTCCGAGCCGTCGTCGTCGCCGCGTTCGACACCCCGTCGGAGGCCGACCTCGTCGACGCGCTGCGCGCCGACGCGTCATGGATCGACGGGCTGTCCGTCGTCACCACCGACCAGGACGGCAAGCTCGTCGGCCACGCACTGCTGACCCGCTGCCACATCGGCGACACCCCAGCACTGTGCCTCGCCCCCGTCGCCGTACTCCCCGACTATCAGAAGACCGGCGCCGGTTCCGCGGCCGTCCGTACCGCGCTCGACGCCGCCAAGGACATGGGCGAGCACTTCGTCACCGTCCTCGGACACCCGGCGTACTACCCGAGGTTCGGTTTCAGCCGTGCCTCGGCGTACGGCATCGGCATCAGCATCGACGTCCCGGACGAGGCCATGATGGCCCTCGCCCTGGACGCCGAGCACCCGATGCCCAGCGGCACGGTGCGCTACGCCGCGCCGTTCGGCATCTAGCCGAAGCCCGTCGTGGGGGGGGGGGGGGGGGGCCCCCCCCCCCCCCCCAAACCCCCGGGGGGGGGGGGCCCGGGCCCGGCCCCGGGGGCCCCGACCACCACCCCCCCCCCCCCCCCCCCCCGGACCGCCCCCCCCCCGCC
>NZ_JBICXM010000013.1:38311-270187 GCF_043200235.1 Streptomyces sp. NPDC048441
GGGGGCGCGGCGGGGCGGGCCGGGCCCGGGGCCCCCGCCCCCCGGGGCCCGGGGCGCCGGGGCGCCGCCCCGGGGGGGGGCCCCCCCCCGCGGCCGCGGGGGGGGGGGGGGCCGCCGCCCCCCCCCCACGGCCCGAAAAAGTCCGTTGCGGCCGGGCCCCGTGCATCGGACAGTGGGCCCATGACCTCCTCCACCCACCTCCCGTCCGGCCTGACCGCGCGCCCGGCGACGTTCGACGACGCGGCGGCGGTGTGCGCGCTGCTCAATGAGATCGATCTGCTGGAGGTCGGCCGCGCCGACACCGAACTCTCCGAGATCCAGGCCGACTTGAAGCACCCTGAAGTGGACTTGGAGCAGGACAGCTGGCTGGTCTTCGACGACGGCCGGTTGATCGCGTACGGCCTGCTGTGGGACGAGTCGGGTGGCGAGCGGATCGACATGGAGTACTGGCCGCTGCCCGACCGGCCGCAAGCCGCCCGGCATCTGCTGGACCTGATGGAGGCGCGCGCCGAGGAGCGCGCCGCTGCCAACGGGGTGGACCGGGCCGTGGTGCACCTGCACCTCAACATCGACCCGGCCGTGGACCTGCACGCGCTGCGCGGGCGTGGCTGGCGTGTGGTGCGGCGCTACAACTCCATGGCCCGTCAGCTGTCCACCGGCGCGGACCGGGTGCCTGTGCCCCCGCCCGGTGTGACATTGCGTCCCTGCCTGGCCGAACCGGACCGCCGACGCGCCCACGCGCTGCTCCAGACCTCCTTCGCCGGCCACTTCGACTTCCAGCCCCGTACGTACGAACAGTGGCTGGACGACATCGACGCCGAGCGCGCCGACTGGTCACTGATGTGGATCGCGTACGTCGACGGCATCGGCGACGCGGCGGTACTGCGCACCCACAACGACCGCACTTCGATGGCCTGGATCGGCCACATCGGTGTGCTGGGCGAGGCCCGCGGCCGGGGTCTGGGCAGCTACCTCCTGTGTCATGCCTTCGGGCACTACGCGGCGCTGGGCCGCGACCGGATCGGCCTCGGCGTGGACACCGACAACAGCAGCGGCGCGCTCGCCCTGTACGAACGCCACGGCATGACCCTCGACTTCGCCGTCCAGACCTGGGAGTTGATCCGGTTGATCCGCCCCGCCGCGAGCTGACGCCGCGAGCCTCATGCGGCAGATGATGTCGTGTGTGTCAGTCAGTGACAAGGAGGCTACTAGGTGCCATGCAGGGCATGGCATGTACCATGACCGCGTGAGTTCCCGCCCCGAAATGAGCATGGCCGAGCGTAAACGGCAGCTCGTCGCGACCGAGCTGACCCAAGCCGCGCTGCAACTCCTGGCGCTGAAGGGGTTCGACGCGGTCACCATCGACGAGATCGTGACCACCGCCGGTGTCTCCAGGCGCACGTTCTTCCGGTACTTCGCATCGAAGGAAGACGTCGTTGTCCAGTTCCTGGCCGACATGGGCGCCGGCATCCGGGCGGAGCTGGCGGATCGCCCCGCTGAGGAGCCACCCTCCGTGGCG
This sequence comes from Streptomyces sp. NPDC048441, assembly GCF_043200235.1. NCBI lineage: Bacteria > Bacillati > Actinomycetota > Actinomycetes > Kitasatosporales > Streptomycetaceae > Streptomyces > Streptomyces sp. NPDC048441. The sequence goes on from NZ_JBICXM010000013.1 coordinate 39,831, forward strand.
CTGCGCCATGCCGTATGGGTGCCCATCGCCGCCTGTGGCGACCACTCCGAGCGGGTGTTGCCCGTGGTGCGGCTGATTCTGCGTACGCCGGCCCTGCGCGCACGCTTCCTGGAGCGTCAGGCCCAGTGGCGGGACGAGCTGACGGGGGAGGTGGCGGTGCGCTTGGGGCTCGACGCGGACGCCGATCTGTATCCGCGGCTCGCCGCCGGGATGGCGCTGACCGCCTTCGACGCCGTGCTTCAGCGGTGGAGCGACAGTGCCGGGGCGGAGGATCCCGCCGAGCTGACCGACCGGACCTTCGCCGTCATCGCTCCGGCGCTGGACGCGGGCGGGCGGTAGCTCCGCAGGCGGATGCCGGAGGGGCGGTGGCTTCCGCGGCTTCTGCCGGCTGGCATCATCTAGGGATGTCTGACTTGATCATCGCCGCCTGTGACGGAGCCGCGAAGAAGAACCCCGGTCCTGCGGCCTGGGCCTGGGTGGTCGCCGATGCCGATGAGAACCCGCAGCGGTGGGAAGCCGGTCCGCTCGGCCACGCCACGAACAACGTCGCCGAACTGACCGCGCTGGCCGAGCTGTTGGAGTCCACGGACCCGGCCGTTCCGCTCGAGGTCCGGATGGACAGCCAGTACGCGATGAACGCGGTCAGCAAGTGGATCGCGTCCTGGAAGCGGAACGGCTGGCTGACCGCGGCGAAGAAGCCGGTCGCCAACAAGGATCTCGTCGTACGCATCGACGCACTCCTGCAAGGCCGCGCGGTGACCTTTCGGCATGTCGCCGCCCACCAGGTGGACGGCGATCACCTCAACGCGATCGCCGACGTCGCAGCGAGCGACGCCGCGACGTCGCAGCAGCCCGCGGGCACCGCCCACGGGGCGACGGCGATCCCGGAGCCGCGGCAGGAGCGCATGACGGCGGCACCCGCAGGAGGCGCGCGCAAGAGCACTGCCCCGCGGGCCGCCAAGGGGACGTCGGGCGCGGTCATCAAGGCCAAGTTCCCCGGCCGCTGCCACTGCCAGAAGCCCTACGCCGCCGGAGAGAAGATCGCGAAGAACGCGCACGGCTGGGGGCACGTGGAGTGCCGGGGCGCCTGATGTCCGGGCGGCGTATCTCCTGCCACGACAGTGAGTCGACGGCTACGACAGTGAGTCCACGGCCACGGACGCCGCTGCCGCGATCAGCTTGTCGTCGGGCTCGGCGTCCTTCTTGCCGCGGTTCGACAAGATCGCCATGACGATGGGAGCACTGTCGGGGGGCCACACCACGGCGATGTCGTTGCGGGCGCCGTAGTAGGTGCCGGTCCCTGTCTTGTCGCCGACCACCCAGTTCTTGGGCACACCGGCCTTGATGGTGTTGTCCCCGGTGGTGTTGGTCCGCAGCCACTTGGTGAGCTGCGCGCGTTCGCCCTTGCCCAGTTCGCCCCCGAGGACGAACGCACGCAGGTCCTTCGCCAGCGCCCGAGGCGTGCTCGTGTCCCGCTTCTCGCCCGGGACCCAACTGCTCAGATCGGGCTCGCGGCGGTCCATCCGCGTGACGTCGTCGCCCATCTTCTCGAGTGCGGCGTCCAGGCCCTTGGGACCGCCGAGTTCGTCGAAGAGCAGGTTGGCCGCGGTGTTGTCGCTGTAGCGGACGGCCGCGTCGCACAGTTCACCCAGGGTCATGCCGGTCCCGACGTGCTTCTCGGTCACGGGGGAGTTGGCGACCAGATCGTCCTTGGAGTACGTGATCTTCCGGTCGAGGCCGCTCAGGGAGTACTTGTCGAGGACGGCTCCGGCGGCCAGCGCCTTGAACGTGGAGTTGTAGGCGAAGCGCTCACCGGCGTTGTAGGCCACCTCGTGCCCGGTACCGGTGTCGATCGCGTAGACACCGAGGCGTGCGCCGAACTTGCGCTCAAGCTTCTTGAGGTCGTGGGCGAACGGCTTCGTGGTCGCCGTGGAGGGGGAGGCCGAGGCCGGGGAGTCGTCTTCCGCGCAGGCCACGAGCGGGACGAGGAAGAGCGTGGCAAGCGCACCGAGAGCGGTGCGACGGGCACGGGTGGACTGCATGGACCGCATGGGGCAAACCTCCGGGGCGCCCCGAGGCAGGGCGCATAGGGGACGGACGGAACGGCACCGCTCCGTCCCGGTACGTGGTCGTGAGTGCCAGAGCCACCCTCGCCCTCGGGTACGTATGCGGTCCAATACGCTCATGCGCGATTCCATGCTGTTCTGGCATAGGATCCAGTGCGTGGATCTGGTGGGAGCGTGTCGCGCGTTCGTCAGCGTCAGCGAGTACGGCAGCTTCACCGACGGAGCGGCCGCTGCCCTGATGTCCCAGTCGGTGGCCAGCCGGCGTGTCGCCGCCCTGGAAGAACGCTTCGGCGAGCCGCTGTTCGAGCGCACGTCGCGGCGCGCCGTCCTCACCCCCTTCGGGCGCGACATGCTGCCGACGGCCAGGCAACTCGTACAGGCGGCCGATGTGCTCCTTGACGAGGCGGAAGCCGTCAAGCGCAAGCCGTGGCGGCTCGCGGTGCCCGGCATCTGCTCCACGGTCGGTCTCGCGCGCCTCGTCGCCGAGGCGCGCGGGCACGGCATCACGCTCGACCTGCGGGTCGCGGCGCCGACACAACGCACGGAGCTCCTCCACGCGCAGCAGGTGCGCGCCGCTCTGCTCGCGGTGCCCGCGGACGAGGCGACGTGGTCCGTGCCGCTCGGGCTCGCCGCTGCCGAGGAACCCGGCGTACGACGCGTCTACCTGGAGACGCTGCGTGTCGGACGCGCCTTTTCCGGTCCTGCCCGCCGCGTCTGGATCCAGCCGGAGGACGACGTGCCGCACATCCGCGATCCGCTGACGCGCCTGCGCGACGCGGTGGGCCTGCGGCCCGCGCAGCTCGTCGCCGCCGCCGACCTGACGAGCGCCGCGGCCGAAGTCCTCTGCTCGGGCGACCTGTTGCTGTGCTCCCTCGCTCAGGCCGAGGAACTCGCCCTGACCTGGCGGCCCATCGGCGAGATCGCACTCGGCCGTGGGTTCGCCCTGGCCGCCGCGGCGGACGGCAATCCGCAGCACATCGAAGCGCGCCTGGGCGACGCCATCGCCCGCTGCCTGGGCACGGGAGCCCAGACCGGGACCACGGGAGGGGCGACGGTATGAACGGCGACGTGGGCGGTGGCATGAGGGGTGGCAAGGGTGGTGGCATGCATACTGAGGCGCTCCTGCGTGAGCTACGCCGGCAGCTGCGCGACGGCGGCCTGCACGGCTGTCTGCTCGTGCGGGACCTGCACACGGGGGACGAGCTGGGCATCGAGGCGGACACCCACCTGCCCTCCGCCTCCCTGGTCAAGGTCCCGCTCGCGCTCGCGACGGTCGAGCGGATCCGGCGGGGCGAGCTCGACGGAGCGACGATGCTCGAGGTGCGGCCCGGACGGGTCACCACGCCGGGTCCCACCGGGTTGAGCCGATTTCGCCACCCCGCCAGGATCGCGATCGACGACCTGCTCTACCTGAGCACCTGTCTGAGCGACGGTATGGCCGCCGACGCACTGTTCGAACTCACTCCGCCCTCCCAAGTGACCGGAATCCTCCACGAGTTCGGCATCCGTGGCATCGCTGTCCGGCACAGCGTGGGTGAGCTGTCCGACACCCCCGTGGAACGTTTCGACGCCGATCAGGCCCATCTCGCCCACGCCCTCGCCATCGACGCGGGCACCAGCGGTCGCGGACACCGGGTGCCGCAGCTCGACACCACTCGTGCGAACACCGGCAGCGCACGCACGTTCGTCGACCTGCTGCAAGCCCTGTGGACACCGTCGAAGATCCACCCGGATGTGGCCGAGCGGCTGCGTGACCTCATGGCCCACAACGTGCTGCGGCACCGGCTCACCCCGGACTTCAGCTCCGACGCAAGCACCTGGTCCTCCAAGACCGGCAGCCTGCTCAACCTGCGCCACGAGATCGGTGTCGTCGAGCACTCGGACGGCCAGTCCTTCGCGATCGCCGCCCTGACCGAGTCCCTCGTGCCGGCCAGTGCGCAGCCCGGCGCCGACGCCCTCATGGCGCAGGTCGCCCGCAGGCTGCGTGACCACCTTCGGCAGCTGTAGCCACGGGCTGCCACGGCCGCGATGAACTCCCTCACCAGTCAGAACAGTTGACCCGGTGACCTGTACGCTCAGAAGATCCTTACCGGTCGGCGCGCGGGGCGTACCCGGTCAGATACGTAGTGGAGCCACGGATATGACTGCAGAAGACGCCAACGTCCGCATCGACACCAGCAAGCCGCACCCGGCGCGTGTCTACGACTGGCTTCTGGGCGGCAAGGACAACTACCTGGTCGATCAGGAGATGGGCGAGAAGCTGCCGCCCGAGGCGCGTGCGAACGCGGCACGGAACAGGGCGTTCATGCACCGCGCCGTGGCCTGGCTGGCTGACAACGGTGTCAGTCAGTTCCTGGACATCGGCACCGGCATCCCCACCGAGCCGAACCTCCACCAGATCGTCCAGGCGATCAATCCCGCCTGCCGGGTCGTGTACGCCGACAACGACCCCATCGTGCTGCGGCACGCCGAAGCGTTGCTGGTCAGCAGCCCGGAAGGCGCGACGGACTACGTCCAGGCGGACGTGCGGCGCCCCGAGGCGATCCTCGACCACGCCCGCGCCCTGCTGGACTTCGACCAGCCCATCGCGCTCTCCCTCATCGCCCTCATGCACTTCATCACGGACGAAGAGGACCCCTACGGCCTCGCGCGCACCCTGGTGAACGCGCTGCCGTCCGGCAGTTATCTGGTGCTGTCCCACGGCACCACCGACGAGCACCCCGACCTCGCGGACTCCGTGACCGACACCTACAAGAAGGGCCAGGTGCCCCTGAGGATGCGGCGCCGCGCGGAGGTCGAGCGCTTCTTCGAGGGACTGGAGCTGGTCGATCCCGGCCTGGTGACGGCGACGTACTGGTACAAGGAATCGCCCGCTCCGAAGGCCGAGTTGAGCGGTTTCTATGTCGCGGTCGCCCGTGTCCCGTGATGCCGACCATGGCTAGGTGATGCCCGAAGCCGCTCGCGGATGCTCGTCGGAGACGGGATGTGGAGGGGTCCGACCGCCGCCGCGGCGGCCCTCGCGTGTGGGGCGGCCCAGGACGACTCCGACCAGGACGAGTGCGAGGCCGCACAGTTGCTGGACTGTCAGCACCTCTCCGGCGACCACGGTGCCGAGCAGAACGCCGGTGACGGGGTTGAGTAGTCCGATCAAGCCGACTGTCCCCGTGGGCAGGTGCCGTAGCCCGGTGAACCAGCAGGCGAAGGCCAACGCGGTGGCGACCAGGGTGACGTAGCCGAACGCGAGGAGTGCCGGTGCGGAGAGTGCGGGCGGAGGGCCTTCCACGGCCGCGGCGACCGGCAGCAGGAACAGGCCTCCGGCGGTGAGCTGCCAGGCGGTCGAGGCGAGCACGTCGGTATCGGCGCTCCACCGCTTGGTCAGGATGTAGCCGAAGGACGACACCAACATGGCTGCGGCCGAAGCGAGGACTCCCGGCACGCTCACTCCCGCCGCCCCCGTGAGCAGCATGAGACAGACCCCGCCGAGCCCGATCGCGGCGCCGGCCAGATGCGATGTGCCGGGCCGCTCGGACACCAGGGTCCAGGCGATGAGCATCATCGCCAGCGGAGACACCGCCATGACGGTCGAGGCGATGCTCGTCGGGAGCAGTTGGGATGCGGCGTAGACGAGCACGAAGAACACGCTCACGTTGAGCAGCCCGAGCACCGCGGACCGCCACCACCATGCGCCGCGCGGTCGCTGCCTGCACAGGCCCAGCAGGACGAGGCCCGCGGGCAGTGCCCGCAGGGCGGCCCCGTAGAGCGGGTTGTCCGCGGGCAGGAACTCATGGGTGACGAAGTAGTTGGTTCCCCAGGCCATCGGCGCGACCGCGGTCAGCGCCACCCAGCGCATATTAGCTTCCATGGAAGTTAATATAGCTTCCTGGGAAGTTAACATGCTGTGTATGGACGACCCACAACCGCTGGACCGCGTAGCCCGCATCCAGGCCGACTGGCGCCGAGAACGGCCCGACGTCGATGTCTCCCCGCAAGGCGTGATCGGCCGACTGCACCGCCTGGCCGACCAGCTCACCGAGGAGCTCTGCCTCGTCTACGGCCGCTACGGCCTCAACGAGGGAGAGTTCGACGTCCTGTGCGCGCTGCGCCGCGCCGGTGAGCCCTACGAACGCGCGCCCGGCGAACTCGCCGCCCACACCATGGTCACCACCGGTGCGATGACGAAGAGAATCGACCGCCTGGAGCGGGCCGGACTTGTCACCCGCCGCCGTTCCGGCGATGACCAGCGCGGCCGGATCGTCGCCCTGACCCGGCCCGGACGTGAGCTGATCGACCGGGCGTTCACCGACCACATGCGCAACGAACGACGCCTGCGCGACCTGCTGGCGCCCGACGAGGCCGAGGCGCTCGAAGGACTGCTCACCACCTGGCTCACCCAGATGGAGACCCCGCACCCGTCCGACAGGAACTGACCCGTCGCCCGGGGCGTGCGGCAATGGGCGGCACTGCCTGAGGGGGAGTTCAGGAGAAGAGAACCGACCGGAGCTTCAACCGCTCGCTCGCGCCACCGGTGTAGGGGCGCAACGTGAAGCTGGCGCCGGAGCAGTCGGCGTTCGTGAAGACGATCGCGAAGGAGTCGGTGCGGTTCTTGGGAGAGTGGGCGGGGGGCTGGGAGTACTCCTGAGCCGCCTCTGCGAGCGTGATGCACTCCCCGCCGGCCGGGTCGTGCAGCGTGACCTGCCCTTCGTTACCGGCGCTGCTGATGTATGTGTAGCTGAAGTCGCCCTCTGCCGCGTACGCGGAGCCGGGCACGGTCAGGATCAGCACGGCGGCGCCGGCTGCGGCGGCCAGTGAGTGACGAAGACGCATGGATCATTTCCTTTGCTGGGAACGGCACGTGAACGCATTCCGCATTCCCGTCCTGACCAGCAGTGATACGTGGATTCACGGACGGCCGCAGCCGAATCGATCCGCCCTCACCCGTTCGGTCCCGGCAGGGCTCGGCCCGAGGGGGCGCGACTCCATCCCGCGCGAGATCCTCGACGCCGCCGCCATCTACGCCGCCGCCATCGACGGCGCCTCCTCCCTGCGCACGCTGCGCTCCGTGGCCCTGCCCCTCTCGCGGCCGATCCTCGGCGTCGTGTCGATCTTCGCGGTGGTCGCGGTCCGGAAGGACTTCCTCTGGCCGATGCTCACCCTGCCCGACCCCGGCAAGCAGACCGTGAAGGTCGGCATGTACTCGCTGGCCGCCAGCGTCCACCATCATCGACATCGTCCCGAATCACGTCTCCGACCAGCATGTCTGGTTCAAGGCGGCCCTCGCCGAGCACGCCCCGGTCGGCGCCCCCGCCACCTGGGTCCTGTGCAACCACGACGTGACCCGCACCGTCACCCGCTACGGCCGCGCCGACACCGGCTTCGCGCCCTTCCCCGGCGCCGTCTACATCTACCAGGGCGACGAACTGGGCCTGCCCGAGGCCGACATCCCGCTCGACCGCATCCGGGACCCCCTGCACTTCCGCTCCGGCGGCATCGATCCGGGCCGCGACGGCTGCCGGGCCCCATTGCGGCCTAGCTGCGAGCGCTCTGCAGATCGTCGTCGTGATGGCGCAGCCGGACGCTGATCGTCCCGGCGGTGAACAGTGCGGCACCTACGCCCGACAGCGGCACGGAGACCACCAGGGCCGCCAGCGGTTTGGGCCAGCTGCGGTCGGACGCGCATTGCAGCGCCTCGTCGTGTATGTCGCTGGAATCCTCGAAGTAGAGGTCCCTGGGGTCGGAGTTCACCGGCGAAGGGCAGTCCACCTGGTTGTAGGTGGACCCGTACGACGTGAACAGCTGCCATGCGGCGTAGACCCAGAACAGCGACGCGAAGACCAGCACCCCGATTCCCCAACTCTGAAACCGCCGGGCCCGCGCCCGGAAGTTCTGTTCAACCGCTAGTGGGTGCATTCGCGTCTCCCCGTGTCGACCTTGAGTTGCCCGGGAGACTGTAGCGGCGGGCCGGCGGCAGGGTGCTCAGGGGTGGTTCATGGCATGGGTGGGGGCGCGGCGGGGGACGCCTACTGCTGTGTGTGCCGGTGCGAGGGGCGGGAGTTGCCTGTGAGTGCTGAGTCGTCGGGTGCGTCGGGCGGGCAGCGGTTCGTCGGTCGCTGTGTGCTGGTGAGCGGCGGAGCCCAGGGGATCGGCGCGGCGACGGCCCGTCGGCTCTCGGCCGAGGGAGCCGCTGTGGTGATCGCGGACGTGGATGTCGAGGAGGGCGAGCGCACTGCCCGCTCCATTAGGCAGGACGGCGGGCGTGCGGTCTTCGAGGAGTGTGATGTCGCCGAGGAGGAGTCCTGGGCGCGGGCGGTGGCGGCCGCCCGCGCCCGCTTCGGCCCCGTGTCCGGCCTGCTCAGCAACGCCTACCTGGTGCGCGGCGGCCCTGCCGACGCCATCGGGCCTGCGGAGTGGAACCAGCAGTTGGCGGTCACGCTGACGGGCGCGTACCTCGGCGTACGGGCCTGCCTGGACGACCTGCGTGCCACGCGAGGCGCAGTCGTCCTGGTCTCGTCGGTGCACGCCTTGATGGGTCTGCCGGGACGCCCCGCCTATGCGGCGGCGAAGGCGGGCCTGACGGGCCTGGCGCGCCAGCTGGCGGTGGAGTACGCGCCCGGCGTGCGGGTCAACGCACTGCTGCCGGGGCCGGTCCTGACCAGGGCCTGGGACGCGGTGGGTGAGGAGGACCGGGCGCGCAGCGTCGAGCAGACACCTGCGGGGCGGCTCGGCCGCCCGGAGGAGGTCGCGGCGAGCGCGGCGTTCCTGCTGAGCGATGAGGCGTCGTTCGTCACCGGGGCCAGTCTTGTGGTGGACGGGGGCTGGAGCGTGTACAAGACGTCCGCCTGAAGCGAGCCGCCATCTCCCTTGCCGTTCAAGGAGGTTGATTAGATGAAGATCACCCGTATCGAGACGTTCGCGGTGCCGCCGCGCTGGCTGCTGTGCCGCGTGGAGACCGACGAGGGAGTGGTCGGCTGGGGTGAGCCGGTGGTGGAAGGGCGGGCGGCTACCGTCCGCGCGGCCGTCGCCGAGCTGGCCGAACTCCTCATCGGCAAGGACCCGTCGGGCATCGAGGACCACTGGCAGGTGATGACGAAGGGGTCGTTCTACCGGGGCGGCCCTGTCCTGTCCAGTGCGGTGGCCGGGCTCGACCAGGCGCTGTGGGACATCGCGGGCAAGCGACTCGGAGTGCCGGTACATGTGCTCCTCGGCGGCCCGGTGCGCGAACGCGTACGCGCCTACAGCTGGGTGGGCGGAGACACCCCCGCCCACATCACCGAACAGGTGACGGCCCAGGTCGAGGCGGGCTTCACCGCCGTCAAGATGAACGCGAGCGGCCGCATGAACCCCCTCGCGACCGTCGCCGACATCGACGAGATCGTCACCCGTGCCGCGGCTGCCCGCGAAGTCCTCGGCCCAGGACGGGACTTCGCCCTGGACTTCCACGGCCGCTTCCACGCCGCGAACGCCCGCCGGATACTTCCGCACCTGGCCCCGCTGACCCCCATGTTCGTCGAGGAACCACTCCTGCCGGAGTACGGTCACCTGCTGCCCGCCCTGGCCGCATCGTCGCCCGTGCCGATCGCCACCGGTGAGCGCCTGTACTCGCGGCACGACGTGCTTCCCGTACTGCAGGCGGGCATCGCGGTCCTGCAGCCCGACCTGTCCCACGCGGGCGGTATCTCCGAGGTCCGCCGCATCGCCTCGCTCGCCGAGACCTTCGACACGCTCATGGCCCCGCACTGCCCGCTGGGCCCCGTCGCACTGGCCGCCAGCCTCCAGATCGCCGTCAGCGTCCCCAACTTCCTCATCCAGGAGCAGTCGATCGGCATCCACTACAACACCGGCGCCGACGTCCTTTCCTACCTCGCCGACACCGAAGTGTTCCGCTTCCACGAGGGCCACCTGCTGCGCCCGACCGGGCCGGGGCTCGGCATCGAGATCGACGAGAAGGCGGTGCGGGAGGCCGACGACAGCCAGGCGGGCTGGCACAACCCGGTGTGGCGGCACGCGGACGGTTCGTTCGCCGAGTGGTGAGGCGGGCCGCGCGGCGGGGGCTCACGGCTGCCGGCCGGTGGCTCTCGGGGCGGGCGCGGGGCGTTGCGCCGGTCGTGGTGCGGTCATGTCGAGCAGGAGCGGGGCGTCGTGCCCGGGGGTCCCGGGTTCGGCGGTGTGGACCCCGATGCGCTGGCCGACAGCGGGCGAGGTTGCGGTGCTTGGCGGGCCAGTCGTCCAGGCCCGCGTAGCGGGCGAGGCCGCTGGGGTTCCAGGCGAGCATGTCCATGCTGCGGCTGCGACCACCGTGACCCGGAGATCGTCAGCTGGCTCGCCAAGTGCCGCCTCGACGCCTGACCGCCGGGGCCACGGCGTCGCCGTCACAGGCCGGATGAGTCTTCGTGGTCGGCCTGTCGAGGGTCGTCCTCGAGGCGGCCGGTCACCACCAGGTCGCCGTCCGGGGTGCGCCGTGCGAGGTCGCCGGTGCGGAAGTAGCCATCGGTGGTGAAGGAGCGTGCGTTGTCTTCGGGTGCCCGGTAATAGCCGCGCGGGGTGTACGGACCGCGGGCGAGGAGTTCGCCGGGTTCACCGTCGGGCACGTCCTTGCCATCGATGCCGACGATGCGGATCTCGTCGTCGGGCGAGAGCGGGCGGCCCTGCGTGGTGAGCACGGTCTCGTCCGGATCGGCGGGCCGGGTGAGAGTGATCAGCCCTTCAGCCATCCCGTACACCTGCTGTAGCCGACAGCCCCATGCGGGGCCCGTCCGCTCGGCGGTCGACCGCTCCAAGGAGGGGCCGCCGCCCAGCTGCACGAGACGCAGACTGCTCAAGTCGGCCTGAACCGTGGGGAGTACGTCGAGCCAGCGCCGGGAGACGGCGGGCGCCAGCGACGTGACGGTGACCCGCTCCCGGTCGATGACCGGCAGGCATTCGGCGGGATCCGGGTTCTCGGCGAGGACGACCGTGCCGCCGACGGAGAGGGTGCCGACGATGCCGGGGCAGCCGAAGGTGAAGTTGAACTCCGTGGGCAGTGCGGCGAGATACACGTCGTTCTCGGTGAGCGACACCAGCTCGGCGGCGGCCCGAGCCTGGTAGGCGTAGTCGTTGTGGGTACGCGGAACGAGCTTGGGCGTCGCGGAAGCAGTGCCGGAGATCAGGAGGAACGCCACCTGGTCGGCGCTCTGCGCGAGTGCCGGGTCGGGCGGGGCGTCGATGGAGGCCAGCGGGAAGTAGCGGCAGCCCGACGGGTCGGTCGTCAGGCCGCCGTACGGGGACGAGGTGCCCGGCGCCTCAAGGGTGAACACCTGCCGCAGGAAAGGCCCTTGGGCAGCGATGTCCGCCGCCATCGCCGTGTGGTCGTAGCCCTGGTGTGCCGAGGGGCCGACGTAGCCGACGGCCTGGGCGAGCCGCACGAGGCGGGACACCTCGGGGGCGCGGTATGTGAGTGGGCAGAACACGGGGATCGCGCCGACGCGCATCAGCGCGAACGCGGTGATGACGAACTCGGGGACGTTCGGCAGCTGGATGACGACCCGTTGCCCGGCCCGCAGGCCGTGCAGCCGGAATCCCGCGGCCATGCGGTCCACGCGTCGGTTCAGGTACGCGTACGTGATGCGGGTCCCGCCGTGCACGAGCGCGGTCCGCGGTCCGTACTCCAGGGCCCAGCCGCGCAGCAGGTTGTCCAGCGTGTAGCCGCGCCAGTGCCCGGCCGCCCAGTAGCGGTCGACGAACTCCTCGGGCCAGCGCGTGCAGCCGTCGAGCATCGATGTCATTCGCTTCCTTCTGCATCGCCGGTGCGGCGGCCCCGCCGACTTGATCTTGGCAATCCAATCGGGCAACACCCCTGTACACAATGTGCTTTCCGAACCATGGACGCTGGATTCCATCGGCGGAAGGTCCAATGAGCGCCGCTGACCAGGAGGAACGGCAGGGGGCGTTCACAGGGGCAGGGCGCGCTCGCTCACGACGTGTTTCATGACGAGCGTGGAGCTCAGACGCTGCACGCCGGGCAGGGTGGCGAGCTTGTCGTCGTAGAGCCGCTGGAAGGCGGGCAGATCCTTGCTGACGATGCGTACGAGATAGTCGGGGTCCCCGAAGAGACGCTCGGCTTGCAGGATCTGCGGGATGTCGGCGAGGGCGCGCTCGAAGGCGGAGACGGTGTCGCGGTCCTCCTGGCGCATGGTGACGAAGACGAGCGCCTCGAAGCTGAGCCCCACGGCACCCGCGTCGAGGATCGCGCGGTAACCGCGGATCGCTCCACCGCGTTCGAGTTCGCGCAGTCGGCGGTGGCAGGGGGAGAGGCTGAGCCGGACGCGGGCCGCCAGTTCCGTGATGGTCAGGCGGCCGTCGTTCTGAAGCTCGGCAAGAATCTTCCGGTCCACATCATCCATGCGGAAGATTCTCCCATTGCGGGCGCTCAGGCGGGCAATAGTTGGAAACACCTTCGGGCATATCGCAACTAATCTCCTCCTCAGAACCTGTTTGAGAGGGAGAAATACTCCGTGGCTGTCAGCTCCATCACCGCCTTCTGGGCGGTCTCCGTCCTGCTCATCCTCGTGCCGGGGGCGGACTGGGCCTACGCGATCAATGCCGGGCTCCGCGACCGTTCCGTGGTGCCCGCGGTGAGCGGCCTCCTGCTCGGCTACCTCGCGCTGACCGCCGTGGTCGCCGCCGGGGTGGCGGCGGTCGTGGCACGGACGCCGTCCGTCCTCACCGCCCTGACCGTCCTCGGAGCCCTGTATCTGATGTGGCTCGGCGCCATGACCCTGGCAAAGCCCGCCGTCGCCGGGACCTCGGTGAAGGAACCGGACGCCGGGACGGTGGGAGCCCGCGTCTTCAAGGGGATAGGCATAAGCGGCCTCAACCCCAAGGGGCTCCTGCTCTTCCTCGCCCTGCTGCCGCAGTTCACCGCCCCGCATGGCAGCTGGCCGCTGGCGGCGCAGATCGGCACGCTGGGTCTGGTGCACACGCTCAGCTGCGCCGCGGTCTACCTGTGCGTGGGCGTGCTGGCCCGCACCATCCTGCGGGCGCGCCCGGCGGCCGCGCGCGCCGTCACGCGTGTCTCGGGCGCTGCCATGATCGTGATCGGTGTACTGCTCCTCGCGGAACGCCTCGCTGTCTGAGGCGGCCGCATCACGCGGATTTCGGTGCGCCCTGCCATTCGTGCGTCAGCAGGGACCAGATCTCCATGTCATGGCGGACCCCGTTGTACAGGGACTGCTCGCGCAGGGTGCCGTCCAGGTGCATGCCCGCGCGCTGGGCCACGGCGCGGCTGCGGGTGTTCCCCGCGCTGTTCCACCACTCGATGCGATACATGCCGCGCTCTGTGAAGGCGTACTCCATCAAGTACCGGACGGCGGCGCTGATCAGCCCGTGGCCCTCACCCGCGGGCTCGGCCCACACACCGATCTCGCAGTTGCCCCTCGCGGCGTCGAACTGCACGAACATCACGCCGCCGATCAGGGTGCCGTCCCGCCAGATCCCGTAGATCCGCCCGGCGTCGGCTGCCTGCTTGTCCGCGTACTTCTGGAGGGTGGCGCGTGCGGACTCCAGGTCGGTGGACCACGTGGCCCAGGGGATCCACGGGTCGGTGTGGGAGCGGGCCCGGTCGATATGTGCCAGGAACTCGGCGTCCTGCCAGGGCTCGAGCGGGCGGAGCTCGGCACTCTCGGTCAGCGGTATGGCGTACATGGCGGGTCCTATGCGTGGTTCGGCCGGGCGCACGCGGTGTTCCGCTGCCGCGCACCCAGGTACGTAACGAACGTTGGGTATGTACTCTAGCGGGCATGACGCCGCCGGCCCGTACCGACCATGATGCCCGCCGTACCGAGGTCTCCCAGGCGGTGTGGCGCGTGCTGGCCTCCGGTGGCTTCGGCGGGCTCACCCTGCGTGCGGTCGCCACGGAGATGGGCGCCACCACCGGCCTGCTGACCCACTACTTCCCCAGCAAGCGCGCCCTCCTGAAACACGCCCTCGAGGTACTCGACCGGCGCTCGGCCGACCGCCCGCGCCCGGCTGCGGAGCGGGCGGGGGAGGCGTCGGGCCTCGTGATGCTGCGGGCGATGCTGCTCGACATCCTCCCGCTGGACGCCGAGAGCGCGGCGAGCAACCGGATCTGGGTGGCTTCCTGGGACGTAGTGCTCGCCGATGAGGAACTGGCGTACGAGCACGCCGCGCGCTACCGCCGGGCGCGCGAGCGGATGGCCGGGCACATCGAGGAGGCACAGGAACTGGGCGAACTGCCGCCCGACCCGACGCCCGAGGACACCGCTGCGGCTGCCCAGAGCTTTGTGCTGGGCCTTGTCGTCCAGGCACTGTTCGCGCCCGGTGAGTTCCCCGCCGAGCGGCAGATCGCCCTCGTCGACGCATATCTGACACGGGCGGCCGTGCTGGGCACATCGAGTGATGTCTCGACCTCGACTTGAGCGTGAGGTCAAGGGTTGAGTCAAGGGCTGATGCTCCCGGTCGTATGCCTGGCCGACGTCGGCTCCAGTCCTGACCGACGAACTGGAGCCTCGCGAACCAGCCGGTCACAGCGGCGACATGAGCTGGTCACCTCGGCCGGTCACCTCAGTCGGTGAGATCAGCCGGTGAGATCAGCCGGTGATGGTGACGCAGGGGAGGCCCACGCTTTCGCCGCCGCGGAAGCCTTCGGCGCAGAGCCGGGTGCCCGCCGGGAAGTGGCGCTGGGGGTACGCCTGGTCCCGGTAGGTCCTGAACGCGTCGACGTCCTCCACCTTCGTGTTGGCGCTCCACCCATCGGTGGTCCACACCCGGGCGCTGATGGTGTGCGGCTGGTTGGTGTTGATGACCGAGACCTCGACCCTGCCCAAGTAGGTGCCGGAGTCGTAGGTCTCGATGCAGACCGCGTTGTTGCACCACTTGCCGTCGGCCGCCGCCGGCGGCCCGGTGGCGATGACACAGCCGAGCGCCGCGGCTGCCGCCCCGATTCCCGCAGCGATCTTCCTGGTGATGTCGCGCATGGTGACGACCCTCAAGCTTTCTTCCCGGCCCCGCGCACGGGGCACCGACTCACGTCGTTTCCTGTTCTTCCGGGGCCAGGCGGTCAGGCGTCATCCGATGCATGGTGCATGGCCCGCGCGGACAAACGCGCGGAAGGATCATGGGTTACGCGGCTCCACGCTCTGGATGCGGCGCTTTTGACCGGTGCGCCGCGACACCGGTGAGGCCCGGCTCTATTGCCGGGCGCAGGACAAGGTCGTCGTCGTAGTCGCCGCGGTGCTCGTGGCGGTACGGGAGGGGTTCGGTGTCCGGCAGTGTGCGGAGCCGCTCGCGGAGTTCGGCCGAGCGGGCGCGGTAGCCGGTGCTGTCGAGGCGGTCGGCGCCGTAGACGACGTACGGCGGGAGCGCGTCCATCCCCGTGTACCAGAACGTGCCGTGCAGCAGCGGGAACAGCACCTCGTCCAGCTGCCCGTGGATGCCGCGCGGCCCGAAGCCCGACTCCCTGGCCCCGACCGTGGTGATGACCATGGCGCGCTTCCCGGCGAGGCCGCCGTCCCCGTAGCGCGGGGTACGTCCCGAGTGGTCCTGGAGCCCGAAGGCGAAGCCCTGTACGAGGACACGGTCGAACCATCCCTTGAGGATGGCGGGAGGTCCGAACCACCAGAGCGGGAACTGGAACACCAGCGCATCGGCCCAGGCGATCTTCTCCTGCTCGGCTGCGATGTCGTCGGTCAGTTTGCCCGCACCGTAGGCGTGTTCTTGTTCGGCGCCCACCAAGAGCCGGTCGGACGTTTCCCGGTGGAAGTCGGCGGAGTCCACCACGGGTCTCCAGTCCATGGCGTAGAGATCGGACTCCCGGACCTCGTGGCCGAGGTCGCGCAGTGCCTGTGTCCCGTCGTCGCGCAACGATCCGTTGAGGGACTGCGGCTCGGGATGTGCGAATACCCAAAGAATCTTCATGCCATTGATCCTGCGACGGGGACCGGCTGCGGACGAGTGGCCAGATGGCCAGGGAGTGCAAGGATCTGGCCACTACCGTCAGAGTCGCGCGCCCGTTCAGCCCGGCGCCCGCGTGCTCTCCCGCACCACCAGCTCGTATCCCGCGGTGAGCCGCGTGTGCGGCGCCATCGCGCCCGCGTCGATCCTGCGCAGCAGCGCGTCCACGGCGAGCTCCGCGATACCCCGCTTGTCCGGGGCGACAGTAGTCAGGGTGGGCACGCTGTAGCGGGACTCCTCCACGTCGTCGAAGCCGACCACGGCCAGGTCGTCCGGGACCCGGAGGCCGTGCTCGTGCGCGACCCGCAGCGCGCCCGACGCCAGCAGGTCGTTGAAGCAGAAGACGGCGTCCGGCGGGTCGTCGAGGGCAAGGAGCGCGCGCATCGACGCGGCTCCCGCGACGCGGGTGAACGCCCTGGTGTCCGGGGCGAGTCGAGGATCGTGCGGGACGCCCGCGGCGTGCAGCGCGGTCAGATAGCCGTGCATGCGCTGGACCGTCGTCGCGTGGGCGGGCCCCGACGGCTGCCCGATGACGGCGATGCGGCGGCGGCCGATGGACAGGAGGTGGTCGGTGGCCTCGCGGGCCGCCGCCGAGTTGTCGATCAGAACATGGTCGGCGGGGATCTCGTACGACTGCTCGCCGAGCAGCACCAGCGGTACGCGGCGTTCGCGGGCGCCGAGCACCTGCTCGTCGAGCCTGAGCGGGCTGAGCAGGACGCCGTCGATGAGCGGGTCGCTGAGCCCGCAGGCGATGCGGAGTTCTTCGTCCGGGTTCCCTCCGGTGTCCTCGATGAGCACCGTGCAGCCGCGCTGCTTGGCCGCCGCGATGACCTGCGCGGCCAGTTCGGCGAAGTACGGCGCGACGAGTTCGGGGACGGCGAGCGCGATGATGCCGCTGCGGCCGGTCCGCAAGTGGCGTGCGGAAGCGTTCGGCTGGTAGCCGAGGTCGGCTATGGCGCGCAGGACCCGCTCGCGCGTCCGCTCGGCGACTCCGGTCTCGCCCCTGACGACGTTCGACACCGTCTTGATCGATACCCCGGCGCGCTCCGCGACGTCCTTCAGGCGAGTGCCTGCCACGTGGTTCTCCCTCCCCAGGCAGCAGCAGCGTACGGCACGGTCCAACGTTGTAGAAGCTGCGGACGGATCTGGACGGATCTGGACTGGCCTGGCTGCCCCAGCCACGTGAACAGGTAATCCGTGTCTAGGTGTTGACGCTGAATTGCCAGCTGAGTACAACGTTGTAAACAGAGCGGGCGGTCAGGAAAAGTGATTGCCGTCCGGGTCTGCTCCAACGTTGCACATTGCACTCCGTATCCGCCCCTGTCCGCCGTGGAAGGACGCATGCCCATGCGGGACCGCATACCGAGCCTGCCGCCGCCCGCCCCGTCCCGCCGCCGTGTCCTGCGCGCAGGGCTCGCGGTCGGCGCGACCGGCGCCGCCGCACTCACCGCCGGCGGCTGCGGCAGCACCCTTGCCCAGGGGTTCACCGGCGGCGCGCCCTCGGCGTCGCGGCTGAACTTCTGGAACCCGTTCACCGGCGGCGACGGCGAGCGGATGCTGGCGATGCAGGATGCCTACCGGGCCGCGCACGGCTCGACCGACCTGAAGTCGGCGACGTTCCTGTGGGGCAACCCGTACTACACGAAGCTCACCCTCGCCACGCTCGGCGACCGGCCCCCGCAGGTCGCCGTGGTCCACCTGTCGAAGCTGCCCACGCTCGCCGAGGCCGGGCTGCTCACCGAACTGCACACCGATGACCTGGCCAGGTACGGGCTGACCGAGGACAAGTTCGACTCCCGGCCGTGGCGGAAGTCCCACGTCGGGGGAGCGCTGCGGGCAGTGCCGCTCGACACGCATCCGTTCGCGCTCTTCTTCCGTACGGACATCGCCGAGAAGGCCGGACTGCTCGACGGGCAGGGCCGGTTGGTGGATGTGGACGGGCCCGACGCGTTCATCGACGCACTGCGCGCGGCGAAGGAGGTGACCGGCGCCTGGGGCGGTTCGATCGCCTCGGTGAAGGAGTCCTCGATGCAGTTCCGCATTTTCTGGTCGCTGTACCGGCAGGTCGGCGGCGGGGACCTGGTCGCCGACCAGGGCAAGCGGGTGGTCATCGACACGGCTGCCGCGGCCGAGGCGCTCGCGTACATCCGCCGCCTCAGCCAGGAGAAGGTGATCCCGGCGAACACCGACGGGAAGGGCGCCATCACGCTCCTGACCACCGGCAAGGCCGGGTTCCTGATGGACGGCGTCTGGCAGGTCCTCGCGGTCAAGTCGGCCAAGGTGAAGTTCGACATGCGGCCCCTGCCGCGCGTCTTCAAGGACGCGCCCTACGCCTGCGCCGCCGACTCGCACGCCCTTGTGCTGCCGAAGGCCCCCTCGGAATCGGCCCAACGCCTCGATCTCTCCCTGGGGTTCATCGCATCGATGCTGCACTCCAGCAAGTCGTGGGCGGAGGGTGGCCATGTGCCTGCCTGGCTGCCGACACAGCGTTCACGCGCGTACAAGGAACTGGTGCCGCAGTCGCATTACGCCACTGCCGCCGACGGAGCGGTCTACGACCCGGCCGCCTGGTACGGCGGTGCGGGAAGCACCATGCAGATCGTGGTGGGCGACGTGGTGGCCTCCGTGTTCGCCGGTGACACCAGCCCCACCGAGGGCGCCGCGCGGATGCGCCGCCGCTTGCGAAAGCTGGCGGCGCAACCTGCTCCCGTATGACCTGGCCCGCCCCCGACGGATGCTCAACTCCAGCTGCCCCACCCTCCCTTGGATCCCGTACGCCTTGACCGAAAGGCCGAACCGTGGCCACGACGACCGTTCCCTCCCCGAAGACCAGCCGAGGCGACCGCTGGGCAGGACCGGGGATGCTGCTGCCCTTCGCCCTCTTCTACCTGGTGTTCCTCGTGGGGCCGCTCATCTACACCGTGGTCGCCGGATTCTTCGAGACGAGTCTGCTCAAGAGCGGCCTCGGTGAGTTCGCCGGCCTGTCGAACTACTCGGCGGTGCTCGGTGACGCGGAGTTCTGGCGGACCCTGCGCAACACGCTGTGGTTCACGGTTCTGACGACCGTGCCGCTGGTACTGCTCAGCCTGGTGCTCGCCCTGCTGGCCGACCGGTTCGTGCGGGGCCGCTGGTTCTTCCGGTTCGCCTTCTTCGCGCCGTTCGTACTGCCGTCGGCGGTCGTCTCGCTGCTCTTCATGTTCATCTACGCCGATCAACTGGGCCTGGCCCAGGAGGTGGTGACGTGGTTCGGCGTCGACACCCCGCCGTCCTGGCTCGGCGACCCGGACTGGGCGATGATCTCCATCGCGGCGGCCACCGTGTGGTGGACGGTCGGCTTCAACTTCGTGCTCTATCTGGCCGGTCTGCAGGACGTGCCGCGCGAGGTCCACGAGGCGGCCGCCATCGACGGGGCCGGGCCCTGGCAGCGCATCCGTCACGTGGTCGTGCCGATGCTGGGCCGTACGACGACGCTGGTGACGGTGTTGCAGATCATCGCCTCGCTGAAGGTCTTCGACCAGATCTACATGATGACGAACGGCGGTCCCGACGGCAGCACACGTCCCTCGCTCCAGCTCATCTACGACACCGGGTTCGTCGAGGGCCGCGTGGGCTACGCCTCGACCGTGTCGCTGCTGCTGTTCCTGGTGATCCTGTTCGTCTCCCTCGTCTGGTTCGCCCTCGTACGCCGTGCCGAGAAGGAGAACTGACATGACCGCGATCGCCACGCGCCCCAAGGAGACCGGACAGCGCGGCAAAACCGTCCCGCCGGTCCGCCGTGACTCGGAGCGCCTGTTCAACCGGGTGGCCCTCGGCACGCTCATCGCCCTCGCGCTGCTGTGGCTCGTCCCACTGGCATGGGCGCTCGTCACGTCGGTGCGGCCGGCGCAGGAGGTCGTCACCAACCCGACCGGATGGTTCACCGCGCATCCGACCCTGGCGGCGTACGGCGAGATCTTCGACGCGGGCAAGCTGCCCTACTGGTACGCCAACAGCTTCATCACCTCGGTCCTCACCACGGTCCTCACGGTGATCACGGCGTCACTCGCCGCCTTCGCCCTGTCGCAGACCCGGTTCCGGATGCGCCGGGCCGCGTTCGTGATGATGCTCGCGGGCATCATGATCCCGGGGCAGGTCCTGATGATCCCGCAGTTCCTGGCGCTCCAGTCGGCAGGGCTCCTGAACACCTACTGGGGCGTCGTCCTGCCCCAAGTCCCCAACGTCGTCGCCGTGTTCGTCTTCAAGCAGTTCTTCGACGGGATACCGCGCGAACTGATCGACGCGGCGCGCGCGGACGGCGCGGGCTGGCTGCGCACCTACTGGCAGATCGTGATGCCGATCTCCCGCCCCGCGGTCTCCGCCGTCACGATCTTCGTGTTCGTCGGTGTCTGGAACAACTTCCTGTGGCCGCTGCTCGTGGTGACCGACCCCGAGATGATGACGCTGCCGGTCGGACTCACCTCCGTCCAGGACGTGTTCGGCGTCCCCTACGCCCAACTCATGGCCTCCGCCGTGCTCGGCGCGATCCCGCTGCTCGCCGTCTTCGCACTGTTCCAGCGCCGCATCGTCGAGGGCATCGCAGGCACCGGCCTCAAGTAGCCCCGCACATACAAGAACCGCACATACAAGAACCGCACCACAGAGAGAGGCGCCAGAACATGCCGCACACCGCACGGTTCGTCATCGACCCGGAGTTCAGCGTCGGCGACGTCGACCCGCGCCTGTACGGAACCTTCGTCGAGCACATGGGACGTTGCGTCTACACCGGCATCCACGACCCCGGCCACCCCACAGCCGACGCCGCCGGATTCCGCGGTGATGTCGCCGACCTGGTGCGCGAACTCGGTACGGGCCTGGTGCGCTACCCCGGTGGCAACTTCGTCTCCGGATACCACTGGGAGGACGGCGTAGGCCCTGTCGCCGAGCGCCCGCGCCGCCTCGACCTGGCCTGGCGCTCCATCGAGACCAACCACGTCGGCACCAATGAATTCCTCGGCTGGGCACGCCAGTTGGGCCTCGACCCGATGATGGCCGTGAACCTCGGCACGCGCGGCATCGACGCTGCCCGAGCCCTGGTCGAGTACTGCAACCACCCCGGCGGCACCGCCTGGTCGGACCTGCGCATCAAGCACGGCATGCCCGAGCCGCACGACGTGAAGCTGTGGTGCCTGGGCAACGAGATGGACGGGCCTTGGCAGACGGGCCACAAGTCGGCCACCGAGTACGGACGGCTCGCGGCCGAGGCGGGCAAGGCGATGCGGCAGGTCGACCCGTCCATCGAGCTGGTCGCGTGCGGCAGCTCCAACTCCCGGATGCCGACCTTCGGCACCTGGGAGCGTGAAGTCCTGGAGCAGACGTACGACGAGGTCGACTACCTCTCCCTGCACGCCTATTACGAGGAGTTCGACGACGACCGTGCCAGCTTCCTCGCGTCGGGCGCGCACATGGACCAGTACATCCGCGACGTGGTGTCGACCGCCGATCACGTCCGGGCGGTGCGCGGCGCCAAGAAGCACATCAAGCTGTCCTTCGACGAGTGGAACGTCTGGTACGCCGCCCGCTTCCCCGGCGAGCGCAACCTGAAGACCGCCGAGACACCCCGGCTCATCGAGGACACGTACAGCGTCACCGACGCCGCCGTGGTCGGCTCGCTGCTCATCACGCTGCTGCGCAACGCCGACCGGGTGGCCGTCGCCTGCCTCGCCCAACTGGTCAATGTCATCGCGCCCATCCGCACCGAGCCCGGCGGTGCGAGCTGGCGCCAGACCATCTTCCACCCCTTCGCCCAGGCGGCCCGTTTCGCGACAGGACGTGTGCTGCGCACCGACGCCACCGGGCCTCGCATCGACACGCCTCAGTACGGGGATGTAGCCGCCCTCGACTCCGTGGTGACGTACGACGAGGAGAGCGGCGAGCTCACCGTCCTCGCCGTCAATCGCGGCCAGGAGCAGCCGCTGCGACTCGATGCCGCGCTGCGCGGGGATGCGGCCGGGTACCGCGTCGTGGAGCACCTGGTCCTCGCCGACCAGGACCCGGACGCGGTCAACACCGAGGCCGAACCGGACCGGGTGGTGCCGCGCCGCGCGTCCGGGACGCACATCACCGCGGAGGGCGCGCTCGCCGCGGAACTGCCGCCGGTCTCCTGGAACGTCATCCGGCTCGCCCCCCAAGGCGCCTGAGAGCTCCCGTAGTTCGAACCGCTCCGTCCCCCGCCCACCGCAGAGTCAGGAGAGGCACATGTCAGCGCACGACCCCGCACGACCACGTCTCCTCCGCCCCACCGTCCTGTTCCCCCTGCTGCTCGCCCTCCTGGCGGCGCTGTTCGTCACGCAGTCCGGGTCATCGGCCGACGCCGCGACCGGCACCCTGCTGCGGGACGGCACTGGCCTGTACCCGCGCGCCGTCAGACTCGCCCACAGTGGCGAGGCGAACGGCCGGATCCTGGCCTCCGTGGTGACGTTCTCCGGGAACGACGGACTCGGCGCCATTCACGAGAGCACGGACGGGGGCGCTTCGTTCCACGAGGCCGGCATCGTGCGCGACCCCGAGGCCGCGGGCGGGCAGGGTCTGTGCTGCTCGACCCTGTACGAACTTCCGCGGCGCATCGGTGACATGCCCGAGGGGACGCTGCTCTGGGCGGCATCGGTCGGCCAGGACGAGGCGAACCGGCGCATGTCCCTCCGCGTCTTCAAGAGCACTGACACAGGCCGCAGTTGGAGCTATCTGTCCACGATCGCCACGGCGCCGAACGACAAGGGCCTGTGGGAGCCGGAGTTCTCCGTCGACGCCTCGGGGCAGCTCGTCGCGCACTACTCCGACGAGACGGACGGGGCACACAGTCAGAAGCTCGTGGCCGCGCGCACTGCGGACGGGGTGCGCTGGACGGGGCACCACGACACCGTCGCGAGCACCCTGGCCTCGGACCGGCCCGGCATGGCGGTGGTCCGCAGGGTCGGCGACGGGACGTACTTCATGTCGTACGAGATCTGCGCCGCCGCAGGCCAGTTCGTGTGCGTCGTGCACTACCGCACCTCGTCCGACGGCTGGAATTGGGGCGCTCCCACCTCCCTCGGTATCCGCCCGGAGACCGCCGACGGCAAGTACTTCAAGCACGCGCCGAACCTGGCGTGGGCGCCCGAGGTGGGCAACCCGAAGGGGCGGCTTTTCCTCGTCGGCCAGGTCCTGTACAACCGCGACGGCAGCCGGGCGGCCGGGAGCGGGCGCACTGTCTGGGTCAACAGCTCGGGTGGGTCCGGCAGTTGGCGGGAGATTCCGGCGCCGGTCGCCGTCGAGTCGACGACCGTCGACTACTGCCCCAACTACAGCTCGAGCCTGTTGCCGTCGGCGGACGGCAACAGCCTGCTCGAAATCGCCACGGACTGGTCAGGATCGGTCTGCAAGCCGTACTTCGCCACGGGCTCGGTGTGATCCGCGGGTAAGCGGGAACGTGCACGTGATGGGCGGGAACGCCCGGCAAGGGTGTTCCCGCCCATCATGTTCCGCTGCCCTCGATCAGGGCGCGCTGAGAGGCCGCTGAGGGGCGTCAGTGCCGGGGGCCCTGCTTCCGGTCGCGCCGGGACTCGCCCTGCGGGTTGTCGAACTCGATCTCTTCCTTGCGCACGGTCTCGGAGATCTCACGTGTCTCGGTGACCTTCTCGGTCTCCAGACGGACGCGCTCGACCGGCACCGCTTCCTTGCGGACGACCGCCTTCTCGGCGTGCAGGGTCACTTCGGTCTCTTCCTCGCCGAACTTGGCCCGCGTGCCGTCGCCCTCGCGGATGGGTTCGCGTACGACGCGAACCTCGTCGTGGGTGATGGGGACGGACGTCTTCACGGTCTCGGTCCTGACCACCTTGTGCAGCCGGGCATGCCCGACCTCTTCGTCCTCCGTGCCCACCCGCAGCCGCTCCTCGGAGCGCACCATCTCGCTCGCCTTGCTGTCGTCGTCACCCGCCGCCGAGCGGGTCGCGAACTCGCGCGAGCCGGGGTTGCGTGCGCGGCCGTCGCCCGCACCCATGCCGGCACCCGCGCCGGCCATGCCCGCACCCATGCCCGCACCCGCTCCGGTCATGCCCGCAGCCGCGGTGCCGGTGCCAGTGGCAGTGCCGGTGCCCGCACTCGCGCGGCCACTCGCCGCCGGTGCGGAACGCGGCTTTGTACCGGTGGGCCGGGCGAGCCCGTAGTGGTCGTAGAGGTCATTCTCCTGGCCCGGTTCGAGGTGCTGGTCGGCGTCGACGCGGGGGGCCTCCTTGACGGCCTCCTTCGTGGCCGTCACGTGGAGCTGGTCGTCCTGGCGGCGGGCTCCGGCGAGCGGTACGAAGCTCTGCTTCATACCGAAGAAGCCGGTTTTGACGGTCACCCACTCCGGACGGCCGCTTCGGTCGTCCAGATACACCTGCTCGACGCTGCCGATCTTCTCGCCGGTCCGGTCGTAGGCCGTCAGGCCCGCGAGCCCGTCGGCGTTGGTGAAGGCCTCGCCCTGCGTCATGGGTGATCACTCCCTTGGATCGCGCGACGGGCAGAATCGAATCTCGCCACGGACGACGCGCGCCTGTCTCCATCGGGCTCTGTACCGGTGAACGACGCAACCAGAAGCGTCACTGAACGTGCGCGGGCCGTCCGGTGGGAGGGCTGCGGGCGGTTGACCACGGCGATCGGGCCGATCGAGTCCCCCCCTCCGCCAACTAGCCCATTCGGGTGACATAGGGAGAACGGGCCCGCTCCACCGTGAACTGTTGTCTGTGGTGATGTCGCCGTTCGGTGACATAGCGGACAGATCCGTGACGTGCGGAAGGGCAACGGGTGCGGGGTGTCGCGGGTCGTACGAGGCGTAGGAAGTCAGGAAATCGACCTTGAATACGGGGAGTTGACGACAATGAGCGTTCGTATGAGCCGAGGGCTGTGCGTGCTGGCCGCCGCGGGTGCCGTGGCGGGTGTGGTCGCGGGTACGGGCCCGGCAGCCGCCGCCGGTACGCCGCGGTTCCTGGCCCCGGCCGAACTGCCGCCGCACCAGTCGTCGGACTGGACCGCAGGACCGGTGACCGCCGGGCAGCCCGACCCGCTGCCGATGTGTGTGGGCGGGGCCCTGCCGTCGATCTCCATGTACCGCACCTATCGGACGGACCTCGACACCGGGGCCCTCCAGGTGACGGTGGTCGAGCGCAGCGAGCAGCGTGCGAAGGACTTCGCGGCGTTGCTGCGCAAGGATCTCGCGGGCTGTGCGGCGACGGTGATGAAGGAGAACCCCGACATCACCGCGACGCAGAAGTACTACGGGAAGCTGAACGTCGAGGAGGGGGCCCACGTCTACGGCGTCCACACCGAGTCCACGGGTGGAGCCTCCGACATCAACCTGTTCTCGGTCGGCAGGGACGGCAGCACGGTGACGCTCGTCCAGTGGGGGCAGCTGGGCGGCTTCGCCCAGGCGCAGGTGGCCGACTTCAAGGACACGACCGTCACGGCCGTCAACAAGCTGTACAGCTCTATTTCCAGCTAAGGTTAGGTGAGGCTAACTTTCTCGATCGTGAGATCAAGTGACCGCGCGGATAGCGCTCCACGTCCGCGCGGTCACGAACTGTCCGCTGTGCAGCCGCCGATAGCGGGCTCAGGGCGTCATGGCTTGCGGGCGAGGCCGCCGTGTTCGCCGATGGGTTCCGCGGTGGGGGAGGCGGCCTCCGGGCGCCAGAAGGGGACCGAGACGACCCCGGGGTCCAGGAGTTCCAGGCCGTCGAAGAACGCTGTGATCTTGTCGATGGGGCGCAGGAAGTAGGGGACGGCGCCGGTTTCGTTGTAGGCGTCCTGAGCCTGTTCGTAGTCGGCGTCGGTGCCCCGTGAGCCGTCGTTGATGGAGAGATAGCTGCCGGACGGCAGTCCCTCCATCAGCCGGGTGACGATCGTGCGTGCCCGGTCGTAGTCGCCGATGTGGCCCAGGATGTTGCTGAGGATCAGGGCCGTGGGGCGGCTCAGGTCCAGTGTCTCGGCCGCGGCCGCCAGGATGCGGTCGGGGTCGTACAGGTCGGCGTCTACGTAGGCGGTCGCTCCCTCGGGGGTGGAGGTGAGCAGGGCGCGGGCGTGCGCGAGAACCATCGGGTCGTGGTCGACGTAGACGATCCTGGTCGTGGGGTCGAGCCGCTGGGCGACCTCATGGGTGTTGTCCACGGTCGGCAGGCCGGTCCCGATGTCCAGGAACTGCCCGATGCCCGCCTCGGTGACCAGGTACGTGATGTTGCGGCGCAGGAAGGCGCGGCTGCTGCGGGCGACGGTGACGATGCCGGGGAAAACGGAGCTGTAGGCGTCGCCCGCTGCCTCGTCGACGGGGTAGTTGTCCTTGCCGCCTAGCCAGTAGTTCCAGATCCGGGCCGAGTGCGGCACCGATGTGTCGATCGTCTGATGCGTTGTCGGTCCGGGCGTCTTCGCGTCGTCGGTCATGGGTACCGTCCGTCTTTCCACCAGGCGTGAGAACTGTGCAAGGCACAACCTACGTCCCAACGATCCGGACGTGTACACCAGTTCAGGCTCCGGCGATTCGGGTCGCTCGGACGGACGTCCGGGGTATGGCAGGACGTCGCGCCCTCGGCGAGGATGCCCCTTCACGTGCGTCCGTGGATGGATTCCGTGGGGGCGTACGCGGCGCGGCGGGAGGCATCGCGATGGGTTCACACGCGGCGGCGAGACGGCGCAGGCCGGTCGTGTTCGCGGCACTCGGCACCACACTGCTCGCCGCCCTGCTTTCCATCCCGAGCGCCGGGGGTGCCCCGTGTTCGGCCGACGCCTGCGGCAGTACGGGCGTCGAGCTGCCGCGCGGCGACTGCGGGCCGTTCTGGCAGGTCGTCGCCGAGGACTTCAATGGCGACCGGGTGCCGCTCGGCGCGTTCAGCGGCTGCGACCATCACGCCGACACCTCCGCCGCGTACTGCGAAGGCCTCGACGGCCCCTATCGCGACAACTGGTGGGCCTATCCCACCGGTTGGCGCGACACGTCCAACGACCGGGGCAGGGACGTCGTCGGTGTCTACCACCCGGAGGACACCGTGAGCGTAGGCCCTGCGGAGAACGGCGACGGCCGTATGCGTATCCGGATGTGGCGACCGGACGACGGAGGTCCCGTCCACGCCGCGGCGGTCGTGCCGCGTGCCGTCATGCAGATGAAGTACGGCAAGTACAGCGCCCGCATCAAGGTGACCGAACCGGCCCCCGGCTATAAGTCGGCCTGGCTGCACTACGGCGGGGGCTGCGAGATGGACCACCCGGAGGGCAACTGGAACGGCTCCCTCACCGCCTTCCACCATCCCTGCGGCGGCGGCGAACAGGGCTCGTTCCGCGGCGCCGACGACTGGACCGAGTGGCACACGGTGTCGACCGAGTGGACCCCCGGAAACGTGCGCTTCTTCGTGGACGGCCGGGAGACGGGACACGACACCAGGGGAGTGCCGGACCACCCGCTGTCCTGGGTCCTGCAGAACGAGAGCGCGCTCGAAGGCCCGGGAGCGGCGCCGGGCAGCAGCGCGCAGCTGGAGATCACCTGGGTCGCCGCCTACGCGTACGGCTGGAAGTAGGGCCGGAGGGAGCCGGGTAGCCCACGCCGCTGCTTCAGCATGTTTCAGCGGGCACAGTTCGGCGAACCGTACCAATATGGTGGAAATCGGCTACTGCCTGTGACGACATCAGCCCACGACCCCCACTGGAGCACAACGTGAGCGGCACACCTGACCCGGCTTCCCCGACCGCACCGTCCGCATCCTGCGACCTGGTGCAAGTGGTCCTCGACGAGTGCTCCGTGGCCGACGCGGACGCCGTCTTCGGAGTGCTGCGCACCCACTTCGCCTCCGACCGCGGGGACGCGGCGCCCCACCGGACGGAGCAGCCGCTGCCCGCCGTCTGGACCGACGATTTCGTCGTCGACCACAGCACGGGACCCGTCCCGGGCGTGCTCCTCGCGGGCGCTGTCACCGCCGACCTGCAAGGCGGCCCGGTGGCGGTCGGCCACTTGCGGGACACGCTCGCATCGGCCTTCAGTGCCTCGGTCACCGGCACCGTCTCCGGTGACCAGGAGGTGCAGGTACAGCTCCGCCTGACAGGCCCCGAGCACGGAGAGCCGCCGCTTCCGCCGCAGTGAGCGGTCGTCAGCCGCCGGAGTCCGGGTCGGAGGGGCCGTACCAGACCGTCGTGGCGTTGCAGAACTCGCGGATGCCGTGCGCGGACAGCTCACGCCCGTAGCCCGAGCGCTTGATGCCGCCGAAGGGCAGACCGGGATGGGAGGCGGTCATGCCGTTGAAGAAGACGCCGCCCGCCTGGATGTCCCGTACGCAGCGCGCTACTTCGGTGTCGTCATGCGTCCACACATTCGAGCTGAGCCCGAACGGCGTGCCGTTGGCCAGCGCGATGGCCTCGCCCAGGTCCGCGACGCGGTAGAGCGTGGCCACCGGGCCGAACGCCTCCTCCCGGTGGATGCGCATCCGGTCGGTCACGTCAGCGAGCACGGTGGGGGAGTAGTACCAGCCGCGGTCCTGCTCCTTGGGACGCCGGCCGCCGCACAGCACGGTGGCACCGCGGCCGATCGCGTCGTCGACGAGTTCCTCCAGATCGCTGCGGCCCTGCTCGGTGGAGAGCGGGCCGACGTCGGTGTCCTCGCTCGCCGGGTCACCGACGGTCAACTCCCGCATACCGGCGACGAACCGGTCACGGAAGGCGTCGTGCACGTCGGTGTGCACGATGAAGCGTTTGGCGGCGATGCAGGACTGTCCGTTGTTCTGCACCCGGGCGGTCACAGCGGTCGCGGCGGCACGGTCGATGTCGGCGCTCGGAAGGACGAGGAACGGGTCGCTGCCGCCCAGTTCCAGGACGGTCTTCTTGATCTCGTCGCCCGCGACGGACGCCACCGCGCGACCGGCGGGCTCGCTGCCGGTGAGGGTCGCCGCCACCACCCGCCGGTCGCGCAGGATTCCTTCGACGGCGTCCGAGCCGACGAGCAGCGTCTGGAAACAGCCCTCGGGGAATCCGGCGCGGCGGAAGAGATCCTGAAGGTAGAGGGCGGTCTGCGGGACGTTCGACGCGTGCTTGAGCAGACCTACGTTGCCCGCCATGAGGGCGGGAGCGGCGAAACGTACAACCTGCCAGAGCGGAAAGTTCCACGGCATCACGGCGAGCACGATGCCGAGCGGGCGGTAGCGCACGATCGCCCGCGTCGCTCCGGAGTCCGCCACATCGGCCTGCGCGGGATGCTCGTCAGCGAGCAGTTCCGCTGCTCGCTCGGCGTACCAGCGCATGGCCTTGACGCACTTGGCCGCCTCGGCCCTTGCCGCCTTGACGGGCTTGCCCATCTCCGTCGTCATGGTCCGGGCGATGGCCGGGGCGTCCTCCTCCAGCAGGTCGGCCGCCCGGTTCAGGAGCCGGGCACGTTCGGCGAAGTCGCTGGTGCGGTACTGACGGAACGCCTCGTCGGCGACCGTGATCCTTTGCTCGACCTCCGCGCGGTCCAGCGACTCGAAGGTCTTGAGCGTCTCACCGGTGGCGGGATTCACCGTGGCGATGGGCATGAGATGCCTCCGATACGGCCCGGGAACCGGCTCGCAGCGATGCGGGCCCTGGATTTCCACCCTAGAGCCGCGTCCGCGAGGAGGCACGTGCCGAGAGGCACACGGGGCGGCGCCCCTCAGAGAATTTCCAGCGGCTGCTTGCGCACCGGCGCCGGGAACGCGGCATCCAGAGCCTGGAGGTCTTCGTCGGTGAGGTCGATGCCGAGGGCCGCGTGGTTCTCCTCCACGTGTGCCGCCGTGGAGGCCTTGGGGATGGCGATGACATCGTCGTGACGCAGCACCCAGGCGAGCGCCACCTGAAGCGGTGTGCTTCCGTGCGCCGACGCCACGGACTCCAGCGCTTGATGGCCGAGGACCAGGAACACCTCGTCACGGCGCCCGCGCATCGCCTCGCCGACCAGCTCCTCCGAGGCACCGCTGCCGTACATCTCGGCTGTGTCGATGAGCGTCATGCCCAGGTCGAGGCCCCTGCGGAGCGAGGCGAGCTGCTCGGAACGACGCGAGGGGTCGTCGCCCATCCGCGTCTTCTTCTGTAGGTTCCGCACAACATCGCCTACGAAAGACGATCACCACCAGTACGCGGGATAGCGCGGTGCGCTGGGGCGGGCGCACGAGGCGGCCCAGCCCGCGAGGACGAGCACCACGACCGAGCCGGCGAGCAGCGGCCCGAAGGTCAGGGGCGGTGGGGTGTTGAGGACGATGACGACGGCGGTCGCACAGGCCGGCGAGTGCGGGGTGCGGGCCACGGTCATCACGGCCAGGGCGATCCCCGCGGCCAGGGCCGCGGCCCAGGGGGCGCTGCCCAGCACGGCGGCGACCGCGTAGCCGACCCCCGCGGACAGCAGATGACCGGCGATCACACTGCGCGGCTGGGCCAGCGGAAGCCGGGGGACGCTGTGCACGATCGCGGCGGACGCCGCGAGCGGCGGTATCAGGACCGGCTCGTGGACGACGGAACCGACCGCGACCAGGGCGAGGAGGACGGCGGTGACGGCACTGATGTTGTGCACGGCGGTGCCCGTGGGCGGCGGGGCGGGGGCGCGGCCCGCGAGGCGGGGCCGGACACGGGGGCGTGGGCGGGCTGGGCCGGCAGGCGCGGGCGGCGCCTCGATGGCTTCGTCGGTGCTCAAGAGAAAGACGTTCCGGGACTGGGCCGACGGGGGACCCGGACGGCGGTGCGACAGAGGGGCAGGAGTCACCACGGCCACCCGTGCGGTCGGCAGGGGGTGCGGGCCGCGTCGGCGGCCCTGGGTTCGGGGCGTCCGCGTACTCGTCCGCAATCTTACGTAGTCCTGTTGTGTTGTCCGAGGTCAGGGCCGGTGAACAGGGTGGCGGAGATCACCCGGCGGGGTCGTTGGAGTCCCCCGGAATGAGATGCACCGCGGCTTCTTCGGCTGAGGCCGCACCGCCGTCGATGCCCATGTCCTCGCCGATCATGTCCTGCGCGGCGTCGTCCTCCGCGTCCTCGCCGGCCCCGTCGTCCGGGGTGAACAGGCGCCCGGCGCGGGCGTCTCCCACCTCCGCCACGTCGATCGGCTCGCCGTCCGTGTCGGTCGTGTCCCCGATGCCGTCGTCGTCCTCGGAAGGACCGGGAACTTCGAGCGCGGGGTCGGGCCGCTCCTCGGAGAGGCGTTCCGCCAGGCTCTCGCCGTCCTGCTGCTCCCGAGCGGTGGTGCCGGTGTGGGCCACGCCGAGGGGCCGCTCGGGAGGCGACCAGCCCTCGTCGTAGGGATCCGCCCCGCGGTCGTTGAGCGTGTCCTCCGCGTCGAGGATGCCCTCGTCCTCGCGGATCTCCTCGGCATCAGGCTGGTAGACCTCGTCGCCCATGGCCTCGTCGTCTCCCACGGCGCTCGTCCTCCTTCGTGCCTCGTGCCTCGTGCCTCGCGCCTCGCGCCTCGCGCCTCGCGCGTGACTGATGCTGATGTCCTGCCGTGTATCCACCCTGATCCAGAACACACATTCCGGCATGCGGAGGGGGAGGGGGCAGGCCGGGACAGCAGGTCAGGGCGTTTCCGGCGGCTGCCACTCCAGGAGCAACAGCGTGGCGTCGTCACGCAGTTGGTTGTCCTGCCGGTCGAGGATCGCGTGAATGAGCTGACGCAGTGCCTCCGGCGCCGGTTCGCCCGCGGCGGTCGCGCGGATGATGCTGTCCGTGAACCGCCCGAGGCCGAACTCGGTGCCGCCCCCGATCCGGAGCTCGGTGACGCCGTCGGTGTACATCAGCACCCGGTCACCCGGCTCGAGCGCCTCCTCGTGGACTTCCCACACCACGTCGGCCAGCACGGCGGGCGTGCCCAGGGGCGGCTGGGCCGGGCGCTCGAGCGCCCGGTCGAGCACGCGGTGATCCCGGATCAACAGCGGCGGCGGATGCCCGCAGTTGCACCACCGCAGCACCCCTTCGGCCAGGTCGAGCTGGGCGAGGATCCCCGTGCAGAACTGCTCCGGCAGCCACTGGGCCAGCGCATGTTGGACGGTGCTGACGAGCTCGGGCAGTTCGGCCTCGGCCCGGCGGGCGTTGCGGCAGCCGGCCAGGGCCACGGCGGTCGTCAGACCCGACGCGAGGTTGTGGCCCATGGCGTCCAGGATCGCCACGTGCAGGGTCGAAGGGGTCAGGGAGTGATCAAAGGCGTCTCCGGCGAGCGCGTACGCCGGTTCGAGCACGGCGGTCGAGATGACATGGGAGTTGCCGATCGTCCTGGGCGGCAGGAAGGCCCGCAGCATCTCGGCGGGAAGCCGCATGGTCTCGGACCGTGTCCGGCGTGCGAAGCTGTCGCTCGACGCCCGCTTCGAGGTGATCGTCATGGCCAGGACGGAGGCCAACATGCGGCAGCGCCGCAGCAGCGCGGCGTCCACGACCGCCGCTGTCGCACCGATGACACCGAGTCGCTCGGCACCGTCGATCAGCGGCAGCCAGGCGACGATCCTGCCCTGCGCCAGCTCCTCGACGCGCAGGGCGTGCGCCCGGTAGGCCGAACCTGCGACGGAGGTGTCCACACCGAGAGCGGGCGGCCCATCGGCCAGCGGCACCAGGCACCGCTGCTGGAGGTCCACGAGGTACACGTCGATCCGGTCGAGCCCGACGGTGTCGGCGAACCACTGCGTCACCTCGGGAAGCTCCATCGGCGCCGCCGCGTGAGCCGCCGCGAGCAGTTGCTCGAACAGTTGCTCTCCGGGTCCTGGCTGCCTGGGCCGGCTCGGCATCTGTGATCACCGCCTCACCAGCAGTCTCACACCCGGCCCCGGATTCCGCCCGGCCGCGGGCGGGCGCCCCGTCTCACCGGTCGACCCCGGTCCGCAGGTGCCCGCACGCGCAGCGTAAGGTCGCGGACCGGCCGCCTGCGGCCTAACCGGACCACATAGCCACCCGAACAAGGAGCCGCTGGTCATGCCAGCCAATGACGCCGCTGAGGCGCCGATCTACGACACCCTCGTCCAGGAGCACGGTGATGTCCTCGCGACAGCCCGCCGCGCCGCCGAGGAGACCCAGCAGAGAGCCGAGGCCGTGCTGGACTTCAGGGGGCCGATCACGGTCGTGCCGGACGCCCCGTCCGCCGAACCCGCGGCGTAGGCCTCCCCGGGGCGGGGGAGGCTCCGGCCCCTCACATGCTCCGCGGCCCGACATGGGCGACGCTGGAAGCACACGTACGCCGTCGCGGTCACCGGCGGCCGGAGGTGCTGATGGAGCCCGTGGAGGCCCTGGAACGGATCGCTTTTCTGCTGGAGCGCGGCCGAGCCCCGACCTACCGCGTGCGGGCCTTCCGCACCGCGGCCGCGGTGGTCGGAGGTCTTGCCGACGGCGAGACCGCGCGGCGCACCGCCGACGGGTCCCTCGAGTCGCTCAAGGGAATCGGGCCCAAGACCGCAGGTGTGGTCCGTGAGGCACTGGCAGGCGACGTGCCGGAGTACCTGGAGCGGCTCGAGGGTGAGGCGGACGTCCCGCTCACCGTCGGCGGCACCCGGCTGCGGGCGCTGCTGCGAGGCGACTGCCACCTGCACTCCGACTGGTCCGACGGCGGCAGCCCGATCGAGGAGATGGGCCGGGCGGCCAAGGCGCTCGGCCATGAGTGGGCCGTGCTCACCGACCACTCGCCACGGCTGACCATCGCACGCGGCCTGTCGCCGGAGCGGCTGCGCGCGCAGCTGGCCGTGCTGGCCGACCTCAACGAACGCTGGGCGCCCTTCCGGCTGCTCACGGGCATCGAGTGCGACATCCTCGATGACGGGTCGCTCGACCAGGAGCCCGACCTGCTCGACCAGCTCGACGTGGTGGTCGTCTCCGTGCACTCGAAGCTGCGTATGGACGCTGCCGCGATGACACGGCGCCTGGTCGCCGCCGTCAGTGACCCCCGGGCCGATGTGCTCGGTCACTGCACAGGCAGGCTCGTCACCGGGCGTGGCAGGCCCGAGTCGCGGTTCGACGCGGACGCGGTGTTCGCCGCGTGCGCTGCCGCGGGCACGGCGGTGGAGATCAACAGCCGCCCGGAGCGGCTCGACCCGCCGCGACGGCTGCTGCGCCGGGCCGTGGACGCCGGAGTCCTGTTCTCCGTGGACACCGACGCACACGCGCCGGGCCAGCTTGACTGGCAGGTGATCGGGTGCGCGCGGGCCGAGGAGTGCGGGGTTCCCGCCGAGCGTGTGGTGACGACCTGGACGGCGGAGAAGCTGCTTGCCTGGACGGGGGAGAAGCGGGCCGCCGGCTGAGGGCGGCGTCTTGCCCCCGGTTTGTTCCCGGCCTGTCCCCGGCGGTTCAATTGCCGCCCGCGAGCACCCGGTCCGGCGTGATGGGCAGTTCGCGCAGCCGTATCCCCGTCGCGTGGTGCACCGCGTTGCCGATGGCCGCGGCCGTCCCGACGATGCCGATCTCGCCGATCCCCTTGCTGCCCATCGGGTTGAGATGCGGGTCGTCCTCGTCGATCCAGTGCGCCTCGATCGCGGGTACGTCCGCGTGCGCCGGAACGTGGTAGGCGGCGAGGTCAGCCTCCGCGAAGTCACCGAAAGCCGCGTCCATGGTGCTGCCCTCGGTCAGCGCCATGCCAAGGCCCATGATCATCGCACCGATGAACTGTGAGCGCGCGGTACGGGAGTTGAGGATGTGCCCCGCCGCGTAGACGCCGAGCAGTCGGCGTACGCGGACCTCGCCGGACACCGTGTCGACGCCGACCTCGGCGAAGTGGGCGCCGAAAGAATGGCGGGCGTAGTCGCTTTCCGCGTCGGCGGTGCCCGCCGTGTCGGCGGTGGCGCCGACACCCTCCGGAGGCAGTTGCCGCCCGGACAGACGGCCGGCCAGCTGCGTACAGGCCTCGTGGACGGCCCACCCCCAGGAACCGGTCCCGGAGGAACCACCCGCGAGTGAGGCGGCGGGCAGGTCGCTGTTGCCGATGTCGGTGCGTACGGTGTCCAGCGGGACGCCCAGCGCGTCTGCGGCGATCTGGGCGAGCACGGTGCGGGCACCCGTGCCGATGTCGGTGGCGTTGATCCGGACCACGAAGCTGCCGTCCGGGTAGGCATGGGCACTCGCCCGGGACGTCGCGGCGATCACCGGGTACGTCGCCGCTGCGACCCCGCTGCCCACCAGGAAGGGCCCGTCGGCGCGCGAGCGGGGGCGCGGATCGCGCTCTGACCAGCCGAAGCGCCGGGCGCCCTCGCGCAGACACTCGGCGAGGTGACGGCTGCTGAAGGGCTTGGAGCTGTCGGGTTCCGTCCGGGTGTCGTTGCGCAGCCGGAGTTCGACGGGGTCGATGTCGAGGGCCACGGCGAGTTCGTCCATCGCCGACTCCAGCGCGTACATGCCGGGCGCCTCGCCCGGTGCCCGCATCCAGGACGGGCTCGGCACGTCGAGCGGCACCACGTGGTGGGTGGTGCGGCTGTACGGCGATGGGTACATGACGCGCGTCGCGGCGGCTGCCGTCTCGACGAACTCCTTGACCCGAGAGGTGTGCGCGGTCACCTCATGGATCACGGAGGTCAGCGTGCCGTCCGGCTCGGCCCCGAGCCGCACCCGTTGCAGGGTCGGCGAGCGGTGGCCCACCACGGCCGCCAACTGGCGCCGCGGCAGGACGAGTTTGACCGGCCTCCCGGTCACGCGGGCGGCCATGGAGGCGAGTACGACGTGCGGTCGTGGCGTGCCCTTGGAACCGAAGCCGCCGCCGACGTGTTCGGAGATGACCGTGACCTGGTCGTCGGGCAGCTCGAACAGGCCTGCCAGGACCTTCCGGACGATGGAGGCACCCTGGCTGCTGTCGTGCACGGTAAGGCGCCCGTCCTGCCACTGGGCGGTGGCCGCGTGCGGCTCCATGGGGTGGTTGTGCAGGGGAGACACCCGGTAGGCGGCATCGACGCGGACGGGCGAGGAGTCGAACGCCCCGTCGGCGTCACCGCGCGTGTGCTCCCCCGACGTACCGTCCGAGTCCTCCGGCACATAGGCGTCGGGATGATCGGCCCGCAGGGTGACGTCGTGCGGTTCCTCGGCGTAGCTGATCCGGACGGCGGCTGCGCCCTCGCGCGCCGCCTCCAGGCTGTCGGCGACGACGAGCGCCACGTACCACCCCCGGTGCGGGACACGCGCGTTCTGCAGCACGGCGAGGGTGGCGTCGTCCGGCTCGGCCAGGTGCGGTGCGTTCAGGTGGGTGAGGACGCTGACGACGCCGGGCACCGCCAGGGCCGCCGCGTCGTCGACGGCGGTGACGTCGCCGCGCGCCACCGTGGCCGGCACCGGCACGGCGTAGGCGCACCCCTCGGGCGTGTGCTCGGCGGCGTAGCGTGCGGCCCCTGTCACCTTGTCGGGGCCTTCCCTGCGCTCGGCGGGCGCCCCGAGAGCGCTGACGGTGTCCGGCATGGGGTGTCTCCCTGGAGGCGGAGTGTGAGTCGTCGAGGCGGGGTCTCGGTCAGGAAGCGGAGGGTGAATCGGCCAGGCGGCGCAGGACGTCGCACGCGAGATTACGGGCGAGACGCACCTTGAACGCGTTCTCCCGCAGCGGCTCGGCGGCGGAGAGCTCGGTGTCGACGGCCCGCAGGAAAGCGTCGTCGCTCGGCGCGCCGCCTAGCAGCGCCCGCTCGGCACGCTCGGCGCGCCAGGGCCGGTGCGCCAGACCACCGAACGCGATCCGCACCTGGCGTACGACGGAGTCCTCGACGTCCAGGACCACGGCCACGGAGGCGAGCGCGAAGGCGTACGAGGCACGGTCGCGTGCCTTGCGGTAGGCGGATGGCAGCCCGGCGGTCGTGGGCGGCAGCACGACACCGGTGATGAGCTCACCGGGCACGATCTCGGTGTCCAGGTCCGGACGGTCGCCGGGCAGCCGCAGGAACTCGGTGACAGGGAGCGTGCGCCGGCCCCGTGCACCCTCCAGCTCCACCCGGGCATCGATCGCGGCCAGGGCGACCGCCATGTCGGAGGGGTGCGTGGCGATGCACTGCGGCGAGTGCCCCAGGACCGCGTGGTCGCGGTGGACGCCGTCGCGTGCTCCGCAGCCGGTGCCGGGCGCACGCTTGTTGCACGGCTTGCTCAGGTCCTGGAAGTAGGGGCAGCGGGTGCGCTGGAGCAGATTGCCGCCCGTCGTGGCCATGTTGCGCAGCTGGCCCGAAGCCCCCGAGAGCAGCGCCTGGGCGAGCACGGGGTAGCGGTCGCGTACCAGCGGGTGTGCGGCGAGGTCGCTGTTGCGGACCGTCGCACCGGCGCGGACGGACCGGTCGGCGAGTTCCTCCACCGAGTCGAGCGGCAGCCTGCTGACATCGATCAGCGTCCTGGGCTGTTCCACGCCCAGCTTCATCAGGTCGACGAGGTTGGTACCGCCGCCCAGATAGCGGGAGCTCGGGCGGCCCGCGTGGGCCGCGGTCGCCTCGTCGACGCTGTGGGCGCGTACGTACATGAAGGACTTCACCGGGTCACGTCCTCGACGGCCTCGACGATGTGCGGATAGGCGCCGCAGCGACAGAGGTTGCCGCTGAGCCGCTCGCGGATCTCGTCCCTGGTCAGCTCCACGGGTGCGCCCGTGGCCGCGGCCGGATCGGTCACGTGCGAGGCGTTGCCGGCCGCGGCCTCCTCGATGGCGCCGACCGCCGAACAGAGCTGCCCCGGAGTGCAGTAGCCGCACTGGAAGCCGTCGCGCTCCAGGAAGGCCTGCTGAAGGGGATGCAGGCCCTCACCGCCACCTGTGCCGCGCAGCCCTTCGACGGTGGTGATCTCGGACCCGTCATGGGCGACGGCAAGCAGCAGACAACTGTTCGCGCGGCGCCCGTCGACGAGGACGGTGCAGGCACCGCACTGGCCGTGGTCACAGCCCTTCTTGGCACCGGTCAGGCCGATCTGCTCACGCAGGACGTCCAGGAGCGTCGAGCGGTGGTCGACGGCGAGGCGGCGGGGCTCGCCGTTCACTGCCAGGCGCACTTCAGAGTGGAACACGTCGGCTCCCATGGTGCTCCGCTCCCTCGTCGAGGCGTGGCCGGTGAGGTGACCGCGTGTCCAGCCTGAGTCAGGACACGCGTTCCGGCACGCCAGGAGCACGGACTCAGAGGCAGTGCGCCTGCGCGCGGACGGAGGGGCTCCCGGGGCACTAAAGTTCTTGTCTCCTCACTCTCTATATCCTCTCTGTGCCCTCTCCGGGCCCGCCCGCACCGCAGACTGGAGCTCCCATGAGTACGCCTGCCCCCGCCGCTCTGGTCTTCGTCGGCCCGGAGCAGACCGCCGACGTCGGGCGAGGGCAGATCAGTGTCGTGTGGTCACTGAGCGGCCATACGAGGGATCTGGACGCCAATGTCGTCAGGCTGGCTCCGGACGCGGCCATCGGTGAACACACGGAGACCGTCCTCGGCGTCTTGCTCACCGTGCTGAGCGGCTCCGGTGAACTCCGCACCCCGGACGCGACGTGGCAGCTCACGCCCGGCGCCCTCGCCTGGCTCCCCGCGGGCACCACCCGCTCCCTGCACGCGGGGGAGGAAGGGCTCGTCTACACGACGGCTCACCGCCGCCGCCCGCCCCTCGGCATCGGTCCAGCTCTCGGCTCGGACGCCGGTGAGCCTGCCTGCCTGCTCGACCGCGTCTGTCCCGAGTGCGGTCGCCTCGCCGCTGAACGCGATGCCTGCTACTGCGCGCGCTGCGGAACTGAGCTGGGGTGAAGGGCGCCCGTCGGCTGTTGCTTGTCGCCCGTCGTCTGTCGCCTGTCGTCTGTTCAGTCGATGACCGCGGTGGCCTCGACCTCGACCAGATGGTCGGGTACGTCCAGTGCCGCGACGCCGAGCAGCGTGCCGGGCGCTACCGGCGTGGTCCCCAGCTTCGCGGCCGCCCGGGTGACGCCGTCCATGAACAGGGGCATCTTGTCCGGGGTCCAGTCGACGACGTAGACCGTCAGCTTCGCCACGTCGTCGAAGGAACCGCCGACCCCGGCCAGGGCGGTCGCGATGTTGAGGTAGCACTGCTCGACCTGAGCGGCGAGGTCTCCTTCGCCGACCGTGACCCCGTCGGCATCCCAGGCGACCTGCCCGGCGATGAAGACCAGCCTCGAACCCGACGCGATCGACACCTGCCGATAGGCGTCGATCTGCGGCAGTCCGTCGGGGTTCACCAGAGTGATGGCCATGCTGCGCCCTCTCGTTGCTCTCTTGCGGTTACTGAAGAACCGTAAGAGAGCACCCGCTGACGTGGAAGAACGCACTTTCCGGTGACTGGGTAACCGGATGGTGACCCAGCAGTTCACGGGCTCAGGGGCGTGTCATGCTCGGAGTCATGAGCGGTGGAGCGGGTGAGCGGTCTCCGGAGGACCTGGAGTACGAGGAGGAGCGGTCGGTCCCGATGGAGGCGCCGACCACGCCCGGCGCGTGGGATGTGCTGGCGGGCGACTGGGAGAGTCTCCACCAGGGCTACTACCTGGGCAGCGCCCGACATGCGGTGCTCGAATGCGCGCGGCACCTCGAGGCAAGTGCCGGGGCGGACGCCTCGGAGCGGGCTCTGTGGACGCTCGGGCTGTACTACATCGGGGGTTACGTCATCTACGGCTCGCCCCATGGGGAGTCGGAGACCCGGGTCAGGGCGGTGATGGCCGGGGCCGAGCGGTCTTTGGGCGGCTCCCCGTGCGGTCATCCGGCGCATCCTTGCGACGACGTCCCGGAGGGTGGCGAGCTGGAGGGGTTTCCCGCGGTTCTGGAACTGCTGGCCCATCCGGAGCGGGATGCGGAGCACGAGGCGGCCCTGGCAGCGGAGTTCGCCGATCCGGACGGGTACGCCGACGACGACTGGCGGCAGTCCTGGTACGGGGGCCGTCTCGGCAGGGACGTATGGGCCT
The DNA here is from genome assembly GCF_043200235.1 of Streptomyces sp. NPDC048441. NCBI lineage: Bacteria > Bacillati > Actinomycetota > Actinomycetes > Kitasatosporales > Streptomycetaceae > Streptomyces > Streptomyces sp. NPDC048441. The sequence goes on from NZ_JBICXM010000013.1 coordinate 79,650, forward strand.
GTCCGCAGAACCTGACGGGGTTCGCCCGCGCGTTCCTGGCCTGAGACGGGCGGTGGTGCGCGACGGCGAGGCGACCCCCGGTCCGTCTGGAGGCCGCCTGCCCGGAGATGCCTGGAGACCTCCTACGAGATGAAGCCGCGAGTGATGTGCGTCCCCGTTCCGTCGTCCTGGGCCCGGTAGTTGGACTCGCCGACGCAGTCGCTGTACTCGTAGTTGGCCCGGGACGTGCCGCTCAGGCCGCCCGCGTCGGTGGAGGTGGGGCCGCCGAAGACAGCGTCGGACCTGGGCATTTCGGCGCAGCTCGGAATCCCCGCGTAGTACTCCACGAAGCCTCCCTGTGAGCCCTGCAGATTGCCGCTGCCTGCCGGCAGGGTGTACGTCCCCAGGTGGGTGGAGGCACCGGTGACCGTGTCCCTCGCCGTTCCGGACCAGGTGTCGGTTCCGGTCCGTGCGACCTTGATGTCGTAGCGGTGGCCGTACACGGCGTCGAAGTCCACCGCGCAGGTCACGCCGGGGCCGCCGTCGGCTCCCGCGTGGCAGTTCGGGTCGGAGGTGGTCGCGCCCGCGGTGAAGGTCGAGAAGCGGGCGGAGAGCCGCTCGTTGCCGCCGCTGTTCGCTCTTGGCTGCAGGCCGGTGTAGCCCATGCCGCCTGCGAAGTCGTACTGCTGGGCGAAGTAGATCCCGCTCTGGTGGGCCGTCGCGGAGTTCACCGTGATGGGGAAGGTGATGTTGGTCAGCCCCTCCGACGGGGTGCCGTCCATCGACCAGCCGACCGAGACGTTGCCCCCTCCGACAGAGGCGGAAGCAGAGGCGGAAGCAGAGGCGGATGGGGGTGAGAGCAGGAGCAGTGCGGCCGCCGCGCCGGCAACGGCACATCGACGGGGAGTGAGAGCTGACATGGGCAGTTCCTCTCAGTGGGGGTGTCGAGTCTGTGGGGGAGCCGAGGAGGAGAGGAGAGGAGCCATCGGACGCTTCCCTCAGGGCACTTGTACTCATCTGCGGCCCGTGACGACATGGACAAACACAGGTCTTGGCTTGGACTCTTGACCGGACCCACGCCCTGTCGCCAGCAGGGAAAACGTGACATTGTACGGTGATCCTCGCCAAGATCGAAGGGACCGCCACCGCATGGGGCACCTGGAGCGCCGCGACCTCAACGCCACTCGGGAGCGGCTGCGCGATCAGGTGGCCCACGCCCTGCGAGCCGCCCTGATCTCCGGCGAGTTGCGTCCGGGCGCGGTGTATTCGGCGCCCACGCTCGCCGAGGACTTCGGCATCTCGGCGACGCCCGTGCGCGAGGCGATGCTCGATCTGGCCCGCGAAGGGCTGGTGGAGCCGGTCCGCAACAAGGGCTTCCGTGTCACCGAGGTCAATGAACGCGACCTCGACCAGTACACGGAGATCCGCGCGCTGATCGAGGTCCCCATGATCGGCCGGATCACCCGCAGCGCCTCGCGCGAGGAGCTCGAGGCGCTGCGCCCGGTTGCCGAGGAAATCGTCCGGGCGGCGCGGGACCACGACCTGATCGGTTACCTGGACGCCGACCGGCAGTTCCATCTCTCGCTGCTCGGGCTCTGCGGCAACGACCGCTTGGTCGAGACCGTCAGCGACCTGCGCAAGCGCTCCCGCCTGTACGGGCTCTCCACTCTGGACGAGCGCGGCGAGCTGATCCCCTCGGCCGAGGAGCACCTGGAGCTGCTCGACCTGATGCTCGCGGGCGAGGCGAAGGCGGCGGAGAAGTGCATGGCCGAGCACCTGGGCCATGTCCGCTCCCTGTGGGCCAGCAGCGGCAGCGCCTCCTAGGGCCAGGCCAACTCGGCGGCAGGATGCACTCGGACGGGTTCCGTCTACCTTTCCCGCCCCCTGGCGATCTCAGCGAACGGATCACGGATTTCCGTTCCGAGAGCCTCAAGTAGCCCACCAGAACGCCCTTCTGACGGCACATCAATTTCTGCTGCCCCCGGCAACCCTCTTCTCACTGCCATGTGAACTGTGAAATTGTACAGCCACACTTTCGGCGGACATGACAGCTCCGGGAGCGCTCAACTCCCGTTGCCTGCACGGTCCGCACCCTCGACCCCGTGCCTCGCGGCACGGCTGACGACTGGCCTGGAGGCCATCGCTATGCATAGACCCCCCACCTTCAGAAAGTTCGCCAAACTGCTGATACCTACCGTGGCCGCCGCCGGCCTGGGGCTCACGATGCTCGCTCCCGACAGCGGGGCGGCACCGGTCGGCCCTGGGGCGCCCAAGCCCGCACCGAGGTCGGCCCCCGCTCCGCTGCCCGCCTCCGCCACGGTGCTTGCCGACGACCTGGCCCCCGGCCACGCGGCCGACCCCGCGAGATCGGCCACGAAGGCTTCGAACTCCGCGCGACGCGCCCCGTTCCCCGCGACCCAGAACGCCGCACAGCGCAAGCAGGCCCGTGCCGAGGCGAAGGCCGCGGCGGGCTGCGATGTCAGCGACTTCACGTCGAAGACCGGTGCTGCCCTGGTCGAGCAGATCAAGCAGTCGGAAACCACCTGTATCAACACGCTGTTCAGCGTGACCGGCGGGGACTCCAAGGCCCTCTTCCGCGAGGAACAGATGGTCACGGTGGCGAACGCGCTCAAGGATGTCGCGGCCAACTACCCGGGGAACAACAGCACTTCGGCGACCCAGGTAGTGCTGTACCTGCGCGCCGGCTACTACGTCCAGTACAACCAGCCGGAGAACGTCGGCGAGTACGGGCCGACACTGAAGAGCGCCATTCAGGGCGCCCTGGACGGGTTCTTCGGCTCGTCCCACGCCTTCGACGTCACCGAGGCCAACGGGGAGACTCTGTCCGAGGCGGTCATCCTGATCGACAGCTCCGAGGAGAACGCCCGCTACCTCGACGTGGTCAAGCGTCTCCAGAAGGACTACGACGCGTCGTACGACGAGTTCTACTGGATGGTCGCCGCGGTCAACAACACCTATACCGTGCTGTTCCGCGGCCACCAGCTGCCGGAGTTCACGGAAGCCGTGAAGGCCGACCCGAGCGTCCTCACCGGACTACGCGACTTCGCCGTCGCCCACGACGATCTGCTCGGCACCGACAAGTCCTACCTGGTGAGCAACGCCGGACGCGAACTCGGCCGCTTTCTGCAGCACGCCGACCTCAAGGACACCGTCAAGCCGCTGGTCAAGGAACTGCTCGGCCGCAGCGAGATCACCGGACGCACTGCCCAGCTCTGGGTGGGGCTCGCCGAGATGACGGATGGGTACGACAAGGCGAACTGCGCCGAGTACGACACCTGTGACCTGCAGAACCGCGTACGCGACGCCGTGCTGACGGTCAAGCACACCTGCGGTCCGAGCGCGAAGATCCTCGCACAGGAGCTGACCGCGTCCGAGCTCGCGACCGCATGTGACAGCGTCCTCAAGCAGGACCCGTTCTTCCACAAGATCGTCAAGGACAACGGCCCGGTCAAGGACGACAACAACACCAACATCGAGATCGTCGCCTTCAACTCCAGTACGGATTACAGGACGTACGCCGGTGTCGTCTTCGGAATCGACACCAACAACGGCGGCATGTACCTGGAGGGCGACCCGGCCGCCCAGGGCAACCAGCCGCGCTTCATCGCCTACGAGCAGCCGGCCCAGGACGGCGCCTTCCAGATCTGGAATCTCAACCACGAGTACACCCACTACCTCGACGGCCGCTTCGACATGTACGGCGACTTCGCCGCCGGGCAGACCACCCCGACGGTGATGTGGATCGAGGGCTTCGCCGAGTACGTCTCCTACTCATACCGCGGCGTCACCTACGACAGGGCGATCGAAGAGGCGGGCAAGAACACCTACAAGCTCAGCCAGCTCTTCGGCACCACCTACGAGAACACCGACACCACTCGTACCTACCAGTGGGGCTATCTGGGCGTCCGCTACATGCTCCAGTCGCACCCCGATGACATGGCCACCCTGCTCGGCCACTACCGCGCAGGCGAGTACGACGCGGCCCAGAGCCTGCTCCGCGACACCATCGGCACCAAGTACGACGCCGACTTCGCTGACTGGCTGAGCAAGTGCGCCGGCGGCGACTGCGGCCAACTGCCCGCCCGTAGCGGCCGGTGACCGGGGCCTCGGTCAGCGGCAAGAACTGAGTCAGGAGAGAACTGAGTAAGGAGAGAGGCGAGCCTGGTGTCCCCGCACATCGTTCGTGCGCGGGACGCCAGGCTTCTCAACTGCCCCGGTTCAAGTGGAAGGCGCCTGACCGGCATCCTGACGCGTCTCCCGCGTCTCCCGCTGCTCCACATGCCGACGCCGCCACGCGAGGCCGAAGCCGACTCCGGCTATCAGCGCGGGCACGGCCAGCTCCATGGCCAGCGAGACCATCCAGCCGGGGTTCATCCGCTCCGTCATGCCGCTGGTGTACTGACAGGTCGCCTGCGGTGGAAGGAAGCTGTACTCCAGCGTTCTTGGCGCATTGGTTCCCCAGTCCGCTCCCGTGGAGCAGACCGACGACGGCCCTGCGAACAGCCTCCAGCCGGCCAGCGCGTAGAACATGAGGAACACGGAGCCAGTCACGAAGAAAGCCACTCCCGTGCGGCGGAACTTCTCGGTCCTGGTCATCGGCACCACCAGGTCGCTGCTGCCGAGCCGCGGCTCGAACCACTCCGCGATCAGTGCCGCGAACAGGCAGACGACCAGGACCAGCAGGCTGACCCAGAGCAGCACGCCGATCACGCCCCACCCTCCGAGGGAGGAGACCTCTTCGTGCTCGAACTCGCAGACGGTGGCCGGGGGGAAGGCCTGATTCCGCACCCTCAGCAGTCGGCCCTGCCCCTGCACAAGACCCTGCATACACCGCTCGTCGAATTCGAGCATCCCGAACAGAGCCAGCGCCGAGCCGACCATCACGGCGCCCGACGAGATCCCGGCCGCGACCCAGAGGCCGCCGGTCCGATAGCCGCCGTACGAACGCGCGTTTGACATTCGCGCACCATAACCGACCTGCGACCTGCGATCGGACGAATCAGTCCCGCCCGCCGAACTGCCAGTTGTGGACCTCGATGTCGGCATACAGACTCGAGGTGAGGACGGCGCGGGCCGTGTCCGGGTCGGGCGCCCGGAGCAGCGCCGCCGTACCGAGCCAGGTGGCGCCGTCGTCGGACAACAGCGGCCCATATGCGATCAGTTGGTCCTGATCGGCCGGTACGGCGAGGTCGGCGCCCGGCCCCGTGCCGAGACCGAGCACGAAGTACCGGTCGCCCTCGGTCGGGCCACCGGGGAAGTCCCACATGGTGCGCCCGAGGAGGTTGCGCCACCGGCGCAGCAGCACGTCCCGGTACATACCGGCCTGGTATCCGGGCTCGTCGAAGGCGAAGGCGCGGGCGGCGGCGGGACCGGGCACGTCGACGATGTGCACGCTGCCGGTGGGTATTTCTCTGTCGCTGCTGGCGAGGGTGGGGCCGCGGGCGATGAGCTCCTTTTCATAGCCGTCCATGTACGACCAGTGCTCCTCGAGCAGTTCGTCGCGCAGCGCCAGGGAGTCGGTTCGATCGCGGTGGTAGCAGAAGAACTCCATGCCCACACTCTCCACCATCAGCCGCCGTGGCACCGGGTGTTACTGCCTCTGCTATCGGTTCGGCGGCTGATACTCCCGACCGTGCCCTCGGTCAGTCGACGGCCGAGGCCATCCGCCGGACCGCCTCGGTGATCACTTCCGGCGAGGCGGCCAGGTTGAGACGGACGAAGCCCTCGCCACCCGTTCCAAAGGCGCTCCCGGCGCTCAGGGCGACGCGGCCGCGCCGCAGGAAGACCTCGGCCGGGTCGCCGCCGAGGCCCACTTCCCGGCAGTCCAGCCAGGCCAGGAAGGTGCCCTGCGCTGGCGCGTAACCGATGGCGGGCAGATGCTCGGACAGCCGCTCGGCAAGGAGCCTGCGGTTGTCGTCGAGGCCGGACAGCAGTGCGTCGAGCCAGTCGCCGCCGTCCCGCAGGGCCGCGGTGTGGGCGATGACACCGAGATGGCTCGGGCCGTGGCTGACCTCTTCCGGGATGCGGCCGAGGTCGTCGGCGGCTTCGGGCCCCGCGACGGCGAGTGCGGCCTTGAGCCCGGCCAGGTTCCACGCCTTCGACGCCGACATCAGGGACAGCCCGTTCTCCGCTCCGGGCACGCTCAGGAAGGGGACGAAGGACGCGCCCGCCGCCACGACCGGGGCGTGGATCTCGTCCACCACGACGCGCACCCCGTACTCCCGCGCCAGCCGCGCGACCCGCGTCAGCTCGGCCGCGGTGTGCACGGTCCCGGTCGGATTGTGGGGGCTGCACAGCAGATACACCGGCTGGTTCGTACCCTGTGCGGCACGCCGGAACGTGCCCTCAAGGACGGCGAAGTCGATCCGCAGATCCGGCCCGAGCGGCGCCTCGACGACGGGCCGGTCCATGTTCCCTACGAACTGGTAGAAGGGCGGGTACACGGGACAGTTGACGATGACGGGGTCGCCGGGTGCGGAGACCAGCTTGAGCATCTCGACGATGCCGAGCATCACGTCGGGCACGATCGCCGTGTGCTCGACGAGAAGCCCGTCCCAGCCCCACCGCTTGCCTGCGAACTCCGCCAGCGCCTCCGCGTAGGCCGTCCCGGCGGGGTAGCCGGTGTCACCCAGCGCCACGGCATCGGTGATCGCCTCGGCGACCGGCTCGGCCAGCGGGACATCCATCTCGGCCACCCACAGCGGCAGCACATCCTGCGGATAGGTCCGCCACTTCATGCTCGTACGACGCCGCAACTGCTCCAGCGAGAGCCGACGCAGGGGATTCGCACCGTCCGGCACGACGAGGTCACGCGACACATTTTCCATAGGTCAAAACTAGGGGCCGATAAATGATTGGCGCGCATCTGGATGCGGCGGGACGATCCGTGGTGTCCGGGTGCGCGCGAGCCTCTGTGATCGCTGTGATGGTGGCCCACCTGCCCAGAAAGGGAGCTGTGATGACCCACGTCCCGCCTGAGCGGTCCGACCCGCCCGACCCGCCCGAGTCGTCCGAGCCGTCCTGGCCCTCTCCCGAAGTCCGCACGGCCGCCGGGGTGTTGCGCGGCAGCCGGGAGGCGGGTGTGGCGGTTTTCCGTGGCATCCCGTTCGCCGAGCCGCCGGTCGGCCCGCTGCGCTTCGCGGCGCCGCGGCCGGTGCGGGGATGGGACGGGGTGCGGGCGGCGGTGTCGTACGGACCACCACCGCCTCAGGGCGGCCACTTCGGCATGGACGCGTTGTCGCGGGAGGCGGTGGGCGATGACTGGCTGACGGTCAACGACTGGACGCCCGATCCGGGCCCGGACGCGGGGCTGCCGGTGATGGTGTGGATCCAGGGCGGCGCCTACACGATCGGCATGTCAGGTCTTCCCGAGTACGACGGCGGACGCCGGGCACGTGAGGGCGGCCGTGGAGTCGTCGTGGTGACGTTCAACTACCGTGTGGGTCTTGAGGGGTTCGGGCAGCTCGAGGGGGCTCCGCCCAACCGGGGCCTGCTGGACCTGGTACTGCCCTTCGGCCTCGCACAGAGCGGTGACAAGATCGTGCAGCCGCATGCGCTGGCAGTGGGGCTTCTGGTGGCCCTGTTGTCCGCGGCGCTGCCCTATTCACTGGAGCTGACGGCGCTTCGCCGATTGCCGGTCCGTGTGGTGGGCGTTCTGCAGAGTCTGGAACCCGTCGCCGCCGGCATGGCAGGCCTCCTGCTCCTCCAGGAGCGCCTTTCCACACTTCAGTGGCTGGCCATCGGCCTCATCACAGCGGCTTCGGCCGGCGCGATCGCCGCCCACACGGGCAGCCACCCGCCGCGGGCTAAGCAAGAACTGACCGGAGGGACGTCGCAGAGCGGTCACAGGCTGGTGAGCAAGCCGTCGAGCGGGGTCGGTACGCGGTCGGGATCGAGAGCCTCGACGAGGACGCGGCCGTAGTGGATCTTGCGTCCCTTCTTCGTGCCGAGGAAGCGCCGCAACTGCTGCTGTGCGGTGCGGCCACGCTGCGCGGGCTGGCGCAGGAAAGTCTGCAAGGCGCGTACGTCGCCCTCCGCCCGGACGAGCTCCTCCACCCGTGTCACGCCGAGCGCGCGGATGAGCTCGTCCTCCAGATCCGCCGCGCAGACGAAGAACTCTTGCTCTGCCGCACTGGCCCGCTCCAAGCCGCGGGCGTAGTAGCTGCGTTCCGCTTCGTCGCACAGTCCCGTGAGACGGAGGCCGAGGCCGGGTGGCCCGAGGAGGCGGGCGAAGCGCCCGACGCTCATCGCACCGCCCATCGACAGGACGCAGACTCCTTCGGCCGCCAGGTCCCGGCCGCGGCTCGCGGCCAGCGCACTGACGGCTGCGGCGTCGCTCGGCCCTTCCAGCAGGACGGCTGTCCGTACCTTCAGCCGCGAGGCGAGCTCCTGCGCGGGCTCGCCGGGGCCACCCGCCGCCCACGCGGTGACCGCCTCCCGGAACAACCCCATGTCGGACACCAGACGAGTCTCCGCCCTTTCCGGCCAGCACGGTAGGGAATTTCCCTGACGGCGCCGGACCGTCCAGACCGGCCAGGGATCGGGGCGACCACGGACGCCCTGACAGGAGGCGCGGGTGAGCGGACGCAGGTTCGAGCATGTGAAGCCATCAGCGGGGTATCGCTTACATTCAAAGGTCGACGGACCATACTGGTCGGGCCCCGGTCCCCAACAGAACGACTCCATGACGAAGAACAGCACCTCCTCGACCACTGTCCCCGACACCGTGTGGTTGGGGCGCGGGCGCCACCTCGGGCCCGAGCCCGAGCAGGACGTCCGGCGCAACCTGATCGCCCTCAAGGCGGCCGGGGTGCTCGACGATTTCCTGGACCTCGACCCCGTCGAGGCGGCCCGCTCCACCGTCCTGCACCCGCGGGACGAGTCCGCCGACCCCGGCCCTTCGGCCCGCCGCCTCTTCGAGGCCCGCTGGCGTGTGGCCGACGACGTCACGGTGCGCGCACACCTGACCACGTACGACCCCGAACCTCGCCGTAAGGACGGGGAGGGCGTCGCCTGGGTTCTCGCCGCCGAGGCGGAACGGGCGTGGGATGCGCACTGGGCCTCGCCCGCCACCATGTTCTGGCCCGACAGCGAGCGGGTCCCCTGGGACCACGGGACAGTGCCGGGCGTGCGCCTGCGGACGACGAACCAGCTGCCGAAGGACGACGACAAGCTGCGCCATCGCCTCCGGGACTGCACCAAGCAGAGCTGGTTCATCCATGTCGTGGTGCACGAGGCGATGACGCCGGACGCGGTGGGGGAGCGGCCGATCTCGACGTTCCTGCCGCCGAGCCTGCGGCACCGGGTGGTCGAGCACCGGGCCACGCCGGAGCAGGCGCAGATCGCCGACTTCGCGATGAAGCGGGAGCTGAGCGTGCGGATGCCGCGCGGCGGAGCCGTCATCCTGCCCCCGGCGCCGAAGATCCCCGGCTATGACGCGGAACGTTTCTCGGTGCGCAGTGTCTTCCTCGACGGCTTGGCGCCGACCGAACTCCTTGACAGGATCAAGGAGTTCGCGGCGCTGCCGCGCCCGCTGCAGGCCGACGCCGAGCGGGCCCTGACACAACTGCGCCAGGGCTGGCACCTGCTCACCCCGGACGAGGAGCTGGTCCACGCCCAGGGCATGGTCACCAGGTACGCCGAGGCGCTCGAAGCCATGACGAACTCCCGCGACCGGTATCAGGAGGCGGCCGAGGCGGCGCAGGCCGCGCTGGCCGACGTGACGGGTGGCGACGGTGTGCCCCGGCCTCCGGCGCCGGGGCATGTCAAGGCGGACGGCTCGCCGCTGAGCGCCCTCACGAAGGCGTTCGGCCGCTTCCGGGACCCGAACAAGTAGGACGCGTGCCCGTACGTCACCACTTCACCGAGGTGGCGAGTTCACCATGGTGGCGAGTCAGCCGTTCGCAGGGCACAGGCGCCGCGGCTCGGGCTCACCCTTCAGCCGGGCGTCCGCGCACCCGGCCGGAAGGCCATGGTGCGCCTTCTCGCCGAAGTTGGCGGTCACCGTCATGGTGCTGTCTCCGAACACCGATCGCTGCACGGTGTGGTCGCCGGTCAGCCGTCGGAAGTCCGTCATGCGCTCGGTGCCCGCCGCTTTGTGCAACGGAGCGAAGTAGCGCTGGAGTTCGGCCATCTCCTTGCCGGTCGTATTCAGGTTCCCGTCGCTGAGAGCGAAGTTGAGAGGCGTGTTGTAGAGCACGGACATCAACGCGCGATCCGTCTTCTGAGCGGGGAACTTGTCGTACGGCATCTCCCAGCGGTCGGTACTGATGAGGGAGTCGTGCAACGCGGTCTCGTACAGCGGGACGCGGTAGGCGGGGTCGTACATCGACTTGGCCAGCGCGTGGGGCAGTTGGACCGGCTTGAGGAAGAACATGGGCGCATCGGCCGGGTAGTAGGTGCCCCATGCCTTGTCCTTCTGGAAAGGCCACAGCTGGTCGTTCACCGGCGTCTGGGAGCCGTGAGTGAACGCGAGCGCCGATGCCGACCAGGACACGGCGGACTCCGATCCGAGGACGAAGTGATCCTTGTCCGCGAGGGTGCGCATCCGCGCCATGCGGTTGTCCCGGTCCTGTTTCTTGGTCATCGGGTGGTTCAGGGAGAAGTCGCCGAACAGCTCACCGGCCGCGTCGACGTCCAGGAAGACGCTGTTGACGCCGTTGCGGGTCATCTCCCGTGTGTGTTCGGCCAGATACCGCTTGGTGGTCTCGGACTTGTCGAACGCCTCCGAGCTGAGGTAGCAGCCGCGCCCTCCGAAGCCGGTCTTGATCTTTCCCTTCCAGTCGCGCACGCAGTAGTCGGGGTAGACCGTGCCGGGCCATTTGGCCACCGGAGTGTCGGCGGTGTGCGGGTCCTGGCCGTTGTCGTAGGAGTCGTAGGGGCCGACGAGATAGCCGTGCCGTTCGGCGGTCGAGATCGCCTTCGCGCTCATCGGGTCGCCGTCCGCGTCGTAGCCGAGCCACAGCCGCGTACTGCCCTGCTCGCGCAGTTTGCGGATGGCCTTCGCGTCGCGGGCACCGCCCCACAGGTAGGCGTGTTGGGCGCCGAGCAGCTTCTTGATCTCCGGGTTCTTGGCGATCTTCTGCTTGAGTGTGCGGAGTTCACCGTGCTCGCGCAGCCAGCGGTGGTAGTCGGCGGCCGGTGCGACGGGGGAGGCCGACGTGAGCGAGAAGGCGACGGTGTAGTCGAGGTTCTTCTCCCGCCGGGAGAACTCATGTTTCGCCGTCGCGCTCAGTCGCCCCTTTGCCGAGGCGAAAGCGAGTGAAGTGCCGACGCTCTCCGGGGCGAGATAACTGACTCCGTGTCCGCGTGCGGTGTAGCCCCACAGCGGCAGCGTGAGCGAACCGGTGGCGAGTTCGGCTTCGGTGCCCGCAAGACCTGCTTCGGCGGAGTTCCAGAACCGGTCCTTGGCGGGTACGGAAAGGCCCTCACCTCGGGGTATCTGCAAGGAGGCGTCCCGCGCGCCGGTGCCGGGACCCCGGCCGGTGACCGGCCATGCGAGGGTGCCGTCCTTCTTGGCGCGCACCGTCATCCGCAGCCGTCCCCGCTCGCCGGCGGCGGTGACCCTCAAGCCCTTTGAGGGGTACGACCATGAGGCATGGGATCCGTCCACCTCGATGTCGGTGGGCTTGCCCAACTTGTCGGCTGTGGCGTCGGATACCGGGATCGGGACCGGGACGCCGTCGGCGTGCCCGGTCACGCGCAGCGAGGCGGTGTCGACGGTGGCCGTGCCGCCCGCCACATCGAACGTGACGGAACTGCCGTCTATGTGGGGCCGGTTGGACTGTGGGGACCGGCCTTCGGGGCCTGCCAGGGCGGCGTAACCCGCAGAGGTGCTGACCGCGGTGGCTACGAGTACGACGGTGATGCCGAGGAGGCGGTTGCGCCTTCTGCGTGCGCTGCCCACCGCGTGCCGCTGTCCTCGGCGTTGCTGCACGTGCTGCTGGCTCTCCGCGCGCGGGATGCTCTCTGGATCGACCATGATCGCGATTTTGCGGGTCGCGTATAAGAAGTTCTTAAGAGGCCTTGAGGGGTCTTAGGGGGACTCAAGGCGGCCTTGGGGGGACCCAAGACCGCCTCACGCGAACAGGCGATTGCGGTGCGAGGCACGACGCGCTGCGGCCAGGAGTCCGCGGATCTGAGAACCGGCCTGGTCGATGTCGCTGACGGGAGTGGCGAACGGCAGCCGGACATCGAGATGCGTGGTGGGGTACTCCAGGCGCAAGGTCACCCCGTAGCGGTCCATGGCCAGCGGGACCGCGCGCGACATACCCTTCGTGGGCTGTGGTTGCACAAGGCGCACCAAGAGCGGGACGAGCTCCCGGTGACTGTCGACGAGATGGGTCAGCATGGCGGCCTCGCTCCCGGCGATCGGGTCCGGGGTGGCCGAGCAGAGTTCGTCGAGGGAGACGAAGTGGCGGCCCTGACCGTCTTCGAGGAGCGCCTGACCGAATTCCATGCAGGTGCTCTTCGGCGACTCGTCGCTGTACGGGGCTGTCAGCAGCCCGGTGACGGTGACGCGGGCACGCAGGCGATCGCGTACGGCAGTAGGCGCGATGTCGGTGAACTCCAGGCGGACCGGGCGGCGTTCTCGCGGCGAAACCGGCGCTTCCTGGCTCGGGGCGTGCAGGTGGATGTGCCCCGTACCCATCCCGTCGAGCCGGTGGATCTCGGTGTGGCACCCGTCGCTGATCACTGTCATGGACTGCGCTGAGTGCAGGATCGAGTGCACGCGTTCGGCGGGGGTCGGCGGTGTGATGGGGGCGATGCGAGTGCTGCGGGTGCTGTGTCGGCGCATCCGAATGCTCCATGGCGTTGAAGAGGCCCAAGTCGAGAACCAAGGAACTTAGGTATGCCTAACCTAACCTACGAGACGGCCGACGAGAAGGGTGAGCGTGCGGCGGCTGCATCGCAATTTTGCGGGCTCTGCATGTTTGCGTAGTCTGCAAGATGTGACGAGCAAAGACGGCGCGCCCGGACTCCGTGAGCGCAAGAAGCGGGCTACACGGGCCGCGTTGGCCGATGCCGCGGTGCGGCTGGCCGCCGAGCACGGGGCGGAGAACGTCACCGTCGAAGCGATCAGCGGTGCCGCGGGTGTCTCGGCGCGCACGTTCTTCAACTACTTCGACAGTCATGACGACGCGTTCCTCATGATCGACGAGGAGGTCGGCGAGCGGATCCGGCGTGCGGTGCGCGAGGGGCCCGCCGACCTGCCCGTGCTCGATGTGCTGCGGGAGGCGTTCGCCGGGGAACTGCTTGACATCGAAGAGCGCCACGAGATCTGGAGCCTGCGGGCCAAGGTCTTTCAGCGCTCGCCGCACCTCCTCGTCCGTGGCCTGGGGGCCCATATGGCGGAGGAGTCGGAGTTGGCGCGGGCGGTCGCCGAACGGCTGGGGGGAGCGCCGGGCGGGGCGGTCGGGCTCTATCCCCGGCTGGTCGCCGCCGTCTCCACGACCGCCATCCGGGTCGCCATCGAGGACTGGTGCGGGCGGACGACGGATGTCGCCTTCGTCGATGTCTTCCGGCTCACCTTCGAGCACCTGGCCGCAGGACTCGTCGGCCCCGCAGCGGATTCCTGAACCGAGTTCTGAGCCGAGTCTGAGCCGAGTCTGAGTCGAGTTCTGAGCCGAGTCTGAGTCGAGTTCTGAATCCTTTTCCTGCCCGATCCACGGATCGACTTCTAAAGAAGGACACCTTGAGCGCAACAGAGGCGCCCGATCAGGCGCCCAACTCCATGAGTGACAAGCAGATGAGTAACAAGCAGATACTCCAGGCCATGTCCGGCCTTATGGCCGGCATGTTCGTCGCCATCCTGGCCGGCACGGTGGTGGCCAACGCCCTCCCGCGCATCATCGCCGACCTCGGCGCCAGTCAGTCGTCGTACACCTGGGTCGTCACCTCCGAACTGCTCGCCATGACGGCGACCGTCCCGCTGTGGGGCAAGCTCTCGGACCTCTACAACAAGAAGCTGCTCCTGCAGCTGTCCCTCGCCATGTTCATCGTCGGCTCCCTGCTGGCCGGGTTCTCACAGGGCGTCGGACTGCTCATCTTCAGCCGCGTCGTGCAGGGCATCGGCGCCGGTGGCCTCACCGCGCTGGCGCAGGTCGTCATGGCGGCCGTCATTCCGCCGCGCAGGCTCGGCAAGTACGCGGGCATCTTCGGCGCCGTGTTCGCCGTGGGTACGGTGGCCGGTCCGTTGGTCGGCGGAGTCCTGGTGGACACCTCCTGGCTCGGCTGGCGATGGTGCTTCTTCATCGGTGTGCCGTTCGCGCTCCTCGCCATCCTGATCCTGCAGCGCACGCTGCGGCTGCCGACCGTGCGCCGTGACGTGAAGATCGACTTCCTGGGCGCTTTCCTGATCGTGGCGGGCGTCTGCGCGCTGCTGATCTGGACCTCGCTCGCGGGTCAGCAGTTCGACTGGGCGTCCTGGCAGACGGCGGCGCTCACCTCCACCGGTGTGCTCCTCCTCGTGGTGGCGGTGTTCGTCGAGGCACGGGTGCCGGAGCCGATCATTCCGCTGGCCATCTTCCGCAACCGGACCGTCACGCTGACGACCGTCGCGAGCCTGCTGGTGGGTGTGGCCATGTTCGGCGGCACCGTTTTCCTCTCGCAGTACTTCCAGATCGCACTGGGCAAGTCGCCGACCGCGGCAGGCCTGATGAGTCTGCCGATGATCCTGGGTCTGCTTGTTTCCTCCACCGTCGCGGGCCAGTTCATCAGCAGGACCGGCAAGTGGAAGGCCTACCTGGTCTCGGGTGCGGTCATCATGACCGCCGGTCTGGGGCTGCTTGCCACCATCGACGCGAACACCGGCTTCGGGCTGCTCAGCCTGTACATGGCCGTGCTCGGCATCGGTGTCGGCATGTTGATGCAGAACCTGGTCCTCGCCGCGCAGAACGACGTACCGGCCGCCGAGCTGGGTGCGGCGACATCGGTCCTGTCCTTCTTCCGCAGCATGGGCGGCACGATCGGCACCAGCGTCCTCGGCGCTGTCCTGGCGAACCGCGTGGCTTCGGAGATCTCCAAGAGCGTGAGCGAGGCGGGCGGTTCGGCCGCCGGTGGCTCAGGTGGTGGCTCCGGTGGGGGCGAGGGGGCCGTACCCGACATGACGAAACTGCCCGCGCCGATGCGGGAGATCGTGGAGAACGCGTACGGCCTGGCGACTGCTGACCTTTTCCTGATGGCGGCCCCGTTCGCGGCGCTTGCGCTGGTCGCGGTGATCTTCATCAAGGAGAAGCCGCTGAAGACGACGAGCGGCATGGAACGGCTCGCGGAGGAGAACGGCGCGCAGCCGGACGGAGACAGCGAGAGCGCTTCGCCGACCCCGGTCGGCTGAGGAGGGCTCCGGACCGCGAGGGACGGGCCGGCGGCCTCTATGGTCGCCGGCCCCAGGCGGAGACCATGGGGGAAGTGGCGAGGTCGAGACGGCCCGAAGTGACGTTCGCCAGGTGCCGGTCGATGTCCTCATCAGTGGCGAGCCCCGCTGCCACCAACCTGTCGCGCACCTGACGGACCGTGGCCGCCTCCAGGACATCGCACGCAGGCGATGCGATGGGGAAGTAGGCATCCGCGCTGACATCCGCCAGGCCCACCTCCCGTAGAAGGCGGGGGAGTGTACGTCCGTAGGCGAGCTCCGCGCCGCGGGCCGCAAGCAGTGAACGGAACCCGGCCCGCAGCCTGTTGGCCAGTACTTGCTCCGGCCCGTACTCGTCCAGGCAGATCAGCGGCTGCGATGCCGGATCGGCGTCTTCCACCAGGAGCCACCCGCCCGGCCGCAACGCGCCGGCCATCGCGCGCAGCGCCCGATCGCGGTCGGGCACATGCACCAGCACCAACCGGGCGTGTACGAAGTCGAAGCCGTCACCCGGCGGAGCATCCTGGCCCACGTCGTGGCGCAGCACCTCGATGACGCCACCCGATGCCCCGGAGGCCCAGGACGTGTCGATGTCGGTCGCAAGAACTTTGCCGCTCTGCCCGACCCGACCGGCCAGCCATGTCACCACCGAGGAGCCGCCCGCCCCGACCTCCCAGCACTTCCATCCCGAGGTGATCCCCAGGTTCTCGATGTGCCGGAAGGTGGACGAATCGAAGAGCTCGCTGAGCGCGCCGAAACGCGTACCGGCTTCCGACTGCGCGTTGTCGAGAAGGTAGCCGTTGCCATCGCCGGGTACAGGTGCGGAGTGCGTCATGAGGGAAGTGTCCCTTCCTACGAGACGCGCCCGCCCGTCGGCAGCTCAGCCATCCGGGACTCTCTGGTCGGGCAGTCCTCGAATCAGTCGGGCAGTCCTCGAACGAACCCGGCGACCAGCGTCGCCACCGCCTCCGGGGTCTCCATGTTCATGATGTGGGTGGCATCGATCCGCTCGACGCTGATCGTCGGCTGGGTGTGCTGGGTGCGCTGGGTGTGGGTGAGCGCGTCCAGCTCGTCGGAGATCCCTTGTGCGAACCGGGTGTTGAATTCACCGAACCACTCCAGGCCGGGCGCAGTCGGCAGCTGTCGGCCGGCCTGTACGACGAGCAGCGGGCAGTCGATCCCGTTCAGCCAGGTGCTGACACCGAGCGCGCCGATCCGGTAGAGCTCGTCGACGATTTCCAGCGCCTCCGCCCTCTCCGGCAGCGTCTGCCACTTGCCGTCGGGCAGCCGACGTGCGGCCGCGCGGGCAGCGGCCTCCGCACGGTCGGCGGGAATCCCGAACAGGGAGGAGGCGGTGACCTTCTCCTCGATGTACTCGGGTGGCGCGATGGCCCCGGCCGAAGCCAGCAGCCCCTCACTCACCCGTTCAGCACCCGGATAGTCGCGGGCCGACCAGAAGCCGTCGAGATTCACGGCCGCACGGGCACGGGCACGGTCCGGGTTCTCCCGGGCGTACTCGACCGCGACAATGCCGCCGAGTGAATGGCCCGCCACAACGGCCTCCGGCACGCCATGTGTGTCGAGGGTTTCCGCGATGTCCCGCACCACGGTGGGGATGGTCCAGGGAGAGATGCCGGGAGAGCGGCCGTGACCGGGAAGGTCGAGAGCGAGGACACGGTGCCCGGCGGTGAGCAGAGCAGCCGCGGCGTCCCAGTCGGTGAGCGACCTTCCGTAGCCGTGCAGTAGAACGATTTGAGGGCCGTCGCCCCCGTAGTCATGAGCTTGTAGGAGTGTCATTGGGCGTCACTGTAGGGGGCATACAGCACGTAGAGCACATGATTATTGATCCCTCAGAAGCCGGGCTGTAGTGCCCCGATGCCATCCCAGGGGCGGTCGCCCGCAGTTGTGGTCGCGTGGTTCTCGGTCCGGTCGATGTAGCCCCGCAGGGCCTCGCGGGAGTGCGTGAGCGTCTCGATCCGGGCGTCCAACCGCTGCCGGCGTGACTGCATCAGCGTCAGCATCTCCGGGCAACTGACGAAGTCGGGAGCTTCGCCGAGCACGCAGGGCAGCAGGGAGGCGATGTCCTGGGTCGACAAGCCCGCGCCCAGAAGGTTTCTGATCTGCCGGACCTTCGCCACGGAGTCGGAGGCGTATTCGCGATATCCGTTGGAGCCCCGCTCCGGGGCCAACAGTCCTTGCGCTTCGTAGTAACGCAGCTGATGGGTTCCGACGCCCGTACGGCGACTCAGCTCACCAATGCGCATACAGACTCCCGACCCACCGCACTTGACCTTCACACCGGTATGAACCTTCATCATCGTGCCATGGACGACGACATCACTTCTCGAGCGCTGGCCGCGTACATCTCGGTCTGGAACGAGCGGGATCAACAGGCCCGCCGCGCGATCCTCGCCGACGTACTCACTCCGGACGTCGTGTACGTGGACCCCAACACCACCGCTGAGGGCCGTACGGCCATCGACGCCTACATCGAAGGTTGGCAGAAGCAGTCGCCAGGCATGGTGTTCAGCTTCGGCGAGGTGCGTAGCCACCACGACCTCGCGCACTTCAGATGGGGCTTCGGCCGGTCGACCGGATCGCCGCCAGTGGCTCGCGGGTGGGACACGGTGGTCCTGGCGAACGGTCGAATCAGCAGGGTCTACGGATTCTTCGACTAGCTGATGGCACTCATGTGTCCAACTGGGCGGGCCGGAACCGGCGGTCCCGGCCCACAGCCGTACGTCAGGCCATGACGCCGGCGATTCCCGTGCGACCGTCCGGGACGCCGACGATCGTCACGATGGTCTGCTTACGGACGTCCTCGCCGAGAACGCTGACCAGCGCGTCCGTTGGTGGGATCCTTCCCGGCCCCGGCCCTCGCCCCCGCAGTGCAGAAGCGCATCCTTGTGAGCATGACCGAGCTTCGCGCACTGTCACATGACGGCCACCCCATCACCGCCCTCGACGACGGCCGCGGGCCGACCCTGCTGGTCGTCCACCCGGGCGGCGGCGACGCGACAACCTGGGACGGCGTCACTCGCCACCTGATCGATGACTTCCGCGTCGTCAGGATCCACCGGCGGATCTACGCCCCCGGAGCGGACATTGTGCTGCCCCACTCGATGAGGGTCGAGGTGGCCGACATCCTCGCCGTCACGGAGCTCCTCAAGCCCCCCGTGCTCCTCGTGGGTCATTCCTCGGGCGCCGTCGCCGCCCTGGAAGCCGCCCTGCTCGCGCCGTCGGCATTCGCCGGGCTCTTCCTCTACGAACCAGCCGTCTCCACCCGGGAGTTGATCGCCGGAGCGGCGGGAGTACGGATCCGCGCCGAACTCGACGCGGGCGACCCGGTCGAGGCCATGCGGACCCACCTGCGTCACATCGTCCGGTTGCCGGAGAGCACGGTCGTCGAGATGTTCGCCAAGGAGCACGTGCGGGCGGCGTTCGGCGCGGTCGCGGCGGCGGCGGTCGCCGACACCGAGGCGGTCGACGCGCTCGGCGTGGGCATCGGCCGCTTCGCGACGCTCGCATCGCCGACGACCCTGATTGAGGGCGACCTCAGCCCCGCTCACCTGCGCGAACGCCTGGCCGACTTGGCGGCAACACTGCCGGACGCACGGATCGTCACGCTCCCCGGCCAGGGGCACTTCGCCCAACTCACCGCTCCCGGCATACTGGCCGGGGCGATCCGGGAGACGGCAGAACAGGTTTTTCACCTCTGAGATAGCAGCTAGCCGCCACCGGAGACTGGGACGCCATCTACGCCGTCTCGTTCTTCATCGACAACGTCCACGGCCAAGCTCGCCTCCTAGGCTGGCAGTTGCTCCTACGATCGGCCGATGCGCGCACACCACATCGACCGCCCGGCAGATCTCGACATGGTCCGTGAGTCCTATGACCAAGTGGCTGACAACTACGCCCACATGGTGGTCACCACGGGGGTCGGGGACATCCGTCGCCATCCATGGCTCAAAGCATCAATCGACGCCTTCGCCGACACGGTGAGCGGGCTCGGACCTGTCCTCGACGTCGGCTGCGGACCCGGAACGGTGACCGCCTACCTCGCCGAACGCGGACTCGACGTGTCCGGAGTCGACCTCTCACCCCGCATGATCGAAAACGCGCGCCGGCTTCATCCGCAATGCCGCTTCAGCGTCGGCTCTGCCACCGACCTCGACCTTGGAGAAGCGTCCCTTGGCGGCGTGCTCGGGTGGTGGTCGCTGTTCAATCTGCCCCGCGACGTCCTTCCTCAGGTTCTTGCCCTGTTCGCGCGCGCCCTGAAGCCGGGCGGCCACTTCATCACCGCGACACACGTCGGCGACGAAGACGCGGTGCGCACCGAGGCGTACGGAGGAGTGCCCGTTCGTTGGACCACGCACAAATGGCGACCTGAACAGCTCGTGAATCTGATCGAGCAGGCTGGACTGCGCCCCGTCGCCGAACTCCGGCTCCCCGCAGCTGAACAGAGCGGGCCGGGTCTGGTCATCATGGCGGAGCGCCCCGCCTGAACACGAGAACCCGCTGGAGAGTTGAATACGCGAGTCCACCAGGATCATGCCCGGCAGGTGACCCGCCAGGCCGCCTCGATCATCTGGAAGATCTCATCCACCGCCGCCTCGGGATCGACTGCCTCGCGGGCCACCGAATAGGCGTCGATCACGAACCTCGCGATCGCCCGGCTGGCTGTTGTGCCCTGTGACAGGTCGGGGGCGGCGGCGATGGCTGCTGCCAGCGACTCCGCGTGGCGCAGTCTCATCGACTCCTCGTACTCCCGCAAGGCAGGGGATCCGTCGATCATGCGCCAGATCGGGGCGGCGCTGTCCGCGGTGCAATGTCGCACGAGGGTCTGGGTCTCGCGGCGCAGTGCAGGGATGAGTGGTTCGTCCGGCGCCCGGCTCGTGACCGCCTGCGTGAGGCGTTGCTCGAAGTCTTCGTCCTGCTCGAACACCAGGGCCTCTTTCGAGGCGAAGTGGGAGAAGAGCGTGGTGACGGCCACATCGGCCTCGGTGGCCACATCTCGGATGCCCACCGCGTCGTACCCGCGTTCCAGGAAGAGCCGCAGGGCGGTGTCGGCGATCTTCTGGCGGGTCGCGGCCTTCTTGCGCTCACGGCGGCCGAGCGGCTCTGTCATTCCTGGATGCTATCAGTTACGAAGCTGTAGCTGTTGTTAAACGCTAACCGTTAGGGTTATGTTCAACGGCATGAAGAGAGTGAGCTTCGCCGAGTTCGGCGGTCCGGATGTCCTGCAACTCGTAGCCGCCGAGGAACCCCACGCGGGCCCCGGCCAGATACGCATCGCCGTGCGTGCGGCGGGCGTGAACCCCGTCGACTGGCGGGTCCGTGAAGGTCAGAAACTGACGGCCCATCCGCTCGAGCTGCCCGCCGGGGTGGGCCTTGACGCCGCCGGAGTCGTGGACGAGGTCGGCACGGGCGTCGAAGGGGTCGAGGTCGGCGACGCTGTGTTCGGCGAAGGGACCAGTACCTATGCCGAGTTCGCCGTGCTGGCGGCCTGGGCGCGTATGCCTGAAGGGCTGACGTTCGAAGAGGCTGCCGGGTATCCCTCCGTGGTGGAGACCGCGTTGCGCGTCATCCGCGAGGTCGGTGTGCGGCCGGGGCAGACGCTGCTGGTCAGCGGTGCGTCCGGGGGAGTCGGATCGGCGGTGCTGCAGATCGCCCGCGACCGCGGCATCACGGTGATCGGCACGGCAGGGTCCGCGAACCAGGAGTACCTGCGCAGCCTGGGTGCCGTCGCCACGACGTACGGAGAGGGCTGGGTCGAGCGGGTGCGGCAGCTCGGCGGTGCCGACGCGGCTCTCGACCTGGCCGGCTCGGGCGTGATCCGCGAACTCGTCCAACTGACCGGGGATCCGCAGAAGGTGATCTCCATCGCCGATCTAGGCGCGCCGGAGTTGGGTGTCCGTTTCTCCGGGGTGGCCGGGAGCGTGCCGGAAGCGCTCGCCGAGGCCGCCGCCCTCATCTCGCGGGGGAAGCTCCACATCCCGGTCGAGAAGTCGTACACGCTCGCCGAGGCCGCGGCGGCGCACATCGACAGCCAAGCCGGTCACACGCGCGGGCGCCGGGTCATCGTCGTCTGAGTTGGTTCCCGCGCAGTCGCCCGGCCGATGAGCCGACCGCCAGTCGCCCGGCTCATCGTCCGGGCGACTGGCGGTCGCGGCTCGGACGTACGTCCCTGTCAGCGGAACTCATCGCCATGGTCAGCGGCCCACCGCGCGAAGGTACGCGCCGGGTGCCCGCACAGCTGTCGCACGGTGTCGGTGACCAGACGGGACACCGGTCGATGGGTCGAGGCCGCGACCAATGCATGTACGAGTGCCGCGGGGCGGCCGTCGGCCAGCATGTGTGATCCCGCGAGGTCGGCCGGCACCGGCTGGAAGGACAGATCGCGGCCGAGCGCGACTCCCAGTCGGGTCACCAGATCGGCACGGCTGAGCACATGAGGCCCGGTGAGCAGATGCAGATTGGGTTCGTGGTTGTCGTTGTGGTTGTGGTTGCGGTCGTGGGTCCCGTCGTCAGTTGCGCTGAGAACGGCGGCCGCCGCTTCGGCGACATCGCGTTCGTCGACCACGGCGGTCGGGGCCATGTCGGGGCCGGTGACGACGTCACCGGCGAGGAGTTGTGCCGCCCAGCCGCGGACGTTGGACGCCAGCGTGTCGCTTCGAAGGATCACAGGTCGCAGGTCCGCGCTATGGAGCAGGGCTTCCATATCGGCGTGGACCTGCACGATCGGGTCGGACTGTTCGGTCAGGGAGTCGTTGATGGCGGTGGAGGAGAGATAGACGACACGCGGTCCGGTGCGCGTCAGTTCGTCGATCAGAGGCGTGGCGCGGGATGTGTCGAGGAAGGGCCAGATGAGGAAGACGGTGTCGACGCCGTGAAGTGCTTCGCGCATCACCGCGGGGTCGGTGAAGTCGCCGACGACCGGCTCCACGCCGGGACGCGCTTCGAGGGGACGGCGGCTCAGGGACCGGATCGGGACACCACGGGCATGGAGGCGCTCGATCAGTTCACGACCGAGGTTGCCGGAGGAACCGGTGACAAGGGTCAGCTGTGAAGTCAGCGCGTCAGTTGTTGGATCAAGATCAGGCATGCTTGGGAAGCTAGACCTTGACGTCGACATGAAGGCAAGGCGCGGACCCATGGTGAGTACGATCGGTCAGGTGGCCGCTGAGCTGGGAATCGAAGCCCACGTACTGCGTCACTGGGAGCAGGTCGGAGTGCTCGCGCCGGCCCGCGACAGCAATGGATACCGGCTCTACGACGCCGCCGCTGTGGAGGGTGCGCGCACCATCCAGAAGCTGCGTCGCGTCGGGCTCTCACTCGCCGAGGTGGCCGCTGCCATGGCGCCGACGAAGGACGCGGCACAGGCGGTCGTGAAAGCGAAGATCGCTGCGCTGGAAGACGAGATGGCGACGACCCGACAAGCCATCACCTTCTTGCAGCACACAGTCGAATGCCGCCACCGGTACCTCGACGACTGCCCCGAGTGCGCCCAGTTCGCACGAACCTCTTAGCCGAACCGCAAGCCAAACCGCTTACCAAACCCAGCCATCCAGCCATCCAGCCTCAGAGCGCGGCGGAGGTGTCGCCGCTCGCCTGGTCCAAGATCGTCAAGCCGAGCGAAAGCTCGTCCTGGGACGGTCCCTGCGCGGCCAACACCTGAAGGATCGATACGGCACCGCCGATCGTCAGGCGACTTCCCGCAGCGCGGCGACTCCCGGTCCGTCCAGCTCGTCCAGCGCTTCCCGCCGCCCGGAGACGGCCAGCAGCAGGGAGAGCGCGGTTCCGCGCACGTGGGGGCCGGCTCCGATCGTCAAGTCAGCATCTGCCGGGGTCAGTTGGATGCCGGACACCTTCTCCTTGGCTCCGCCGAAGGACGCCGATGTACGAGCCTGTAGGCGGAGCGCCCTGACAACAGCTTCTGGCAGATAGGAGTGGGTGATTCCCAAGGGGCGGCGGATGTCCTCACCGTGGACGACCTCCTCGACGAGCCGCGTGTCGAGGGGCGCCGGAGGCGTCGACGTCCGTGAAGCCACCTGACGCAGCCGCTCCAATGTCTCCCGCGGTGAGGCACCGCGCTCGCGCTCCACACCGCGTGAGTTCTGACGGTCGAAGTCGAAACGCGCCCGGACCATGGCGCTCACGAATCCGAGGCGGGTGGTGCGAGCCGTATCGACCAGATGGGCGACCACATCTTGCACGGTCCATCCCTCACACAGTGACGCGTGATCCCACTGCTTGTCGTCGAGGTGCGTGAGATCCTCGATCAGCGCGGCACGCTCCGCATGGACCAGCGACCAGACATCATTTTTCACGGCGATTCCTTTGCTCAACCCCAGTGTCTGTCAGGGCAGACTCGCGCGCCGCGGGAAACTCACCGCCCGTGCACTCTCCGGGCCGCCTTCCGACGGCCCGGAGAGTGCGGGTTCATGCGGGTTCAGTCGACGGGCTGGATCCAGACGTTGCGGAAGCGGACCTTGTTGCCGTGGTCCTGTAGCCGGACCGCGCCCGCCGCCGCGGATTCGGGATCGCCTGCCCCGGTGGGGCCATCGACCGCCACGTCGTCGTGGACCTTCTTGCCGTTCCACACCACGCTGATCCTGGCGTCCGCGGTCTTCTTCCCGTCCGCGTCGAAGCGGGCGGCGCGGAAGACGATGTCGTACGTCTGCCACGTCTCCGGCGCGGTCGAGGCATTCAGATCCGCGGCCTTCTTGGTGTAGATGGAGCCGGCTTCGTTCGCGGCGAGCTTCTCCACTCCGTACGAGTCCAGTATCTGGACCTCGTACCGCTCCTGGAGGTAGATCCCACTGTTGCCGCGATCCTGCCCGGTGACGTCGTCCGGCAGCTTCGGCACGCGGAATTCGGCATGCAGCTTGAAGTCTCCGAAGGCCTGCTTGGTGCGGATGTCCCCGCAGCACACCTCGATCGACTTCTCGGCCGTGTGCGGCCATTGGACGCTTCGGCCGTCGGTGTGCTGCCAGGCGGTGGAGGTGCTGCCGCCGGAGAACAGGTCGATGCGGCTGCCCGGTCGGCGTACCTCGATCATGTCGAGATTGACGTGCCCGGTGTCCTCGGGCCGGTAGGCGTAGGTGATGGTGTTGCGGCCTTTGCGCAGGGCGAGTTGCTCGGTCTTGGTCGACCAGCGCTTCCACGTCTCGGTCGAGGGCAGGCGGGTCTGCCGCGCGGACCCGCCGTTCACACTGACGCCGAGGGCTTTGGTGCCCGCGGAGGGATGGGGGCCGTTGGAGTACCGCAGGCCCACGGCGTACGTCCCTTTGGCGGGGGCCTGGACGTCGAAGGTGGCGGTGGCGCCCGGCTCACTGAAGCTGTCGACGAAGCCGCCGCCGGTGTAGCCGGTGTGCTCGGTGTCGATGCCCGCGCCACCTGAAAGACGCGCCGACTCGGCGTCGTACGACGTGACCGGCTCGTCGTGGCCGGGGCGCGCGTTGAGCGTGTACCAGGCCTCGGTGGACCACAGTTGCTCGTCGTCGGCCGAGGAGAACGGGCGCGGCGAGCGCACGTGCACCACCCGGTCGCTCTTGAGCCCGGGGATGGTCAGGCGGACGGTACGGCGGTCGTCGGAGACACCGGCCTCGGTGACGGGCAGGGTTTCCTCGTCGACCTTGGGGCCGCCGTAGGCGGGGGTGGGGGCGTAGCGCCACTGCTCGACGGAGTAGGCGCCGCTGCCGCTGGTCAGCTTCTCGACGGTCTTGTCCGACAGCGGCTTGGTGTAGGTGAGTTTGAAGCCGTCGCCGGTGGCGCGCATGGTCTTGATGTCGAAGGCGGTCTTGCCGTTCGGGGTGAGCTTCTGGAGGCCGAAGCGGAGCTTGCCCTCCTGGCCCCAGTTGCCGTCCGCACCGAGTCCGCCGGTGTAGATGGCCCCGTCGGGGCCGGTGGAGATGCGGGTGATGCCGGACTCCAGGCCCTGGGTGTGCCGGAACACCGCGCCCTGGAACTCGCCGTCGACCTTCTCCAGGTCGGCGCGCTGCAGGCCGCCGTAGGTGACGTCGCCGAACAGCAACTGCCCGGCGAAGGTCCCCTTCTTGACCGTCATCGGGGTGCTGGGGGAGTTGGCTATCTCGTTCTGCGGCAGCCACAGCACTGGCTTGGTGACGCTGTTGTCGTCGAAGGGCCCTTCGGAGTTGGTGTAGTGGTTGAAGAAGCGGTCCTGCTTGACGTGCACCAGTTTGGATGCGGGCAGCCAGCCGCCCTGGTTGTCGGTGACGAACAGCTCATTGTCCGGGCCCCGGCCGATGCCATTGGGGGTACGCAGCCCACCGGCCAGGTAACTGACCTTCCCACTCGCCCTGTTCACCTTGATGGTGGTGCCGCGGTTGGCGGCGGGCTGCGGATCGGTCGTCGCGCCGCCGTAGTTGATGGCGACGGACAGGTTCAGATAGAAGTCGCCCTTCTCGTAGAGCAGCCCGAACGCGAACTCGTGGAAGTTCCCGCCGTACGGCCACTCGGCGATCTTCCGCGTCTCGCTCGCGTCGTTGTCGCCGTCGATGTCGGCGAGTTCGGTCAGCTGGTGCTTCTGAGAGACATACAGCTTCCCGTCCACGTACTTGATGCCCATCGGCTCCTTGAGCCCGTCGGCGATCTTCTTGTACGTGACTTTGTCAGGGCCGGTGTCGCCGGTGACGTTGTCCAGGACGTACACCTGGCCCTTGGTCTCCTGGCTGCCGCCCCAGGTGGTCACCGCGAGTCTGCCGTCGGGCAGCCAGTCCATCGCGGAGACTTGCGGTTCAAATCCCTTGGGGCGCAGGTCGGTCAAGTCGTAGCCGGGGTTGACCGAGGTCAGCGGGAGGCCGTCGCCGGGAGTGTCGTAGCTGCCCTCGCACTCCTTGCGGCCCGGCGCGGTGACCCGCACGACGTCGGCGTCCGTGCTGAGCACGGAGTTGGGTACGAGGGTGAAGGTATCGGTGCCGGGCGGCTTCCACTGCAGGGTGACCTGCTGGTCATTGCTGCGGTCGAAGTGGTCGATGCGCAAGGGGTGATGGCCCGGGTCGAGCGTGATCTCCCCGTCCTTGGGCTCGGCCCCGTGGAGTCCATCGTGGTCGATGACCAACTTGTCGCCGATGAACAGGCGGGAGCCGTCGTCACTGATCAGACGGAAGGTGTACGCGCCGTTGTCGGGGACGTTGATGTTGCCGATGATCTGCGACACGAAATTGTCGCTGAACCCGAAGCCCTCGGTCGAGGACCAGTCGACGGTGGGGATCAGCTTGTCGACGTTGGGGGTCTGGGCGGGCTTGAGATCGCAGAGCTTGCTGAGCGGGGACTGGATGTCGAACACCCGCAGTGTGACGCCGGGTTCCTGTGGCGGCAGGTCGGCGAAGGGCTTCTCGTCGGCTCCGGCGGCGGGCGCGGTGAGCGCGCCCGCAAGCAGCAGCCCGAGGAGGATGCCGGTGCCTCTGCGCGGTCTCAGGCGTGTGCGTCGGCGGATGCTGGATGGGCGCTTGGGGTGCTCGTGTGGCGTCACTCTGTCTCCTGCTGGGCGCTGCGAGGCGGCCCCGGGCCGCATCGGCCCGCGTCCGCGGAGTGGAGTTCGTGCACATAGCGGTGGTGCGGGCCGCGGCATCGGCCGCGCCTTGCGCAGACTTCCGTACGAGAGCGACGCCCAGCGTACGAAGGCTGCCTCGCAGCGTCCATACTTTGTCCACAACAAGGAGAAAGAGATGAGGAGTTGACGTGGCGGAGCCTGCCGTCCCAGAGGAGATCGACAGCGGGGCCGATGGCCTTGAGAAGCCCTAACCGGCGTGGACTTCGGTGTTCTGGCAGGCGTGCAACAGCCAGGTTCCGTCATCCTGTCTGGTCATGATGTAGAGCGGGGCGCCCTCTGTGTCACCGTCCGCGGAGTGGTAGACCTGCCGGACCTTGACGGCCGCCACGTCGGGCCGCAGGAACTGCGTGTGAATTGCCTCGTACGTGACATCGCCGTCCCAACTGGCATTGGGCAGCACGGCGCGGGTGAATTCGGCGATCGCCTCGAACCCGATCAGGACCTTGCCGTGGCCGGTCGTCCAGAGGGCGTCGGGGTGGAAGAGCGCGAGGAATCCCTCAACGTCCTTGTCGCGCTGGGCGCGTTCGACGGTGGCCACGATCTGTTCGATGGCCTTGATGTCTGCGGTTTCGGTGACTGCGGTTTCGATGTCTGTGGTTTCGGTGTTCATACGGGACACGTTGTGACCTCAAGCGAGGTTGAGGTCAAGGTCATTGTTGAGATGGCCCGGACAGGTCATGTCCGCGTACGCCCCATGAGGGCCGCGGCATCCGCGGCGATGTCCGTCACGATGCGGCCTGCCGGGGCGACATCATGCACGAGCCCTGCGCTCTGGCCCGCGTAGAGGGCCAGCGCCTCCAGGTCGCCCGACATGCCGGGGACCGGGACCATGTCGTCGTAACGCGACCAGGCGTGGCCGTCGGCGCTCCGGGCCACCACGGTGCCTTCGCCGGGGCGGTTCGGCACGGCTGGACGGCCGGCATCCTCCCAGGTGCGGAGTGTGGAGTTGCGCAGCGCGCGATGCGGGGCGTCGGGCCAGCCGCCGTCGAAGCACCGCGTGTGCACCGCATCCTGCGGCGCCGCCTGGATCACGGCCTGACGGTAGACCTCGTGGGTGGCAGCCTCGGACGCCGTCAGGAATCGGGTTCCCAGCCATCCGGCCTGGGCTCCGAGAGCGAGTGCGGCCGCGAGCCCACGCCCGTCGGCGATGCCACCGGCCGCGATGACGGGCACCGGGTGCACGGCGTCCACGACTGCGGGCACGAGTGCCATCGTGGTGACCTCCCCGCGGACGTGGCCGCCTGCTTCACACCCTTGGGCCACGATCACGTCGACGCCCGCGGCGACGGCGCGTTCGGCCTCGGTGACGGAACCGACCGTGTGGACGTGCAGAGCATCGGCTGAGCGGGTGCGCTCGGCGACGGCCGAGGGATCACCCCAGAACGTCGAGATGACCGGCACGTTCTCCGCCAGACAGGCGTCGAGGAGCTCGTCGACCGGGAAGTCGAGCACAAGGTTCGCGGCGAAGGGCCTCGGTGTCATCCGCCGAACCCGCCGGATCCGGCGCACTGCCTCCTCGGCGGTGACCCAGGTCAGGGCAAGGGTGCCGAGTCCTCCCGCGTCGGCCACCGCGGCCACCATCTCTGTCGTGGCCGCGGACCCGATGGGCGCCTGCACCACGGGTACCTCGATGCCCAGTTGCCGGCACAGAGGCGTGGTCAACGTCGTCATGCTGTGCTCCTCATGCTGTCTCCTCGTGTGAGACGATTCGGTTTCCGAATCGGATCGGCCTGCGATGCTAATGTTTCGGAATCCGAAACGCCATGGGCGTGGGGCCGCAGGAGTCAGGAACGCAGGAGGAGCGCGATGGGCACACCGACACCAGGACGGCCGGTGCGTGGCTCGACCACCGGACGCCCGCTCATGGCCGCGCTCGATCTGTTCGGCCGGCGATGGAGCCTGCGCGTGGTGTGGGAACTGCGCGAAGGCGCCCTGGGGTTCCGTGCCCTGCGCCGACGCTGCGACGACATGTCCTCCAGCGTTCTGCGCCAACGCCTCGTCGAACTGATGGAGGCACATCTGGTGCACCAGACCTCCGACGACCACTACGCCCTCACCGCGCTCGGGCGGCAAGCCCACGCAGCACTCAGCCCTCTCGTCGACTGGTCCGCCGCCTGGGCCGCCGAACTGGCCGAGCACTCCTCGGACGACGACACCGCTACGGCTACCACTGATGCCCCGGACGTCCCCTGAGGCTCGTGGCCCAAGGAGAGAATTGCCTTTTGTGCGGGGTCCGTCGGCGGCTAGTGTCCCGGTGCAGCGAGTGACTTACGAGGAGCTAAGACATGCCCGGTCGTCCGAGCGCGCGTTGACGTCGTAGGCCGTGATCGGCCTGTCATCGCGTGCTGCCATTGTCGCGTGGCACAGCGAGCCTTCCCCGCCGAACCGTAGGTGCGCCTTGCGCGCGCCAGCGCCGGTGGCGGGGCATCGTTCCCGGTATCCCAAGGGGTCCTTGTGCCGTCCGCTTCCCGTGCTTCTTCTGTTCCCTCTATTCCCTCTGTTCCTTCGAGCCTGTGGCGGGACCGTGACTTCCGCAGACTCTGGGTGGGGCAGACGGCCTCCCAGCTCGGTGAACACGCAAGTCTGGTGGTATTGCCGCTCTTCGCAGTCCTGACGCTGAACGCTGGTGCCGGGCAGCTGGGTGTCCTGCGTGCGGTGGGGCAGGCGCCGATCCTGTTGCTCTCGCTCTTCGTCGGTGCGTGGGTGGACGGGTGGCGGACCCGCACGGTGATGATGCTGACAGACGCGGGCCGGACGCTCACACTGGGCGCCGCGGCCGTAGCCGCCCTGTTGGGTTGGCTGGGTCTGCCCGTGCTGTTCGCGGTCGCCTTCGCCGTCGGGGCCCTGTCGGTGTTCTTCGACGTTGCCTACCAGGCCTCTCTCGTACGGCTGGTGAAGCGCGATCAGCTGGTGCGGGGCAACAGCGCGCTCGAGGGAAGCCGGTCCGCGGCGCAGATCGGCGGTCCCGCCCTTGGTGGTGCGTTGGTGTCCCTGCTGTCGGCGCCGGTCGCTGCCGCCTCCAGCATGCTGTTCTTCGCGCTGTC
Source organism: Streptomyces sp. NPDC048441 (assembly GCF_043200235.1). NCBI lineage: Bacteria > Bacillati > Actinomycetota > Actinomycetes > Kitasatosporales > Streptomycetaceae > Streptomyces > Streptomyces sp. NPDC048441. The sequence goes on from NZ_JBICXM010000013.1 coordinate 109,624, forward strand.
GTTCCTGTCGATCCGAGGGATCCGCCGGACCGAATCGATCCCGGGGCGCACGCGACTCTCGGGGCGCAGGGGGCGTCCCCCATGGGTAGGGCGGCGGATCCATGAGGGCCTGCGTTTCGTCCTCAGTGATACCTCCCTGCGTACGGTGTGCCTTGCCTCGGCCGCCTTCCAGTTCGCCTTCGCGGCCATGATGACCGTCTACCTGCTCTTCCTGCCGCGGGAACTGCACCTGTCGGGCACCGCTGTCGGCCTTGTCCTCGCGGCGGTGGGGCCGGGCGCGCTCCTGGGCTCGGTGTTGGCGGCCCGTCTGCCCGGCCGGTTCGGCCATGGCACGGTGCTCGTGTGTGCGGCGGTCCTGGGCGACGGTGTGTTTCTGGTTCCGCCCGCGCTGCACGGCTCTTATCCGCTCACGTTTCCCGTGCTCCTCGCGGTCGGCTTCGTCTTCGGGACGGGCAGTCAGCTGGTGACGGTCACGGTCATGGCCGTCCGTCAGGCCCTCACCCCGGACGGGATGCAGGGCCGCGCGGCAGCGACGATCACGTTCGCCGGCATGGGTCTGACCCCGCTCGGCTCGCTGTTCGGCGGGCTCCTCGCGCAGGAGTGGGGGCTGCGGACCAGCCTCCTGGTGACGGCCGCCGGCATGATGCTCTCCCCGGCGGTGATGGCTCTGTCGCCACTCGCCCGCCTGGAACGGAGCCTTGGGGCCTCGCAGTGACAGCCTGGGTATGGAATCGGACGAACGCCGCGCCATCAAGGCCTCGCTCACGACGTAGTACGCGGCCGGCGCGCCGCCCGGCGGAACGGTCAGGCGGCTTGGCAGTGCTCCGCGGGGCCCACCGGGGCCGCGGCGCGGGTCACGGTCGGGTATGTGGGACGAGTGGAGCGGCCCGTGGCCGCGGCCTGTGCGTGGTGCCGCGCGAAGACGACGAGGCGCAGCACTGCGAACCGTGCGACACCGGCGAGTGCGGAGGCGGACAGGTAGACGACCTGCTCGAGCACCGCACCGGGCGCTGCCACCAACTGCTGCAAGACCAGCATCGCCACGCAGGTCACCGCGTACGCGGCCGCGGCGGACCCGGCCGATTGCGCGTGCTGGCGCCAGGTCGCGCGCCCGCCCGCGCCGAAGGTGAAGCGGGCGTGCAGCTCGGTGGCGATGACCGTGGAGAGCACGGTGATCAAAGCGTTGGCCAGGACCCAGGGAATCCGGGAGGCGAGGGCCGCTACGGCGAAGCTGGAGGCGAGCCCCACCCCGCCGCCGCAGAGCACGAAGCGGGCGAAGGCGGTGAAGGCGCCGGGCGCCGCGTGCTCCTGACTCCGTGCTGTCTCCATGATCCGACCCCCCTGTGATGACTCAGTTGGTGAAACGCGCACCCCTTGGCCTGCCAGGCCAAGGGGTGCGACCGGTGAGCGTGCGATCCGGCCGAGTAGCCCCGGCCCTCAGCAATCAAGCGGCGTCGAGCGCTTCGGTGATCTTGCGGCTCATCTCCGTCATGGTGGGGCTGGGCTGACCCCGACGGCTCCGGGCGGCTGCTTCGATGGCGACGATGACGGTGCCGCGGAAGTTGTCGGCCTCGGCCGGCTCCTGCTTCTTGAGCAGGCTCACGGCGGCAGTCAGGGCGGGCAGCACGTGGTCGGCGAGTTCGGCCACGGACTTGCCGTTCAGCTGTACGCCCCTGCTCTTCTCGGCGAGCACGTGCCCGACCGGGCCGGTCGCCGAGGCCAGCGCGATGCTGCCGTGGGTGGCGGCCTTGTGGGGCGAGCCTGCGGCATCAGCGGCGGCCAGCAGCGAGACGGCGCCGTACGCGGCGGTCCGCAGGGTGTGCTTGTCCTGGTCGGCAAGGGTGATGGACATGGTTGGTAGCTCCTTTTGATCGCGCCGTTTCCGTGGTGTCATCATGACACATGAATGGCACCACTGTGAAGCCGTTATGGCGCCTCAAGTGGCACCATGGGAGTCAGAGGCCTTCGGTAGCGAGGCTTTGCAGCATCTGCTGCTGGTGGCGGTGGCCGATCGTTTCGTAGCCGATCACGGTCACGAAGGGGGCGAGCATGACGACGAGGAGACAGACCGCGATCGCGACGCCGGCGGCGGCCAGGAGGACGGCCGCGAGCAGTACGGCGAGGGTGAGGGAGATCAGGAGCAGATGGAATCGGTCCGCCGCGGAAAGCAGCAGGGTGTGCAGCAGATAGACCATCAGCAGGTAGAGGCCGACTGGGAGTGCCAGCGACAGGACTACGGCGGCGTCGCCGAGTTCGGAGTGGTGTTCCAGTTGTAGTCCGGCCACGTGCAGTCCTGCGCCTGCGCCTGCGATGCCGATGAACAGGGGGATGTGCCCGTAGCCGAAGAGGTAGCCGCGGCTGCGACGGTGTACGAGGACGTCCCCGAACGGCGTGGCGAAGTAGACCCACCACATGCCGAAGGTCAGTCCGACGCCGGCGATGACGACGGCGATCGCGTTGCCGCTCCAGTGCGTGCCGTCCGCGCCGCCGAGGAGGCCGCCGGAGGAGGCGACGGTGCCGACGACGCCCTCGCCGAGCACGATGATGGCGAACAGGCCGTAGCGCTCGGCGACGTGGTGGGGGTGCCAGGGCGTATCGCCCGCGCCCCCCTGGGTGAGCAGCGGCAGTGCCAGTTCCAGCGCTCCGAGGACGGCGAAGGCGGTGAACACCGCGGCCAGCGGCAGGTGAGTGAAGGCGACCACGATCCAGGCGAGTTGGACGATCACGGTCCAGCGGATGTTGGCCATGCCGACGTCGTGGAAGGTGGGGGAGTCATGGGCGGCGCGCCACCACTGGAGCACCATGGCGACGCGCATCACGACGTAACCCATCACCATGACGCGCAGTTCGAGGTGCCCGCCCTCCTCAACGGAGTGGAACATCGCGGGCAGGCCGAGGGAGAACACGACGACGCCGATCATCTGCACCATCGTCAGGGCGCGATAGAGCCAGTCGTCGGTGCCGAACGCGGAGGCGAACCAGCTGAAGCTGATCCAGGCGACGCTGATCGCGAACATCGCAAGCACGAACGCGGTGGTTGCCTGCGCGGCGTGCCCTTCGGCGACCATCTCGGCGAAGCGGGATGAGGCGGTGCCGACGGCGACCACGAAGGTGAGGTCGAACAGGAGCTCAAGAGGTGTGGAGACCCGTCCTTGTTCGCCCGGGTCACGGCCGGTCATCGGGATCAGCCGGCGTGGCGGAGCGGCCTTGCCGTCGTGGCCGGTGTTGCTGGGGTCGGCGTTGCTGTGGTGTTGGGGATCATCCATGCGCAGCATCATTTCTGACGTCGTCCGCTTACCGGCCCGCGCCGCACGGCGCGAGCCGGTACGAGTCGGCGCGGCGGCCGGGGGAGCGTCAGAGCATGATGAGGAGACGCGTACTCGGCTTGAGTTTCCTGTTCACCGAACGACTCTGTACATAGACTTCCAGCTGGGGATTGTTGCCCGCCTTCACCGAGACGGTCCCCTGGACACCCGAGCCGAACAGCAGGCTCCGCGCCGCATCGCCCGTGTAGGCGCGGTCGGTGTCCTTCTCGACCACGATGACTTCCTTGTCCGGCTGGACCTGAACCCGGGCTCCCAACTGGTAGTAACACGCGCCACGTTCGTACTTCACGCCCGGATGTGAATCGACGAAGGGGCGGATCTCGATCTCCTTGTCGACCTTCAGGAGCCGGTACCTGTCGGCCGGAACCGGTTCGAGATTCGCCCGCACCTCGTCGACCGATATGTCCTGACCGACGGCGAACAGGTTCTTCGTGCCGCGTACGCCCTGCTCGCGGGCCCGGAGGAAGCTGGTGGCGGCGGCGCGCACGGTACCTATGGCCTCCTCGACGCCCTCCTGGGAATCCGCATCCCAGATGGCGATGTTCCCGGCCGGGAAGCCGTAGTTCTGGGCGGTTCGCTTGGCCAGGGAGTTCGGCACGAGGATGGCGGAAGTCCAATGGCCCGGAAGCCCGCCCATCTTCGCCGCGATCTTGTCGAGCCAAGGGCCGAGAATGGTCATGTCGCCGTTGTGCCGCTTGTCGCCGCCGGAGGCGTTCTCCTCGCCGTCCGTCACCACGATCTGGAGGAAGCTGTGCTCGCCGTACTCCTCCCATATGTGTCCCAGGTCGTCCAGGGACTTCAGTGAGGCCTCAATGAGGGCCGTGGCGCCGTTGTTGACCTGGTAGAGACCCTGCATGGACGGCAGATGCTTCACGTCCATGTCCCACACCAGGTTCTCCACCCTGTGGTCGAAGGAGTACAGGCTGATCCTGGTCTCGTGGCCGAGACTGTCCGACTCCGACTTCAACCCCGCCACGAACTCGTCCACAACGCGGACGAGTTGACTCTGGTGTGGACGCATGGAACCCGAACAGTCCACTACCAGCGCGACGTGATTCACCTTGTGCTGGATCCTGTTGGCGGACATGTCTCTGCTCCTTCTCCGAGGCTTCCCGAGTGATTTCACTCTATGGGGAGGCACTGACAACGGCCTTTGACGCGGCATCTGGCACAGCGTCACCTGCCGTTGGGTCAGGTCAGTCCTCGTCCGAACGGGACAGAGCTTCAGTGATCATGCGGATGGCGAAGTCGGGGTCGTCGGTGATGCGGTTGATGTGCTCCGCGAGCAGGAAGGCGGTGGCCTCCAGGGGATTCAGCTCCTCCTCGGTCCAGTCTCCGTACTGTCTGCGCCACAGGTTGGGGCTCAGGCCGGTGCCCGCGGCGATGACCAGGCCGGCCATGGTGGGGATGGCCTCGGGGCGGACGCTCTTGGGCATCATGCGCATGGTGGCCACGAGGTTGGGCACCACGTACTCGATGACGTCCTTGTCGTGGTCCTCGTGGGCCTCCCGCAGCCACGTCATGAACATGTAGATGAGTGTGCACGCGCCGTCCAGCACGTCATCTAGTCCCTCTCGGCCCAGAGATGCGGCGAACTGCTGCGTCAGGGCCTGCTGTTCGGGGTCGGCCTCGGTCCTGCCGTCGTGGATGCTTTTGAGCTGAGAGTCGATCATCATCAGCGCTGTGCCCACATCGCCGACGGGTGCGTGCTCGGGGTCGTAGGGCGATGACACAGGATTCCTCCTCAGATGGCCGCGATGAGCAGCGCGGCGTGTCCATACGGTAGACGGCCGGTGAGGCGGGGTCTGACGAACAGTGGCGAAGACGAAGGCCTCTGCTTCCCTCCCCGGTCGCTACGGATACTGCCGGGAAAGTGGCATACCGCCATTGAGCAGATCGGCGCCCAACTGCGTGAGGGTGTGCCGGACGTGCTGGCGCTCTCGCACGCTGACCACCAGGCCGGCGTTGCGCAGCACCGTCGCATGTTCACTGGCCGAAGACAGGGAGACGCCGGCGTGCTCCGCCAGCTCGGAGGTGGTGCGGGGGCCTTGGAGTGTCTCCAGCACCGCGGCCCGGGTGTGCCCCAGCAGCGGCGCCAGCCTGGAGTGCGGCGTGCTCGCCTGCTCCGGGGCAGGTGGGGAGGCGGGATAGACCAGAATGGGCAGCAACTGTTCGTCCAGGAGGGCGACCGGCGTACGGCGGCAGAAGTACGAAGGGACGAGAAGCAGCCCGCGCCCGTCCAGGTGGATGTCCCTGTCGACGGGGTACTCGGCGGAGAGCACAGAGGACTGCCAGCTCAGCGTGGGCCCGAAGGTGTGCAGCATCGCCTCGGTCCCGGCGCGGTACTGAACTCCGATGCGGTGCCGGCGGTCGGCCTCGACGCGGGCGGCGATGCGCGGCCAACGGGGCCCCAGGACGTCGGTGTGGTACCGGCGCAGGGCCCGGCCCAGCCAGTGCAGCGTGTCCACTTCGCCGTCGGCGAGGCGTCGGGTCCAGGCGGGCAGCGGGTTGTGCTGCGCAAGCAGGGAAAGTTCGTCGTGCAGTCGGCATTTCGGGGTGGAGAGCACGGCATCAATCCCGCTCTCAAGCCCTCCAGACGCTGCCGCGGGAGTGAGGAAATCCGGAAAGTAGCCGCGGGTCGGCATCAGCGGGGTCAGCGTGCGCATCATCTGCCGCCGGTCCGGACATGTCTGTTCAGCGCGACCGGCCTGGGTGTTCCTCCGCCCTTCGCGGAGTTGGTGCATGCTCAGGACGATCTCCCACAGAGGGTCCGGCTCATCGGCGACCCTGGTCCGTGACAGATCTCCCCCACTGAAATGCATACGCAGCACGGTTTCCCCCGATGGTCCGCTACGGCGTTGTCTTGCCCGCGCAGGAGCTCTGCGTTCGGTTCCGGCGGGCCTGGTCAGGGCTCGGCGGTGTCTCGTGCGCGGGCGGTCACTCTTACGCTAGAAGTCGCCGCGCCCTGGGGCCAATGTGCACAGTGCTCAATTCCGGGCCCTGGTTGTGCACGTTGCTCAGCCGGCTCGGGCCGCGGCGATGCGCAGGGCGTGGACGACGTCGTGGGTGCCGGTGCTGGTGGTGAGCAGGTCGAGGCCCAGGGCCGCCTCGGCGGTACGCAGGTGAGCGCGGACCGTGTTGCGGCTGATGTGCATACGGTGAGCGGTTTGCTGGGCATCGGCGTTGGCGTCGATCCACGCCTGGAGCGTGTGGCGATGGCGGGCCTGCAGAGGGCGCAGGATCGTCTGGGCCCAGGCGGCGGCGGCCTCGGTGCTCAGCAAGTCGTCAAGGACGGGCGGCAGTTGAGGTTCGGGATCGAGGCTCGGGCCGGAACCCGTGAGCGTGAGTGCCAAGTGGACTTCGGCGCGGGAGCGGACGTCGGCGAGGTCCTGCCCGAGAGCCTGTTGTGCTCGCCTGAGATGCGCGGTGACGGTGTTGCGGCTGAGGCCAAGGAGACGGGCCACGCCGGAGCGGGGCATGGTTATGGCCAGGCGGGTGATGTCGGCGCTGGTCCTGGGGGCCGTGTCCAGCGGCCGCAGAAACGCGCGGGCCCAGGCCAGGGCGGGCTGGGGGAGAAGGATGCCCGTCAGAGCCGTCTGCCCCTGATGGAAGGCCACACGGCTGGCAGAGGTGCGGGCGGAGGCCAACGCGTGAGTGGCCTGGGTGTAGGCCTCGGCTGTCGCGTGCAGTGGCTGCACGTCGCTGACGCCCAGTGAATAGCGCGGGTTGTCGTGGACAAGACGGCGCAGCACCTCACCCAGACCGCGCGCCGGGCCGCTGCCGCCGCTGAGGTCCCTGCCGCCGTCGTCCGCGGCGATGAGGCAGATCAAGTGCTCCTTGAACACGGGGCAGTGCACCATCAGGGCAGAGCCCTGGTAGCCGGACGAGTCCTGGTGGCGCTGGGCGATCCGATCGCGGTCGGCCGAGGGGCAGCGCAGCAGATGGATGCGCAGCCGATCGGCGTCGAGCAGCGGGGGCACGGACCCGGTCGTCATCCGGCGGGCCAGCATCGGCCCCCCTGCCAACAGCCCGTGCAGCACGGCGAATCGCAGCTGCTGTGCCTTGTCGTCGTAGCTGCGCCGAGTCCGGGCACCGGCCTCGGCGTGGCGCAGCAAGGCCAGCACGCTGCCCGTGTGCGAGGTCAGCGCAACGGTCTGCGAGGTCGGCTCCGACCGGGAGACCACCACCAGTACCGGGCGAGGGCTGTGTGGCCCGAGGGCTTCACAGCGCACGTGCAGTGCCTCGGCCTGTGTCGCGGCCGCGGCCAGATGCCCACCGGACAGGCGCGCGAGCAGCTCGGCGAGCGGAACCAGCACCTTTCGGGGGAAGCCTGGCGTGGACGACTCGACTGTGTCCGCATCCTCCGCGATCACCGCCGCGTCGACGCCCGTCTGCTGGTGCAGCCAATCGAGTATCTTGCCGACGCCCGGCCCGGTCTCGCACGATGCCTGACGTCTCACCTCACGCAGCAGTCCGGCCAGTTGGGCTTCCCGCCCGTGCTCCTCGTGGTCCTCCACGGCCCCGTCTCTCTGCCGGCATCTTGTTCTTCTCCGCGCGGTGCTCAACGACCCAGCCGCCCAAGGGCTGCGAGCCCTCCCCAGGAGACGTTCACAGCTTCTCATCGGCTGGTGAGCCCCGGGAGCGTGGAAACCGGCCCGGATGTGGGAACAGAGGGCCCAAGTCGGTCTAGTGCGTAGGCACCAGGGCACATGAGCCGGTGGTCCGGGCGCACCAGGAGAAGACGGCGGCGGGGGACGATGCCCGGCGGGGCGCCGGAGGGAAGTGTGGGTGGCGCGCGAATCTCGCGCATTCCCCTTTCCTAGCGGTGTCTGGAGTGATCAACAAGTGGCGACATTTCTCTACCGGATCGGACGGTGGGCCTTCCGGCGGCGCCGGCTCGTGACTGGTCTGTGGCTGGCTGCCCTGGTGCTGGCAGGGGTCGCCGCCGCCGTGGCTCCTGCCGGGGAGGAAGAGGACCTCTCCATGCCCGGCACCGAGTCGCAGAAGGCCTTCGACCTGCTGGACGAGCGCTTCCCCCAGAGCAACTCCCAGGGTGCCGAGGCCCGTTTGGTGTTCCAGGCCCCCGACGGGCAACGTGTGACGGCCACGGAGAACAAGGCAGCCGTCGAGGACACGCTCGGCTCGCTGGACGGCGGTGATGACGGGGGCGATCAGGTCGCGTCGGCCACCGACCCCTATGAGACCGGCGCTGTCAGCGAGGACGGCACCATCGCCTACTCCACGATCACCTACACCGCGGACGCCGTCGACCTGACCGAGCAGACGAAGAGCGCCCTCGAGGACGCCGCGGGCCAGGCCCGGGACACGGGGCTGACCGTGGAGATCGGCGGCTCGGCCCTGGAATCGGAAGAATCGCCGGGCGGTACGACGGAGATCATCGGCGTGGTGGTGGCGGCAGTGGTGCTCGTCCTCACCCTCGGGTCGCTGGTCGCGGCCGGACTGTCGCTGCTGACCGCCTTCTTGGGCGTGGCCATCGCCTTCGGCCTGGTCTCCGCGCTGGCCGTTCCGCTGGGCCTGACGTCCACCGTCGCCATCCTGGCGCTGATGCTGGGCCTCGCGGTCGGCATCGACTACGCACTCTTCATCACCTCCCGCTTCCGCGACGAGCGCGCCCAGGGCAGCGAGCCGGAGGAGGCCGCGGGCCGGGCGGTGGGCACGGCCGGATCCGCCGTCGTCTTCGCAGGCGCGACCGTCTTCATCGCCCTGGTCGGTCTCGGGGTCGTCGGAATCCCCGAACTCACCAAGATGGGCATGGGCGGCGCGGGCGCCGTGGCCCTTGCCGTACTCGTCGCACTGACCCTGGTCCCCGCGCTGTTCGGCTTCTTCGGCCGGCGTGTACTGTCCCGCGCCGCCCGCAAGGCAACCCGGGCGGGAAAGAGCGGGCGCTCGCACCCGGTGTCCACGGCGGGCGGCCGGCCGGGGCTCTGCACCCGCTGGGCGCGGTTCGTGCTGCGCCGGCCGCGGGCCGTGCTGATGATCGCCGTACTCGGCCTCGGCACCGTCGCCCTCCCTGCGCTGAGCCTCGAACTCGGGCTGCCCGGAGACGAGTCCAAGCCGGTGGAGACCACCCAGCGCCGGGCCTACGACCTGCTGTCAGAAGGCTTCGGCCCCGGCTTCAACGGCCCGTTGACCGTGGTCGTGGACACGTCGGGGTCCTCGGGGTCCTCGGGGTCCGCGGACACCCGGGACACAACGGACCTGGTCGCCAAGACCGTACGGGGAGTGGACGGGGTCGCGTCGGTCGGCGATCCGGTTCTCAGCCGGACCAAGGACACGGCCGTCCTCACCGCCGTACCGCGGACCGCTCCGAACAGCGGCGAGACCAAGGACCTGGTGCACACGATCCGGGACACGCTCTCCGGCGTCGAGGCCGACACGGGCGCCGGCATCGCGGTGACCGGCACCACCGCGCTGAACATCGACATCTCCGAAGCCATGTCCGACGCCCTCATCCCCTATCTGACCGTGGTCATCGGCCTGGCGTTGCTCCTGCTGATGGTGGTCTTCCGCTCGCTCCTGGTCCCGGTCAAGGCCGCGCTCGGCTTCCTGCTGTCGGTGGGTGCCGCCTTCGGTGTCCTCGTCGCCGTCTTCCAATGGGGCTGGGCTGCCGACCTGGTCGGCATCGAGCAGACCGGACCGGTCATGTCGCTGATGCCGATCCTCATCATCGGCATAGTGTTCGGCCTCGCCATGGACTACGAGGTCTTCCTCCTCACAAGGATGCGAGAGGCGTACGTCCATGGCGCGTCCCCCGGCGAGGCGATCGTCAACGGTTTCCGGCACAGCGGACGCGTGGTGGCCGCGGCGGCGATCATCATGATCAGCGTGTTCGCCGGTTTCATCGGGATGAGCAGCCCGACCATCCAGACGATGGGCGTCGGCCTGGCCTCCGCCGTCGCCTTCGACGCTTTCGTGGTCCGGATGGCGATCGCACCCGCGGTCCTGGCACTGCTCGGCCACCGGGCCTGGTGGCTGCCCCGTACCCTGAACCGTGTGCTGCCGAATGTGGATATCGAGGGTGAGGCACTGAGCAGGCATGTCCCGGCCTCCGCGACCGGGTCGGACGCGGTGGTGCCGCGGATCCCCGTCGGCCGGCACCGGCCATGACGACCACGGGCGGCGGTGGCCCGCGACCACGCATCATGTGGTGGCGGGAGGCAGCGATCATCGCGACGGCATTCGCGCTCTGTCTGCTCGGCGGCGTGATGCAGGTCGACGACACGCTGTCAGCGCCGCCCGCGACGGCCTACTTCATCGCCGTGGTGTCCTGTGCCGTGCTGCCGGTGCGGCACAGGGCGCCCATGGCGGCCATGGCGGCCACGACCGTGGCCGGCCTGCTCGCACCGCCCTTGGGCCTCCTGCTGACCCCGCTCATCGTGGCCCCCGCCGTGATCACCGCCTACTCGCTCGCCGTGCGCACCGAACGGCGCGCGGCGAGCGTGGTGTTGCTCATCTCCGCGGCGCTGCTTGTCGCCTCCACCCCCTTCTTCGGGGCCCTCTCATGGAAGGACGCGAGCAGGATGGCGGCGGTGGCGGCGTTCCCGCTGGTGGCCGGCGTGCTCGGCAACTCGGCGCAGAACCGACGGGCCTACCTCGCGGCCGTGGAGGAGCGCGCCCGGCGGGCCGAGAAGAACAGGGACAGCGAGGCGCGCCGGAGAGTGGCCGAGGAACGGGTGCGCATCGCCCGGGAACTGCACGACCTCGTGGCCCATCAGATCACCCTGGCCAACGCACAGGCCACGGTCGCCGCCCACCTCTTCGACGCCCGCCCGGAGCAGACCCGCAAGAGCCTGAAGGAGCTCGTCGAGACCACCGGCCACGCGCTCGACGAACTGCGGGCCACGGTCGGTCTGTTGCGTCAGTCCGGGGACGCGGCCGGGCCCGCCGAACCGGCGCCCGGTCTTTCCCGTCTTCCCACGCTCCTCGAGTCCTTCCGCAGCGCGGGCCTGGAGGTGTCCGTGCACCAGGAGGGCACGGCCAGGCCGCTGCCGCCGGGCGTGGACCTCACCGCCTACCGCGTAGTCCAGGAGGCACTGACCAACGTGACCAAGCACGCCGGTACGGGTAGCGCCCGGGTGCGCCTCGCCTGGGACGGCGACCGCGTGACCATCACTGTCGCCGACGACGGAGGGGGACCGAATCCGTCCACGGTGCGGGACCGTCCACCCGGTTACGGTCTGATCGGGATGCGTGAACGTGCCACCGCGGTCGGGGGACACCTCTCCGCGGGCAGGCGCCCGGAGGGCGGCTTCCTCGTCTCGGCCGAGTTGCCCCTCCGCCCCGCCAAGAAGGACACGACGCGGAAACCTGACGGAGAGGCAGGGGACGCGCCATGACGCTCCTCCGGGTGCTGCTCGCCGACGATCAGGCGCTGCTGCGTGATGCCTTCCGCATACTTCTCGAGACCGCCGACGACATCACCGTGGTCGGCGAGGCCTCCGACGGCAGGGAGGCGGTGAGACTCACCCGGGAGCTGCGTCCGGACGTGGTGATCATGGACATCCGTATGCCCGATGTGGACGGCCTCACCGCCACGTCGGAGATCTGCGCGGACCCGGAACTGCGTGCCAGCCGTATCCTGATCCTCACCACGTACGAGACCGACGAGTACGTCGCTCAGGCGCTGCGCGCCGGGGCCGGCGGCTTCATCGGCAAGGGCATCGGGGCCGAGGACCTGCTCAACGCCGTGCGTACGATCGCGGACGGCGACACTCTTCTGTCGCCCGCCGCTACCCGCTCCCTGGTCGCCCGTTTCCTGGCCGCACCGGACGACGCCCCGCCGCACGCCCCCGAACAACTCGCCGTGCTCACCCCGCGCGAACGCGAGATGGTGGCTCTGGTCGCGACCGGCCTGTCCAACCAGGAGATCGCCGAGAAGATGTTCCTCAGCCCCTTCACCGTCCGCGCCCACGTGCAGCGTGCCATGACGAAGTTGGAGGCCCGAGACCGGGCGCAACTCGTCGTCATCGCCTACCGGACGGGCCTGGCCCACGCCTGATCGCCCCGCCCCCGGTCCTCACCGCACCGGGGCGAATGCGGGCAGCGTAAGGGCTGAGTGCGCCGGTCGTGCCGGCGCGGAGGGCATGGTGACGAGGCCACGCAGCATGGCGTTGCGTTGCTCCAAGGCCCGCACTGTGGTGGGGAAGAGAGTGGCTGCACCGTTATCGACCAGTGCCTGATTCATGGCCACGAACTCGCGAACATCGCGTTCGTAGGCGGCGAAGGCAGCAGTATGGTCCCGGTTCGTGGCCAGGGCGTTGGCGAGCATGTAGGCACCGGCCAGCGCAAGGCTTGAGCCTTGTCCGGTGAGGAACGAGGGCGCGTACGCGGCGTCCCCGACGAGCGCGACGCGGCCGCTGGACCAGTGGGGCATACGGATCTGACCGGCCGTGTCGAAGAACAGGTCATCCGCGTCGCGCATGGCGTCGACCATGCCAGGGACCTCCCAGCCCGCGCCTGCGAAGGCCGTGGCGACCAGGTCCCGCTGGGCGTCGGGGTTCCGCAGGGCGGCGGACGGCGGTTCCGGTTGGTGAAAGGTCAGGAAGGCGTGCAGTTCGTCGCTGTCCCCGACGGCGTAGAGAGCCGCCGCTTTTCCCGGGGTGTTCCACATCATGAGCTCGTGGGAGAGCGCGAAGGTGTTCGGCATGGTGAATATGGCGAAACCGTAGCCGAGGTGGCGGTGGAACTGTTCCTCGGGGCCGAACAGGGACTCCCGGGTATGTGAGTGCATACCGTCGGCGCCGACCACCAGGTCGTACGTGCGCTGTTTCCCACTGTGGAAAGTGACGTCGACCCCCTGTTCGGACTGGTAGAGGGTGTCGATGGAGTCGCCGAACAGGAATTCCACGTCGTCGCGAACTGTCGCGTAGAGCGCCGCGGCCAGATCCCCACGACGTACTTCCAGGTCCTGCCCCTCGACACTGCCGGCAACGGCGTGCGCGTCGACCGAGGCCACTTCACTGCCATCGGCATTGAGGAAAGTACAGCGTCGCGAGTTGATGTGCGCGTCCTGCAGTCGCGTCAGTATCCCCATCCGCCGGACCACCTCAATCGCGGTACCGCGGATGTCGATCGGATATCCACCGGCGCGCAGTGCGCCTGCCTTCTCCACCACTGTGACCGCGAATCCCGACCGGTGCAGCCAGTACGCCAGCGCGGGCCCGGAGATGCTGGCCCCGGAGATCAGGACTTTGCGCTCCGCGGTATTACTCACTTCGATCGACAGACCGTTATGCGTCATGCCTGGGCTCCTTCTTTGGTGATGCTGGTGCTTTTGGTGATACGGACAACGAGCAGTGACAGCGCGGCGACGAGGCCGGCGACGGCGAAACCTGTGGCGAAGGCCGATTCGGTCGCCAGGCCCGTCAGCGGGTCGGCCCCGGCGTCGAGGATCGCGCCGGCTGCCTGGGCGCCCAGGGCGACGCCGATCACGCGTGTCACCACGAGCAGGCTGGTGGCGATGCCGGTGTCCTTGGTCTCGATGCTGGTGGCGGTGCTGGTGAGCAACGCCGTGGTACCGACGCCCGCGGCGAACGCGGTCAGCACCTTCGCGAGGGCGAGCTGCCACTCCGCGCTGTGCAGCGATGCCAGGGCGATCATCGTGGCCGCCGTGACGACGCCGCCCACGATGACCATGGCACGCGGACCGAAACGCCGTGCCGCGATCCCGCCGACCGAATCGCTCACCGCCCCGGCTATGGCGCCGGGAAGCAGGAACAGTCCGATGTCGGTGGTGCTTGCTCCGAAGCCGTATCCGTCGGCCGGTGTCGCGAACAGCTGCGGGAGCAGGAAGAGCACCATCCCGGAGCTGGTGGTGATGATGAAAGTGAGCGCGCACGAATGCCACATCGCGGGCTTTGCCAGCATCCGCAAGTCGACCATCGGCGATGCTGCCCGGCGCTCGACGACAACCCATCCGGTCGCGAGGGCGGCCACGACCACCGCGAAGGCACCGATCGCGAGTGGCGGCAGACCGCCGTCCCTCGTCACCGTCACTAGCCCGAGCATGAACGCGAGCAAGGTGCCGCTCAGCAGAACCACGCCGGGCCAGTCGATCCTGTTGTCCGCTTGGATCGGCGGATCATGCGGCATCAGCCGCGTCACGACCAATGTCATCGCGATGATCGCGATCGTCGGCAGCGCGAACATCCAATGCCAGGACAGTCCTTCCGCGACCGGCCCGGCAAACAACATGCCCACCATGCTGCCGCCCGTGAACAACGCGACGACCACCCCGATCGCCACCTGCGACTCTCCCGCCGGGAGGTGTTTGCGCACCAGGATGAAGGAGAGGGGCAGCGCACCCACCATGACGCCCTGCAAGACCTGACCGACCAACAACACCGGCAGGTTCGGCGCCAGGCAGGCCAACAGACCACCGGCCGAGACCACAGCCATCAGCCGGACAAGCACCCGCTTTCCGCCGTAGCGGTCGCCGAGTTTGCCCGCGACGGGCGTCACGACCGCGCCGGTGATGAGCAAGGTATTGCCGATCAGCGCCCCTTCGGCCGGGCTGACCCCCAACTCACGTTGCAGCAGCGGCAGCGCAGGCTCCACCACTGACTGAAGGGCTCCGAGGGCGAGTGCCAAGATGCCGAGGGCACCGATTCCCAGTCTCCTGATGCGGACCGGGGAAACCACAGCTTCGGACATAGCCACTTGTTGATCGCTCCAGACGCCGCGAGGCAAGGGGAATGCGCGAGATCCGCGCGCCTCCCACACTTCCCTCCGGCGCCCCGCCGGGCATCGTTCCCCGCCGCCGTCTTCCCCTGGTGAACCCGGACCAGCCACTGATGTGTCCTGGTGCCCACGCACTAGGGCGGCTTGGGCCTCGTCAACCGTTCAAGCTGGTCCGTCCAAGAACGAGCACCGTCAGCGTGCCGCGGCGATCCTGATCCCGGCCACCGTGCCCTCGCCCCGCAGGGTCAGTGCCCCCGGGCCTTCGTGATGTGCGCAGTCGAGACGGCCGAGCGCGGTCTCCCGCCCGTCCGGTCCGCTGACGGTGATTCCCTCGGTGGCGGCCAGGACGAGGAGGGTCTCGCCCGCGGCGCACGCCAGCTCCGCCTCCCGTGCGGCGGTGACGGCGACGATCCGTACGTGTGCCGTCGCCCGGCCCCGGCGGGTCATCACATTCATGTCGCGCACCGCGCCCGCCTCAAGGCGGCAGTCCGTCGCCGCGTCGCCGGAGAAGGCGAAGGGGCTCAACGGCGCGACCGGCTGTGCGATCCCGTCCACGGTCAGCACCATGCCCTCGCCCTCGACCAGGGTGATCACGCGGTCGATCCCGGGAAAGGCGGAGAAGGCGCCTCCCGCGCCCACGTCCGCGATACTCACCCGCCAGTCGAAGCCGTCCGAGGGCTCCCCCGAAGCCAGGGGTGCCTGCACGGCGCCAGACGCGACCTCCCTGGTCATACCGCCGCCGTTCTTCCACGGCATGTTCCGGTATTCACTCCAGCGCAGAACGTCTCCGCTCACCTGGCGCCACCTTCTTCTTCCGTCGTCCACCCCAGGCACATGATCACCGAGACCGGAGCCAGCCTACGCGCCCACCAGGCGCGGAGAGGGCTGGTGGGTGACTATCCGGCCCGGTTCGCGTCCTGCCGGCTCTCCGCCGAAACCAAGGCCACGATCTGCGACCGGGAGGAGAATCCCAGCTTCGCCAAGATGTGCTCCACGTGCGCGTCCGCTGTCCTTTTGGAGATCACCAGCTGCTCGGCGATCGCCTTGTTCGTCATGCCCCTGGCGACGAGCTCGGCGACTTCACGTTCCCGCTGGGTGAGATCACTTGTTCCGCAGGACTCGGGTTGCGCGGGGATGCCGGGCAGCGTGTCACTGTGCGACAGGGCGAAGGCCACCAGTTGTTCGCGCGGCAGCCGGGCGCCCTGTCGGCGCAGCCGCTCCAGCCCCTCGCTGCCCAGCGCCTCCTCGGCGGCCCCGAGTGCCTGCGCGTGCAGTCGCGTCAGCATCGGATTGCCCAGCGCCCGCCGCCGGTCGAGCAGGTCGAACGGCGCGTCCACGCCACCGAAGATCAGGGCGGCGCGGTGGTGGAGTCCTTGGGCGACGGCCGTCCAGGCGACGGCGTCCAGCGTGATACCCAGGTTGAGCACGCCATCGCGGAGGTCGTGCAGCTCCACGGACCGGCGACCGGTCTGCTCGGCCGCGTCGATGTCCCCGGCGACCAGATGGGCGACCGTCATATAGCCGTAGGCACAACCCTGGATGTAACTCTCCTCGCTGTTCTCCTCGTTGCTGTTGTCCTCCTTGTCCTCCTTGTCGTTCTCACCTGCCAGCCGCATCACGTCGCTCAGGATGGCGATGCCCGCATCCGCCCGGCCGTCGAGCGCATGCACCATGCCAAGACGCATGGTCGCCAGAGCGACGTCCAAGTCCGTGCCGACCCTGCGCAGTTCGTCCAAGGCCGGGGCCAGCTCCGCCACCGCTTCGTCGCACTCGCCGAGAAACCCCGACGCCTGACCGGAACACATCTGGGCGAGGGCGATCAATCGCTGATCGGCGACTTGCTCGGCCTGCTCCCGCATCTCGCCCGCCAGCCGTTTCGCGGTGGACTGGTCGCCCTGCAGAGCGGTGAACATCGAGGCCCACTGCAAGGCCCTTACGCGCTCCGTGGACACCTCCGGCTGCTGGACCAGTGCCAGGTCCAACCAGTGACATGCCTCGGCGGGCTGCCCGCTGCACAGCCAGTACGGCCACATGGCGGCGGCCACCGGAAGGAGTTCACCGTCGGCGTGGGCGTACTCCAGAGCCGCGCGCAGATTTTCGCGTTCGGGCAGCAGTGCCTTGTGCAGGGGCGCCTGGTCGGAGCTGAAGAACCGTTCCTGAAAGTGCTGCAGCCGACTCCGGTAGTACGCGATCATGCGGTGCTTGACGGCGGCGGTCTCCTCGACCCTGTCCAGCCATTCGGCACCGAACTCGCGGATCGTGTCCAGAAGCTGATAGCTGTTGCCGTGCCGGAGCACCACCGACTTGTCGACCAGGCCGATCAGCGGGTCGACCACTGTTCCGGTAGGCAGTTGAAGGTCCGTGCATACGGCCTCCACCGCCGCGAGATCGAAGATGCCCGCGAAGACCGACAGCCGGGCCCACAGCAACCGCTCGGCGGGCGAGCACAGTTCATGGCTCCACCCGATGGTGTTACGCAGTGTCTGATGCCGCAGCAGCACTGCCTTCCGCCCGCCGTCGAGCAGGGCGAAGCTCTCGGTGAGCCGGGCGGCCAGTTGCTCGAGCGGCAGCGCACGTAGTCGTACGGCGGTCAGCTCGATGGCCAGCGGAATGCCGTCCAGGCGGCGGCACAGGGCGGAGGCGATCTCGCGCTCGCTGTCGGTGAGTTCGAGGCCGGGAACCGCCACCGCCGCACGCTGCTCGAACAATTCGAGTGCGTCACCCCCCTCGCCCTCTTCAGGCAGCCCCAGGGGCGCCACGGGCAGCACGTACTCACCCGGGACGTCGAGGGCCTGCCTGCTGGTGGCCAGGATCTTCAGTCGCGGCGCCTGCGACAGCAGCAGATTGGCCAGCAAGGCGCAGGCATCGACGAGATGTTCGCAGGTGTCCAGGATGATCAGCAGCTCACGGTCGGCTACGTACTCGATGACCTCGTCGATCCGTGACTTACCGGCCTGGGCAGGCAGCCCCAGCGCTTCTGCGACCACGCCCGGCAGCAGCTCGGGGCCCTTCAGTCCGGAGAGCTCGGCCAACCGCACGCCATCGGGGAACTCCGCAGCGGCTTCGCCGGCGGCCCGCAACGCGAGCCGGCTCTTGCCGACGCCGCCAGGGCCGACAAGCGTCAGCAGTCGGGCCTGCCCCAACAGCCGCTGCACCTCGGCCAGTTCACCGACGCGCCCGACAAAGCTGGTCAGTTCGGCCGGTAGCTGCCCGGGTCGCCGCCATGAGGAACCCAACTCCATATATATCCCCCGCATTTACGGTCCGTGCGCGCAACGCATCCGAGAGTAGCGCTCTGGCGGGGGCGGATGTGCCTCAACGATGGACTGTGCTGGGGTGATGACGCGGTAGTGACGCGAAGCTGTTAGCCATCTAACATCCGATGAGCCCGCCCTCATGGCTCCCTTGTGACCCGTAGGGCGTCTGATTGCGCTCGGAAGGTCGGATGTATCGGCAACGGTATTCGCGGAGGAGATTCGTGATGCGCAAGGTGCTCGGTGTCATGCTCGCGCTACTGCTCGCCGCCGGAGCGGTAGGGGTGGCAAACCCTCCCGCAGCGGTCGCCACCCAGGCGGACCGCACGACCGGCCCACGAACACAAGGCATTCCCGGTGAGATCGAGCCAAGCGGCGACAAGGATCTCGCGGCCTGGCAGAAGCTCCAGTTCGGGATGTTCATCCACTGGGGTCTTTTCTCCGAACTCGGAGGCGTGTGGAAGGGCAAGCCGGTCACCAAGGGGTACAGCGAGCAGATTCAGATGTGGGCCGACATCTCCGAGCGGGAGTATCTCGAGGTGGCCGAGCGCTTCCGGCCCGACCGGTTCGACCCAGCCGAGATCTGTTCGCTCGCGAAGCGGGCGGGGATGCGTTACGTCGTCATCACCAGCAAGCATCACGACGGCTTCTCCATGTTCGACACCGCCACGACCGGCTACGACGTCGTCGACGCGACCCCGTACGGCAAGGATCCGTTGAAGGCGCTGGCGGACGAATGCCGCAGCCAGGGGCTGAAGTTCGGCTTCTACTTCTCACTCGTCGACTGGCACCAGGGCCATGACTTCGACGGCAACAACAACAATCCGATCCCCGCATCGATGGAACCGGTGATCGAAGAGCAGCTCCGTGAGCTGATGACTCGTTACGGGGACATCTCCGAGGTGTGGTTCGACATGTCGTCGCCCACCGCCGCTCAGAGCGAGAAGTTCGCCGACATCGTCCACGAGCATCAGCCGAAGGCGGCGATCAACAGCCGGGTGTGGAACAACAAGGGCGACTTCCGCACACTCGGCGACAACGAGATTCCCTCGGTGGCACTCGACGGCGCCTGGCAGACACCCGCGTCGATCTACCACGAGACCTGGGGCTACCGCAGCTGGCAGAAGCGCGACGACCTGCCCGGCAAGATCAGGGACCTCGTCGGCGGGCTGACCGGCGTGCGCGCCCGCGGCGGCAACTACCTGCTCAACATCGGCCCGCGGGGCGACGGTTCGGTCGTGGGGTTCGAGGCCGATGTCCTGCGTGGCATCGGCGACTGGCTCGGCCGCCATCCCGACGCCGTACTCGGCGCATCGGCCACCCGGTTCGGCGGCCTGCCGTGGGGCGAGGTCACCGTCAACGACCGCGACCTGTTCCTGCACGTCACCCGGTGGCCCAAGTCCGGTGAGCTCCGCCTTCCCGGCCTGGCCACATCCGTGCGGGACGTTCGGGAGGACGGCTCGGCGGACCGGCTCGCCTGGCACCGGGACGGGGACGACCTCGTCGTCACCCTGCCCGACCGGCCGCGCGACAAGGTGGTTCCCGTGGTGAAGGCCGAGCTCGGAGGAAAGCTCCGGATCATCCCGGCGAAGACAGTCCCTCTCGGTGACGACGGCAAGGCGACCGTCCTGGAATCCACCGACTTCGAGCACGGCTACAGCTACGCCGACAGTGGCAGCTACTACAGCACCCACCGGACCACGGTGCGGCACAGCGCCTACATCACGGCCGACCGCGCGGAGAGGGTGTCGATGACGGTACGAGGTGAAGCCCGCCCCGACGCGCTCTACCGGCTTCAGGTCGGGCGGCACTCCCGGCTGGTAAGGGGCGCGGACCTGACCCGCGGTGACATCGGCCCGTTCTCCGTACGGGGCAGGCAGGTGACCCCTGTGACCATCAAGCTCGCGGCGCCGGAGCACGCGGGTGAGGAGCTCGGCCTGCGTATCGACTCGTTGCTGATCGTGCCTGTCGGCAGCGACTGACCGTGAGTACGCAGTCCGTAGTCGGGCCGATGAATCCATGGATCCGCGAATCCATGGATCCGTGGGTCCATGGATTCGTAGCGTGATATTCCTTGACGCGAATATTCGCCACCACGAATACGTGTCCCCATGGACGCACTCCTCGCAGCGCTGGCCGACCCGGCCCGATGGCGGCTCGTGAGCCTGCTGGCCGAGCGGCCCCGCTCGGTCGGCGTACTCGCCCAGCTCGCCGATGCGCGCCAGCCGCAGACGACCAAGCACCTGCAGACCCTTGAGCGCGCAGGCATCGTCATCTCCCAGCGCACCGGCCAGCGTCGCGTCTACGCTCTGCGGCCCGCCCCCCTGCGGGACGTGGCGGCCGCGCTCAGCCTGCTCGCGGACACCGCGGACCACACCGATGGCCCGCGCGCGACCTTCGACCACTATGGGCTCACCTCCAGGCCGAGCGGCTCGCCGCCGAGGAGCCGGGGTGGGCCGACGGCCGCTCGTTCCGATTCCTCCGGGCGCTGAAGGGGCGCCCAGGGCTGGTCTGGAGTCACCTGACCCAGGCTTCTCTGCTCGCCCGGTGGTGGACGCCCGACGACCTCCGCGTCTCGGAGCTCCTCTTCGAGGCGCGACCGGGCGGGCGGATCGTCCATGAGTACCGCGATGCCGATGACGCCGACGGATCCGACCTGGTCGCAGGGCGTGCGGAGGGGGTCGTCGACGACGTACGCCCGGGTGAGCACCTCACCTACCGGCTCTCCCCGCTGCTTCCCGACGGCAGCCTCGCTTTCACCGCCCACGTGGACCTCGGCCTCCGGCCCACGGACACCGGCACGGACCTCGATGTCCACTGGCGGATCACCGACAGCACGGTCGACTCCGCGGACTTCATCGCAGGCATCGAGATCGGCTTCGGTCAGAGCCTCGACAAGCTCGCGGCGGCCCTCGCGGCGAAGGCGCATGACACCGACAGCACCGACACGAGGAGCACGAAATGACAGAGCGGACCGGTGGCCGCAAGGTCGTCACCAACATGAGCCTCTCCCTCGACGGTCACTACGCAGGACCGCGCGACCCTCAGGACATGAGTTGGGTGATGCCGTACGCCCACACCGACGTGGTCCGCGATCACCTGGCCGGCCTCTGGGAGCCGGCGACGACGGCCCTGCTCGGGCGCGTCAACGCCGAGGGGTTTCTCGGCTTCTGGCCCACCGTGATCGGCATGGAGGGTGCCGACCCGCGCGACGAGGCCTTCGCGAAGTGGCTCGTCGACACCGACAAGGTGGTTCTCTCCTCCACGCTCGGTGAGGCGCCGTGGGAGCGGTCGACGATCGTCGACAAGCCGACCGCAGAGGTGGTCGCTGACCTCAAGGCGACCGAGGGCGGAGACATTCTCGTGCTCTCCAGCGCGAGCGTCATCAAGGCACTGCTGGCGGCCGACGCGGTCGACCGTCTGGCGATCACGATCTTCCCGGTCTTCCTCGGCGGCGGACCGCGCCTCTTCGACGACGGCCTGCCCGCGGGGAAGTGGGCGCTCGTCAGCCAGGCCGCGGGCGAGCACGGCACGTTGGCTCTTGTCTACGACCGCATCCGCTGAGCCCCGCCACCCCCAAATGCGCTTGCCCGCCACGTCGGCACCGCACTAGCGTTGCCGACGTGGATCTCTTCTCCCGCTCCTGGACGGCGTTGCGCACGGCGGTCGCCGAGCTCTCGGACGAGGACTTCGCACGGCCGTCCGGTTGTGCCGGCTGGCTCGTGCGGGACCTGGTGTGTCATCTGATCGTCGACGCTCAGGACGTCCTGATCACCCTCGTGACCCCCACCGAAACACCGCCGACCCACGACGCGATCACCTACTGGGACGTCGCCGAAACACCGCCGACCGGCGACGATCCGCTCGACGCGCTGACCGTGAGGCTGGCAGCCGCGTACGAGGAGACGTGGCTGCTCACATTCCACCTGGACGATGTCGGTTCCGCCGCCGGCCGTGCCGCCGGACTTGCCGATCCGGGCCTCCCGGTCGCCACCCAGGACATGGTCCTCACCGCGGGCGACTTCCTTTCCGCGTACGTCCTTGAATGGACGCTGCACCACCTCGACCTGGTCGCCCACCTCCCGAACGCTCCACAGCCGCCCACGGAGGGGCTCGTCCGGTCCCGCGAGATGCTGGAGAAGATCGCCCAGGTCGCGTTCCCCGCGTCGTTCTCCGACAAGGACGTGTTGTTGGTCGGGACCGGACGGCGTGCGCCGACGGACGCGGAGAATGCGGAGCTGGGCGAGTTGGCGGCGCAACTCCCGTTCGTCATCGGCTGATTGCTGATCGCTCGAAGCGCGGCTGCGCGATGTTTCGAACATCCGTCTTCGGGCAAAAGCCCGAAGATCTTCGAGGAGGGGACACGATGATTGGACAGGGTGGCCAGAACGGCCAGTGGGTGCGAACCCGCACGGATGCCGACGCCAAGGCTTTCCTTCAAGAGAAGCAGGCGGAGCAGGAACGTTCCGCGACGACCAGTGTCGGGGCCGTAGTACTGGCCGGACTCGTGCTGGCCCTCTTCGTCGGCTGGGCCTTGTACGCGGTCCTTCGTTAGCGCCAAAACCTTCGTCAGCGTCGAAAACCGAAGGGCCAGGACGCGATGTCGCGATAGCGGATCGGCCCCGGACCGCGGCCGATGTTGCTGGCGACCAGGTGCAGACGCTCGGCCTGCCACGGGCGACCGGTGAACCCGGCGAGTCCGGCAGCGGCTTCCGCCGCGCATGAGGGGGTGTCCCGGCGGGCGCGGGCCAGTGTCAGATGCGGCCGCCACGGCCGGTCCGCGAGCGGGACACCGCACTCCCTGACCACGGAACGCACCTCGGTGGCGAGCAGCCGCAACTCCTCGAGGTCCCCGTCGATCCCGCTCCACAGCACACGCTCGTCGAAATGCCCACCACCGCGCAGCGCCAGCGTGAGGGGCCGGTCGGCGGCCGCGAGGTCCGCGAGCGGTGGACGCAGGAGCGGAATCACCGTGATGGGGACCTCGCCGAGGAACGCCAGGGTGATGTGCCAGTCCTCGATGCGGTTCCAGCGCATACGCGGATGTGCCTGGTAGGCGGGGTGAAGCTCCCGCGCCAGTTCTTGCTTGGCGTCGTCGGGCGGGGCGACAGCGATGAATACACGAACGGTCACGGGCTGAATCTGTTCGTTCACAGAAGACTTCGTACCTCATCCAGATGATGCGAAAGACGTCAGCCCCGTACCTGACGGCACTCCCTCCGCGCTCTATTCCCGCGTGCTCTTCACTCGTGCCCCGCACCCGCCAAACCCCGCTGTGACTGTGAGCCCACCCATAGGAGCCATGTCACATGCTAACGACGGTAGTAGTGCCACCGGGGCGCCCGCTGAGGGCTGTGCGTCTCTTGGGGGCCCTCTTAGAGGCCGCCTGACCAGGGCGTCTGCGTACCCGGGTAGTACGTCACACCTTTGCGTCCCTCTCCATGCACCGCTAACCCTTGCTGAAGTTCCGGGGAGCCGGACACCGAACCGGGCGGATTCGCCCGATTCGCGCCAGCCCCCCCCACACACACCTCGTATCGCATGGGAGAACAGCCCCGCATGGCCATTACGCAGACGCAGCCCCAGACCCGCACCGGACGCACCGCCCGGATCCGCAAGATCTCCATCGCCGGTCTGGCCACCGCCGGTGCCGCCGCCGCGGCCCTCACGCTGGTGCCCTCGACCGCCCACGCCGCCGAGCCTGCCGCGGCGAGCGCCCCGGCGGCCAAGACCGCCGCCGCGGCCGACAAGAAGTACTCCGACAACCTCGACGGCTGGATCAAGCAGTCCCTCGACATCATGAAGGACAAGGGCATCCCCGGTAGCTACGAGGGGCTGCACCGCAACATCATGCGCGAGTCCGCCGGTAACCCGAACGCCCAGAACGGCTGGGACGTCAACGCGCAGGCCGGCACCCCCTCCAAGGGGCTGCTCCAGGTCATCCAGCCGACCTTCGACGCCTACCACGTGGCCGGCACCCCCCATAACCTGACCGACCCGGTCGCCAACATCACCGCGGCTGCCAACTACGCCGCCGACAAGTACGGCTCCATCGACAACGTCGACTCCGCCTACTGAGCAACCCGGTCAACGAAGAAGGGCAGCACATGCCGCACGAGAGCGGGAACGAGCAGCAGCCGCACCTGGCCGCCGGCCCCGCAGCGCCCGACTACGGGCCCGCGCGGGTACGAGGCTCCCGGCGCAAGCCACGCAAGAAGACCCTGCGGTACGCCGCATTGGGCGCCCTGGGGCTTGTCCTGATCGGCGGTGGGGGAGCGGCCTATGCCTGGCAGCACCTCAACGGCAACATCCAGGGCACGGACATGAACGCCGTCCTCGGGCACGACCGCCCCGGCGAGCAGCAGAACGGCTCGATGAACATCCTCCTGCTCGGATCGGACTCCCGAGCGGGAACCCACGGTCAGTACGGCAGTGGCATCAGCGGAGCCCGCGCCGACACGGCGATGGTGCTGCACGTCGACAAGACACACAAGAAGGCTTCCGTCGTCAGCATTCCGCGCGACACCATGGTCGAGCGGCCCCAGTGCGCGAAGCCGCACGGCGGCACGGCGGCCGGCGCGCAGCAGGCGATGTTCAACTCGTCCTACCAAGTGGGCGGACCCGCATGCACCGTGAAGACGGTCGAGAAGATGTCGGGCGTCCGCATGGACCACTACCTCGAAGTCGACTTCAAGGGATTCCAGAAGCTCATCGACGAGCTCGGCGGCGTGGACATCACCACCCACAAGGCCATCAACGACGCCAACAGCGGACTCTCCCTGAACGCCGGGAAGCACACGCTGAAGGGCAAGCAGGCACTGGAGCTCGTCCGCACCAGGCACGGCGTGGGTGACGGGAGCGACCTCGGTCGCATCCAGCTCCAGCAGGCGTTCATCAAGGCGCTGATCCACCGCGCGGACACCGTCGATCCGCTCAGCAGCCCGGCCAAGTCCTACAGCTTGGCGGACACCGCGACCAAGACCATCAGCGCCGACTCCGGCCTGGCGTCCGCGGACAAGCTCCTCGGTCTGGCCAAGGACCTGAAGGGCATAAGCCCCGACCGCACGAACATGGTGACGATGCCGGTCACCTACGACGCCCAGGACTCGGGACGGGTCCTGCCGCTCGACAAGGCGTCGCACCGGGTCTGGAGCGCTCTGCGCCACGACCAGCCCATCCCGAAGTCCGCGACCCGGGATTCGGTGGGTGACAGGACCGACTCGCCGGTGTCGGCGGGCACCTGACCGGACACCAACCGCTCCTGGCTTCTCTACGCGTCCGCGACCCAGCTGCCGTGGAAGCCGAGCGGCACCCGGCCGGGCAGATGTACGCGGGCCAGCGGGCGGCCGGTGAAGTCCTGCGCGGAGAGGATCACCAGGTCGGACGCGCCGCGGTCGGGGTTGTGGACGTAGGACAGGACGTAGCCGTCGTCCTCGTCCCGGGCGCCGCGCCGCGGCACGAACACCGGCTCGCTCGCCGCCGCGCCCCGCGGGAAGCGGTGCACCTGCCTGTTGCCACGCAACATGTCATGTTTGACAAGGCAGTTGGTGAACTTCTGGTCCGGCGGCACCCCGTCCACCATCTCGTACGCACGCCACATCTCGGCCGCGCTCGCCGCGTACCCGTAGCGGTGCCGGCGGGAGACCAGGGATTCGTTGATGCGGGGGAACTCCTGGGGGAGGTCGTCCACCCGGGTGCTCGTCACGCGGCCGGCGCGCAGGTCGATGACCCAGCGGTCGAGGGTCGGCGTGCCTGTCGAGGAGGGGCCGCCGTTGCCCCGTCCTGCCGCGTAGAACGGGGCGGGCAGGGAGGTGTACTCCAGGACTACGGTGTCACCGTGGTCGTAGGCGTTGAGGGTGTGTGAGTAGTAGACCGGGTCGATCTCGAACCAGCGGGTAGTGCCCCCGGCCCGTGGCATGACCCCGATCCGCATCGGATGGCGGTCGTTCCAGATGTACGGCACCACGGCGCCGGACTCGGCAGCGTCCGCGTCGAAGGTGATGGGGACGTCCACGATCACCACGTACTTCTCGGTGAGTCCGAAGTCGTGCATCATCGGCGCGTCCGCCACCGGGATCCGATGGGTCGCGGCGACCCGGCCGGTCCGGTCGATCATGATGTGCCGTACGTGGTCCCAGGCCGGGTAGTACGCCACCGCGTGCAGTTCGTCGGCCGCCGCGTCGTACTTGGTGTGCGCGGTGAACGCGCCGGTGAGCGTGGAGCGGAAGTCGTAGGGGCGCATGGTGTTCAGCTCGGCGTCCAGCTCGTAGGGCAGCGGTCCGCTCTCCTGCAGCGCCAGGACGCGTCCCTTGTACGGGATCACGTGCGTGTTGCACGCGAAGTCGTCGGGCGGCACCTCGCCCTGGTAGGGCTCACCCAGCTTCTTCGCCACCCGCGAGGAGCGCACCCACCGGTTGCGATACCACTCGGCGCGCCCGTCCCTCAGCCGGACGCCGTGCACCATGCCGTCGCCCAGCATCCAGTGGTGCGCCCGCGGGTCCTCAAGGCCCAGCGCGTTGGGGCCGTTGCGCAGATAGCGGCCGTCGAGGTCGCGCGGGACCCGTCCGGTCACCGACAGGTCGAACTCCGTCAACTCCTCGGTGACCGGGGCGAAGGCGCCTTCCAGGAAGGGGAGCGAACCCTTGCCGCCGGTCGTGGGCCGCGCGGCGGCGGCCGCGTAGTGACCGGCCCCGAACCCGCCGACCACACTGCCCGCCGCCGCGAGCGCCGCGCCTTGCAGGACCCTCCGTCGCGTATGACTGCTCATTGTCTCGCCCCTGTCTGATGTCGGTTGTCCGGTGTCGGTCGTCCGTTGTCGGTGACAGGACGAAATCCTGCTCCGGTAGAGGCGGCAGGGCAGGAGGCCTGGAACCCGGACCTGGGGTGTCACCAGCACCACCCCGGTCTCCCGGCGTGGCTGTGCGCGCGTGGGAACGGGAATCTCCGGTCAGCCGTATCGGTTGGCCCGTGAACAAGGCTGCTCCGGTATGCCGTAGCGGCTGATGAAGCGTCATCTTCTACAGGGAGAGTCCGTTGAGCGTCCTTGCCCCCAGGTTCATCACCTTCGACATGTACGGAACTCTGACCGACTTCGCCATCGGATCCGCTGCCAGAGACGCGATCGAGGACGTGGCCCCGTCCGGGATTCTGGACGCCTTTCTCCACC
Organism: Streptomyces sp. NPDC048441; assembly: GCF_043200235.1. Taxonomy (NCBI): domain Bacteria; kingdom Bacillati; phylum Actinomycetota; class Actinomycetes; order Kitasatosporales; family Streptomycetaceae; genus Streptomyces; species Streptomyces sp. NPDC048441. Next base: position 137,070 of record NZ_JBICXM010000013.1, read on the forward strand.
GGTTCAGCTGCTACCAACTCGATGAAGCGATGGGGGATTGGCGGCCTTACGAGGAGGTCATTACTCGAGCCTTCGAGCGGGCTTGCAAGAGCACCGGAGTCGAGTTCCGGCCGAGCGATCCCGCCAAGATCTTCGCGGCGATCCCTGAATGGGGACCCCATCCGGATGTCCCGGAGCCTCTCGCGAATCTCGCCGAGCATTTCCCTCTCGCCATCGTCTCCAATGCCGCGGACAAACACGCCGATCAGAACGTTGCGAAGCTCGGCGCGTCGTTCCACGCGGTGTACACGGCGGAGATGTCGGGGGCCTACAAGCCAAGGCTGCGCGCGTTCGAGTTCATGTACGAACAGCTGGGCTGCCGACCGGAGGAGACGATGCACGTATCGTCCAGCCCGCGCTATGACCTACAGTCAGCAACCGACCTCGGCGTGCAGAACACGGTGTATCTCAACAGAGGTTACGAGCCGTCAGCACCGGCTTTTCACACCTACGAGGTCACTTCCCTCGCGGGGGTGCTGGATATTCTGGGAATCTGACGGAGGCCCGTTCTTCCCAGCGCGAACAGGGTGATGGACGACCGCATGGACGACTCCAATGGACGGATGGACGAGAGCGCACCGCACGATCTCTGGTGGCGCCGCAGCCGCTTTCCCCTCTTCGCCGCCTCCAGGGCCCTGTCTCTCACCGGAGACATGGCTGCCACCACCGCCCTGACGGTGCACATCTACGCGGAGACCGAATCGGGTCTCGCCGTCAGCGGGTTGTTCGCCGCCCGCGTCGTACCCCGCCTTGTGGGCATGTTCGCGGGGGCTGTCAGCGACCGCGTGGATCTCCGCCGGGTCATGGTGGTCTGTGATGTCATCTCCTGCTTGATCTTCTTCGCGATCGCGTCGGCGGGACTGCATTACATCGGACTGCTCCTGATGGTCCTCGTCGCGGAGTCGGCGGCGACGGTGGCTTCGCCGGCCGCTGAGACCGTCGTCGCCCGCGTCGCGCCACCCGAGGCGCGTGGACGGGCGAACGGCGTGATGATGGCGATCCTGACGGTCAGTTTCGCGGTCGGCTCGGCAGCGGGCAGTCTCACCGCGGGGATGTGGGGCTACGAGTACGCGCTGCTCGCCAACTCCGCCACGTTCCTGCTCTCTGCGGCCATGGTGCTCGGCGTCCCGCCCATGCCGCCGCCGGCCTCCGACGGGAAGGGCGAGCATGAGCCGTCCATGGCGGAGTCCGTACGCAACGGCCTGCGTGAACTGCGGCACGACCTACAGGTACTCCTCGTCACCGTGGGCATGGTGGGAGTGACCTTCGGCGCCGCACTGGACCGGACGGCATTGGTGGCCCTTGCCCAGGACGACCTCGGCTCGTCAGGGATCGGCTACGGACTGGCCCTGGGCGCGGTGGGGTTCGGGGCGCTGATCGGCACCGCGACGGTGGGGCGGGTGCGCTGGCTCGACGTATCCGCTGCCGTGTTCATCGCCGGTGTCCTGATGCAGGCCGGAGGACACCTCGTGATGGGGCTCGCCCCCGTTCTCGCCGTCCTTGTGGCTGCCGCGCTGTTCACCGGTTACGGCAACGGACTCGAGGCGGTGACCGGCACCACGCTGCTCCAGGGGACCAAGGCCAAGGGGTCGATCGGCATGCTCATGGGCGTCGTCGCCAGCGGCTCCTATCTCGCCAACGCCGTCGGCTCCGTCGCGGGCGGAGCCTTGGTCGGATGGGCCGGACCGCGGCCGACGTTCGTCGTGGCGGCCGCGCTGATGGCCGCTTGCGGCTGGTTCGCCTGGCGAGCCGGACGGGGACCACGCACGGAGCCCGGCGACGACTCCGGAGGCAGGGTGATCGAAAAGGGGCCTCCACGGAGGAAATCCCAACTGAATGAGTGATCTATGCGCTCGCACGAGTGACGCTCCTTGCTGGGCCGCCGCAGGGTTGTGACCATCGCCGGATGAACGGACAGAAGCGGAAGGCTCAGCTGGACGGCGTCGCCGAGACGACGCTATGGACGTTGCACCACCGCGCTCTGGCCGCGAAGGACCCTGGCTCGGCACTGCTCGACCCGAAAGCGATCGAGGTTATCGACGCTGTCGACTACCCCTTTGAACGACGGTTCGGCACCGGCAACTGGGGCTTGGCACAAGGGATGGCAGTACGGGCACGCTGTTACGACCGAGAGGTGCACCGTTTCCTCAAGGACCATCCGGACGGCACGGTCGTCTCGCTCGGCGAGGGCTTGGAGACGCAGTTCTGGCGGGTGGACAACGGAAGGGTGCACTGGCTCGGCGTCGACCTGCCCGAGGTCGCCGCGCTGCGGCAGCGGCTGCTGCCGGACGTGCCACGCCACCGCACCCTGTCCTGCTCGGCCACCGACGCGCGGTGGATGGACGAGGTCGACGCCTCGCGCGGGGTACTGATCCTCGCCCAGGGAATGCTGATGTACCTCCCGCTGGATGTGGTTCACCGGCTCATCGAGGAATGCGCTGCCCGCTTTCCCGGAGCGGAGCTGGTCTTCGACACCCCGCCTGCCTGGATGGCCGCCCGCACCGCACAGGGCCGGTGGAAGTACCCCGCCGGATACCGGCCGCCGCCGATGCTCTGGGGGATGACACCGGCGGAACAGCGGAAGCTGCGCGAGGTGCACCCGAACATCGCCGCCGTGCGAGCGGTGCGTGAACCACGGGGACGGGGCTTCCTCTGCGGATGGGTCCTGCCGTTCGCCAACTTCCTTCCTGCGATCCGTGCGCGAAAACCACTCTGGGTCACGCGCGTGTCGTTCGGTCTGACAGAACATCACCAAGGAGCCAACCGATGACGGATCGCCTGGAAGCCGAGCGGGAGCAGACCCACCTGTGGGCCCCGCGAGAATCGCGCCAGGCGCGGGCCGATGAACGGCCGCGGATGTCGGAGCACCGTTCCGTTCTCATCGAAGGCACCACGCTGCGACTGCGGGAGTTCCTGCCCAGCGATGTCGAGGGCGTACTCGGCATCTTCGGCGACCCCCGCACGACCCGTGAGTTCGGTATGCCTCCCTTTCGCCGCCCCGAGGCCGCGGCCCTGGTCGAGCAGGCCAGGGCCGGTGCCCGTCGGACTCCTCGCTCGCACTACCGCCTCGGCGTCAGCGAGATCGCCACGGGGGAGCTGATCGGCTCGGCGAAGCTGATCGTCGAGGACCAGTCGGCCGAGGGCGGGATGGTCCGCGTCGGCTACCGCAGCGCAGAGGTGGGTCTGGCTCTGCGCGCCGACCGGGTCAGCGTGGGCCACAGCGTCGAAATCGGCTTCCTGCTGGGCATTCTGGGCTTCGACCGGCTCGGACTGCACCGCGTCTGGTCGGGATTCATGCCGTCCAACATCGCCGCGCAGCGGGCCATCGAGAAGGCAGGCATGGTCCGGGAGGGACGGTTGCGGCACTACGGCCACGTGGACGGTGTGTGGCATGACATCGTCCAGTACTCCATCCTTGAGGACGACTGGAAGGCACTGCGCGGCCACTGAGCAAGCGAGGCGATCCCTTCACTCACACGTAATCGAGGTGTCGGCGCGTACGGCGGTCGTGGCCAGGGTGGTGTATTTCATCGTGAAGCGTCCGCCCAGGGAATCGATGGCGCCCCCGACCGCGTCCAGTATCTCGGCCAGTTGATCGGGACGGAGCTGGGTGAGGCCGCCGGTGGTGGGGAGCAGGTCCAGCCACTCGTCGCGCGTGTAGGACTGCTCCCAGTCGAATCGCCACTGTTCGGGATCGTCGAACTGTCCGGTCCCGCGGATCTGTTCAGCGAACTTCGCGTATGCCGCCTGGTAGAGATCGAGCGGGCGTCGGGCCGCCAGGCCGTTGAGCGGAGAGTCGGGCGCCGTCCGCCGGTAGGCGGCGGCGAATGGTTCGGCCACCTCGGCAGGCGGCTCGTACGCGTGCCCGAAGATCGCCAGCCGTCCCCCTGGACGCAGTACTTGTGCCGCCTTCACGGCGCCGCTGACCGGATCCACCCAGTGCCACGACTGGGCGGCGATGACCGCGTCGTACGTCCTGCCGACCGGCTGCCAGGCCTCGAAGGCCGCCACCTCGACCTCCAGGCCACGCGCCCGCGCGAAGTCGGCCATCCGCGCATCGGGCTCGACGCCGAGCACGGTGCAGCCGGCGGCCTGGAACTGGCGGGCTGCGATGCCCGTGCCGCAGCCGACGTCGAGCACGTCAGGCCCGGGGCTCCCGGCGGCGACCCGTGTCACCAATGCGTCGGGATAGCCGGGCCGGGCCTGGTCGTAGCGTTGCGCGTGCACGCCGAACGACTCGGCCATCCGCCGGGCCGTGTGTGGCTCCGTCGGGGATGGTTCTGGTTGTTCTCCCGGTAGTATGGGCATGTGCCCACTCTAGTGGGCACATGCCCACTGGCGACAGATGGCAGCGGCCCAATGCACGAGAAGAGGATCTGCACGTGCCAACTGGGGTGCACCTTCGCGACGCGCGGCAGCAGTTGTTCGAGGCTGCCGAACGCGTGCTTCTGAGCGACGGGCCGAACGGGCTGACAAGCCGGGCCGTCACCGACGAGGCGGGCTGTGCCAAAGGCGTCCTGCACCGGCACTTCGCCGACTTCGACGCTTTCCTCACCGACCTCGTGCTCGACCGGGCCGCGCAGCTCGAGACACAGGCGAGTGCGCTGCGCGAGTCCGCCGGCAGCGGCACCGTGGCCGACAACCTCACCGGCGCGCTGACCACCCTGTTCGGACCGATTCAGATGGCGATCATTCCGCTCATCACCTTCCGGGACGAACTGCGCGCACGGCTGCGGCAAGCCACACCCGGAGGCGGCATCGCGATCCTCGCCCAGGGCACGACCGCGATCTCCGCCTATCTCGCCGACGAGCGTGACCTCGGCCGCATCGCGGCCGACGCCGACATCGACTCACTCACCCTCTCTCTGGTCGGTGGCGGGCACCTCCTGTTCGCGGACCGCGACCCCGGCCCGCCGACCGAGGCAGTCGTCAACAGGCTCGTGGCGGCGGCCATCGCGGACGCCGTGCAACGACGACCGGCTTAGCGACCCCTGAGCGTCGACAGCTCGTGTCGATGAACACAACTCTCGCCTCACCCGTATCTAGGGCCGGACAAGTTCCCGGCTTCGGCCGGTGATCGAATTCGGCATCCCCACAGGAGGCGACGAGTTGAGGCACAAGCGAATACCCAAGCGAAAGGCCGTTCTGGCAGGAGCCGCGGCATTGGGCATGGTCGCAACGGCCGTCCTGCTGCAACAGGCCAACGCTTCGCAGTCCGGGACGGAGACCGCCTCAGGGTCCGCTGCCAAGAGGATCAGCGCGGCATCGGCGACGAAGCTTGTCGAGCCGTTGGCCTCGCAGCTCGGCGACGCCTACGGCGGGGCGTTCTACGACGAGAAGAAGCAGCAGCTCGTCGTCAACGTCGTGGACAGCGACAACGCGGTGAACGCCCAGGTGAACAGAGCTGGAGCGGTGGCGCGGAGCGTCGACAACAGCGCCGGTGAACTGGGGGCCGCCGCGAAGACGCTGGCCAGTCGGGCCACCGTGGCAGGAACCGCGTGGGCCACGGACCCCAAGACCAATCAGATCGTGGTCACGGCCGACCGTACCGTCACCGGCGAACGCTGGGACAAGCTCGAGGCGACCGTCACATCACTCGGCGCGGGAATGGCCCGCATCCAGAAGTCCGCGGGAGAGTTCAAACCCTTCGCCGCAGGCGGTGACGCTATCTTCGGAGGCGGCGCACGCTGCTCACTCGGCTTCAACGTGACGACCGAGGACGGAAGCCCCGGCTTCCTCACCGCGGGGCACTGCGGGGTCGCCGCCGAGAACTGGTCGGCCGAGCAGAACGGCACGCCCATCGCCACCGTCAAGGCCGCGACGTTCCCGGGGGACGGCGACTTCGCACTGGTCACCTACGACGATCCGGCCGCTGACGCTCCGAGCGCGGTCAACACGGGTGACGGCCAGACGACGGAGATCACGCAGGCCGCCGACGCGGCGGTCGGGCTCGAAGTGTCCCGCATGGGCAGCACCACCGGCCTCCAGGACGGCGTGGTCACCGGGCTCAACGCCACGGTGAACTACGCGGAAGGCACCGTCACCGGGCTCATCCAGACCGATGTCTGTGCCGAACCGGGCGACAGCGGGGGCTCGCTGTTCACCACTGACGGGAGCGCGATCGGCCTCACTTCGGGCGGCAGCGGCGACTGCACCGCCGGCGGTGAGACGTTCTTCCAGCCCGTGACCACCGCACTGGCGGCGGTCGGCGCCGAAATCGGCGCCGACGGCAACTGACGTACTCCTAGAGCTCCTCGCCGAGCTCCTCACCGTTGACCGCGGTGAGCCAGGCGTCGGCGATCAGCTTGTGGCCGCGCGGACTCGGATGGACCCCGTCCGGGGCCAGCGCCACTGCCCCGCTCTCCTCGGCGGCGCGGGGCAGGAGCAGGTCCGTGCGCACCAACTGAGCCCCGTTGGCGCGCGCCGCGCGCAGAACGGCTTCGGTGCGGGGGACCAAGTCCTCGTACCACCCTTCCTGCTCCGAGGTGACCGGGAGCAGGAAGGGGGTGATGACGACCAGCCGGGCGGCGGACGAATGCTGCCTGGTGTGGGTGAGGATGCGGTCGAGGCATGACTCGAACTCGGCGACCGGGCTGGGCAGTCCCCGGTCGTAGAGCCGCCAGGTGTCATTGATGCCGATCTTGACCGTGACCACGGTGGGCCGCTGGGCGATGACGTCGGTGGTCCAGCGTGATTCGAGGTCGTATACGCGATGGCCGTTGACGCCCTTGTTGATGACAGCGGGCGCGGGACAGGCGCCGCCCGCTACGTTCGTGAGATGGCGCAGGGTCTGCGCGATCTCACGAACGTACCCGTTGCCGAGCGAGGCGGAATCCGTGCGGTCGCGGCCCGCGTCGGTGATGGAGTCACCGATGAACAGGAGTCTGTCGTCTGCCGTGATGTGCATGCCCTGAGTGTCTCCTTGGTGCGTATGTCATGTCCGGTGCGTACGTCCGGTGGACATGTCTGTGGTCCTTTCAGCAGGACGGCACGGCACGCCGCAGGGTGTCGGCCTCGCGTGCCAGTAGTGCCGGGTCGTCGCCGGGCACGAACTCCAAGAGCGCGTCGGGGCACATGTGTTGTTCGTCGAGGAGGTCGAAGACGCCCGCCCACAGGTCTCGGCGATCTGTCAGCGGCAATCTGCGGTTGCCCGGCCACCACGAGAAGACGTGCACCGCGCTGACCCGGTCGCCGAGTTCGGCGAGCCCGGCAAGGGCCGCCGCGTCAGGAGCGTCGAGCGGTGGCTGCCAGTACGTGCGCAGATTGGGCGCACCCACCTCGTCAAGCAGCCGGAGGGTCGATGCGACGGTGTCCGTCAGGGTCCCCGCATGGAACTCCAGGGCGAGTTCGAGGCCGTGGTCGGCCGCGGCGAGGGAAGCCTCCCGCAGCCGGACCGCCGTCCCGTGACGCTCGGACGGCGTGGCCGCACGCGATCCGACTCCGCCTGCCCAGACCCGCATCCGCGGCGCCCCGAGGAGCACCGCGGCGCGGGCGAGGGCAGGGAAACCGGCCGACTCGCCCGCACCGGCGCGGAAGTACGAACCGTACGAGCAGCACGCGAGCCCGTATCGGTCAGAGGCGTCACGGACCGCGCGGACCGTGTCCAACTCCTGAGGAGGCGCGTGTACGTCCGCACCCCACTCGACGACTTCGAGCCCCGCAGCCGAGGCGCGGCGCGCGACCTCGGCGGCGGGCAGCTGCCGGAAGGTCACGGAGCACAGCCCGAGCCTTGGCTCGCTCATGACGCGTTCGGGCCCACGTCCGCCGCCGTGAGGGGACGGCGCTGCGGTGCCGCCGTCGCGTACTCGTCGGCACCGATGTCCCGTGTGCTGCCACGCGGGTGGCCGTCGATGTCGTCGGCCACGGCAGGGCTGCCCAGCGTCGCCTTGCCGATCGCCGGGCTCCCCGCCGAAAGCCGGTACACCCCGTCGGACTCCTTCCGCAGGAGCGGGTCGACCCGCTTGAAGCCGCCCGAGGGGATGTTGCCGTCGGATGCCCCGCCCCACAGGATGTTGCTCTGCCAGGTGAAGCCGGTGGTCTTCCCCATCGTGACCAGGCTGCCGGACTCGCCCACCAGGAGGTTGTCGGCGATGACCACCTTCGTGGGCTCGAAGTCCCGGGTCTCGCCCCCGAGCGATTCGGCGTTGCCGTAGAGGGTGTTGTGCACGATCACCGCGCGGTCGCACGCGTCATTGCCCCGCCGCTCCTCGGGCGTCTCATCGGAGTTGTGGTCGCGGGTGCTGCCGCTGCCGACCACCAACGCCCGTCCGGACAGGCCCGCCAGGAAGTTGTTGACGATCAGATGGTCGTTGCCGTACAGGCGCACTCCTTCCTTGCCGCCGAGCAGGTAGTTGCTCTCCACTCGGGTGCGGTTGCCGTGGCGCAGGACGATGCCGCCCAGGCTGTCGCGGATCGTGTTGTACCGGACGGTGTTGTCCGAGGACTTCACCGAGATGGCCTCGGGGTCTCCGTCGCATCGCTCGAACAGGTTGTACTCCACGACGGCCTGGGCACCGGACAGGGCTCGGGGGCTGACGCCGAGGCGGATCGGCTCTCCTCCGTTGGCACCGGCGAAGCTGTGGTCGGAGAAGTGGTTTCTGTGGATGTGCACGTGCTGGGCCATGGCGGTGTCGCCCGAGCCTTCGATGCCGAGGTAGACGCCGAGCGTGCTCTTGCCGTGGAAGTGGTTGCGGTCGACCGTGGTGTTGTCGGCGCGCACCATCACCCAGTGCACGCCCTCGACGTCGGCATGCTGGAAGTCGTTGCGGGTCAGCCGGATGCGCGAGCAGTCCGCCGGTATCTCCAGGGTGGTGCTCTGGCGGAAAGCGAAGCCGCTGACCGTGATGTTGCTGGACTTGCTGAAGGCGAAGCCGCGCTCGCCTCGGAGCACTGCGCCGCCGCGGGACGCGGAGGAGATGGTGATGGGTGCGTCCTGTGTGCCCTTCTTGCCCGCGACGCTGATGGAGCTGCCCGAGGGGACGGTGTAGGTGCCGTCGGCCAGGACGATCCGGGCACCGGGCTCCGCGCTGTCGATCGCCTTCTGCAGGTCCTTCAGGGAACTGACCGTGGCGGAGGCCTCGGTCTCGGCCGCTCCTGCCGTGCGCAGGGCGACGATGGGCACGGCGGTGAGAGCCGCTCCCAATGCGGTGCCGGTGAGGAAAGTACGGCGTTTCATGGTGTCTCCGTGGGGGGTTGCTGATGGAGTGGATGGAGGGGCCAGGGGCCGGTTACGGCGTCAGGCGCCGGCCGGTGTGTCCAGGAACAGCTCGATGACGGGTACGGGTGTGTCGGGCCGCTGGACCGGGAGTTGGAGGGTGAGCGTTCCGGCGGGCTGCCCGCCCACCTCGGTGTTGAGCGCGGGCTGCCCGGGGGCGATCTCGATCCGGGTGATCTCGGAAGCGTCGTTGAGGAGTTGGGCGTAGCGCACCCGGCCTGCGAGTCCCGGCAGGTGCAGATGGCGCAGGGGCCAGGAGAACAGGTGCACGTAGAGCCGGTCGCCGCGCTGGGTGTAGCGGCAGTCTGAGGGGGCGGTGTACGGGGAGGGGCCGCAGCCGCGGACCGACCGCTCGTGCAGATCCGTCCATCGGCCGAGGTCGCCGAGGGCGTCGACCGCGCGCGGGTCGAGGTCGCCGCGGCCGGTGGGGCCGACGTTGAGCAGCAGGTTGCCGCCCTTGGACACGCCGTCGACGAGCATCCGGATCAGCAGGTCGGCACTCTTGTGGTCGAGGTTGTCGCGGTCGTAGCCCCAACTGCCGTTGAGCGTCTGGCAGGCCTCCCAGACCACGGGCCGCCCGTCCTTGGTCATCGGCCCCGCGGGCTGGTACTGCTCGGGCGTGACGAAGTCGCCGGGAAGGCCGGTGCGGTCGTTGACCAGGATGTGCGGCTGGAGCTCGCGGATCATCTCGAGCAGCCCCGGTGAGTCCCAGTCGTCGGGACCCTTGCCGCCCCACCAGTGGCGGCCCGCGTACGAGAAGTCGAAGAAGAGGTAGTCGATCCGTCCGAAGTGCGTCAGCAACTCGCGGACCTGGCCGTGCAGATAGCGCTGGTAGTCGCGGATGTCGCGGTCCGCGGTGGCTGCCTTGAACTCCTCGTCGTCGCGCTGCGGATGGGTGCCGTCCACGGGGAAGGACGGGTGGTGCCAGTCGATCAGCGAGTAGTAGAAGCCGACCTTGAGTCCTTCGGCGCGACAGGCCTCGACGAACGGCTCGACGAGGTCACGGCCGTACGGAGTCTTGGTGGCCTTGTAGTCGGTGAGGGCGCTGTCCCACAGGCAGAAGCCGTCGTGGTGCTTGGTGGTGAGGACGACGTACCGCATTCCGGCCGCTTTGGCCGTCCTGGCCCACTGGACCGGGTCATAGCGGTCGGGGTCGAAGTGGTCGAAGTAGACCTGGTACTGCTCGTCGGACTGCTTCTCCCGGTTCTTGACCCACTCGTGCCGGGCGGCAAGGGAGTACAGGCCCCAGTGGACGAACATGCCGAACCGGTCGGTGGTGAACCAGGTCGTGTCCGGGGCGGCGGTCGGGGTCAAAGGGGGTCGCTCCTTGCGGTCGGTGGGATGGTGGGGGCCGGGCGGTGATTCGGCGGGTCAGCCCTTCAACGCGCCGGAGGAAAGACCGTGCACGAAGGAGCGCTGGAAGAACAGGAAGACGATCACGGAGGGGAGCAGAGCGAGGAGAGCGGCCGCGAGGACCACTCCGGGAGTGACGGCGGGGTCGATGCGCAGGGTGCGCAGCGCCAGCGGGAGCGTGTAGGAGGAGGAGTCGGTGGCGACGAGCAGGGGCAGCAGGTACTGATCCCAGATCATCGTGAAGCCGAAGACTCCGATGACCCCGAGCGCCGGCTTGCACATCGGCAGGATGATCTGGGCGAAGATGCGCAGATCACCGGCGCCGTCGATGCGGGCGGCCTCTTCGAGCTCCTTGGGTACGTCCTTCATGAACTCGGTCATCACCAGGATGGAGAACCCCCAGGCGCCCAGCGGCACGATCATTCCCGCGAGGGTGCCGATGAGGTTGAAGTGGACGACCGGCAGATCGGCCAGGATCAGGGACAGCGGCAGGGCCAGGATCTCCTCGGGCAGCATCAGCGTGGCCAGGATCGCCACGAGGACCAGCGTCATCCCGGGAAAGACCTTCCGGGCCAGCGCGTATCCGGCCAGGACGGAGACGGCAACCTGGAGCAGCAGGCCGAAGCCGACGACGAAGAACGAGTTCAGCAGATACCCCAACACGCCCTGGTCGAAGGCGATCCTGAAGTTGTCCAGGGTGGCGCCCGAGGGGATGGGGCTCAGTTGTGTCGGATCCTTGACCTTGCCGAAGGCGCTGACGAGGAGGGCGAGCAGCGGCCCTGCGAAGACGATCAGGACGATGAGGTACGTGACGGCCTTGAGGATCCGCCCGCCGGTGCTCCTGCTCTCGGTCAGGCCGAGGGCGGTCTCGGTCAGTCCGGGTGCGGTCTCGGTCGGCGCGTTCATTTGCTCTCCCTGCGGCGCACGAGGTGGACGACGATCGTCAGGATCAGCGTCATGAGGAACAGCAGGACGGCTCCCGCCGCTCCGACGCCGAGCCGGTTCTGCTCGAGGCCCAGTTTGTAGATCAGGGTCATCACGACCTCGGTGGAGCCGTCGGGGCCGCCGTTGGTGAGCAGGAAGACCTCGGTGAAGACGCGCAGTCCGCGGATCGCGGCGAGGATGAACAGGATCGAGAGCACCGACCGCAGTCCGGGCACCGTCACGTGCCACACGCGCTGCAGCCTGGAGGCGCCGTCGACCTTCGCGGCCTCGTACAGACCGCGGTCCACGCCCGCGAGACCGGCGAGGAAGATCATCATGTCGTAGGGGGCGCCCCGCCAGATGCCGGTGAGCATGATGGAAGGGAGCGAGGTGTCGGGGTCGTTGATGAACCCGGACGGGCCGACTCCGACCAGGCCGAGGAGGGAGTTGATCATGCCGTCCTCGGTCGGGTGGTACATGATCCGCCACAGTTCGGCGACGACGGCGAGCGGCACCACGACCGGCAGGAAGGCCGCGGAGCGTACGAAGCCGAGGCGGCGTCCCTGCCCTTCCATCAGCAGCGCGAGCGTAAGGCCGAGGAGCATCGAGCCCGCGGTCTGCCCGGCGGCGAGGACGACGGTGTGCCAGGCGGCCTCGCGGAATCCGTCGGAGCCGAGCACGGTGGAGTAGTTCTCGGTGCCGACCCACTTGTTTCCGAGGTAGGGCTGAACCTCCTGGAAAGACATGGTCAGGGCGTTGGCCATGGGGATGAACTTGAAGTACAGGAAGAGGAGCAGCGCGGGGGCCAGGAACAGCCAGGGGGTCCACCACCGCCCTGCCCGACGGCTGCTTCTCCGGCGGCCCGCGGCAGCCCCGCCGTCCGGGAGCCCCCCTGTTCCGGTGGCCCCCCTTCCGCGGAGCGGAGCGCGTTTCACCTGGTCAAGGCTCATGGTGCGGCGATTCCCTGTTCCTCGAGGATGCCGGCGAGCTGCTTGTCGAGGTCGCGCAGCTCCTTCTGGGTGTTCAGGTCGCAGTCGGCCATCAGCGCGTTGATGGTCTCCGCGCTGGTCTGCCGCACCGCCGTCCAGTTCGGGATGGAGGGGGCGTAGCGGCCTGAGGAGCGGTACGCCTTGGCGTATGTCTGCCAGCGGGGGTCGGGGCGGACCTTGGAGATGTCCACCGTCTTGTTGACGGGCAGTTGAACGGTGAAGCCCGTGTCTCCCTTCATCCCCGTCCGCTGGCCCTCGGCGGAGACGGCGAAATCGGCGAAGGCATCCTGGCCCTTCTGGTTCGCGGAGCCCGCCATCAGATAGACGGAGCCGCCCTCGGCGAGCACGGTCGCGTCCTTCGGGCCCTTGGGCATCGGCACGACCTCGTACTTGTCCTTGCCGAGCACCTCGTCGAAGCGGGGCAGCAGGTACGGTCCGACGGCGAACATGCCGGTCCGTCCCGCCTCGAACGTCTCGTTGGTGGGCGGGGTGTCCATGGTGACCGCGCCGGGCTGGAAGGCCTTGCTCTGGCAGCCCAGGTCGCGGAACCACCGCACGGCCTTCATCGACTGCTTCGTGGTCATGGAGGGTTTGTACTTGCCGCCCCCGACCTCGGTGATGAAGTCACCGCCCGCTGCCCAGAGGAAGTTGGAGAAGTACCAGGAGGCATATCCGCGTTTGGTGGACAGCGGGGCGGCGAGGCCGAAGGTGTTCTTCTTGCCGTCGCCGTCCGGGTCGTCAGTGGTGAAGGCCTTGGCCATCGCGGCGAAGCCGTCCCAGTTCTCCGGGACGTCCAGCTTCAGCTTCTCCCGCCAGTCCTTGCGGATAAGCAGCCCGGTGGCCTGCGCCGAGTACGGCAGGCCGAACTGCTTGCCGTCCAGACTCTTTCCGGAGCCGAGGCCCTGGGCGGTCACCTGCCCGCTGTTCTTGATCTTGTCCAGGTCGATCTCCCGGAGCAGACCCTGGCTATGCATGGCGCCGAGTTGCGTCACGTCGTTCATGACGATGTCGGGGAGGTCCTTCTGCGCGGCCCGCTGCTGCAGCTTGGTCTCGAAGTCGTCGAAGATGGCGGTGACTTCGACCTTGAGGCCGGTGGACTTCTCGAAGGCGGCGGCGAGGGCGAGCGTGCCCTTTTCCCCGGGCCCGCCCGGTGTCGTCCTGGTCCACAGCTCGAGCGGAGCCTTGGAGTCCTGCTTGACGTCCGCGCCCGCGGGACCTGATGTACAGCTGGTGAGGATCAGTGCCGATGCGAGGAAACCCGCACCGATCCACCGCGATCTCTGCATCACAACTCCCGTATCACTGCATCACAGCCGCCTCTAGTAAGCGCTTGCCGGGGACGCTAACGGGGCGACAAATCCCGGGTCAATACTCCGATGAATACAAAATTTCTCCAGCGGCTCACAAGACGCCGGACGCACGCTCTCCCCGTACACCTCTCTCCGGCCGATCGCCTCCCTACAGAGATGGAGACCCGAAGTCCTGTCCACCAGGCAGGAGTTATCGCTGCACAGAACACTGACCAACCGAGTTCACGACGATCGACTACGCTGCCGCCGCGTCGCCGCGCAGTCAAACGCCGGCCAACATTCCTTCACCTCAAGGCACATCAGTCATCCGATGTATCGTCGCCTCAAGAGGCGAATATCCGAAATTTCGAACAAGCCACGCCAACCTTCGACACCCAGACGGACTTTTCCCAACACGCCTACACGCCTACACGTCAGACCCGGCCGCGAGGCCGCAGGGCTGCGAGGCGGTACTGCTGACACAATGTCAGCGCAGCGACCGAGGAGCATCACCGACATGGACGAGACGGCACGCAGACCGACAGCGCTTCTGGTCATGGAGGAGGAGCGGAGGCCGGACGTCTATCCGCCCGAGGTACTCGCCGATATCGACCGGCTCGTGATCCGGCAGGCCCCACCGCTCACCCGACAGCAGCTGGCGGACCACCTCGACCTGCTCCACGGCACCGAGATCCTGCTCACCGGCTGGGGCGCTCCCGTCCTCGACGCCGCCTTCCTGGCGCAGGCTCCCCGGCTGCGGGCGGTCCTCGTCGCGGCGGGCTCCGTGCGGCACTTGACGACACCCGCCTTCTGGCAGCGCGGCATTCCGATCGTCTCCGCGGCCGCGGCCAACGCCGTCCCGGTGGCGGAGTTCACGCTCGCGCAGGTCCTCCTCGGGCTGAAGCAGGTCCATCGCATCGGCCGGGACGTGGCCGTCAGCCACCGGTTCCCGCACAACCCGAAGGTCCCCGGCGCCTACCGCTCACGCGTGGGCCTGATGGGGCTCGGCCACATCGGCCGTCTCGTCGCGGCACATCTGCGCCGCTTCGACATCGAGATCCTCGCCACTGACCCCATCGCACGCCCGGACGCCGCACAGGAGTTGGGCGTACGACTCGTCGACATCGAGGAGCTCTTCGCCGCCTGCCACGTCGTCAGCCTCCACGCGCCGCTTCTGCCCGAAACCCGAGGCGCCGTCGGAGCACCCTTGCTGAACTCCCTGATGCCGGGCGCGACGCTGATCAACACGGCCCGTGGCGCGCTCATCGACGAGGGTGCGCTGGCGGAGGTGCTGCATGCCAGGCCCGACCTCACCGCCGTCCTCGACGTCACGCACCCGGAGCCCCCGGCTCCGGAATCACCGCTCTTCACTCTCCCCAACGCAGTCCTGACACCCCACCTCGGCGGAGCCCTCGGCCTTGAACGCCACCGGCTCGGACACCTCGTACGCGACGAACTCGAACGCTTCCTACGAGACCAGCCCCTCCGTCACGCGGTGGACCCGGCCCATGCGGCGTCCCTGGCCTGACAGTTGGAGTCAACCTGCTCCGCAGGCGAACACAATCAGCGCGCGCCCGCCGTCAGCGGTCGGCTCAACTCGACTGCCGATCCGCTGGAACCGACACTTCTCGGCAACCCTGACCGAGGAGGTGTTCTCCGGGTCGGCCTCGAGCAGGAGTTGAGTCAACCCAAGGTCGCTCAAGGCCCATCCCGCGAGCAGCCGTACGGCCCGCGGGGCGATCCCCTGGCCGCGGTGGGCAGGGAACACGCCGTAGGCGATGGTTGCCACATCATCGTCACGGAACTGCAGGTTGATGATCCCGACCGGCTCGTCCGTCGTGGCATCCGCGATCACCAGCGGGGTGGCCTGTCCGGTTCGCCATGCTTCTTGAGTGTGGGCCATGCTCGCGCTGCGAGTGGCTTCGTCCATGGGTGCGTCGTCGAGCCAGCGACGCGTGTCGGGGTCGTAACTCGCTGCCGCGATCGCCTGCAGATCGGACTCACGCCGGAACCTCACGGCAACCACTCCGTCCTCGAGTGGTTCGGACAGCGGTTCGATCGGCCTGGAGCGTCCCATCTGTCGATCCTAAATCGCCTCGGCGAGGCCTCGCTTCAGTTGGGCATGGCCCAGGAACGCAGTCTGGCGGCGACGGCGCGCAGGGGGAGAGTGCCGGTGCGAAGCGCGGTGACGAGTTCGGGCAGGCCACCTGCCGGCGCCTTGACGGGCTCGCCGGATTCGCGCATGTAGCGCAGCGCAAGCGCGCTGCCCACCAGGCCGTTGTAGTCCTGCAGCGGGCGGGTGGTCACGAACATCTGCAGCAGGATGGCCGCCCGGACCGGGGTTTCCGGATAGAAGGGTTCGGCGTCGTGCAGTTCGTACGCATGGCGGTACACGGCGGCCGCGAGCGCGCCCCAGTCGTCGATACCGGTCTCCCGGCCCGTCTGCTGTTCGAACTGCTGGAGGGACTCCTCGATCCAGCCGGCGTCGATGCGCAGGAACATCAGCGGTTGCCCACATCGAAGGCGTCTTCGAACTCATCGAGGAGATCGGTCATGTCGCCGACCAGACCGGACACGAACGCCTCACGGCTCGGATCGATGTCCTTCTCGACCAGGCCGGACACGTACGCCTGAACGGACATGTGGCTACGGCCCGCGCGCTTCTTGAGGAGGTCGTGCGTCTTGGCCGGTACCCGGACGTTCAGCTGCTTCAGGTCGGTGTCCATGCCTCGATGCTAGCAATTGCTAGCAGACGCGAACAGGGATCTACCGTGGCGGGCTCAGCAGTGCCGCGGATGCCAGTCGGGCCGCTGGTGGTAGCGGTGTGTGGTGAGGGTGGGCTTCGAACGCCTGGATCACCAGCCCCGCAAAGCGTCGGGAGGCCATGACCTGGGCGGTGGGAGATGTGGCGTGGATGCCCTTGTTGGCCATGAGGATGAGAATGAGGTCGTCCAGGACGAAGTCGGGCCGCAGGCGCCCTGCTTCCTTGGCCCGCTGGGCCAGCTCGGCGACTGCTTTCACCGTGTAGTGACGGCCCGCGTCGACATCGGTCACCCCGGGGAAGGCCGACAGGAAAGCTTCGGTGAAGCCCCGGTCGCGTGCGTGCAGCTCGCAGATCTTCTCGATCACCAGGCACAGACCACGCCACGGATCAGGATCCGCGCCCGCCTCGTCGACAATGGCGCGACATGCGTGCAATTGGTCGGCGAACGCATCGGCGAGCAGCATCTGTTTGGTCGGGAAGTGGCGGTACAAGGTGGCGGGTCCCACCCCGGCGCGCCGCGCGATCTCCCGCATCGGCACGTCCAGGCCGTCGGCTGAGAACAGTGCTCGGGCCGCGTCGAGGATGCGTTCGCGATTGTCCAGTGCGTCGGAACGCAGCGTATGAGGCAAATGATCGGTCACCACTCTCACTTTACCTAAACGGACGGGGGCGTCCGTTAACGTCCAGGACGTAGCGGCGCGCGGAGATCATCGGGGCGCGCGGCATCGTGCTTGAGCGGTCTGAGAAGTGGAGACGACATTGAAGGCGATCGTGATCCAGACGTACGGAGGCCCTGAAGGTCTGGCTGTTGTCGACCTGCCGGTGCCCACACCTGCCGCCGGGCAGGTGCTGATAGCCACCGAGGCGGTGGGCGTCGGTGGTGTCGACACCGTGATCCGCAGCGGGGCTCTGGCCGCCTACGGATTCAAGGAGGGCCACATCCCGGGCAGCGAGGTGGCGGGCACCGTGACCGCGGTCGGGGACGACGTCGACGCGTCGTGGATCGGCCGACGAGTGTGGGGTTTCACCGGCACCGGCGGAGGCTACGTCGAACAGGTCAACGCGTCCGTCGAGGAGATCCTTCCCCTGCCCAGCAGCCTGTCCGCCGTCGACGCGATGACGCTCGGAAACTCCGGTGCGGTGGCCCACTTCGCGCTCCGCCACGCCCATTTCGCTCCCGGCGAGACAGTCCTGGTGCGTGGCGCGGCCGGCAGTATCGGGATCATGGCGGTGCAGCTCGCGGCTCGCGGTGGTGCCGCCGCGGTGGCGGTGACGACATCGTCGGCCGAGCGCGGCGAGCGGCTGGTCCGTCTCGGGGCGACCCACGTGCTGGGCCGTTCCGGCGACGGAGGGGAGGAGGCTCCAGTGGGCTATGACGTCATCATCGACATTGTGGCCGGCAAGGACATGCCGTCGTTCTTCGACAGACTCAACCCGAAAGGACGGATGGTGGCCGTGGGCGTTGTCGCAGGTCAGCCGCCCGCGGACTTCGGTACGAGGATGGTGGCGGCTTTTCAGAAGTCGATGTCCTTCGCGACTTTCAGCGTAGACACCGTTGCCCGAGCCGACCTGCATGTCGTGCGCAGCGAGCAGTTCGACGCAGCTGGCCGAGGCGAGATCGAAACGGTGGTGCACGAGGTGCTGCCACTGGACAAAGCCGTGCTGGCGCACCAGAAGATGGACGCGGGTGAGGTCTTCGGCCGGATCGTGCTGACGCCGTAGACCGTCTGACGCCATAGACCGTGCTCCCCACCTGCGTGGGTTTCTTCCCCGTACGGGATCGGCTTCTACTGGCCCAGCCAGAGGTCCGGGCCGAAGACCTCGTAGTGGATCCTCTCGGCGGGCACGCCGCGCTCCAGCAGGTCGCCGCGCACCGCCCGCATGAACGGAAGCGGCCCGCACAGGTAGGCCGTCAGGTCTGCCGGGAGTTCCAGGCCGCTCACGTCGGCTTGACCGACGGCCGCCGTCGGCTCCTGGTCGCCCGGCACCTCGTACCAGAGATGGTGCCGGGCGTTGGGCAGTGCCCGCACCAGGTCGAGCTGCTCAGTCCGGTGCGCGTGGTCGGTGGGGGAGCGGTCGGCGTGGACCGCGATGACGGGGCGGTCGGAGCCGGTGGCGGCCAGGTGGTCGAGCATGGCGAGCATGGGCGTGTTGCCGATCCCGGCGGACGCCACAAGGAGTGGGCCGTCACCCTCGGGCAGGACCAAGTCGCCGAAGGGCGCCGACACGGTGAGCGCGTCGCCCGGCTGTGCGTGTTCGTGGAGCCATGCCGAGACCTCGCCCTCCGGCCCTGCCGCGTCGCGGGCACGGACACGCTTGACGCTGATGCGCAGATCCTGCCGACCGGGAGCGGAGGAGAGGCTGTACTGGCGGATCTGCCGGGCGCCGTCCGGGAGTTCGACCCGCACGCTGACGTACTGGCCCGGCCGGAAGGCGGCAGCGGGCCGCCCCTCGGTGGGCCGCAGACGGAAGGAGACGACATCGGGTGTCTCCTGACACCGCTCAACGATCTCCATACGCCGCCAGACCTCGCCCTCCGCGGCGCCCGCCTCCTGGTAGAGGCGCGCTTCGAGGGCGATCAGCGCGTTGGCCATGAGCCAGTAGACCTCGTCCCAGGCCGCGGTGACCTCGTCAGTGACCGCGTCGCCCAGCACCTCGGCTATCGCCGCGAAGAGATGCCGGTGGACGATCTTGTACTGGCCGGAGGTGATACCGAGCGACGCGTGCTTGTGCGCGATCCGCGCGAGCATCGTGTCGGGGCGGATGTCCGGCTTCTCGAGGAGCAGGCCCGCGAACGCGGCGATGGAGCCGGCCAGCGCCTTCTGCTGCTCCCCGTTGGCCTGGTTGCCGCGATTGAACAGGTCCCGCAGCAGCTCGGGGTGGGCGTCGAACAGCTTCCGGTAGAACAACTCTGTGATGTTCCCGATGGCGGCTCCGACAGTCGGAAGGGTGGCCCGGATGACGGGGGCGGACTGCTCGGAAAGCACTGCGGCTCCTAAGTGGTATCTAGTATGCGCATTTAAATGTGTGTGTGACCGCGTCCCGTGGGCGGTGTCGCCCGGGAGCGTGGGCCAGGGCTCGACTACTGCGGCGGCGGGCCGGTGAGGGTCATCAGGACCGGGCCGGTGGGCGAGCTGACGAGATCGCCCACGGTCAGCGGGTCGAGCGTGGCGTAGAACGCCTCCTGGGCATCGCGCAGTGCGCGCCGCAGGCGGCAGGCTCCACGCAGGGGGCACGGCGGGTCGTCGCAGGAGACGACCTCACCCTCACCTTCGAGCTCACGTACCAGCCAGCCTACCGAGGCCCGCCGGCCGAGGTCGGTCAGAGCAAGGCCGCCACCACGGCCGCGGCGGGCCTCCACCACGCCGAGGTGTTGCAGGCGCGTGATCGCCTTCGCCGCGTGCGTATGCCGCACGTCCATGGCTTGGGCCACCTCGCGGGTGGTGAGCAGCTCGTCATCGGCGCAGACCGCAAGGCGCATGACGGAACGCAGTGCAAGGTCGGTGAACTTTGTCAGTCTCACAGTCAGGAGGTTACCAAATACGAATATTGGATTCGCGTTATGTGGTCACCGTGACCGCGTGGAGTGCGTCACGAGCCCTGGCGGTACGAGCCCTGGCGGTACGAGCCCTGCGGTGCGGTGGCCTGGCGGTGCGGCGGCCTGGCGGTACGAGCCCTGCGGCGCGGCGGCCTGGGCCTCTGACGATCACGGATGTACCGGCAGGGCCCAGGGCTCGTCGCGCGCCTACGGGCGGACTGTGAGTACGAGCTTTCCGGTGACGCGGCCCGTCTCGCCCTCCGCGTGGGCCTTGGCGGCCTCGGCGAGGGGGTACGTGTCCGAGACGTGGACCCGCAGCTGTCCGGACTCGGCGAGTGCCGCGATCGCTGTCATGCCCGCCTGATCGTGCTCCACCAGCATGTCCGTGGCCCGCACGCCCAACTCGGCGGCGCGCTCGGTGACTTCGTCGAAGTTGCCGGGCAGGATCGACACCAGGATGCCGCCGGGCCGCAACACCTCCAGGGAGCGCAGCCGGTCCTCGCCGCCCAGCGGGTCGAGGACCACGTCGATGTCGCGGGCCTCCTCCACGAAGTCGGCGGTGCGGTAGTCGATGACCTCGTCCGCGCCCAGGCCGCGTACGAAGTCGTGCTTCGCGGCGGAGGCCGTGCCGATGACGTACGCCCCGCGAGCCTTGGCGATCTGCACTGCGACATGGCCTACGCCACCGGCCGCCGCATGAACCAACACCCGCTGGCCTGCCTCCACTTGGGCGTTGTCGACGAGGGCCTGCCAGGCGGTCAGCGCGACCAGTGGCAGCGCGCCCGCCTCGATGTGGCTCAGCCTGTCAGGCCTGCGTACGAAGGCACGGGTGGGCCCGGTCACGTACTCGGCGTGCGAACCGGCTCCGTACGGGTACGGCAACATACCGAACACCTCGTCGCCCGGTGTGAACAGTGAGACGCCGATGCCGACCGCCTCGACGACGCCCGACACGTCCCAGCCGAGCGTGAACGGCGGCTCGCCCAGGAAGTAGCCGAGCTTGCGGTGCTTCCAGTCGGTCGGGTTCACGCCCGCCGCATGCACGGCGACGAGGATCTGGCCGACGCCGGGCTTCGGGCGCGCGACCTCGACCTCCTTCAGTACGTCGGGGTCGCCCAGGACGTCCTGGCTGATGGCCTTCATGGTCGGTCGGCCCGACTGGGCGGTCTGCGTCGGCCCGGTCGGCTCTGTGGGCTGAGAAGTGGTGTTCGTGGTCATGGACCCAGCCTGCGCCAAGGGCCTGACCTCGGCAATGGCAAGATAGACATTAAGCGATAGGATCGTGCCATGACCTCGATGGAATTCCTTGTCGATCGCCCGCACCGCGTAGTCGTCCTCGCTCTCGAGGGCGTCTACCCCTTCGAGCTCGGCATCCCGAACCGGGTCTTCCCCCTGGTCCCCGGGGCCTACGAGGTGGTGACCTGCGCGGCGACGGACGACCGCACAGTGGCCACCAACGCCGACTTCAGCATCACTGTCGGGCACGGCCCCGAGGTGCTGGAGAGCGCGGACACGGTGGTCCTGCCGCCCTACGACCTGCGGAGCATCACCGCCGGGCTGTCGGAGCCCGTGCGCGACGCGCTCGCCCGGGTCAGGCCCGGCACTCGGTTCGTGTCCATCTGCACGGGGGCGTTCACACTCGCCGCGGCCGGTCTGCTCGACGGACGGCCCGCGACGACGCACTGGGCGCTCGCGGACGACTTCCGGCGCATGTTCCCCCATGTCGCCCTGGATCCGGACGTGTTGTTCGTCGACGACGGCGACATGCTCACCTCGGCGGGTGCCGCGTCCGGTGTCGACGTGTGCCTGCACGTGGTGCGCTCCGACCATGGCAGCGCGGTCGCCAACCGGGTCGCCCGGCACTGTGTCGTGCCACCGTGGCGGGAGGGCGGCCAGGCTCAGTACATCGAGCAGCCGATACCGGACGAGGGTGCCACCGGCACCGCCGCGACCCGCGCCTGGGCCCTGGAGCACCTCGACCGGCCGCTCGCCCTGCGGGAGTTGGCCGCGCACGCCCGGATGAGCCCGCGCACCTTTGCGCGCCGCTTCCAGGAGGAGACGGGCATGAGCCCTGGCCGGTGGCTGATCCAGCAGCGCGTGCACCGGGCCCGGCATCTGCTGGAGTCCAGCGATCTGGCGGTCGACCGGGTCGCGGCAGAGGTCGGCTTCGCGACCGGGACGTCGCTGCGGCAGCATTTGCAGGCGGCCATCGGGGTGTCGCCGCAGGCGTACCGGAAGACGTTTCAGGCGGTACGACCCGGCTGAGCCGCCATGTGACGGTGCGTCTGCTCGGCGTCCGAATTCTGAACCGGCCCTCACTCGGCTCGGGGCGGTCGGTCGGTGTCCGTCCGGGGCGCGTCGCGGGGGGAGCGGTGTCGATCCGTGATCTCCTCGACGATCCGCATGACTCGATCGCCCACCTGATCGATGCTTCCGTTCTGCGTACTGACCTGCGCGCCTTCGAGTACGAAGGTGATTTCGGCCGCGGCCTGCTCGGGGTCGGGCAGCCCGGCCTCGGTGCACATGCCGACCAGTCTGCGGGTCTGGTGCGCCTTGTGATCCTCGATCACCTGCCGTGCGGGATGGGAGCGGTCGGGCAGTTCGGCGATGGAGTTGATGAACGGGCAGCCCCGGTGCGAGATTTCAGGCAGTCCCTCGGCGATGAAGCGGGCCAGGCCCAGGATCTGTTCCCTGGGGTGGCCGGAGTGTTCGGCCTCGACCCGGTCGAAGGCCGCGCGGTAGTCGGCTGCGACGATCCGCAGCCACTCCGCGACCAGCGCGTCTTTGGTGTCGAAGTGGCGGTAGATCGCCATTTTGGTGGTCTCGGCCCGCTCGGCGATTGCCTGGACGCCCACCCGCCGGATGCCCTCGCTCTGGAAGAGCTCCTCCGCCGCGTCGAGGATGCGCTCACGAGGCGGCAGTTTCGCCACCCTGCTCGGCCTTCTGGTGGTCGATGCCATGACTGCTCCGTGACGTCCGGTCCATTGGGCGGGGCGGTTCCGTTGAGGGCCCTCACATTCTGCCGCACACCTTGCTGCACGCCCTGCTACGGTACCACTCCGTTCCATGCGATACCGATCGGTATCACTAGGTACTCGACGGTATCGATTTCTTCCACTGAGAGAGGAGTGTGAGGGGAATGGCAGTGAGCATTGCCGAGTACGTGAGCTTCGACGCGGTCGGGCTTGCGAAGCTGGTGGCCAAGGGTGAGGTGACCCCCGCCGAACTGGAAGCGGCCGCACGCGAGGCCGCGCAGGCGGTCAACCCGCAGATCAACGCCATCGTGGAGACCTGGCCGACGGACGACGAGCCCACCCCCGGCACGGGCAGCGGCCGTGCACCGCTGGCCGGGGTCCCTTTCCTGATCAAAGACATCGCGGTCACCATGGCCGGAAGGCGAACGGAACTGGGCAGCCGTCTCGCCGTCGGTAATGTCGCCGGCGCCGACTCCTCCCTGATGCTGCGCTTCCGCCGCGCAGGACTCGTGACCTTCGGGCGTACCGCGACCCCGGAGATGGCCTACAGCACCACGACGGAACCCGTGCTGTACGGCGCGACCCGCAACCCGTGGAACCTGGAGCGGAGCGCGGGCGGATCCAGCGGGGGCGCCGGCGCGGCTGTCGCCGCCGGGGTGGTCCCCGTCGCACACGCCACCGATGCCGCGGGATCGATCCGCATCCCCGCCGCCTACAACGGCCTCTTCGGATTGAAGCCCACCCGTGGCCGGGTCTCCATGGGCCCCGACTTCGACGAGGTCTTCAACGGCCTGGCCGTGCACGGCAGCGTCAGCCGGACGGTTCGCGACAGCGCGGCACTGCTCGACCGGATCCGCGGCCCGGAACCGGGTGACCCCTACTTCGCCCAGGAGCCTTCCCGGCCGTACGCCGATGAAGTGGCCCGCCCCCCGGGCTCGCTGCGGATAGGTGTCCTCACCCAGGCGTGGGGCGGACGCCGTACGACCACACCGGTGGCCGACGCTCTCTCTCGCACCGGGCATCTGCTCGAATCCCTCGGCCATCAGGTGGAGGAGGTCAAGGTCGGACTCGGGGCCGACTGGGAGGAGTTCGTCCTGGCCAACGCCCGTCAGTGGTCGGCGAATCTCACGGCGTCGGTCGACGAGCTGGCTGCGGCCTTCGACCGGCCCATCGACTCCTCGACCCTCGAGCCGGTGACCCTTGCCGGCTACCACTACGGGCGGCGGGTCGGCGGCGCCCAGTTCGTCGCCGCTCTCGCCGTCCGGAACCGGGTCGCTCGAAGCCTGGCACGGTACTTCGGCACTCACGACGTGCTGCTCACCCCGACCTTGCCGGAGCTTCCCGTGCCTTTGGGTACCCACGCCGAGGGTGCGGAGGCGCTGGACGGCCTCGGCTGGCTTCGCCGCATCTTCGACCTCTCACCGTTCACCGCGGCGTTCAATGTGGCGGGTACGCCCGCCATGTCCGTGCCGGTGACAGCCGATGCCGGGACGGGGCTCCCGATCGGCATGCAGTTCGCCACCGGATACGGGCTCGAAGGGCGCCTGTTCCGCCTCGCCGGACAACTCGAACAGGCAAGCCCGTGGTCGGGCCGGACCCCCACGGTGTGGGCAGGGGACCACGCGGGTCACTGAGGAGTGCTCACTCACCGGTCCGGAGATCGCGCTTTCCCAGGGCTGGTGGCGCACCCGACCAGCCACCTCCGCAAAGCTCCAGGTCACAGCATCATCGCAGGTCACATGGGGTGGCGTAACTTCGCGGCAACAAAGCTCACCTAACGTCGGTGTCCGGCGCGAGGCATTCCCCGCGCCGGACACCGACGTATTCACCTTGAGGGAGCCATGCGCGATCCGAAGCCGAGCGGTAACGGGTCCGGCGCGCCACTGACACGGGCCGACCGGGCCCGGACAGTGGCCAGCGTGCTGCGCAGGCAGGTCATGTGCGGGGCCTTTCCAGGTGGCGTACTGCCCGATGAGCGAGCCCTGATCGCCGAGTTCGGCGCCACCCGGAACACCGTCCGAGAGGCCCTGGGCGTCCTGCGCGACGAAGGGCTGGTCGAACGCCGCCGGGGCGTGGGCACGGTCGTGATCGGCCGCTCCTACGAGCATCCGCTCGGCGAACTGTCGGGACTCGCCGAGGTGCTCCAGCAGCACGGCGCCGTCGTCAACGAGGTGCGCGAAGCCCGCGCCCTACGTCCGCCGCTCACCGTCGCCCGCCGCCTGGGCCTGCCCGAAGGGGCCCAGGCCGTCTATCTGGAGCGGCTGCGCCGGGTGGACGGCATCCCTCTGTCCCTGGACTGCACCTATCTCATCCCCGAGGTGGGGGAGCCCCTCCTCGCGCGCGCCAGGAAGACGCCGCACACGCTGGAGAACCACGACGTCTTCGATCTGATCGAGGCCGCGGCGGACATGCCGCTCGGCTCGGCCGAGGTGTCCGTCCACGCCACGGTCGCCGATCCGGCGACCTGCGCGGTCCTGGAGATGCCCGAGGGCGGCGCGATCCTCGCCGTCGAACGCCTCACCCGCCTCGCCGACGGCCGCCCAGCCGACCTGGAGTTCCTCCATCTGCGCGGGGACCGACTGACACTGCACGCCACTCTCGACCGGGCGAAGAGCACCGACAGCTCCCTGCTGTAACGGCATCGCGGGGCACGCACGGCACCGCAGGCGCGGACACATCACCGTGACGAGGTGCCGGCGCCGTATCAGGCACGCGTGGTGACGTGCCGTGCCCGGCCCTTCTACGGAGGTCCTGTTGGATCACGCCGATCCCGCCGATACTGCCCCTGCCGCCTACGGGCCCGCACACCCACACCCACACCAACTCCCAAAGCATCCGCCCGCGTTGACATCGCTGGCCATGTGTCTGTGCGTCACCTTGGTGATCGGCATGGTCTCCGCCGTCAATCTGGCCATCCCCGACCTGTCCGCCGACGCGCTGCGCCCCTCGGCTCAGGCAGTGGTGTGGGTGGTGGACGGCTATGTCGTCATGTTCGCCTGCCTGTTGGTCCCCGCCGGCGCGCTCACCGATCGCAGAGGCCGCAAGGGAACGCTCATGTGCGGCATGGGAGTGTTCACCCTCGGCGCGGTGATCTGCGCCGGTGCCCCGCACATCACCGTTCTGATCGCAGGGCGCATGATCAGCGGGGTCGGCGCCGCCGCCGTACTGCCCACCACGCTCGCCCTGCTGGTCGACGGCCTGCCGGACCGGGCGCGGCGCAAGGCCGTCGCCTTGTGGGCGTCCATGACGGGGCTCGCCGCCGTACTGGGGAACGTGGGCGGTGGCGCCGCCATCGAGTACGGCAGTTGGCGCACGCTCTTCCTCTGCCTGGTCCCGCTCGCCCTGTGCGCCCTGCTCCTGGTGGCCGCCGTGGCCCCCGTCACCGCCCGCCGTCCGAGCCCTGCCGCGCCGCTCGCGGGCGCCCTGCTCACCGCCGGTTTTCTGGCGCTGCTCTACGCGATCGTCTCCGGTCCGCAAGCAGGCTGGAGCGCCCCGCCGGTCCTGTTCGCCTGCACCTTGGCGGTGGTGCTGCTTGCCGCGTGGGTCCGGCACGAACTGCGTACCCGCGACCCGCTCCTGGACCCGCGCCTCTTCGCGCGGCCCGCTGTACGGGCGGGTGCGGTGGGGATGGCCGCGCTCTTCGCGGGCATGTTCGGCCTCTTCTACCTCAACGGCCAGTACCTCCAGTACGCCAAGGGGTACGGGCCGCTCGAAGCCGGACTGCGGTTGCTGCCGATGGCCGCGGCACTCCTTGCGGGGCCGCGCATCGGCCTGCTGCTCGAGCGGGTGTGCGGCCGACGCGGCACCGTCCTCATCGGCATGTTGGTACTGGCCGCCGGGCTGTGTGTGGTGTCAGCCGCCGATGCCCGTACCCCGTACGCCCTCTACGCCATGGGTGCCGGACTCACCGCGCTCGGCTGCGGCACCGCGAGCCCGCTGCTCTCGCACGCCATGATGAGTGCGCTGCCCGCCGAGAGGGCGGGCACCGGTTCCGCATTGCAGAGCCTCGCGAGGGAGTTGGGCAGTGCCGTCGGCATCGCCGTCACCGGCACCATCACCACCGCCGTCTTCACGGCTCGCCTCCCCTCCGCGCTGTCGGGGCCCGGCCGGCCCACGACGGTCGCGGAAGCCACGTCCCGTACCTCCGGCCCCCACCTGCACACGGCGGTCGTCGACGCGTTCACCGCGGGCCTGCACTCCGCGACGCTGACCCTGGCCGCCGCCATCACACTGATCGCGCTGGCTGTCGCGAGGTGGCTTCCGCCGGGACGATGATTCGGCGGGTGCGCGGGTGCGCGGGTGCGGGGGTGCGTACGGAGGTACGGGAGGCCACGGCGGGCCGCGCCCCGACCGGCTACTACCGCGGCTCCACGCGCTGCAGCTTCGCGCGGGCCACCACTTCGGGACCCACCTTCGCCGCCCGCGCCACCAGCGCGGGGCCGTCCCAGTCCAGTGGCCAGCCCTCCCACAGCCGCAGCTTGCCGTCGACCACCACGGCGGTGATCTGGTCACGGTTGGAAAGCCGGACCAGTTCCCACTCCAGATCCCACGAGGGAGTGAGCTCAGGGACGTTCACGTCCACGACGAGGAAGTCAGCGGCCTTGCCCACCGCGATCTCCCCGGTCACCTTGCCGAGGCCGAGCGCGTCAGCGCTGAGCGACGTCGCGTGCTCCAGCCACATCCGCCCAGCGCCGCACGAGGAATCCCCCGACGCCATGCCGTACGCAAGCCGCTGGGCCGTCTCCGCCGCGTCGACGAGGCGGAACCCGTCGCCGCGCGTCCCGTCAGTGCCCGTACCGAAGCGCACCCCCATCGCGGCCAGCATGGTGGCGTGAGCGACGGCGTTGCCCTTCCAGGCACTGGCCACGGGGTTGTAGCTGATGGCCGCGCCGGAGTCGGCCAGCATCCGCATCTCGCCCGGCGTGAGCAGCGTGGCATGGGAACCCAGCGTGTGCGGACCGAGCGCCCCAAGATGCCGCAGATATTCGACCGGGCGCCGCCCCACGCTCTTCAACGACCGTTCCACGGAAGCCAGATGCTCATTGACATGGATCTGGAACACGGCGTCGGCCTCGCGGCACAGGTCCGCCGTCCGCTTGATGATTTCCGCGGACGCGTCCTCGGGCACGGGAATGGCAAGCGAGGGATGGATCAGCGGATGCGCCTCCCACCGACCGAGATGTTCCGGCCCGCCCTTCCCGTCAGAAACGACCTTGGACAGTACGCACCGGATACCCGTTTCTTCCGTTCCCTTCGCCACCACGGCCACATCGACCGGCGCCCGTGTCCCGGCATCGGCAACCGTCGTGAAGCCGCCACGCAGCGCCTCAAGGGAGGCCAACTTCGCCGACACATAGGCACTCTCCTCGTCGAGTGCGTGTTCCAGCGGCTCCCATATCGTCTTGAAGATCTCCGAAGGCTGCCCGAACGACTGGGCCTTGCCGAAACTCTGCGTCAGATGATGATGCGCGTCGACGAAGCCCGGCATGATCAAGTGCCCGTCAAGGCGCACCGGGTGCAGATCGGGATGCGCGGCGATGAGCTCGCTCGCAGGACCGACCGCCCGGAACTTCCTCCCCTCGACGAGCACGGCCTGCCCACGCTTCGGACCCTCCGGCAGCAACAACAGCTCCGGTACGAGCAGCTTCCTGGCACCCTTGAGCTGCTCCGCCCGCAGCCCACCGGGAGAGCCGCCCCCGCCCTTCCCGCTCGCCTGCCCGGCGCTGTTCGCGCCCGTGGCCGCGGCGGCGCTCCCAGCTGCTGCGGCCCCGATGAGCCCAGCGGCACCCACAAGACCCGTCCCGACGAGAAACCCACGTCTGCCGGGCAGCTCCACCCGATCCGCCCGCTCTTGCCCTTGCTCTGCTGACTGCTCGTCCCGCTGCTCGCTCGCCAACCCACTCGCCCGCTTCCGTACTTCGCATGACCGCACATCGCGCCTCCGTACACTCCGCACGCTCCGGGCTCGGCGTGCGGGCGACAGCGGTGTGCCGTACGTACGGCAGGACCCGATATCAGCCGTACGCGAGGCCGGTCGTGCAGGGTGGCCCGACCCTAGAACTACCGTCGCGCGTGGAACAAGACTTCCGGCATACGACATTCACGTACTGGAGGGGCAGGTGGCGCAACTGCCACCCACGGCCACCGAAGCCCAGGTCAACCCCTACACCTGGCGTGCCTGAAGTGGCGTAACCTCACCGAAACTTGGCGTCGGCCTCCGGCTGCGGTGCGGCGGCCTTCTCTGCCGGGGAGGCCGAGGTGTAGAAGACGGAGGAACCCTGCTTGGTGCGCTGGGCCCGGCCCTTGGCGACCAGGCCCTCCACGGTGGTGCGCACGACGGTGGTCTTGATGGTGCGGCCGGGGCGGTCCTCGGCGAGTGCGGCGGTGATCTCGGCGGCGGAGCGCGGTTCGATCTGCCGGCCGAGGTGGTTGTCGATCAGCTCGACCAGGGTCGGCCCGGCTGCCGGCGCGGCAGGCTTCTTCGCCGCGGTCGCAGGAGAGCTCTTGGTGGGCTTCTTCGTTCGGGCCGCATCGGAATCCTTCGCACTTGCCCGCGGGGCGGGTACCGCCTTCTCGCGGGTTGACGCGCGAGTTGACTCCTTCTTGGCGACGGCCGCCGCGGTGCCGGTGGAGCCCAGCGCCTGCTTCATGCTCAGCAACACCGCGTGGTCGTTCTCCAGTGCCTGCAACTGCTCCTGCAACGCTGCCACCTCCGCCCCGACGCGTTCCTGTTCCTGGCGGTTGGTCTCCAGGTCCACGGCTACGCGGGCGGCGTACTGGGCCTGCACTCCTGCGGGTTCCGGCTGAACGTCTGACATGACAGTGACCTTTAGGTGAGCGCACGCGGCCGTGCGGGTGGCGGGTTGTGCTCACGACGGAGCACCCCTGGGTAAGGGCACACCTGAGTGCACCCCTGCATGCTGGCTGCCTACCATGCAACAGCAGTAACTCATGTGCGGGCAGCGGAAGCTACGTACTGGTGCCCGCCGGCGGACGAAGGAGGCCCGATGGCGAACCGCGGCCGCAGCTCCGATTCGGGTACCGGGCCCGTGCTGGGCCGCGCTCTGCGGATTCTCGGGGCGTTCAGCGCGAAGTGCCCGGAGATGACGTTGAGCGAGCTGTCCCGGCGATCCGGGCTTCCGGTGTCGACCGTGCACCGGATGCTCGGCGATCTCATCGCCTGGGGAGCGCTGGAGCGCGGTGACAAGGGGTGCTACCGCGTCGGCCTGCGGCTGTGGGAAGTTGCCTCCCTCGCACCGCGCGGACAGGGATTGCGTGAGCGGGCTCTGCCGTTCCTGGAGGACCTCTCCCAGATCACCCGCGAGAACGTTCAGCTCGCGGTGCGCGAGGGTACAGAGGTCGTCTTCGTCGAGCGCATCGCGGGATCCGGTGCGGTGCCCGTGCTGACGCGCGTGGGCGGGCGTTTCGCTCTCACGGCCACCGGCGTCGGCCTTGTCCTGCTCGCACACGCCCCTGCTGAAGTGCAGGAGCAGACGCTCGCGGGACGTCTTGAGCGTTTCACGCCGGACACGGTCACCGATCCGCGTACGTTGCGGCGCATGTTGGCCGAGACGCGGACCAACGGCTACGCGGTCAGCGACCGCCAGGTCACGACGGACGCGGTGTCGGTCGCCGCGCCGGTATACCGGGGCGGCGCGGTGATCGCCTCGGTATCGCTGGTCGTACGACATGGCAGTACCTCGGCGCAAGCGCTGGCCCGGCTCGTGTGTACGAGCGCTCGGGCGATGTCCCGCGCCATGACCACTCCGCAGGTCTGAACCGCGCCGTCCTGAGCCTGAGTCTCCGTACGACAGCGCGGCCGACGCCACGCAGTTGTTTCCCGGCATCCGGAAAGCCCTCTGTCGCCCCATGGGCGCCGCCCCCACGATGGTCCCCATCTCCCGGAACGCTGCCAGGCCCCCGGCACCACACGCACCGAACGTGCCACCCCGAAGGGAACGACCGTGACTGCTTTCGTACGCGACCAGTGGTACATCGCCGCCTACAAACGCGAGGTAGGGCGTGAGTTGCTCGGACGCACCGTACTGGGCGAGCCGATCCTGCTGTACCGCACCGAGGGCGGCCGGGCGGTGGCGATGTCTGAGCGCTGTGTGCACCGGCGCTTCCCGCTGTCGCAGGCGCCGAGCCGACTGGACGGCGACCGCGTCGTATGCGGCTACCACGGCTTCACCTACGACACCGACGGTGGCTGCGTCTTCGTACCCGGCCAGCAGCGCATCCCGCGCACAGCGCGCCTGAAGACGTACCCGGTGCTCGAGCAGGACTCCTTCGTATGGGTGTGGATCGGTGACCGTGAACCGGGGGAGACGCTGCCGCCCCGCGCTCCGTGGATGGACTCGCCCGCGTACACCGTGGTGTCGGGCATGGAGCCGATCGACAGCGACTACGGCCTGCTCGTCGACAACCTCATGGACCTGTCGCACGAGACGTACCTGCACGGCGGTTACATCGGCACACCGGAGGTGGCCGAGACACCCATCACCACCGAGGTCGACGACAAGGCCGCCATCGTCCATGTCAGTCGGCATATGGACGACGCGGAGTGCCCTCCGTTCTACGCCAGGTCCACGGGCATCGAGGGCCGCATCAGCCGCTGGCAGGACATCGAGTACCACGCACCTTGCCTCTACCTGCTCCACTCGCGCATCGCGCCCGTCGGCGCAGCCGGGCCGAATGCGGACGGCAGCGACCCGTCTGCCTTCCACGTGGAGGTCGTCTACGGCATCACCCCCTCGACGGAGAAGACGGCGTACGACTTCTGGGCCGTGGCCCGCGACTTCGCCCTCGACGACCAGGACGTCAGCGAGTTCCTGCACGGCAACAACCACACGGTGGTCATGCAGGACGTCGTCGCCCTCAATGTGCTGCAGAAGTCCCTGGACACCGAGCCGGACGGCTACCAGGAGCTGAGTATCAACATCGACACGGGCGGACTTGCCGCCCGCCGCATTCTCGCTCGCCTGGCCCAGGAGTAGGGGGCCGTGACGCAGGACCGGTCGGACGAACTCGACCTGACCCTGGTGCGCAAGGAGTCCCTCGCCGAAGGCGTCGTCCGGCTCAGCCTGACCCATCCCGTCGGCGAGCGGCTGCCGGCGTGGAGCCCAGGCGCCCACATCGACCTGATGCTGGGCCCCGACCTGGTGCGGCAGTACTCGCTGTGCGGCGACCCGGGGGACGCAGCCCTGCTCCAAGTGGCCGTGCTGCGCGAGCCGGAGGGCCGGGGCGGCTCCCAGTACGTGCACGACACGCTGGCCGAGGGCGACACGGTCCGGGTGAGTGGCCCTCGCAACCACTTCCAGCTGATCGACTCCCCCCGCTACCTGTTCATCGCGGGCGGTATCGGCATCACTCCGGTCCTGCCGATGATCGCCGCCGCCGACCAGCGGGGAGCCGACTGGTGGCTGGTATACGGCGGGCGGAACCGCGCCACCATGGCCTTCGCCGAGCAGCTCACCAAGGACCACCCTCGCCGGGTGGAGCTGCGCCCCCAGGACGAGACCGGCCTCCTCGACCTGGACGGACTGCTCGGCAGCCCCGCCGCCGACACCCTCATCTACTGCTGCGGTCCCGAGCCGCTGCTCAACGCGGTCGAGCAGCGGAGTGCTTCCTGGCCGGAGGGTACGCTGCACACCGAGCGGTTCGCGCCGAAGGCGCGGCTGGACGACACCGCTTCGAACTCCTTCGAGGTGGAACTCTCCCGCAGCGGCATCACGGTGACCGTCGCGCCGGACAAGAGCGTCCTTCAGAGTGTCGAGGAGGCAGGCGTGCAGGTCCTGAGCTCGTGTCAGGAGGGCACCTGTGGCACCTGCGAGACCGTGGTCATCGAGGGTCGTGTGGACCACCGCGATTCCCTACTCACCTCCGCTGAACAGGCGTGCAATGACACGATGTTCATCTGCGTCTCACGCGCCGCCTGCCCGCGCCTGGTCCTGGATCTGTGATCCGACGAAGAGAAGAAGAGAAGAAGAGAACGAAGAGAAGGGCGACGCCTTGAACAGATCCGCCTCCACGGGCTCGGTCCGTGCGAGCCTCACGCTGGGCGCAGCCCTCGTGTCGACCGTGCTCTGCGCCACGGCGAGTGCGGCTGTGCCCGGGAACGCGATCGGCGTCACGGGCCCGGCCTCCGCCGCACGCGCCGGCACCGAACGCGCCTGCCCCATCGTGTACTTCGACCTGGGCGAGACCCTCGTACACACCGCCGACGACGGCCGCACCGGCTATCAGCCCGGCGCGGCCTCCTACCTGCGCGCCCTGCGCGAACGCCACATCCAGGTCGGCCTCATCACCAATGTTCCGCCCTCCTGGGGCACGACCGACACCGAGCGAGCCGCCAGGCTGAAGAAGGAGGTCGACGCTACGTGGCAGGGTTCCGCGCCCTTCGCCTGGAAGGACTTCGGCGACCGGATCCGCACTCCGCGCACCGAAACTGAACGCAAACCGGCCCCCACCCTCTGGCAGCGCGCGAAGGCGGACTCGGGCCGCTGCCGAGTCGTCTACCAGGCGGAGACGGCCGAGGAGGTCACCGTGGCCTCCTCGCTGGGCTTCGTGGCGTACCAGGTCAACCGGGCCCACCGGCCCGCTTTCCTCCCGGTGAAGCTGGTCGAACTCCTGGGCCGGCACTCCCGCTGATCGAAGTCCGCACCACGGCCTCAGGGACCTCTGCTTCCCGGGGGTGTGCTCCCCGCCCCCGCCTCACCACCCCGCTGCGCAGAAGCAGTTGGAAGACCCCGAGCAGCACCGCCGTCGCGAGTGCGCTGTGCCACAGCAGGGCGTCCAGGTGCCCGGCGGAGAGATAGGCGCCCGCGGCGACCGCGGCCAGTGCGCACACCCCGCGGTCCACGATGCTCTCGACTGAAAGGAGCGTGGCGCGCGGGGCGTTCGCGGGCACCGCGTCGTTCACCAGCTTGCGCTGGATGGGGTACGCGAAGCCGGTCGCGGCGGCGAACAGGCAGAGCAGTGCGACGACCACCCACGGTCCACCCAGAGCCATGGCCGCCAAGGTGCCCGCGAGTACGACGCTGAGGATCGAGACCCAGGCGACCGGTGGCAGACGACGGCTCAGCCACTGAGGGCGGGCCGAAGCCACCGCCTCTGCCACTGTCATCGCGGCAAGCACCCCACCGTGCGAGGCCTCTGCGATGCCGTGGTCGAGCAGGATCGGCTGGAAGAGGTTGACCTGGCAGATCCGGGACAGCGTGAAGACCGCCACGCCCTGCACCATCACCAGGGCCAGCCACCGCGAGGAGGCGACACAGCGGAGCGCGGAACCCGCGTCCCGCAGGAACGCGCCGCCCCTGCGTCCGCCGTCCGCCTTCCTCGTATCACTGTTCGCTCCCGCGAGCCGGGGCAGTGCGACGGCGCAGGCGAGGGAGCCCGCCGCGCTGGCGGCGCTGAGCACGTACGGGGCGGCGTGGGCGATGGCCATCAAGGGCCCGACCAGCGGCCAGCACACGACCTTCGCCGCGAGCCCCAGGGCTCGTGCGGTGCCCTCCGCCTTGAGGTAGTGCTCGTCGCACTTCTCGGCCCGAAGTCCGTCGTAGAGATAGGCGCTCGCCGCCCCTGAGGTGAGCGAACGGCCCGCCGCGATGGCCAGGAAGTGGACGAGGAAGCCGGTGTACGAGGCGCTGACCACCGGAGCCAGGTTCGCCGCTGTCATGACCACCGCTCCGGCCCGGAGGCAGTTGCGGGTGCCGATCCGGTCGGCGATCAGGCCGGTCGGGATCTCGAACAGGCAGAAGGCCACGTAGTAGATGCTCTGGATGCCGAAGATCTGCCCGTCCGAGAGCCCGGCCGCCTTCTGGTAGGCGTAGAACACCGGCATCCACCACAGCAGGTTGAACAGCAGCTGGAAGCCGTAGTTGAGGCGGATGACGCGGCGGGCGGTGTCCGTCAGACCGGCATCCGACCCCGCTCGGGCGGAGCGCGGCCTCACAGCGCGTACGGGCGGATCTGGACAAGCCGGAAGTCGCCCCGCTCGGTCATCAGCCACTCGATGTCCAGCGGCCTGTCCACGTCGGCCCCACTGAAGTGGGACTGCAGGAGCCGCCCGGTCAGGGACAGGTCGGCGAGGCGGGCGCGGGTGGCTGCGGGAAGCCCGTCACCCCAGGAGCCCAGGGCGACGGTGCGGCCGCCGCCCTCCACGGTGTTGTACAGGTACTGCTGCGGCAGGACCGAGCCGTCGACCACTTGCTCCGGGGAGCCGGGGGAGCAGTTGAGGTAGACGTTGCGGAAGTCCTCGCGGCGGGTCGGGTTGCAGGTCACCAGGACGCCGCCGAGAGAGGCGGGCACGTACTCCTGGATGATCACGCCCATGTAGGTGTCGTCCAGGGAGATGCCGACCTGGTGGCGGAGGCGCACGCTGCGGGGCGACACCAGGGAGGCCCACACCTGGCGTACGGCGTCCAGGAGTTCGCCGGTGCCGCGGACGGTGACGACGGAGTCGTAAACGCCCGCCGCGGAGAACCCCGGAAGGTCCTCGGCGTTGGAAGAGGAGCGCACCACCAGGCGCCCGCGCGAGGCAGCGGCGGCGGGGAAGGCCTGGCCGATCTGCCGGGAGACCGCCTCGGGGACGGGCGTGTGCCGGATCAGGTTCTGGAGTTGCAGGCAGAGCGAGTCGAGGACGTCGGTGGCGTCGAGTTCGAGTGCCATCTTGAGCTTACCGATGCCCTGTTGGAGAGCGGGGGAAGAGGCGAGGAAGCGCTGCTGGAGCGCGAAGGGGAGTGCGACGCCCTCGGGGGCATCGACCGCACCGGCCACGAACTCGGCTGCCCTGGTGCGGAGTTCACCGGCGGTTGGCGCACTCAGGCCGAGGCGGGCCGCGAGGTGTCCGTAGAGGTCGGCGCGCGGCGGGCGGGGCCGACCGTAGAAGGCGCTCAGGTCGGCCGTGCGACTGTCGAGTACGTGATGCAGCTCGCCGAGGTTGGCCGCCTTGGTGCCGTACCGGTCGCGGTCGGTGCTGCGCAGCCGGTGCAGGGCCAGCACGGGGGCGTCTTCGAGCAGGGGCGGTTCGAGGCGTATGCGCTGCTGGTGCCAGGCCGGAGCTCGCAGGGTCGGCTCGTGGTCAAGCCGTTCCAGGGATATCTCGTCCTCGCGTACCCGGTAGCGGACCCACGCGCCGTCCAGGCCGTCCTTCTCGACGAGTTGGGGCAGGTCGCGCACGATCGCGTTGGGTATGCCCCAGCCGGAGGCGAGGACGTTGGTGTGCGAGAGCGGGGTGATCGGCGCGGTGTTGAGGAATCCGGCCACCCGGGGCACGTCGTCCGGCAGGCACGGCATGGCCACGATGTCCGCCCAGCCGAGCCCGGCCTCCGCCGCCGCGTACTCCTCGCGCGTACGGAAGAATCGCAGCCGCCCGGTGGCCTCGCCGACGTTCAGCGGCGTCCGTGCCCTGGAGCCGAAGAGCTCATGGCTCAGGATGCGCGGCACACGCAGTTCACTGATCGCCGCAAGCGCCTCCTCCTGCCCGTGGTTGGCGGGCTTGAGCAGCAGCGGCAGCCTCCCGTCGACCCGAGCGCGTACGAACTCGTAGAAGGAGTCGAGGAGTTCACCGTGCATGGTGTCGGCCTCGGTCGTCTCCAGGACGAGGAAGGTGCGCTCGCGGCTGTCCGCTTCCTGTTCGGTGTGCAGGGACAGCACCCCGAGCAGGAAACGGCGCCCGGGGTCCATGTAGACGGAGGCGTTGAACGCGTCGAGATCCGCGTCCAGGGCGGTGAGTTCCATGCCGAGGACGCGGGTGGCGATGTAGTCGACGTGGAAGGGGTGCGCGGCGGTGTCGAGCAGGTGCCAGGTGTGCTCGGCACGGTCGACGACGACCTTGAGGTAGGGGTGACCGGCCAGGACGCCGGAGAGCGAACGGAACAGCGGCAGGGAGAGGTTCTCGCCGACGACCGTGCGGTCGGTGGTCGGTTCGGCGGCACCGGTGAGCAGTTGGGCGGTCATGCTGAAACCTCCGCGGGCCGCGCGGCCGGCAGCACCTGGGGAAGAGCGTCCACCAGGGTCTCGAAGTCGCGGAGCACGGTCCGCGGGTCGGCGGCGGACAGCAGGCACAGGGCCGCCATGGTGTTGGCACCAGCGGCCTGGTCGTACACGGGCACTACGCTGCCGTCGGCGAGTGAACTCTCGGCGACCACCGACAGCCGGCTGCCCCGGCTGAGGGGCACGTCCGCCGAGACCACGGGAAAGTCCCAGACCCTGCGGTCCTGCCAGGCGTCGCCCCGGCCGTCGACCGCGAGGACGACGAGAGAGCCCGCCGCGCCGCGCGCCTGCGCCGGGGTGAGGGCCTGTTCGGGCCACTCCACCGGGCGCCCGATGAGCTGGTCGACGAGCATACCGACGAGGTCGAGCCCGAAGACCTCCTCGATCTGCGGCACCGTCATCGCGCCACCGAACCGGGCGGCCGTCTCGATCAGCCACATGCTGCCGTCCGCGCCGAGCTTGATCTCGGTGTGGGTACCGCAGTCGCGCAGTCCCAGGGCGTCGACGGCCCGGCGCGCGAGGGCCACGACCCGGTCCTGGGCATCCTGGGACAGCAGGGCGGGGGTGATGCCCGCGCGTTCGGTGAACGGCTCGACCGTGGGCATCCGGCCGCTGATGCAGACCGGGTGGAAGGTGCCGTCCGCCACTACGCCCTCGACGCTGACGTAGTCACCCCAGCCGGGCTCCTCGAACCAGTCCGGCGCGGTGCCGGTCACGATCTGCTCGACCACGAAGTCCGCGTCGGCCTCGGCCACATGAAGCTCCGCGTACCCCAACTGAGCCGAGTCGGCCATCACTTGACGGGAGCGGAACCAGGCGGCGGACGCCTCGTGCGGGGAACGGATGATCTGGTGCGCAGTGGACCCCGCGCTCCAGGCGGCCTTGAGGAGCAGCGGACAGGGCAGGGACGCAGCCGCCGCATGCAGGTCCGCCTCCGTGGCGACGGGGCGGAACTCGGGCTGTGGCAGGCCGTGTTCCTGCCAGGTGCGCCGCATCAGGCGCTTGTCACGGGCGAGCGCGGCGGCACCGCCCGCGCCCGCGAGGCCGAGCGCCTCGCACGCCTCGGCGACGGCCACGACCGCGTACTCGGAGAAGGTGAGCACCGCGTCCGCGCCTATGGCCTCGGCCTCCGAGACGATCAGGGACACCAGGTCGGAGCGCTGTGCGTCGGCCGGCGTCACGACCGAGGCGCACAGACTCCGGGCGGAGCCGGCCACGGTGGGAGGAAGAGCGCTGAGAGCCAGCAGGTGCACTTCCGCCCTCGCGGCCGTCCGGGACAGGACGTGGCCGAGCGGCGGACCACCCTTGGCATGTACTAACAGCACCTTGCTCACTGAAGTTCGTCTCCAATTGTTCGTGGGTGGTACGTGGGTACGTGGGTGCGCATCGCCGCATGTATCGGTGATGCCTGTAGAGCCCGGGGAGTCTCCCGGCACATGTGTCGCGGGGCGTGTTCACCCGCTCACTCAAGGAGACCAGGCCGCACGCACCCGCAGCGCCACCGTGGGCGCCCGGGACTCAGGCAAATGCCTGAGTCGCAGACCGCGTTGGGGCACCTCGAAGGTTCCGCTTCGCCACTTCGGCCGAGAACCGGGCAGGCGCGGGACCGGTTCGGGATATCCAATTGCGCTGTGACTGTGCGTCAGTCGGTCATATACGGACGGAGACCCCTGTGGACGATTCCAGCCTCAAGGCACTGCTCGAGCAGCTTCCCGTGTTCTGGTGGGAAGTCGACGAGCCGTGGCAGGTCCTTGAGCGGGGAGGCGGTGCCTTCGCCGACACGGGCACGGCGCAGCGCTTCCTGGACCGGATGCGTCAGGAACTCTCGGCCCCGGGGCATCTGCCGGATGACGGCCGCTGGCAGGCCCGGTTCGACGGCCGCACCTTCGACGTCAGTTGGCCGGTGGACGACCGCCAACCCCATAGCCGTACGCGGGGCCTCGCGGTGGAGGTCGACGCCCAGGCCGATGCCCCGCGCGGATACGCCGCCTTCGCTGACCTCGTGGACCT
Organism: Streptomyces sp. NPDC048441; assembly: GCF_043200235.1. Taxonomy (NCBI): domain Bacteria; kingdom Bacillati; phylum Actinomycetota; class Actinomycetes; order Kitasatosporales; family Streptomycetaceae; genus Streptomyces; species Streptomyces sp. NPDC048441. The sequence goes on from NZ_JBICXM010000013.1 coordinate 176,160, forward strand.
GGCCCCGGCCGCTGCCTTCATCCGGGACAGCGAGGGACGCTACCTGTGGGCCAACCATGCCTACGCACACCTTTACGGCACCGTCCCGGAGCAAGTCGTCGGCAGGTGCATCGAGGACTTCGACGCGCCCGCCGACGCCGACCAGTTCCGCGCCCTCGACCGAGAGATCCTCACCCGCGGCACGCCGGTGCGCCACACCCTCGGCTACCGACGCCAGGACGGCAGCGCGGGCCGGGCTGTGGGCCACCGTTTCCCCGTACGAGAGAACGCGCAGACCTGCGTCGCGGGGATCTACGTGGATGTCACGGACCACCTGCGCGCCATGGTCCAGCGGCAGGAGGCCGAGGAGAATCTGCGGGCCTTGCGCGACCACAGCGGCTTAGCCTGCGCACTCCTCTCGGCGAACGGACGCGTGGTCGAGGCGAGCGCGGCGGCCGCTGAGCTGTTCCACCTCAACCTGCCCGACCTGGTCGGCCGCCGCGCACACACCCTGCTCGCCCGCGAGCCCGACCTCGACCGGCTGCACCGCCGGTGGAAGAGCCTGATAGCCCGCCGCGTCAGACGGGTGGAGACGTCCGCGGTGCTCGTCGACGCCCGGGGACTGCAGCGCCGCGCGCAGCTCCACCTGACGACGATCGGCCATTCCGCCGCCAGGGCCCGGCACGTCTGGGCCGTAGTCACCCACGAGAGCCTGGCCCACGAGGCCCATTCATCGCTCACCGCCGCGCAGATCCGCATCCTCTCCCTCCTGGCGGAAGGCAGCAGCAACAGCGACATCGCCACCTCGCTCAAGCTGTCCCGGCAGACGGTCGACTACCACCTCAGCCGCCTGCGGCAACTCCTGGGCGCGACGACCCGCCCCGCCCTCGTCGCCCGCGCCTACGTCCTCGGCATCCTGGCGCCTCGCGCCTGGCCCCCACGCTCCGCCACGGCGGCCCATCCGCTCAGCGCCGTCTGAGGCCACGGGCCGTCCGGCCGGCCCGGTCACGGCCGGATGGTGCCGTCCTCATGTGCCGCGGACGACCCGTCCCATAACCTCGTGCAGGGAGACCTCATGCGACGCCGTGTGTCTCCACACTGAGGAGGAGATGGTGACCGGAATCGGCGCGCGATGGCTCGCGGCCGCCATGATCGTGGCCTGCGTGGCGCTCGTCGGCCCCAGCGCACCGGACGGTGCCCACATCGCCAAGCCACTGCCGGCCGACGCACCCAAAGATTTCGTACCGAACCGGGTCATGACGTGGAACATCTGCAACCCCTGCAACGAGAGCGGGCACAACGTCGGCCGGGCGGCGGAGATCGCCACGTACGCGCCCCAGGTGGTCGGCCTGCAAGAAGCCTGCGTGCGTGACGTCGAGGGGATCCGGGATCATCTGCAGTACCTGTACGGGCTCGACTACCACGTCGAGTACGGCTCGGTTCTGCACAGTTGGGGCCGCTGCGGGGGAGTGCCGTGGAGTCCGGGCGGCTTTGGCCAGGCGGTCCTCTCGGCGGCACCGATGACAGACCGTGTGAACGTGGAATACCCCGACGGCGGTTCCGAGGACCGCGGGTACATGGCAGTCACCACCCAAGTCGACGGCCGCCCCGTCCGGGTCTTCAACACGCACCTGGCCCAACGAAGTCAAGAAGCGGTCCGAGCGAAACAGACCCGCGTACTCGAGGCGGAGGTCGCCCGGCACGACCGCACGATCGTTCTCGGCGACTTCAACGCGGTGCCGGATGCCCCCGAACTCAGCGGGATGTGGAGCCTGGCCGCGGATGCGGACCCCGAGTGCGCTCCGGCGGCCACCGGCACCTGCGAGACGACCACCGACTGGCACAGCAAGTTCGACTACATCTTCCTGCGAGGCTTCGTCCCGCTCGAGCAGGGTGTGCATCCCACCCCGTACTCGGACCACGATCCGGTGCACGCCGACCTGAGGCCGACGTAGCCCCGCCCTCTTCGGCGAAACCGCGACGCCGGGCGCGTCGCCCTTCTCGAACGGAGCTGACATGGAGTATCCGGATCTGTCGACACTGCCCGTGGAACTACAGGAGGCGGTGACTGCTCGCGGCTCGCTCAACGTCTTCCGGATGATGATGCACTCACCGGCTCTGGCGCCAGGCCTACTGACCCTCGGGGAGGCGGTTCTGCAGCGGAACTCGCTGCCGGACACCTTGCGCGAACTCGCCGTTGTGCGGGTCGGCCGAGTCTACGGAGCGGCCTACGAGGTTCACCACCATGAGAGAGCCGCTCGCCTCGTCGGACTGGGGGAGGAGGCGCTCGCCGCCGCTGAGACCGGTTCGGTCGCGCAACTCTCCGGCCCCGAAGCCGCCGTCCTGGCCGCCACGGACCGGCTGCTCGCCCACCACACCCTCGATGAGGCCGAGCGGGACGAGCTGCTGGCCTTCCTGACAGTGAATCAGCTCGCGGACCTCGTCATCACCGTGGGCTTCTACCAACTCATCTGCGATTTCCTCAACACCTTCGAGGTGACGATCGAGGGCCAGGAGAACGGGCTCAGCCGACGCGGATCGAAGTGACCTCGTAGACGACGGCGGAACTCATTGACAGTCCACGGCAGGTCAGCTGACGTGGCGGTGCGCGGTGGGAGCGCACCTCGACGTCCACAACCGTCGGACGAGGCGGTCGGCCGGTGATGCGGACCCGCCAATGGTCGCCGTCGCGAGAAGTCCCGATCACCGCGTAGTCATGACGGCCGGCCGCGCCGAAACGTTCGAGTACGGCTGCGACAGCGGCCTGCTGCGGCGGGAAGAGATCCGTATATCCGCGCAAGTACTCTGCGTGGATACGGTCGGCCAGATGCTCCTCGACCGTCGCTACCGACGACCTGGCATCGAGACCGCCGTAATAGACACCGTCGGGCGCGACAACGACGTTGGCGGCGAACCTGTCGCCGCCCACATGGGTGCACTCCCACACCAGGTCCGGCCAGCGCTCACTCAGCGCGCGCCCGGCGGGCCGGCCGCGTACGGCGCAGCATGTGTCGTGCTGACCGTGGGCGCAGACGAGTACGACGGGCGGGCGGCCGAGCTCTCCGGGGGCACCGAGAGCGCCGACGATCTCCGCCAAGTCTTCGTCACGGCTCCATGTGCCCCATTGCTGGCGGTAGGCGCCGGAGCTCTCGTAGCGCAGTACGGCCCAGCGCCGGGTGCCTTCGAGGCTGTGGCGTCCGTGCCGCCTGATCAGGAGCACGCGTGCCCGCACCGCCTGGGCGGCGGAGAACAGGAGCCTTTTGGTGTCGGGCTCGAGATGGAGGCCGTCGAAGCCGTTGGGCGGCCAGCCGCCCCGGTACTCGATGAGGATCCAGACAGAGCCGTGCGGTGCTGTTCCTGCGAGTGGGTCGCCGTGTGTCCGGGCGGCATCGGCGCAGAAGAAGCGTTCTGTCGCAGTCACCGGGACCACGTCACTGTTCGGCCGGCACCAGTACACCCGCGCGCAGCAGTCTCCCGACGAGGTCGACGCCGAGATCACCGGCGGTGCGGACCTCGCCGTCGAGCATACGGGCTACCGACGGCAGATCAGCCTCCGGGAAGTCGAGCCAGCCCACGCGCGTGGCCAGCCGTGGACCCTCCAGGCGCGCTTCCAGCGCTTCACGGAGCCTCACCGGCGAGTCGGAGCCGAGGCCGTCGACTGCCGCTAGCTGGGCCAATGGGCCCATCGGCGCGGGGCGTTGCTGGCTTCGCCGGGTGCGGTGGAACAGCGGAGCGGGATCGGACTGTGCGATGGCGGCGACGAGGCGTTCACGGACGATGCCGATCTCGCCGTCCGGCCCGTCCACGCCCAGAGGCAGCGTGCCGCGCATCAGGGGATCGTCGCGCAGCGCTGTGAGTGCGGCCTTGGCGAGCTGCTCGGCCAGTGCGTAACGCGTCCAGCTGTGGATTCCGAACGTCAGGTGGATCGAGACCTCGCCTTGCGCCTGGGCGGCGTGCAGCCAGCCCCGCGGCAGGTAGAGGACATCACCCGGCTGGAGAACCGTGTCGATGTAAGCCTTGTCCTTCGCGGCCTCGGCGACGGCGGAGCGGCGATCCGTCCAGGGCTGATCGCGCAGCGGGTCGGGATGAACGGGCTCGTGGACGAGCCAGCGCTTGGCGCCGTCGATCTGAAGGACGAAGACATCGTGGACGTCATAGTGGTCGTCGAACCCGCGGTTCTGCGGCGGAGTGACGTAGGCATTGGCCTGCACCGGATGCCCCAGCTCCCCGCTCAGCCGGGCGCTGAAGTCCGCGACCGGCTCCCACGTGCGCTGCAGAGCTTGCAGTACGAGTGTGGCGCCATCGGCGAACCCGCGCCACAGGGCGGTGTCGTCAAGCTGGTCGGCGATGGTGGCGCCGACACCGCCGGGCGAGGTGAAGGATGACTCGGGGAGCGTGGAGCCGTCCTTGGCAACGCGGAGGAAGGGCGTACGCAGTCCCCGGCGCGAGATCAGCTCGTCCACGGCCTCGGCGGAGAACAGGTCACAGAAGTCGCTGGCGCCGCGTGTGAGCAGCGCCTTGCGCGCCCAGACGTCGCGGGCGAACTGCTCTCGGCTCAGGCTGGTCAGCCGTGTCTCCAGAACACCGACGCCTGCTGTGGCGTCGGTGTCCTGAAGCTCGGTCGAGAAGAGACTCAAGAGCCGCTGCCGGAGTTGTCGGCTCCGCCGTCTGCGCCGCCATCTGCTCCGTCGTCTGCGCCGCCGTCGGCTCCTCCGTCCGCGCCGCCGTCGTGGACGCCGGGTGTGCCTGCTGCGCCGCCGTCTGCGGGGCCGTCGGCTCCTCCGTCTGCGCCGCCGTCGTGGACGCCGGGTGTGCCTGCCGCTCCGCCGTCTGCGGGGCCTTCGTGCTGATTCGGGTCCTGCTGGGGGTTGGTCACCATTCCTCCTGAGAATCGAACGGCTGCGATCGGACGCACCCCCCTCCAGGGCCCTCTCTGCTTCCACCAAACTCGCTCACGCGATTCTGGTCGGCAACCGGAAGGGTTCACGGGTGGCCCAGTCGGCCTCAATCTCATCCCCTCCCCGGCGCAATCCGCTGAGATCAGGAAACTCGCAGGCCGTGTCGGCTCGGCGCGCTTCTGTAAGGGAGTTGAGAGGGAGCGTACGCAACGGGCAGAGAAAATAGCGGAATTGCGCATGGAGTTGTCCATGTGCGGGGGCGCTATATGACGGCACGTCACTGCATGAGCGGCTGACGGATTCTCTTGAGGGAGGGTGATCTCAGGCAGTCGGCGAGCAAATTCGCGGAGAGCGGTGCGTGGCCTCAGACAGGCCTGAGCCCCGGACACATGGAATGCCGGGGCTCACAGCGGACGAGACGAGACGGGACGCGGTCTAGGTCTAGGTCCAGATCTAGGTCTAGTACGGGCCGTTCACGTTGTCGATCGAGCCGTACCGGTCGGCTGCGTAGTTGCAGGCGGCGGTGATGTTGGCGACCGGATCGAAGCCGTCGAGCGACGTGCCGGGCACGTGATAGGCGGTGAACGTGGGGTCGATGACCTGCAAGAGCCCCTTGGACGGGGTTCCGGCGGCAGCGTTGGAGTCCCAGTTGTTGGTGGCCAGCGGGTTGCCGGAGGACTCGCGCATGATGTTGCGGTGGATGCCCTCGTAGGAGCCGGGGATGCCCTGCTGGGCCATGATGTCGAGCGACTCGTTGATCCAGCCGTCGAGGTCGTTGGTGTAGGACTTCTTAGCCGGGGCAGCGGCGGGCTCGGCGGCGAGCGTGTTCTCGCGCTCGGAGCGGTCCGCCCGTTCGGCGGACGCCTTGGGGGCGGCCGACTTCTTCGTGGGCTCGGCCGGGGCCTTCTCGCCGAGGGTGAGCTTGAGACCGGGGTGGATCAGCCGCGGGGTAGCGCCGAGGGCGCTGCGGTTGTCCTCGTACAGCTTCTTCCAGCCGCCGCTCAGGGAGTGCTCTCGGGCGATCTTGGAGAGCGAGTCGCCAGCGACGACAACGTAGGTCTTCGAGGCCGCGGCGGGCCCGGCGGTCGTGCCGGCCGGCTGCGCCGCTCCGGCGGCGGTTGCGCCGAGCACCGGGAGAACGAGTACGGCGCCACCAGTCCCTGCCACGGCGATGCCCCGGGTGAGTGAACTGGACTTGGGGCGGCGGTGCTTTCCCTTTGCGGGCATGGCGAATTCCTCTCCGTCGCCTACGAGGTGAGCTGTCGGGTTCGGACGGGAGATGTCCGGTCGCACTGTGAATACGACTTCACCCCGAGCCGTTCCGGAATCCGGATCGGCGGCTTACCTGGGTCCCCCGCTCCTGCCGTGCGTAAGTGAGTGGGTGGGATGGTTTCTGGATGGCGGCAGGATTCGGCGTTCCATCCGGATTGGCGGTGACGTTAGGCGAGAAAGCCCGCATGGAACAAGACCCAAATTCGAATAAGGAATGTGCGATGCCGGTCCCTGGCAACCAGGACCACTCGCATCCTTTGATCGAAAAGCCCAACTTTCTTTGCACAGAACGGAAGTGCGTTCAGTGGATCCCGGGGTCGAGGCCGCCGGTGTGACTCAATTCACTGAATGCAATACGCGCTGGAATGCGACTCGACGGCATATCAGAGCACGCCATTTCGCCAGAGCCCCCCGCAATAGGGACAGCACTTTCTATACGCCATTAATGGTGTGAAGAAGTATCTTTTTCGGGCAAAAGTGAACGCGATACAAGAGCCGCTTTCCATGCCAAAAGGAACATATCCTCACCGGGATCAGGCTGCCGCGACGCCAAGGACTTGATGACCGCCGTGGACGGAACTCAACTGCCCCTCCCTCGATCCTTCCGCGGAGGTCGCCAACGCGGGGAACCGACAAGGGGAATGGCCTCTGTTACGAGACCCTGCCGGTCGGGCGGCCGGCCGCTGAAGCCCCCACCACCCCGGCGCCCCTCGCCGCCTCCTCGCGTGCGAGCAGGTCTCCGTGGAGACGGGCGAACAGTGCGCACACCAGCGGCATGACCACCGGGGACAGCAGGAGAAGGGCCACGGCTGAGGGCAGCACCTTCACCAGCACGCCGGTGATCCACACATTGTCGTTGCTGAGCCACAGCATTCCGAGTCCGGCGAGGTGGACGAGGGGAGCGGCCGCGTACCGGGCCAGCAGGAAGAAGAGCACGGCTGCCGCCGTGACCAGTGTGCCCACGCCGAGGGTGCGCCGTCGTGCGCGGCGGGTCAGCACCCAGGAGCGGTACAACGCCACGAACGGGGAACGGAGTTCCAGCACCGTCTCGGCGGTGGCCAGCGCCAGGCGGGCGTACAGCAGCGGGCCCAGACACCACACGGTGATCGGCAGCACCCACCCCACCAGGGTGTACTGCCAGGTCGCGGTTTCGCCCAGGGGCGTGGGCTCGACACCAGGCACCTCGCCGCTTTCGACGATGCCCCACAGCACCAGGCCCGCCATCCATACGGCGCCCACAGCCAGTCCGGTCAGCGTGTTGACCGCGAGGGCGGCGGGAAAACGCCCGCGTGTGCGCCGCCACAACTCGCGGGTGGCCAGCGGTCCGCCGCCGTGCCTGGCGTGAGAGTCGCCGACGGCGTACGCGGTGTGCAGGACGGAAACGACGAGGAGCCCCAGAACGAGCAACAGCGGCACCATCACGAAGAACACCCTTGCCAGCTCTGGCATGGCATCCTCCGCGTAGGCCACGTAGGAGTCCTCGTTGGCGATGTTGGCGTCCGCGTAGTCCCGGACGCCCTCGAAGGTGTCCCATGCCGCCGCGAATCCGCCGGCCAGGATCGCGCAGCCGAGCACTGCGGTCACGACGGACACGCGGAGGGTGAAGCCGTACAGCGCGCGGCGGTAGCGCCTGACGGCGCCGAGCGTCCCGCTGATGCCGCCGCCCGGCTGCTCGGTGGGGTTGTCGCCCACGCCGTCGCCCTCGCCATCGGCCGCGCGGTCGGTCGACTGGTCTCCGTCGTGTGCCATGACCTGATCTGACCTCCGTGCGGCGCTGTGGTGACGGTAGCCAAGACGCCGTGCGGGGCACGTGGGGTTCCCGGGGGCCGGGACCATTCCCGCAGGTCCAGGCCGCAGTAGGTGCGGTAGCCGAGATCGACGGGGACATCTCGGCGGACTCCACCTTCGTGCGTACGACCTCTTCGCCATGTAGGCGAGCCAGCCTTCGGTCAGGGTTTCATAGCAACGGCGCCGAACTGCGGGAGCGTGGGCCCGGAGTCGGTCTCAGCGCGCCAGTGCGCGCATGACACGAGGCCGGGGGTGAGGAGATCCAGGCCGTCGAAGAACGCGCTGATCTCTGCGCGGCTGCGGGCGGTGATCGGCGGGGTGGCGTTTTCGTTCCAGAACCGCATGGCCTCGACGTTGCCTTCGCCGCCGAGATCGGTGTCGGTGGTGGGGTGGGTCAAGGCGAGGTAGCTGCCGGAGGGGACCGAGGCCATGATCCGGCGCACGATCTCCTGGGCCTCGCCGGTGTCGAGGACGAAGTTGAGGATGCCCAGCATCATGACCGCGACGGGCCGGTCCAGGTCGAGGGTTGCCGCTGCACCTTCCATGACGCTGTCCGGGTGCTGGATGTCGGCGTCGATGTAATCGGTAGCTCCCTGGGGGGTACCGGTCAGCAGGCTGCGGGCATGGACGAGCACGATGGGGTCGTTGTCGACATAGACGATCCGGGCTTCGGGTGCGATCCGTTGGGCGATCTCGTGGGTGTTGGCCAGGGTCGGCAGTCCGGTGCCGATGTCCAGGAACTGCCGCACGCCGCAGTCGGCGGTCAGGAATCGCACCGTGCGGGCAAGGAACTGGCGGTCCGCACGGGCCACGTCTCGGATGACTGGGAACATCGTGGCGACCTGGTCACCGACCTGCTGGTCGATCTCGTAGTTGTCTTTGCCGCCGATCCAGTAGTTCCACACTCGTGCGTTGTGCGCGACCCCGGTGTTCAGCCTGCCCGACACGTCGGACAGGTCTTGGCTCTCACTCACGTCATTCCCTCTTCTTGCTCACTCACGAGGTGTTCTGGGCTAGTTGCCGCCGTGGCGGCAACGGACGGTGTTGCCATTGTGATGCTCGTGGATCACGGCGTCCGGGGATTCGGTTTTCCCGCGCTCGAATCCGGCCGCGCAGGGCAACGAGGCGTTCCAGCAACACATTGCGGAAGGTCATACCGACTTGTACGAGGCAGACATCCACTAGGTGCGCGCCCAACGCGACACCCTGCGGGCCGCCTTCGAGGTGAGATAGCCGTGCCGCATGCACTGCTGCCGGCAGGAACTTCTTCGCAGGCGGACCGCTGTCAGCGGTGGTGAGCGGGCCTGCGGCGTTGCTCGCAGTCGGTCAGGGCCGGCCGCCTGTAGTCGATGTCCGCGGGGTTGAGTGTCACACCGGGGGCGACGATCTCGTCGATACGGTCGAGGATCTCGTCGTCGAGCCGGACCTCGGCGGCGGCGAGCTGGTCGGTGAGTTGCTCGACCGTGCGGGCGCCGAGGATCACTGAGGTGACGCCCGGGTGGGTCGACGCGAAGGCGAGCGCCAGGTGCGTCAGGGAGATTCCCGCTTCGTCCGCCAACGCCGACAGGAGCTCGACGGCTTCGAGTTTGCGCTGGTTGCCCGGCAGGTCGAGGTTGAACTTGTGGGCGACCGCCTGCCGGAACCCGTTCATCTCGATCGGCTCACCGCGGCGGAACCGCCCGGTCAGCCAGCCGCTGTTGAGCGGACTCCAGGTCAGCACGCCGAGCCCGTACTTCTGCGCGGTGGGCAGCACGTCCGCTTCAATGCCGCGCACGAAGACCGAGTACGGGGGCTGCTCGGTGCGGAAGGGGATGTGGCCCCGGCGGTCGGCGGTCCACTGGGCCTCGACGAGCTGTTCGGCGGGGAAGTCCGAGGTCCCGATGGCCATGATCTTGCCCGCGCGCACCAGGTCGGACAGGACCGAGAGCGTCTCGTCGATGTCTGTGCTCGGGTCCGGGCGGTGCACCTGGTAGAGGTCGATGCGGTCGGTGCCCAGGCGACGCAGGCTGTCGTCGACGGCCTTGGTGAGCCAACGGCGGGAGTTTCCCTGCCGGTTGGGGTCATCGTCCTTGAAGCGGATGGGGAAGTGCCCCTTGGTCGCGAGTACTACTTCGTCGCGGCGGTCGCGGATGGCCTTGCCCACGATCTCCTCGGCCTCGCCGCCCGAGTACTGGTCGGCGGTGTCGATGAGGTTGATCCCGGCGTCCAGGGCCGTGTGGATCAGCCGGGCCGCATCGTCGTGATCCGTGTTCCCCCACGCCCCCAGACGCAGGGTGCCCAACGCGAACCTGCTGACCGATATGCCGGTACGTCCCAGCTTCCTGTGCTGCATCACTCGCTGCTCCCTGGTATCGCCTCTCCCCGCGGACGGGGCGGCGGAGTTGCTACCTCTCCGACGCCATGAATCTATGACATGCGACAGTGATGTTGCAAGTCGCGGCTTCAAAGGAGTGTGGATGTAGCATGTCGGCGTGACGGCGCAGAAGCAGCAGACAGAACAGCAGGCGAAACGGCCCCTCCGGGCCGACACCGAACGGACCGTGCGGACGATCCTGGAAGCGGCCGAGCGCGTCCTGGCCGCTGACCCGGCGGCGACCATGGAGCAGCTCGCTCGAGCCGCCGGCGTAGCCAGGACCACAGTCCACCGCCGGTTCGCCACCCGTGAGGCGCTCCTGGACGAGCTCACCGGCTGGGCCGCCCGTCAGTTCGCGGACGCGGTCGGCACCGCCCGCCCGGACGCCGCCCCGCCGCTCGTCGCCCTCTACCAGGTCACCACCAATGTCCTCCGCGTGAAGACCGACTGGTCGTTCGCCATGAACCGCGCGGCCGATGACGCCCACCCCGAGGCGGCCCGCATCCACGCCGAGGTCCGGGCCACCTGCATCCGGCTTTTCCGCCGCGCCCAGGAGGCGGGCGTACTCCGCCCCGACATCGACCTCGACTGGACCCGGCGCGTCTACTACGCCCTCATCCACGAGGCGGCCAAGGAGGGAGCGGGAGACGGGGACGCGGACGCGCTCGCGACCCGCGTCGTGGACACCCTGCTGCACGGTGCCGGGGGCTCGGCCGGACTCGCGAGGCAAGAGGGGATTTGAAGACAGGCCTGCTCTAGGGCCTGACATTCATCCGGGCCTGAACCGGGCCCGTCCGTGGGTCATCCGACGCTGACCAGCGACGACAGATGACGACCGTCAACGACCGCCCAATCGCAGGTCAGTTGGTGCCCTGGGCGACATCGGGCCAGCCCTCGTGGTGGCACCCTCAGTAGTCCGCCGTACCGCCGACAGTCTTCCAAGAACCGGCCGCCTCGACGTCCATGTCCCCGACGGTTGCGTCTGGTTGGAGCCTCTGGACCGCCGCCGGGCGGGTGCGTGAGACGATCGGGAAACAGACCACGAGGAGAGGAATTTCATGGGGGGCAAGGGCCGGCTGCATGTCAGTGCGGAACTGGCGGGGGTGGTGGAGCGGATCGACTCGCTGGGCGGGATGCTCGATGAACGGGCTAATGCTGCCGAGGAGTTGGGGAGACTTCCGGAGGACACGGCGCGGTCACTGCTGGACACGGGGATCGTACGCGCCGAACTCCCGCTGAGCCTTGGCGGATACGAGTTCGCGCCGCGGCAGTTGATCGAGACGGCGGAGCGGGCGAGCTACCACGACGCCGCGGCCGGGTGGACCATGTTCGCGCTGCAGCTGATGACCGGGACGACCGCGGCGTATCTCGCTGGGGACGCGGCGGCCGAACTGTTCCCCGACGTGCCGAACGGGAAGTACGCGCTGCTCTCCGGGCACGGCACACGCCCCGGCCGGGCCGTCCCCGTGGAGGGCGGCTACCGGGTCAGCGGCCAGTGGCAGTTCGCCTCCGGGATGGCGCACGCCACCCACATCCACAGCGCGATCCAGGTCGAGGGCACCGGCGAGCTGCGGGTCCTCGCGATGCCGAAGTCGCAGGTGACCCTGGACGGCAACTGGGACGTGCTCGGGCTGCGCGCGACACACAGCATCGACTACCACTGCACCGATGTGTACGTACCGTACGAGTACACGTACGTCGCGACCACGGACACCCCGGTCAACGGCGGCGCCGTCTACCGCCTCGGCCTGGTCAACATGTCAGCGATCGGGCACACGGGCTGGGCCCTCGGCGTCGGCCGGCGGCTCCTGGACGAGCTGAAGGGGGTCGCCGCGGCGCGGACTGGTTCGCGAGGCGCCGCGGTCGACACCTCCCAGTTCCACGCCGAGTACGCGACGGCGGAGGCCAGGCTTCGGGCAGCCCGTGCCTGGGTGAACGATGTCTGGCAGGGCGTCGAACAGACCCTGGACCAGGGCGAGTTGCCGAGCACGGGGCAGGACACCCTGATCCGTCTCGTCCTGAACCACACAACCTCGACCGTGTACGAGGTGGGCCGCACCGTACACCGTTGGGCCGGCTCGGCGGCGATCCGCCGCGGTCCGGTCGACCGCTTCCTGCGCGACCTCGGGACGGGCGCGCAGCACATGACGTCGAGCCCGGTCGTGCTCCAGAACTGCGGCAAGTGGCTGAGCGGTGCCGCCCAGCCGGACGCCCGGTGGAGTTTCCTCGACCTGACCTGACCTGACCTGACCATGGTCCGACTGGCGGCGCCGCCACCAGGAGTCGGGTTGACCCTCGACCTTGTGCAGGGCCCAGAGTGCTGGGTGTGGAGAACGACATGCGCAGCATTGGCGAGATGGCCCGCGACAGCGGCCTGGGTGTGAGCGCCCTGCGGTTCTACGACCGCGCCGGTGTGCTGGTACCCGCCTGGGTGGATCCGGTGAGCGGATACCGCTGGTACGAACCTGAGCAGCTCGAAGAGGCCCGGCTGCTGGCCCGCTTGCGCCGGGCCGGGATGCCGCTGGCGGACGTCCGGCTGGTGCTGGCCAGCTGGTCCGGCGCGGACACCGATCTGGTCCGGAAGCTGCTGAAGGCGCACCTGCGTCGCCTCGAACGGGGTTTGTCCGATGCCCGCAGCGAGTTCTCCGCACTCCGAGCACTACTCGATCGCAGGGAGAATGTCATGACTTCGCTCCGCAGCGCCACCGTCCGGCTGTCCGTCGCCGCGCCGGAGCTGGCAGCCGCGCTGGACACGGTTCGTTTCGCGGCGAGCACCGACCCGGAGCTGCCGATGCTCGGCGGGGTCCTGTTCGACATGGAGGGCGAGCATCTCCACGTCGTGACCACCGACCGGTATCGAATGGCTGTCGCACAGGCCGGTATCGCCGGGCACGAGGGGAGCCGCGTGCAGGTCATCGTGCCCACCCCGCTCGCCGACGCGATGCGGGCGCTATTGGACGGCAACGGGCCCGTGCGGCTCGCTGTCGACGGTGACCGCGTGGCACTGGAGGCGGGGGACAGGCAGACAGCCGGTCAGTGCCTCGACCACGACTTCCCCGACTACCGGCGTCTGCTTCCCCGGGCCCCAGGGCGCCGCACCGTCGTCGAGGCGGCGGCCTTCCGGAAGGCCTTGACGGCCGGTCCTGTCCGTTCCGGAGAATCCGGAGCGCACGACCTCAGCGTGCTCAGGGTGGAGGACGGCGGGACGGTGACCCTCTGCACTGAGGGCGCCGAAGACCCCAACTGCGTCGCCGTCAACCGTGAGTTCCTGCTGGACGCGCTGACCGCCGGGGCCCGGGACCGACTGATTCTGGAGATCGGCACCCCCACAACGCCGATCGCGGTCCGCCGCCCCGACGACGAGAACACCTTCTCGATGCTGATGCCGGTCCGCTTGGAGGACTGACTCTGTGTTCACCCCGCACCTTGATGTTCGCGCGGTTTCGACCGGCGGTTAATCAGTTGACCCTGTCCGTACGGTGTTCGAGTGAAGGACTCCCTGATCTACGAACTCCGCACCGCGTATGACGCCCAACTCCGTGGTGTCACCCCGTCTGGCGGCAGCGCCCGCATCGAGAAGGACGGCCCGTTGACCCGTGTCGTCGGTTGGCACCGTGGCTTCGTCACAGGTCCACGCGACCTCGGTGTGTGCGGGGCCGAACTCGACACGCTCATAGCGAGGCAGCGTGACTTCTACGCTGCCCGTGGTGAGGCAGTCGAATGGAAGACCCGGGCTCATGATCTCCCCGCGGACCTCGCTGACCGACTCACGGCGGCCGGCTTCATCGCCGAGGACAGCGAGACGGTGCTCATCGGGCAGTCCGTAGACCTTGCCGCAGACCCCGTCCTGCCCGACGGCGTGACCCTCCGCCGTGTCACCGCCGGGTCAGACCTCCAGCGCATCGCCGCGATGGAAAGCACCGTCTGGGGCGAGAATAGGGATTGGCTCGCCGGCGACCTGGCAGCCAGGATCGAGAACGCCCCAGAGAACACCGTCGTCCTCGTCGCCGAGGCACGCACCGAAGTCGTCTGCGCGGCCTGGCTGGTGTTCAAGGACGGCGTCGACTTCGGCGGGCTCTGGGGCGGCTCAACGCGCAAGGAATGGCGTGGACAGGGCATCTACCGGGCCATGGTCGCCCAGCGAGCCCAACTTGCTGCTGCCCGCGACGTCCCCTACGTCTACGTCGACGCCTCAGCCGACAGCGCCCCGATCCTCACCCGCCTCGGCCTGCACGCGGTCACCACGACGACACCGTATGTCTGGTCGCCCTGAGCTGAGCCAGGCTCAGCAGCGCACCGAGTTGTCAGAAGTTGAGGTATCTCTCAAGCCTCAAAGGTGTCTGTCGGCCTTCTACATGGACATCGGCCGTCAGCGCGAATTCCCCCCATGCCGACATCTTGAGTTCGAACTCCGTCGTCCGGTCCGTGACGACACGATCTGGCTCGGGGAAGGTCGGATGAAGGTGGTAGACGACCTTGGTGACGCGATCGAGATCGCCGTCGTCATCCCCTTCGAGGAAGACGCGGATTCGGTGGTACCGGTAGTTTCCGCTGTCCAGCGACGTCTCTCGACGCGCCGCGTGGGCTACGTGGATCCTGGGCGCAGCCTGGGGACTCACGGAATCCGGCGGTGCCACCGTGGTCGCCGGCGGAGTCAGCCTGCCCGCATCCTTCGGGTCGAGGGCCGCCGCCCGCAGCTGTTGGAGACGGTCGTGGACCTGCCGCGCCGACCGGGGCCGCTGTCCGGGATCACGCCGCAAGAGCTCGGCGACGAGCGCGGTCACTTCGGGCAGCAGGTCAGGACGGAGCACGTCCAGGCGTGGGGCTTCTTCCTCAGCTTTGCGCCGGATGACCGCGAGCCAGTTGTGCCCCGTGAAGGGAGCCCGACCGGCGAGCAAGGCGAACAGCACCCCGCCGAGTGCGTACAGGTCGGAGCGTTCATCCCCGCGCTCGGCGAGGAACTGCTCCGGCGCGCCGTACTCCACGGTGCCGGCGGGTTGCAGTTGGGAGGAGCGCGCCAGGGTGAACGCGGTCTGGACGAACCCCGCGATCCCGAAATCAACGACCTTCACCTGCCCGTCCGGGGTGATCATGATGTTGTGGGGCTTGATGTCGTAGTGGATGACCTGGGCCCGGTGCGCGGCGACCAGCGCCCTACAGATCTCGCCGGTTATCTCCAAGGCGCGGGCCAGAGTCATGGAGTTCTCGCCGTGGAGATGATCGGCGAGCGTCGCGCCCTCGACCTTCTCCATGACCAGAAACAGCATGTCCTCGTGGACGCCCCGGTCGTAGAGGGCAGCCACGTTCGGGTGGTTGATCTGTGCGGCGGCCACCGCCTCGCGTTCGAACCGCTGAGGCAGGTCCGGGTGAACACCCCCACCGAGGTCGAGCAGCTTGAGGGCGACGTCACGGCGGAGACTACGGTCCCGTGCCGCCCACACCTCGCCCATTCCTCCCCGCCCGAGCTTCTCGACCAGCTCGTACCGACCCGCGATCAGATCCTCTGGTTTCAACTGTCGTCCTCCGTCGGCACTTTGGAGATGTCAAGGGTACGGCGACCGTCCAGTCCCTCACGTTCCCACTCGTCGGAACCCGACCAGCTGTACAAGGGACGTCCCTCCTTGCCGCTGGTGCGGAACGGCTTGCCCTGATCGTCGACGCGCAGCACGTCGTGCCGTCTGCCGCTGGACCACTCCAGTTCCAGGTACCAACGCACATCGTGCAGTTCGGTGTTGGCCGTGATGTAGAAGACCTGGGGGTCGTTCTCGCTGACTTTGTACGGGAAGTCGGGCTGGCCCGTGTGGCGCGTGGCGTCGCGTCGTCGAGGTCGACGGTGAAGGCCTTGGCATACACCTTGTCGCCGCAGCGGGTCCCCATCTTGAAGTTGTTCCAGGCGAGCGGCGCGCCGGTGCTCTGCACTCGGACGTTCATGGCCCGCAGGACGATGCTGTCCTTGCCCGTGCCCTGCACGGTGACCGCGCGGCAGCAGCCGAGGGCCAGACGAAGGTACAGGTCGAAGCCCTCCCGCTGGACCAAGCCGCCGAAGCACACCGCCGCATCGAGTCCGGCTCCACCACCGGCAAGCTGGTGCTCACCGTCGGAGGCCAGGGCTAAGTGGCACCGGTCTGACGAGGATATGGAGCGCACAAGGCCAGCACGCCCCCTGTAGCCGGGACTCTCCGCGCGCGGTGGATCGTCCTGTCGTCACCTCACCCACCAGGGGGGATCAGCCGTATCGGAGAAGCGGCTCGGCAGCGACACTTGGTCGCGCACTGAACGGGAGGACGGGTCCGTCCGACCAACGATTGCGCGAGCCGTGACTACCCGTCAAGTCCCCGATCTCCTATCCGCGTTCCACGATGCGAAGTGGCGGCGGGGCCTCCTGGAGTCCCGCGGTGTGGCAGTCTGCTGTCTCATTGGGGCGAAGGAGTTGCGGTGGAGCTGGAGCGACGGGGTCCCCTCCGCGAAAGACCTGTGTTGAACTGCGCAACACAGTCCGTACGCGACGACGAGGTGAACGTGATGCCGCTTGAGGGCGAGTACGAGCCGAGTCCGGCGCAGTGGGTGCGCGAACAGGTCGAGCTGTATGAGAGTTCGGACGGCACGCAGGGGACGACGCTCTGGGACACGGGCCTGCCCGTCGTCATCCTCACGACGCGCGGCGTGAAGAGCGGCAAGATCCGCAAGATCCCGCTGATGCGCGTGGAACACGAGGGGCGGTACGCGGCCGTGGCCTCGAAGGGCGGCTTCCCGCGTCACCCGGTCTGGTATTTCAACGTCAAGTCCGACCCGCACGTGGAGCTCCAGGATGAGTCCGTACGCCAGGGCATGACTGCCCGTGAGGTCAGCGGAGACGAGAAGGCCGAGTGGTGGGAACGCGCGGTCGCCGCATATCCGCCGTACGCCGAATACCAGGAGAAGGCCGACCGCGTGATCCCCGTCTTCGTGCTGGAACCCTTGGCCGTGTCGCATCCCGATCACTGAACGAACGCGGACAACCGGGGAGCACACGGCTCGCACGGTCCCTGGCCTGTCTGCTCTCGGGCGGCCCCTTCCTTGACGATACGTGGTGCCGGGCGGCGGTCAGATCGTGGGTCGAGCCGGGCAGGGCGGGCGAGGCCTAGAACGGGCAGCCAAACGGACCGGCGAGGACTTGGACGTTCCCCAGGGCACCGCCTCGTCGCAGCGCAGTTCACGCCCGGCATCCCCACCATCGGCGGTTCCTTCGACCTCCACCCTGAACGTCTCGCCGGGCGAGAAGGTCACCAGCTGGGTGATCTTCGACGTGCGGCCTCGCTGGCATTAACCCGTTCAACCCACGACCTGACGCCCGACCCCGCACGCGTCGGGAGCGGACGAGCAGGCCATGGCCGCGCTCATAGGCTGGCGCCTGCTCCGCAAGCTGCGCTGCAGCATCACCCGGATCACCAGGGCCGTGAAGACCGTCCTGGTCCTTCACGACGCATCAGCAAAAGGTCGGAAAAGGCTCAGTGCGTAGTCTGCTGCCTGCTGGGCCAACTCAGGGCGAAAGAGGGCCAGTTGTCGCCCTGGTGAGTGCTGCGGCATTTACTGCCGGAGATGATCTCGTCATACCTGTGCCACGGTCCCGAAGTCGGGATCTTCGCCTCGTTGGCAGACCACTGTGGTCCGCCATCGATTTGCGCGCATTCCCGTCCGTGGACTTGAGCGGATAGTGGACTCAATTGACCTTGCCTCTCTATGATGTGAGGTTTCCGTGTTGTGCCTACAGGGGAGCTGGCCATGCTTGCGCAGCGGTTCGGGTACAGCGTGTCGGAGCGTCCGGCCGCGGAGGTCACCCCATGGGCCGAGGCGAAGCTGCGGGACCGGATACAAGGGGCTGATCGCGCCGTCGGCCGCACCGGAGTGGTCGGCGGAGGTGCGATGGCTCTGCTCGTCGTTGCGTTCTTCGCGGGCGGTGACGCTCCGCCGGTCTGGGCGTGGGGGATCCTTGCCATGCCCGTGATCGCGGGCATCCTGTTCGTGCGCATCCGACGGGAGGGGCACCGCGCCTACGCGGAGCTGGCGCGGTCGCTGCGCGAGCAGCCTTGGCAGACGTGGCCCGTACGGGGGCAGGAGGTCACCGTCAGGGCCATGCCGCCGCTTCAACAGCGGTGGATCAGGCAACAGGTGGGCGGCTCCTTCGTCCCCGTCCGGCTGGACCTTCTTGACCCTCAGGGCGTGGTCGCGGCCGGTTTCCTTGGGTATCTGCCGACAGCCGCGTGGCGGCGGATGACAGACGGATACGGCGTGCTGTGGATCTGCGGAGACCTGCGTGACAATTGCCATGCCGTGGTACCTCGCGGGCAGACGTTGCTGCAGCTCACACCGGGCTCACGAGTGCACTGGATCCCCGAACAGGGCAATGGCGCAGGGGACGCGGGGCTGATCGCGGACCTGGTGGCCCAGGCTCAGAGGCTTGGCGGCCTGTTCGGCGACTGAGGAGCCTTTGGGCGTAGCTCCTTTGGAAGGACAGGATGAACTGGGGCTTTGCTCAATCGATCGCGCGAGGTGGGACCGCCCGTCGGGGGAGCGGTGCAGGTGCCGCACTGGTCGTACCCAAGACCATTTGGGAGACAGTTGTACGTGCTCGCACCGGTGGAGCTCAACTCGGTGGGGCCACCGACGGGTCCCACGTAGGTGGTCACGCCGGGGCTGTAGGCACTCCAGCCGAGCGCCTCCGCTCAGAACCGGCCGACCGCCGAGTGATCAAGAGCCTTTATGTTCACCTGAACAGGTCGCAGTGCCATGCCGGCGATCCTATGCACCCGCTGTGCAACGACAAGTGCTGAGTCACCCTGCAGGTGGCCCAGGGCGCCCTTCGGCGCGGTCACCGGGACCGCGCCGTCCGTGCCGAACACCGTGTGCAGCGCCGCCGCTTCTGCCGCATCGCCCTCGACTGTGGCGGTCGCGTGCGCGTTGACGTGGACGACGTCCGCGGACCGGCCGCCGCGTCGCCCAGAGCGCGGTGGAGCGCCCGTGCGATGCCGGCCCCGGACGGGGCGGGGGCGGCCATGTGGTGGGCGTCGTCGAGGGTGCTGAAATGGGGCCGCAGGTCGGTGCCGGGACCGTCAGTAACCCCAACAACCCCAGTTACACCGCTCGTGTCGTTTGACAGACTCGCCCGGTCCCGTGGAAGAACGTAGGGAAGGTTGAGCGGCCGCTGAGGCCGGGCTGTCTGGGGAGACGGTGGGGGGACCCGTTACACGCGTACGGCGATCTAGCGCTTAGCGCCTTTGACGTGTACTTATTCGACGGCGGATAGTGCTGCCGCATCACATAATTGGACGCCGGATCAAGCGTCAGGTTCGAGGATGTGCCGCCGGTACGCGGGTTCCGCTGGAACAGGGGAGTGACCGGAGCTACCCCTCGAGTCCGCGGCCCCGCACTGCACAGACTTCACCGACCTTCCCCAGACAGGCCTCGCGGCCCTCTACCGCGAGCTGGCCTACAACGCCCCCGGATCGAGCACGCATTTGGCGGGGCTCAAGGGACCGGAACACGGAGGTGGTGCTGACGAAGGGCTGACGCGGGGCCGGTGCTGAAGAACGGCTGAAATCCGTTCAGCCCTCTTGCTCCGCCACAACCTTCGGCCCGCGGCCCGAGTCTCTCCCGCCGACCACGCTCTCCGACTCATCGGCGAGCGTGCCCAGACTGGGGGAAGACATGACCGTACGTACAACCGCGGTGGCGGTGACGGCGCTTGCGCTGACGGCAGCCCTGACCGCCCCGGCGTTGGCGGCGCAGCAGCACACTGGAGCCGGAGGCGATCACGACGCGACCCGGCAGGCCGTCCGGGCCGCGGTGAAGAACGGCGTGCCCGGGGTGACGCTGACGGCGAAGGACGGCCGGAACACCTGGTCCATGACCGCCGGTGTCGGCAACCTCAAGACGGGCGAGCCGCGTTCGTCCCGCGACCGCTACCGCGCCGGCAGCATCACCAAGACCTTCGTCGCCACCGTGCTGCTCCAGCTGGAGGCGGAGGGACGGCTGTCGCTCGACGACACGGTGGAGAAGTGGCTGCCGGGCCTTGTCCACGGCAACGGCCACGACGGCGGCCGGATCACCGTCCGTCAGCTCCTCAACCACACGAGCGGCGTCTTCGACTACACCCAGGACGAGACGTTCGTGCGGACGTACCTCCTCAAGGACGGCTTCTTCAAGCACCGTTACGACCAGAAGACGCCCGAGGACCTCGTCGCCATCGCCATGTCCCACAAACCCGTGTTCGCGCCGGGCACGTCGAACTCGTACTCGAACACGAACTACACCCTGGCCGCGCGGGTGATCGAGAAGGCCACCGGGCGGCCGTACGGCGAGGAGATCCGCTCCCGGGTGATCGAGCCCCTGGGCCTGCACGCCACCTCGGTGCCGGGCACCCGGGTCACCCTCCCGCAGCCCAGCAGCCGGGCGTACTCCAAGCTGGCGGAAACGGCGGCGGGACCGACGTACGACGTCACGAAGATGAACCCGGCGCTGGTCTACGGCGCGGGCGAGATGATCTCCGACTCGGCCGACCTGGACCGCTTCTACGCGGCCCTGCTGCGGGGCAGACTGCTCCCGCCGCAGCAGCTGAAGGAGATGAAGACGACGGTCCCGGCCGAGGACGTCCCGAACGGCGGTTACGGCCTCGGCCTGATCGACCGCGAGCTCAGCTGCGGGGTCCACGTCTGGGGCCACGACGGTGGCCTCCCCGGCTCGTCCTCCAATGCCTGGACCACGGCGGACGGCCGTCATTCGCTCGCCTTCAACTTCAACGGCGACTGGTCGGGGGGTGACTACGAGGTGTTCGAGGCGGAGTTCTGCGGCGAGTAGACGCACCGACCCGGACACGAAGCACGCAGTTCATTCGTGCGTAATGTCCGTACCGCCGCATATCGACTGACCCGCACTTCGTGGGGATGGTTCGATTCTGGCGCAAGGCGGGTGGTCGTGCGTGTGCGAGGCACGAGCTGCGCGTGTTGTTGGTGTACGAGGGGTTCTTCTCCGGCGGGGCCCGGATCGTGCGCAGCGACATCGTTCTGGGCCTGCGGGAGGGCGGGCAGCACCACCAGGTGCTGAGCCTGTACGGAGAAGTGCACCGGGAGGCGACCCGCCAGCGGAAGGAGGACGACGTCTGCTACCGGGCGCTGACCGCGGCCGGGGTGGGCGTTACCTCCCTCAGCCGCGCCTTCTTCGGTGGTGGGAGTGTGTGACCTGCTGATTCCGAAACGATCTCTACGGCCTTCGACCCAGCCGACCAGGCAAATGCCCAGCTCCGCCTGTCCCTTGAAAGGAGCCGCACCCAAGTGTGATTGTGTCGCTCACCGGTTCGGAAACGCAGTCGATCGCCCGGAGCGTGTTCGGCCCCCCCGGTGTCGTCAGGTCAGGTGGTCAAGCTGGCGAGTGTGGCAAAGCTGCTGGTCAGAGCATTGGTATCGGTTGCTCAGAGTGGCGCCCCGTCTGTCGTGAGGCGAGGTCCCGGCGCCGGGACGACGCCTGGTGTCGATGAACTTTGGGGCCGCTCCGCCTGTCGCATCAGTACTCTGACTTCGCATGACCGACTCCGAGATCGAGATCACCGCAGGCCTGGTCCGTGACCTGCTGCAGGAGCAACATCCAGACCTTGCAGGGCTGGCCATCCGCGAGGTGGAGGGCGGCTGGGGCAACCAAATGTGGCGCCTTGGGGGGAAGTTGGCCGTGCGTATGCAGCGCATGGATCCCACCCCGGATCTCCAGCTCAAGGAGCGGCGGTGGCTCCCCATGCTGGCCCCGCGTCTGCCGCTTCCGGTGCCGACCCCGGTGCGGTTCGGTGAACCCTCCGAGCGCTTCCCCAAGCACTGGACCGTGATGACGTGGGTTCCCGGCGAGCCGCTGGACCACGGCTCGATCAGCCGCGGCACCCACGCGGCCGACACGCTGGCGGGCTTCCTCCAGGCGCTCCATGTGGAGGCGCCCGCCGCGGCGCCGGCCACTACGGACCGCGGTGCCCATCCCAGGAACTGCACGGACGGCTTCGAGAACTTGCTCCAGGCCGTTGCCCCCGACGACGTTGCTGCCGACGTCCGGTCCGTCTGGGACGACGCCGTTGCGGCCCACGCGTGGGAGGGCCCGCCGGTGTGGGTGCACGGCGACCTCCATCCCGCGAACGTCGTCGTCTCGGACGGAACGCTCTCGGGCATCGTCGACTTCGGTGACATGTTCGCCGGCGATCCGGCGTGGGACCTCGCCGCCGCATGGGTGCTGCTACCCGCGGGCACGGCGTCACGGTTCTTCGACATGTACGCGCATGCAGACGAGGCGGCGATCCGGCGCGCCCGCGGGCTGGCCGCTATGAAGAGCCTCTTCTTGATGCTCATGGGGCAGAACGGAGATCGGGGCCTCCCCGGCGGCAAGCCGAACTGGGGACCTGTAGGCCGCGCGGCACTTGATCGTGTTCTGAAGGGCTTCTGATACAGGCATGGGGCGAGATGCCTTACT
The DNA here is from genome assembly GCF_043200235.1 of Streptomyces sp. NPDC048441. NCBI lineage: Bacteria > Bacillati > Actinomycetota > Actinomycetes > Kitasatosporales > Streptomycetaceae > Streptomyces > Streptomyces sp. NPDC048441. The sequence continues at coordinate 198,927 of NZ_JBICXM010000013.1, forward strand.
CAAGGGCTGCTAGGACGGACGTTCTGTGGCCGGGGTTGCGGAAGCCGTAGGCGTCGCGGGCGATGGTCTTGATGACCCGGGCGTGCCGGCGGCACTCGTTCACCGAGTCTCAGCCATTTGACGGTTCTTCTGCATCGGATGTCTACCTCCCTCTGGAGAGCGGGAAGTTCCTGTACCTGGCCACCGTCATCGACCCCTCATGCTCACCCAGCCCCATACGCCTCGGAAACCTACGCAAGTGATCTAGCGCTCCGCGTTGAGAGCGTCGACCGCACCCCTCGCGTCGCCGATGTTCAGGTAGTCGACGGCGACGAAGTTCACCGGCCTGCCGCGCTGCCGCTCACAGTCGTGCACGCGGTCGAGGACCGCATCACGCCGGTTGACCGTGCCCGCGTCGAGGCGGCTGCCACCGTCGATGGTGATGAAGTGGTTGAGCAGGAAGAGCCGCTTGTCCTCGCCGCCCCGGTGCGGGACGCAGGTCATGTCCTCGGGGCTGCGGAAGGCGAACGGGGTCTCCATGCCGTACCGGTAGAAGTTGCGGTACCAGGCCTGGGGCCCGTCCTCGCGCTCGGCGAACACCACCAGGCGCCGACCGCTGTCGATCATGTCGCCGAGGTCGGGCCACGGCTCGTCCGGGTCCGTGTCCGGCGTGAACAGCAGATCCATGAGCCCGGCCTCCTCGAAGGCGACGGCGGTGTCCTCGGCGCTGATGGCGTCCTGCACGATCAGCGTGACCACGTCGGTGGGGTGGGCGCGCAGCCAGGCGCCGGTCTCACGCAGCGTGGGCACGAGACCGATGGCCCCGGCCCGGCATACCGAGTGGCACAGCCACAGGCCCTCACGGGGCGGGTTGAACTTGTTGATCGCGGCCTTGATCTGCCCTTGCAGACGGGGCGAGAAGTCCGAGCCCTTCAGGCGCTCGGCGATCTGCTCGGGCCCCTCCCATGTGTAGGTGTCGATCTGCAGGGCGCGTACCCCGCCGTTCAGCTGGACCGTGATGCCGGGGTCCTGCAGCGGCCCGATGAAGTGGTCGGCCGTGGTGGACATCGCGTTGTGCGAGGTGAGCTGGGCGATCTCGTCGTACGGACGGTCGCAGAGCCGGGCGCTGCCCTGACAGGCCCGCTGCTCGGAGCGGCCGACCGCCAGGGGGGCCAGGACGACGCCCCCGAGCGCGGCCCCGGCCACCCCGACGGCGAGCATCTGAACGCGGCGTGGGCTGACCGTGAGGGCCGGTCCCGCCTGCCACACCCAGCTGACGGTGACCAGCAGCGCGCCCGCCACGAGCAGGATGTACGCGGTCACGGTCGCCGTGCCGATGACGCCGTCCAGGGCGGCGTTCCCCACGTCCTCGACGAGCCGAGAGACGGACCCCGGCCAGGACGCGGGCGTGTTGATCACCCCGTCGTCTGTGGCCGCGCGGGCGAACAGGGCGGCAAGGCCGGTGAGCAGCCCACCCGCGGCGAGCGCCCAACCGAGCCCCATGAGCCGGCGCGTTGGGGCCCGGGGCCCGGAGAACCACAGGAACGCCAGGGCGGCGACGCCCAGCAGGGTGGCGAGCGGTTCGACCACAGCCTGGGCGAGGTGCGTGACAGAGCGGGTTTGGTGCAACGGGGCGAGCGCGTCATGCGACGTTTCGAGGTCGGCGGTGATGTTCCAGGTGTCGCCGCCGACGGTGGCCCGCAGCTGCTCGGTGGCCTGGCGCGTGCGGTCGGAGATCGCCTCGGGGCCGACGGCGGCGAGCGCCGACGCCACATCACCGCTCTCCAGGGCTACCTCGACCTCGGGACGCAGTGCGTCGCGGCTGCCCTCGGGCACCACCTGGAGCAGCGCACGGGCCGCAGGGACTGCCTGGTCCCTGGACAGGCCGAAGGTGGGGAGGCCGGCGGGCGGCTCTCCGGTGGTCACGGTCCGCGCGGCCTGGTCGAGGTCCGCGAGGAACGCGGGGAAGTCGGGTTCCGGCTGCCGCTGCACGGAGGCGACGAGATCGCCGAAGTACGTCTGAGCCAGGTCGCCGACATTGGTGAGCACCGGCCGCAGGTCCGCTGTGAGGCGCAGCGTCTCGTGCTCGCCCCGCAGATAGCCTGTCACCTCCTCGATCTGCCGGTCGGCCATGGCGCGCAAGGTCTCCGGGGGAAGCACGATCTTCAGGTTGGACGTCACCGCGGACTCCGGGACCGGCAGCCGCCCCAGCAGGTCGCGGGCGACCGGGAGGCTCTGCGGGTCGACCAGAACCTCGTTGTAGAGGCGGTCGTAGGCATGCTGGTCCTTCAGCACGCCCTGGTAGAAGCGGGAGTTGAGGACTGTGTTGCGCGCTGTGGCCGTCAGGGCGAGGACCGCCACGCACAGCACCGCCACGACCCAGGCGACGGTCCGAAGCCGACACATTCGGGAGGCGCGCTCTTCCATCTCTTCAGGTTGAGTCCAACGCGTACGTGCGGCGACTCGGCCTTCCGGTCGCCGCGTACGAAGGACGCCCTCACGATGGATTCGTGCACGCCCGAAGCCCCTCCTCGCGGCACCACCGTTCCTTTCGGCGTCCGATCACGACGGCCACCGCCGTCACCGCCACGGTCGCCGGTCTTGTACTCAGCTACCTCGCGAACAACCGGTGGGCCCAGGCCTTGAGTCTCCCCCCTGTCTCGCCTTGCCACGGCGGTGCTGCTCGCGATCGTGTACTGGTCCGGCGGGCAGTGGATCGACATGGGCTTCGTGCGCGGCACCCTCGTGCGTGGTCTGTGGTGGGCGCTGGCCCTGATCGGCGGCAGAGAGGCCTGGAGGCGCGAGGTGCCCCTCGGGCTCGTCCGGGAAAGCGGTACGCAGGGCCTGGCAAGGTCCACTCTGGGCTCCACGCCGTATCTTGCCCTCCTTCGAGCGGGCGCGGCGCACGGCCGTCGGGCGTTGAGCCTGGAAAGGGTGGTACTTGCCGGCGCGCGGGTCGCTGTTGCGCCCCACCTCCCGGCTGATCGTGGCTGCGCTCCGGCCGAGCTCCCGGGCGATCGCGTGCAGTGCGTTCCCGGACCGGGGCAGATCGGCGATGACGAGCCGCTCGTCCTCGGCCAGGAACCGGTCCGAAGTCGCATAGCGATGCCGCTCCTCGGCGATCGGCGCATGGACGTGCTCGCGCCCGGTCCGGTCGACTTCCCTACGTCCGTACCGCCAGCGGGTCCCGGTCCTGCCGTTGATCCCCACCTCGCGGCGCGCCGCCGTGGTTTGGCCATTGCACACCCCGCAGGGTCAGGTGTTGCAACCACCTTTAGAACCCAAGTGGCGATGGATCGGCAGTCCAGAGTATGCGGGCGCCCGTCGTCGGTCCTGTCGGCCGGGATGGCCGGACGGCGCCCGCGCTGAAGTCCAGCCTGCCGGTGACTGTGTGTGGCTGCCGGGGACGTATCGACTCCAGGATTCTCCGGCCTCGGATGCGAGCCGGGTCGTGGCGACGTGATCAGGATTTCAACTGCGCCTTTCGAACTGGTCCGAAAGGCATTGAGCCCGTGTGCCCATCAGCAGCAGGCTCAACATCGTCATCACGACCCGACCGGCCGTCACGGCCACGATAGAAAGCAAAGTCCGCCCACCAGCGCGGCAACGGGGCACGTGCCGCCCCCAACCACCGCGGCACACGGGGGAGAACACCCAATGCGACACGGCAAGACAGCACTCGCACTCACAGCAGCACTCGTCACTGCTGGCACCGTCACCGCCGCCACCGGCGCCACCCCGGCACCTGCCGACGAACCGGCCGTCATGGGCTCCTGCCCCGACACCGGCAACGAGGTCTCCGTCCCCGGCGGTTACGCCGAATGGTCCATCACCTGCGAAAGCGGACGCGTCAAGGTCCGCGGAAAGATCGAAGACACCCGCGCCGACAACGACTGCGCCAAGGCCAAGGGCAAGAACATGAACACCGGCCGCTGGCGCTCCACCAAGGTCTGCGGCTGGCTCAACGAAAAGGACATCGACTGGGACCTCGGCAAGGGCAAGGGCGCCAAGGTCAAGCTCTACCTTGTCGACAACTGATCTCCACGCACACGTAGGGCCTGCACACTCCCGGGAGTGTGCAGGCCCAATGGGTGCGTGGCTGCGAAATCAGCCCCGCGGACGCGCATACGTGTAGAGCGGAAACCGGGTCACTGTGGATCGGGCTCGGCTCCTGGGCCGCCGACGACCGCCAGGGCCTCGACGGGGCCTGGGACACGGACGTCCTGTGCATGCACCGGGGTGCGGTTGACCCGCGCTGCCGTGCCCCGTCGGCAGCGCGCGGTAGTCGGTGTGTTGTCCGCCGAAGGTCGGCACCCCGGTCAGCGGACCTGCCTCGCGTGCACTGACATCGCCTGACCTGATGAGCCCGACGAGGTCAGTGGCGTCGCGGCGCCGAGCGCGTCGTCGGCGGTGAAAGGCGTGGACTGTGGTGGTCATGCCATGGTGTGTAAGGTCGCGCCGCCCCGGATTCAGCTATCCGGTGGCGCACCCGGTGGTGTTGAGGTTGAAGCCGGGCGGGGTGCTGTTGGCTCCGGGCATGGTGCCGGTGAAGGAGACCCGGCGGGACTGGCCGGGGGCCAGGGCGCCGTCTGAGCCGGGGCTCTGCACGCTGACGTCGGTGCCGTTCTGGATGGCCTCGGCGCCCGTCGCCTGCTTGATCTGCTGGCCGTCGGCGTAGCGGAATCGCACGGACCAGGCGGCGAGCGGCGTCCGACCGGTGTTCTTGATCTTCATGGTGCCGGTGAACTCGCCGCCGGCCTTCGGCTCCGCCGCGTAGCTCACCCGGCAGGAGCCGGCCGGGACCTCGCCGCGGGGGAAGAAGACCGTGCCGGGCAGCTCGGCGCGCTTGATGTCGGTGTTGGCCGCGATGAGGTCGCCCAGGCTGTGGCGGAAGTCGATGCCGTACTTCTTGGAGATCGCCTCCAGGGCACCGGCCTGATTGCCGTAGAAGAACCGGTCGCCGTCGCGCAGCCGCCGGAACTCCCGCGCCCACATGGACTGCTGCAGCTCGCCGAACTCCGAGCCCTTCAGGTGCGGTTCCGACTGCATACCCACGTAGGCGTCCACCCGGTCGACCGAGCCGTAGATCGCCTTGAGCCGGGCGGCGACCGTGGTGCGCTTGGTGTAGCTGATGGCGGAGTGGTCGCGCGGGTCGTTGCGGTGGCCGACCTTGCTGCCGAAGAGGTTGGTGATATTGGTGAAGTCGGTGCTGTCCGGGTCGTTGATCTCGTTGCCGGGGGTGAGTTCCGGGTCCTTCGGGAAGGCGTCGGTGGCCTCGCCGGTGATGTCGGTGAACGACCGGGCGGGCGGGAGGCCGTAGGCCCGGCGCATGTCGTTGTACGACGACATGCCGTGGTCGCGGCTGCGGGCCAGGTCGGTCGCGCCCAGGTCGAAGACGCACTTCGGGTCGGCGCTCTCCGGCCCGCACAGCACACTGCGCAGCAGGTGGTCGACCGTCTCGTCGTTGCGGTACTGCGCCCGCTCCCCGATGGTCTGCAGCGTCGGGCCAAGACCCAGGCCCTTGACCAGCGATGGGTTGTCGCGGGTGTGCACCATGTCGACCTCGATGACCACCTTGCCGTCGGTGGTGAGGAAGGCGGGCAGGCCCGCGGCCCGGAACGCCTCCAGCTGCGCCGGCGTATAGCGGTCGGCGGGCTGGGTGACGGAGAAGCCGCCGTGGATCATGCTGTGCGCCCGGTAGCCGGTGGCGGCGAACTCGTTGGACAGCGTGGTGTTCACCTTCGGGTCGTAGCCCCGGTAGCGCGGCAGATCGATCCCCATGGCGGGCAGGAACTCGCGGTAGGTGATGTATTGGATCTCGCTGATCACCACCCGCCGGGCGATCTGGAACCGCTCCTCCTCGCTGAGCGACGCGGGGAGCGCGTCCACGACCCTGTTGTGCTCCCGGGCGAACAGCGTCTGGACCGCGGTCACCGCGATGTTGTTGTTCACCCGCACATCCCCGGCGACCGTCGCGCTGTCCGGATCGGCGCGCAGCTGGCCGTCGATGTCCGTGGCCGGAGCGGCCGAGGCGTTGCCGCGCGCGTCCCGGCGGGGCAGATAGCCCTCAGGCAGCAGCAGCTTCGCCCCGTTGTTGGCCACATCGCCGTCCGCCGGACCCTGCCGGAGCCAGTCAAGACGGGTGTTCTTGGTGCCGTAGACACCGGAGGCATCGAGGTAGGAACTCTGCATGTTGACCTGCTGGCGCGCGTTGGTCACGCCGGTGCCGGCGGCCGGCCTGGACCGTACGAACGGCAGATAGTGCTTGCCCGATATCAGCTCCAGCGGATCGCTGCCGTCGCCCTTCATGTCCTCCCGCTCGCCCTGCGGGTCACTGGCCTGCTCGCCCAGCCGCAGCGCGAAGGTGTGGTCCAGGAACTGCGCCCAGGTCCAGCCCCACTGGCTGACCTGGCGCTCGGAGAAGATGTTCACCGCGGGTATGTCGCCCGCTCCCAGGACCTCCTCGTCGCCGAAGATACGGTTGCTGACGTAGCGGGGGTCGGGGCCGGCGACGGGGGCGCTGTGTCCGTCGGCGTAATTCGGGGTGGTGACGCGCGCATACGGGTTGCCGGTCCGGCCCCAGTCCGGGTGCGCCCGGTTGTTGCCGCTGCCGTCCAGCGACTGGATCTGCGGGCGTACGCCGTCCTTGGCGTCCGCCGCGCCAGTCGGCACGGTCAGCGCTGTCACCAGCCCAGCCACCATCCACCAAGCGCGTCTCATCTGTCGTCCCCTCCGTGAATAGCGTCGAATGCCTCGCCAAGAATGCACGGAGCGCCGTCCAAGTGACAGAAGCGACTGGTTGGACAGGGAGAAGTTGGGCCCGCGTCAGCGGGCGTCGGGGACGAGCAGGTTGATGACCGTGAGGTGCTCGCCGCAGTTGGGGCACTCGTGGCGGACGCCCAGGCCGGCGCCGGGCTCGGCCGCGTACTGGACCTCCGCAGGCTCCGGTGCCTCGGCGGCCCGCAGCCGCTGCGCCCGCCCCCACCGGGCCCGGCAGCCAGGGCCGCAGAACCTGCGGGTGGGGTTCCGGCTGGTCCAGGCGAACTCTGCGTCGCATTCGGCGCAGCGCCGGGTAGCGGTGGCCATGGGGCCTCCTGCATCTGCTCGCGGGGCTGAGGACTGTGCGACCAGTAGACAAGGGAACGGGTCACTCCGCCGTAACACAGGGCCACATGACAGGAAGGAGGAAGGAGGCGCTCCGCGGCCATCTCGTCTGGTCCTGTTACCCCGCCGAGACCACCCGAGGTGGAGGATGAGCGAGTGATCAAGGGGGCGATGAGTTGCGCACATCGGCAGGGCGAGCGGCGCGCGGGATCGAGCAGGCGGCACAGTCACCGGTCGAGGGCCAGGCGCGGGTCACATCGGACGCCCGGGTGGCGACCCGGCGCACCGCGCTGACGCTGTCCCCTGGTCTTCCGCTGGCGCAGTGGCGCCATATCGGCCGACAGATATTCGTGGTATCGGATTCGTCGGCATGGTGGCTGGGCGACTGGCTGATCTACGGCAGGAAAGAGTACCCCGACCGCTACCGCAAGGCGGTGGCCGACACCGGCCTCGACTACCAGACCCTGCGCAACTACGCCTGGGTCGCCGGTAAGTTCGAGCCTGCCCGGCGGCATGCGCAGCTCAGTTTCCAGCACCACGCCGAGGTGGCCGGATACCCTGCGCAGGAGCGGGAGGCCTGGCTGACCCGGGCCGAGCAGGGCGGCTGGTCGCGGAATGAGTTGCGTCGCCGGATCCGGACTCGGCGTGATTCTGACGGAGGGTCATTTGACCCGCAGGTGCAGCTCGAACTGCCGTCCGATCGCCGGGTCCGCTGGGAAAGGGCTGCCGCGGCGGCGGGGCTCGACCTGCTGGAGTGGATTGTCCGCATGCTGGACGAGGCGGCCGACGATCCCGGGGAATCCGCGGCCCTGCTCGATGCCTCTTTCGAAGCCTGAAACTCCGTTTTCACCGTAGGGCGTTCGCCACGTTGTCCCGCCGGCGGGACAACGGATTCGCGCGTTCCTCTGTTTCGGGCCAATTTGGCCGACTGGCTGTGCGGGTACGGATTGCCAGCTGTTCGAATTCCGTCGAATGTCGGCGGAATTCAGCCGTACACATCCGTCGGACCTGCGTTTATTCCCTTGCGCGAGGTGGCGGAGCCAAACGTTCTTGGCCGCTCCTGAGGCACCTGGCCGACCCCCGCTGAAGGCGCGTGCGGCGTCCGGATTCCTATCGGAGTCGACGGACGGTGCTATGGTCGCACCGGCTAACAGTGCTGTTATGCGGCACGTGCGGTGGCATTGCGGGGGGAGAAATCCAATGCGCTCAGCCGTGGGGAAGATCCATAAAGGGATGGAAGTCGAAGTCGAGATCGGCTCATTGTTCGTCGCCACTTCGCCGCGTAGTGCGGGCGAAGATCAGGACCATGTACAGGCCTTAGTGGAAGTTCGGGTTCCGCTTCCTCCGGTGCTGGTGCACCGGCCGACCATGCGGGTGATTGACGGGGTGCACCGCTTACGGGCGGCGCAGCTTCGAGGGGATGAAAAGATCCCCGTAACGTACTTCGACGGAAGCGAATCCGACGCCTTCGTGCTCGCGGTGGAGTCGAACGTCGCGCATGGCCTGCCGCTGTCGGTGGCGGACCGGAAGCGGGCGGCGGGGCGGATCATCACGACGCACCCGCAGTGGTCGGACCGGATGATCGCCACGACCACGGGCCTGTCGCCCGGCACCGTGTCCGAGATCCGCCGGCGGGCGGCCGGGGACACCCTCATCGAAGGCAGCAGGATCGGCCAGGACGGGCGGATCCGGCCGGTCAACATCGCCGCCGGGCGCGCGCTGGCCGGCAAGCTCATCCAGGAGAATCCCGGGCTGTCGTTGCGGCAGATCGCGCGTGAGGCCCGGATATCGCCGGAGACCGCCAGGGACGTCAGAAACCGGCTGCACCGCGGCGAGGACCCGCTGCCGAAGCCGCGCGTGCGGGCGCGTCCGGGGCCCGCGTCCGCGGCCCCGGCAACGTCCGCCGAGCGGGCGAGGACCGAGCCGCCCGCGGTGACCAGCGATGGTGAGGCGATCAGCAGGTCGCGGATCGCGGCGCGGGCGGCGGCCGTGGACCGGCTGAAATCCGACCCCGCCCTGCGGTTCAACGAGACCGGACGTACGTTGCTGCGGCTGTTCAACTTCCACACCCTCACCGGTGCGGAGTGGCAGGCGATCATCGACAGCGTGCCCCCGCACTGTGTGGGGATGGTGACCAGCCTCGCCCGCGAGTGCGCGTGCGTCTGGGAGGAGATCGCCGCGCGCATGGAACACGAGGCCATAGCGTAGGAATAATTGATCGTGACTGCCCGACCGGGCCGTCCAAGTGGCGAATTCAGCCGTTTGGACGGGCTCGGTCCATTCGCAATTTCGTGGTTTCCCGCCGCATCCTAATTTCCCCTGTCCAGGAGTTCGCCGCGCCCGGTTGGACGCCGTTGTCGAATCCTGGTGCACGTGTGATGCTGAAGCTGGAAATTAATCTTCATTGAATTGCAAGGCGGCCTTTTGAGGGAGTTCATGATAATGCAGCAGTTTGCGTCGGCGGATTTACTCAGGCAGGACCTGCACGGCTCCCTCGCCGACCCGGTGCTAGACACGATGAACTTCCTCAACGAGATCACCTTCCGCTATCCGGATGCGATCTCCTTTGCCCCCGGCCGCCCGTACGACGGCTTCTTCGACACCGAGCAGGTCTTCACCTACATCCGCGGCTACCTCGACCACCTTGCCGCGCAGGGGAGTTCGCCCCAGGAGATCAGGACCGCCCTCTATCAATACGGCCCGACCGCGGGCACCATCCGCGAGATCATCGCCGATTCGCTGCGGGCCGACGAGGATATCGACGTTCCGGCCGAGTCGCTGGTGGTCACCGTCGGCGCACAGGAGGCGATGCTCCTGGTGCTGAGGGCACTGATGGCCGGCCCCGACGACGTGCTGCTGGTCTCCAGCCCCTGCTACGTGGGGGTCACCGGCGCGGCCCGGCTGCTGGACATCGCCGTCCACCCGGTCGAGGAACGCGAGGACGGGCTGCACCCCGGCGACGTCGAGGTGGCGATCGAGGAGCAACTGGCCCGCGGCCGCCGCCCGCGCGCCCTCTACGTACTGCCCGACCACGCCAACCCGGCGGGCACCACCATGAGCGAGCCGGCCCGCCGGGCGCTCCTTCGCGTGGCCGGGCGCCACGGCCTCCTGATCGTGGAGGACAGCCCGTACCGGATGGTGAGCCCCGGCCCGCGGCTGCCGTCGCTGAAGTCCCTCGACACCAGCCGCTCGGTGGTGCACCTGGGCTCCTTCTCCAAGACCGTCTTCCCCGGCGCCCGCGTCGGCTTCGTCGTCGCCGACCAGCGGGTCGACGACGGCGCCGGCGGCACGGTCTTGCTCGCAGCCGAACTCGCCAAGATCAAGAGCATGGTGACGGTGAACACCCCATCGCTCAGCCAGGCCGCCGTGGCCGGCGCGCTGCTCGCCGCCGACGGCCGGCTCTCGGAGCTGAACGCCAAAGCCGCCGACTACTACGGCGACGCCATGGAAGCCATGCTCCGGCATCTCGACGAGGCGCTGCCCGCCGATCGCCGTGCGGCGCTCGGGGTGCGGTGGAACGAGCCGGCCGGCGGGTTCTTCCTCAACATGCGGGTCCCCTTCGCGGCGGACGAGGCCGCGCTGACCCGCTCCGCGCGCGAATTCGGAGTCATCTGGACGCCGATGCGGAACTTCCATCCCCAGGGCGGAGGCCAAAACGGCATCCGCCTGTCCATCAGCTATCTGACGCCCGCGGAAATGAAAGAAGGCACCGCGCGGCTTGCCCGCTTCATAGCGGCAGAGAATTCCGGACGAGAAAGGTGAGGTACGAGACGTGACCAGCTACTCAGGACTGCTGCGCTGCAAGCCGCGTAGGTGGGGGTGGACGTTCCGATGACCGCCATACTCGAAAGCCCGCATTCCCCCCAGGAATCCGCACCGGCCGCACCACAGCCCGGCCTGACCGCGAGGCGGGAGTTCCTGCACCCGCGGATCGTCGGCGTCGGTACGGCGGTGTCGCCCACCTCGTACAGCCAGCAGGAGGTGCTCGACGCCTTCGCGATAACCGACCCCCGGGTTCGTTCCGTCTTCCTCAACAGCGCCATCGAGCGCCGCCACCTCACGCTCCCCGCCGTGGACACCACCGGGGCCCGGATCGCGGAGCCGCAGGGCGACCTGCTCGCCAAGCACAAGCAACTGGCCATCGAGATGGGCGCGGACGCGCTCCGCGCCTGCCTGAAGCGGGCCGGCGCCGACCTGGCCGACCTGCGCCACCTGTGCTGCGTGACCTCCACCGGCTTCCTCACCCCCGGGCTCAGCGCGCTGCTCATCCGGGAGCTGGGCATCGACCGGCACTGCAGCCGTTCCGACATCGTCGGCATGGGCTGCAACGCCGGGCTCAACGCCCTGGGCGTCGTCACCGGCTGGGCCGCGGCCCACCCCGGCGAACTCGCCGTCGTGCTGTGCACGGAGGCCTGCTCGGCGGCGTACGCGATGGACTCGACGATGCGCACGGCCGTCGTGAACAGCCTGTTCGGCGACGGCGCCGGCGCGGTCGCGCTGCTCGCGGGCGAACGGACCGGCGAACAGACGGGCTCGGCAGGAGCCGAGGAGGGCCCGCGGCTGCTGAAGTTCGCCAGCTGCATCATCCCCGAGGCCATCGGGGCCATGCGCTATGACTGGGACCGGGACCTCGCCCGGTTCAGCTTCTTCCTCGACCCGCAGATCCCGTACGTGGTCGGCGCCCACACCGAGATCGTCGTGGACCGGCTGCTGGCCGGAACGGGCCTGCGGCGCAGCGACATCACCCACTGGCTGGTGCACTCGGGCGGCAAGAAGGTGATCGACGCGGTCGGCGTGAACCTCGGCCTGACCAGGTACGACGTGCGGCACACCACCAGCGTGCTGCGCGACTACGGAAACGTGTCCAGCGGCTCCTTCCTCTTCTCCTACGAACGGCTGCTGGACGAAGGCGTCACCAAACCAGGGGAGTACGGCGTGCTGATGACCATGGGGCCAGGCTCCACCCTCGAGACGGCACTGGCCCAGTGGTGAGGCGGGAGAGCGCCGTGAAAGAGGCGTTGACGCTGACCGTGGACGGCACCGAGCCGATGTCGGCCGCCGTCGTCTCGGCCGTGCAGCAGGTCTGCGACCGGGCCGAGGCACAGGGCGGCTCCGGCATCCTCACCGTCCACGTCTCCGGCGCCCCCAGCGGCGACTGGACCAGCGGACTCGACGTGATGCTGGTCAGCAAGTGGGAGCGGACGCTGCGCCGCCTTGAACGGCTCCCCGTCGCCACGGTTGCGGTCGCCGGCGGCGACTGCGGAGGGACGGCGCTCGACGCGTTCCTGGCCGTGGACGTCCGCGCGGCGACGAACGGCACCCGGCTGCTGATCCCCCGGGACGCCACCGCCACCTGGCCCGGCATGGCGGGCTACCGGCTCGTCGCGCTGGTCGGCACGGCGAGGATCCGCCGCGCCGTGCTCTTCGGCCTGCCGATCGAGGCTCCCGAGGCGCTGCGTCTAGGCATCGTCGACGAGATCGTCGACGAGCCCGCCGCCGCCACGGCGGCCGTCGCCGGACTCGCCAGCGGTCTTGTCGGCAAGGAGCTGGCGATCCGGCGGCAGTTGCTCTTCGACGCCGCGACGATGAGCTTCGAGGACGCGCTCGGCCCGCATCTGGCCGCCTGCGACCGGGCGCTGCGCGGCACGGCCCAACAGGAAGCGTCGTGACAGCACCCGACAAGACGGACCGGGACATCTGGCCGAACCTGCGGGAGGCGGCGGCCCGCGTGGAGGACCTGATCGCGGCGCTCCCCGACCCCGGTGCGCGCACGCACCCGCAGCGCGCGGAACTCGCCGCCGCCAAGGACGCGGCCCGCGCGCTGCGGGTGCACTACCTCGACACACACGCCGACGCCGTATTCGAGCGGCTCGCCGACGGGCTGCGCATCGACGAACTGGTGGCAGCCGCCGCGGACGCATGCCCCGGCCTGGTGCCGACGGAGAAGCAGCTCGCCGCCGACCGCGGCCGCCGCCAGGCGGACAAAGAGGGCTGGGAGATAGACCAGGGCATCTTCCTGCGGGCAGTGCTGCGCTCCCCGCTGGCGGGCCCGCGGGTGCTGGACGCGATGCTGCGGCCGACACCGCGCGCCCTGCGGCTGCTGCCGGAGTTCCGCCGCACCGGAGTGCTGCGCACCCGCTCGGTCCTGCTGGAACGGCGGGACGGCGCCGCGCACCTGACGATGTGCAGGGACGACTGCCTGAACGCTGAGGACGGTGAGCAGGTCGACGACATGGAGACCGCCGTGGACCTCGCGCTCCTTGACGAGGAGGTGCGCGTCGGCGTGCTGCGGGGCGGGGAGATGAGCCATCCCCGCTACCGCGGCAAGCGGGTGTTCAGCGCCGGCATCAACCTCAAGAGCCTTCATGCCGGCGGCATCTCGCTGACCGGCTTCCTGCTCCGCCGCGAACTCGGCTACCTCCGCAAGCTGGTCACCGGCCTGCTCACCGACCACGCCGGGTCCTGGCATTCCCGTACGGTCGAAAAGCCCTGGATCGCGGCCGTCGACACCTTCGCCATCGGCGGCGGTATGCAGCTGCTGCTCGCCTGCGACCAGGTGCTCGCCGCGTCGGACGCCTATCTCACTCTGCCGGCCGCCCGCGAGGGCATCGTGCCGGGAGCCGCCAACTTCCGCCTCGGCCGGCACACCGGTCCGCGGATCTCCCGCCAGGTCATCCTGTCGGGGCGGCGGATCTGGGCGACCGAACCGGACGCCCGGCTGCTGATCGACGAGGTCGTGGAGCCCGGCGAGCTCGACGCCGCCGTGGCTCGCGGCGTGGCGCAGATGCAGAGCCCGGCGGTCGTCGCGAACCGCAGAATGCTGAACGCCGTCGAGGAGCCGCCGGAGGAATTCCGCCGGTACATGGCCGAATTCGCGCTGCAGCAGGCGCTGCGCCTGTACGGCGAGGACGTCATCGACAAGGTCGGCGGATTCGCGGGGCGCGCCGGATGAATGACGTCGGCCCTCGGGTGCGGTGCGTCACGCGTGACCACGTCGCCTACGTCACGCTCGACCGCCCGGACGTGCTCAACGCGATGGACCTGCGCATGCACGAGGAGCTCGGCGCGGTCTGGGACTACGTCGAGGCCGACGACGAGGTACGCGTCGCCGTACTCACCGGGGCCGGCGACCGCGCCTTCAGCGTCGGACAGGACCTCAAAGAGCGCGCCCGCCTTGCCGCCCAGGGCGCGCCGCCGACCACCTTCGGCAGCCGCGGCCAGAGCGGCTGGCCGCGGCTCACCGACCGCTTCACGCTGTCCAAGCCGGTCCTCGCGCGGGTCCAGGGCTACGCCCTCGGCGGCGGGTTCGAACTCGCTCTGGCCTGCGACCTGATCATCGCCTCCGAGCGGGCCGTGTTCGGCCTGCCCGAGGCGCGGCTCGGCCTGATCCCCGGCGCGGGCGGCGCGTTCCGGCTGATCCGGCAGCTGCCGCAGAAGGTCGCGCTCGGACACCTGCTGACCGGCCGCAACCTCGACGCCGCCGAGGCCCTGCGGTACGGCCTGGTCAACGAGGTCGTACCGCCCGACCGGCTGGACGACTGCGTCACGGCGTGGACGCGGGACCTGGTGCGCAGCGCCCCGCTCTCGGTACGGGCGATCAAGCAGGCCGCCCTGGCGTCGGTCGACATGCCGCTCCCGGACGCGTTCACCGCCACCTACAGCTGGGAGGAGCGCCGCAGACGCAGCGGCGATGCGGCGGAAGGGGCCAAGGCCTTCACGGAGAAGCGCGAACCCGTCTGGACCGGTAAGTGAGCGGAGAGCAAGGGGGGATGCCCGATGCCGGTGGTGCCTGTCAACGGGATCAGGCTGAGCTACGACGACCACGGTTCCGGAGAGCCGGTGGTGATGGTCACCGGAACCGCCGCACCCGGGCGGATCTGGCGCACCCACCAGGTTCCCGCCCTGAAGGCGGCCGGCTACCGGGTCGTCACCGTCGACAACCGGGGCATCCCGCCGACTGACGCCGGACCTCAGCCGTTCACCCTCGACGACATGGCGGCTGATGTCGCCGGCCTCATCGGGCACCTGGGCGCGGGCCCGTGCCGGGTCGTCGGCTTCTCCCTGGGCGGCATCATCGTCGCCGAACTGCTGCTGGCCCGCCCCGATCTCGTCCGGCAGGCCGTGCTGATCGCCTCCTGTGGCCGGGCGGACGCGCTGATCGAAGCCATGGCGGCCGCCGACCTGGCACTGGCTGACAGCGGCGCCCTGCCGCCGGCGTACGCGGCCTATGCGCAGGCGATCCAGAACCTGTCGCCGGAAACCCTCAACGACGAGGAACGCCTACAGGACTGGCTGGCCGTCTTCGAGCTGTCCGGGGCCGCCCCCGGGTCGGTCCGCGCCCAGCTGGGCCTGCAGCTGATCGGCAACCGGCTGCCCGCCTACCGCCGGATCGGCGTGCCCTGCCACATCATCGGCTTCGCCGACGACCTCGTCGCCCGCCCGCACCTGGTCCGTGAGGTCGCGGCGGCGATCCCCGGCGCCGGTTACACCGAAATCTCCGGCTGCGGCCACTTCGGCTGCCTGGAAAAGCCCGACGCGGTGAACGAGGCGATGACCGGATTCTTCACGCCCAGCTGACGTATCCGAGCGATAGCGTTATCGGCTGAAGGCGACCGGGCTGCGCTAGAGGTGGGGCGATGAGAGTGCTGGTGGTTGAGGATCATGCCGTGCTAGCGGAATCGGTGGCGCGGGTATTACGCCGCGAAGGAATGGCCGTCGATGTCGTACACGACGGTGAACGCGCCCTGGAGAGCACCTCCGTCGTCGACTACGACGTCGTCGTGCTCGACCGGGACCTCCCCGGAATCCACGGCGACGACGTCTGCGGCACGCTGGCCGAACAGCCGCAGCAGCCCCGTGTGCTGATGCTCACCGCCTCCGGCACGATGGCCGAGCGGGTGGATGGGCTGAATCTGGGCGCGGACGACTATCTGCCCAAGCCCTTCGCCTATCCGGAGCTCATCGCCCGGATCCGCGCCATCTCCAGGCGCCCGCAGCAGGCGCTCGCGCCCATCCTCGACCACGGCGACCTGCGGCTCGACCCAGGCAAGCGGCTCGTCACTCGCGGCGGCGAGCGGCTGCCGCTCAACCCCAAGGAACTGGCGGTCCTCGAGTACCTCATGGCCGCCGAGGGCCGGGTGGTACCGACCGAGGAACTGCTGGAGCGGGTATGGGACGACGCGACGGACCCGTTCACCAACACCGTCAAGACGACGATCAACCGGCTGCGCGCGAAGCTGGGGTCCCCGCCCGTGATCGAGACGGTACCCCGCGGCGGGTACCGGATCTGACCGGATCTGAGGTGTCATGCGCTCGTTCCCGCTGACCGCGACCTACCTCACCCGCGCCCGGGCCGCCGCGCTGCTGCGGCCCCGGCGGGTACGTATGCGCCTCACCCTGCTGTACGGAGGGCTGTTCGTCCTGTCCGGCGCGGTGCTGCTCACCATCACCTATTTGCTGGTGGCCGGCTCCACCGGCGGGCCGGTCCTGGTCAAGGGCGTACAGGAGTCGGCGGAGTCGGGAGGGCCACCGCGGCGGAGCCGGTTCGTCGGCGACGGCCAGCCGGCCCCGACGAACCAGCTCACGAAGGGACTTGAGCAGCAGGCCGCCCGCACCCACGAGGAAATGATGAGCCGGCTGCTGTTCGAGTCGGCGATCGCGCTCGCGATCACGGCGGTGATCGCGATCTGGCTCGGCTGGGTCGTTGCTGGCCGGGTGCTGCGGCCACTGCGCTCCATGACCACTGCCATCCAGCAGATCACGGCACGCAATGTGCACGAGCGGCTGGCAGTCGACGGCCCAAGCGACGAGCTGAAGGACCTCGCCGACACGGTGGACGGCCTGCTCGGCCGACTGGAGACGGCCCTGGACTCCCATAGACGCTTCGTCGCCAACGCCGCGCACGAACTGCGCACCCCACTCACGCTGGAGCACGCGCTGCTCGAGGAGTCCCTCATCGACGGCGCCCCGACGGTCGAGTCCTTCCGCAGCAACTTCGAGCGGCTGCTGGCAATCAGCAAGCAGCAGGGCCGACTGCTGGAGTCGCTGCTGTTCCTGGCGACCAGCGAGCGCGGCCTCGAGCAGCCGGAGCCGCTGGAGCTGGCGCACCTCGCCGACGAAATCGTACGGACCTTCCGCCCGGCCGCCGAACGGCGTGGCCTGCGGCTCGTCGCCGATGTCGAGCCCGCCGCCCTGCACGGCGACCCAGCGCTGGTGGAACGGCTGCTGGCCAACCTCCTCGACAACGCGATCGACTACAACCGCCCCGACGGGCAGGTGGAGATCACCATCGGCACCCGCTCCGGCCGGGCCTTCGTCCGGGTCGCCAACACCGGTCCGCAGGTCCCCGCGGACCAGGTCGACCGGCTGTTCAACCCCTTCCAGCGGATGCGCCGCAACGCCGACGACGGCCACCACGGCCTCGGCCTGTCCATCGTCCGCTCCATCGCCACCGCACACGACGCCGAACTCACGGCGCAGGACCGCCCGGACGGCGGCCTGGTCGTGCAGGTGGCCTTTCCCGCACAGCGCAAGCTCACCGGCGCTGCGACGTGAGCGGTGAGAAGAAAGGCCGACAAGTCTAAATAGCGTGTCCAAATAGCGTGTCCAAGTGCCGAGAATGAGCGGTTGGACAGGGCTGTCAAATTACGCTGCTTGTCGTCTACCAGGGCCCTGATTATTGTTGGCCATGCCCAGGTGAACCCATTGGTGAACCCATTGACGGGAGTGGTCATGGCGAATCCCTTTGACGACGAGAACGGTTCCTTTCTGGTGCTGGTGAACGACGAAAACCAGCATTCGCTCTGGCCCGCATTCGCCGAGGTGCCCGCCGGCTGGAAGGTCGTTTTCGGCGAGGGAATGCGAGCGGCCTGCATGTCGTACATCGAGGAGAACTGGACGGACATGCGTCCGAGGAGCCTCGCCGAGGCGATGGACGCGGCCGACGGAGAGAAGGCCACGGCCGAATCCGTCAACTGACGAAGACCGACCGGACGGCGAGACAACGGGACAGAGGTGGTAACTGTGGCCATGATGGGTGGCCCAGGACCGGTGATCGTGCGAGGGGACGGACCGGATCCGTCCATGGGGAGACAAGAGGTCAGGCCCGGCACCGCTAAGCGAATATTCCCGTACGCCAGGCGACACCGCCGTCTAATTGCGGGCCTGCTGGCGACGACGACGCTGAACGCCGGCATCGCGGTTGCCATTCCGGTGATGTTCAAATACCTCATCGACAACGGAATTTTCAAGAACGACACCTCGGCCGTCGTATGGATAGCCGTGGCCGTCGCCGGACTATCCCTCGTGTCCGGCCTGCTGGGATTCGTGGAGGCCTGGGTGTCCGCCCGGGTCAGCGAGGGGCTCATCTACGACCTGCGGACCGAGGTCTTCGACCACGTACAGCGGCAGCCACTGGCCTTCTTCACCCGGGCCCAGACCGGAGCGCTGGTCAGTCGGCTCAACACCGACGTGATGGGAGCACAAATGGCGCTCACCTCGCTGCTCTCCACCGTCGTCTCCGCCGCGCTCACCCTCACCTTCATCCTGATCACGATGATCTACCTGTCGTGGGTCATCACACTGATCGCCCTGCTGCTGGCCCCGTTCTTCGTGGTGCCCGGCCGGATCATCGGCCGCCGGATGCAGCGGCTCATGCGGCGGCACATGCAGATCAACGCCGAAATGGGCTCGATGATGCATGAGCGGTTCAACGTCACCGGCGCCCTCCTCGCCAAGCTGTACGGTCGCCCCGGCCGGGAGTCGGCCGAGTTCTCGGGACTGGCGGGCAGAAGCCGCGACGTGGGTGTGCAGACCTCCGTCCACATGAAGCTGCTCTTCCTCTCCACCATGCTGGTCAGCTCGCTGGCCACGGCCGCGGTGTACGGGGTCGGTGGCCACCTGGTCATCGACCGCACTATCCAGATGGGCACCCTGGTGGCCCTGGCCACCCTGCTCACCCGGCTGATGCAGCCGATCGGCCAGCTCTCCAACGCCCAGGCGGACGTGATGAATACGCTGGTCAGCTTTGACCGGCTGTTCGAGGTCCTGGACCTGAAGCCGCTGATCGCGGAGAAGCCGGACGCGGTAGAGCTGCCGGCGGCGAGCAGGGCCAGCAAGGGTGCCGGCAGCGGTGCCGACGGCAAGCAGCCGCCCGCCGTGTCGGTCGAGTTCGACAATGTGTCGTTCCGCTATCCCAAGGCAGCCGACGTGTCGCTCGCCTCCCTCGAATCGATCGCGCTGCCGATGCCGGAGCGAGCCGGCGACGCCTGGACCCTGCGCGACCTCACCTTCACCGCACCGGCCGGCAAGCTCACCGCGCTGGTCGGCCGCTCCGGAGCGGGCAAGACGACCATCACGCACCTGGTGCCGCGCCTGTACGACCCGGGCGCCGGCACGGTGCGCATCGGCGGCCATGACCTGCGCGACCTGACCCTGGAGTCCGTGCTGGACACCGTCGGCATGGTCACCCAGGATGCGCACCTCTTCCACACCACCATCCGCCAGAACCTCACTTACGCCCGCCCGGACGCCACCGAGCAAGACCTGATCGACACCTGCAAGGCCGCGCAGATCTGGGAGCTGATCGAAGCGCTTCCGGACGGCTTCGACACCGTGGTCGGCGACCGCGGCTACCGGCTCTCCGGCGGCGAAAAGCAGCGCATCGCCATGGCCAGGCTGCTGTTGAAGGCCCCGTCCGTCGTGGTCCTCGACGAGGCCACCGCACATCTCGACTCGGAGTCCGAGGCGGCCGTACAACAGGCCCTCAAGACCGCACTGAAGGGGCGCACCTCGCTGGTCATCGCCCACCGGCTGGCAACGATCCGCGACGCCGACCAGATCTTGGTGATCGACGAGGGCCGGGTCCAGGAGTCGGGCACCCACGAGGAATTGCTCGAACAGGGTGGGCTGTACGCCGAGCTGTACCGGACGCAGTTCGCCGACCAGTCGAAGAACGGATCGCCGTCACCGCGACCGGAGCTGGAGCCGGTGCATGCAGGCGGGCCCACTCCTGGGCCGGGCGGTCCTGGCGGTCCTGGCGGTCCTGGTGGTCCTGGTAGTCCTGGTGGCCGTGGTCCGGTGCGGATCGGGATGGGACCCGAACCCGGGATGGGCCCCGGGCCGGGAATGGGACCAGGGCCGGGAATGGGCCCCGGGCCGGACATGGGACCGGGCCCCGGCGGGCCCGGAGGCGGCCCCTTCTTCCACCAGGGCCCGCCGCCACCGCCGCCGGAGCACCGCTAATTCCGCACGCCCAGCGATCGACGATCGACGACCCAGTGGAGACCTCTGGCATGTCTGACTCTCGCCGCACAAGTGTCACCAACACCGTTCCGGAACTGATCCGGGCCCACGCGCTTCGGTCGCCGAATGTGGTGGCGGTGCGGTGTGGGGCGGAGGTCCTCTCGTATGGGGAGTTGGAGGCCGGGTCGAGTCGGCTGGCTCGGTATCTGCGTCGTCGGGGTGTCCGGTCTGAGTCGCGGGTGGGTCTGCGGTTGCCGCGGGGTGTGGACATGGTGGTGTCGATGCTGGCGGTGTGGAAGGCCGGGGGTGCGTATGTGCCATTGGATCCGGAGTACCCGGTCGAGCGGCTGGAGTTTATGACGGTCGACAGCGGTGCGTCGGTGGTGATTGACGGTGAGTGGCTGGCGGACACCGGCGCGGCCATTGCGGCCGAGTCGGATGCGCCGCTCGAAGTGGAGCTGGATCCTGATGAGTTGGCGTATGTGATCTACACCTCGGGGTCGACGGGTCGTCCGAAGGGTGTGGCGGTGGCGCATCGGGGTGTGGTGAATCTGGTGGAGGCGATGGGTCCGGTGTTGGGTGCCGGTCCGGGTGAGGTGACGTTGCAGTTCGCGTCGTTCAGCTTCGACGCCTCGGTCCTCGACGTGGCCGTGACGCTTGCATCCGGTGGCACGCTGGCGATCGCCACCGGTGAGGAGCGCACGGATCCGCAGGCCCTGTCGAGGATGATCCGGGGCAGTGGCGTGACGGTGGCGAGCGTGGTGCCGTCTCTGTTGTCTGTGCTGGATCCGCAGACGGTTGCGGGGGTACGGAATTGGGTGCTGGGTGCCGAGCGGCTGACCGCGGATCTGGCCGCCAAGTGGTGTGCGCAGGCGGGGCTCTGGAACACCTACGGACCCACCGAATCCACGGTGATCGCCACCGCCGTGGAGCTGCCCGCCGGCCTCACCCCGGACGACCAGCCCCCGTCCATGGGCCGCGCCCTGCCCAACACTCAGGTCTTCGTGCTGGACGACCTACTGCGCCCGGTGCTGCCGGGTGTCGTGGGTGAGGTGTATCTGGCTGGTCCGGGTCTGGCCCGCGGCTATCTGGGCCGCCGGGAGCGGACCGCGGAGCGCTTCGTGGCCTGCCCGTACGCCGAGGGCGGGCGCATGTATCGCACCGGCGACCTGGCGAAGTTGAGCGGGGCCGGGCTGCTGCACTTCCAGGGGCGCGCGGACGAGCAGGTGAAGATCCGCGGCTTCCGTATCGAACTGGGCGAGATCGAATCCGTCCTCACCGCGCATCCTGCTGTCGCGCAGGCGGTGGTGGTCGTACGGGAGGACCGTCTCGCCGCGTATGTGGTCGCTCCCGGCGAGCTCGCTTCCGCCGCCGTGCACGAGTTCGCCGCGGCGCGTCTCCCGGAGCACATGGTCCCGGCCACGGTGACCGTGCTGGACGCGCTGCCGCTCACGCCCAACGGCAAAATCGACAAGGCGGTACTGCCGACCCCGACCGTACGCGAACCGGGTCGGGCACCCGTGACGCCCGCTGAACTGCTGCTGTGCGATCTCTTCGCCGAGGTCCTGTGTGTGGGGGAGGTCGGTGCCGACGGCGACTTCTTCGCACTGGGTGGAGATTCGATCCTGTCGATGATGGTCGTATCCGGCGCCCGCCGGGCCGGCTTCGCGGTCACGACCAGGCAGGTCTTCGAGGAGCGGACCGCCGCCCGTATCGCCGCGGTCGCGCTGCCCCTGGGCGACGCTTCCGGAGCCGTCGACTCAGCTGCCGGTACGGGTGAGATGCCGCTCACCCCCGTCATGCTCGAACTGCTGCAGCGGGTGCGGCTGGAAGACCTGCCGGAGGTCTTCCAGTCAGCCCTGGTCGCGACCCCGCGGGGAATGGACACGGCCACCATGACGGCTGCGGTGCAGGCGCTGGTGGCGCGGCATGACGTGCTGCGGGCGCGGTTGGTGCCGGGTGCGGAGGCGCGGCTCGAGGTGCCGGAGACGGTGTCGGGGCGGGTGTGGGTGCGTCGGGTGGATGCGGCTGGCGCGGACGTGGAGGGAGAGGCGCGGGCGGCGGTGGGCCGGTTGGATCCGTTGGCCGGTGTGATGGTGCAGGCGGTGTGGTTCGACGCCGGGGCGGATACGCCGGGCCGGTTGCTGCTTGTGGTTCATCACTTGGTGGTGGACGGGGTGTCGTGGCGGGTGCTGCTGCCGGATCTGGCGGAGGCGTGTGCGGCGTTGGCCGCGGGTCGGGAGCCTCTGCTGGCGCCAGTGGCGACGTCGTTCCGGCATTGGGCGCGGGAGCTTCAGGCGCAGGCCGGGAGTGCGGGGCGGTTGGCGGAGCTGGAGGCCTGGGCCGGGATGCAGGCGGGTTCCGACGCGCTGCTGACGACGCTGCCGCTGGACCCGGCCGCGGACTTGGGCACCACTGTGCGGCGGGTGTCGGTGCGGGTGCCGGTGTCGGTGACGTCGGCGTTGTTGACCGGGGTGCCGGCGGCGTTCGGTGCCAAGGTTGATGAGGTGCTGCTGGCTGGGTTGGCGGCGGCGATAGGGGAGTGGGGCGACCAGAGCCGGATTTCGTTCCTAGTGGATGTCGAGAGCCACGGCCGGGAGCCGTTGGGTGATGGGGTGGATCTGTCGCGGACGGTGGGCTGGTTCACGGGTGTGTATCCGGTCCGGGTGGATGCCGGTGGGTCGGTGGCGGTCGGGAGGTCGTCAAGCGGGTCAAGGAGCAGGTGAGGGGTGTGCCCGGGGACGGGCTGGGTTATGGCCTGCTCCGGTATTTGAATGCGGATACGGCGGTGGAGCTGGCCGGGTTGCCGGCCGCGCAGGTCGGTTTCAACTACCTGGGCCGCTTCAGCAGCCACTCGGGCGACTGGCAGCTGCTCGGCGACGGCCTGGGAGAGGGCTTCGCGAGCCGGGCGTCGGCGATGCACGCCCTTGAGGCCGAAGGCATCATCCATGATCTGGCCGAGGGGCCGGAGCTGACGTTGACGTTGGCGTGGCCGGAGCGGTTGTTGGGCGTGGAGGCGGCGCAGTCTCTGGTTGATGGCTGGGTGGAGATGCTGGCCGGGTTTGAGGCTCATGTGGCGTCGGGGGGTGGCGGTCATACCCCGTCGGACTTCCCGTTGGTGGCGTTGGGGCAGTCGCAGGTGGAGGAGTTGGAGGCGGCGGTTTCGGGGCTGGTGGAGGTGTTGCCTGTATCGCCGTTGCAGGAAGGGCTGTTGTTTCACGCGCTGTTTGATCAGCAGGGCACGGATGTGTATGTGGAGCAACTGGTCCTGGACTTGGAGGGGCGGCTCGACGCAGGTGTGTTGCGGGCGTCTTGGCAGGCGGTGCTTGATCGGCACGACAGCTTGCGGGCTGGTTTCCGGCAGGTGGAAGGTGTCGAGCAGCCGTTGCAGGTTGTCGTGGAGGGTGTGCGGCTGCCCTGGCGTGAGGAGGACTTGACGGAACGGCCGGAGCTGGCTGAGGAGTTGGTTCTGGCCGAGCGGGTGCGGGGTTTTGATGTGGCGCGGCCGCCGTTGATCCGCGTGCTGCTGATCCGGTTGGGTGTGGATCGCTGGCGCATGGTGATTACGCTGCACCATCTGGTGCTGGATGGGTGGTCGCTGCCGATCCTGCTGCGGGAGGTGTGGGCCGCCTATGCCGTGGGCGGCAGTGGTGCGGGATTGCCCGCGGTCACCCCGCACCGTGAACACCTGGCCTGGCTGGCGCGCCAGGACAAGGACGCCGCACGGGCCGCCTGGACACAGGCCCTCTCCGGACTCGACGAACCAACCCTCGTGACTTCCGCCCCCGCGGACGGCACGCCGAGTCCGACCGGCCAGCTGACCTTTGCGCCGGACGCCGAACTGACCGGGGCGCTGCGCGAGTTGGCCCGCCGGAACGGCGTCACGCTGAACACCGTCGTTCAGGCCGCCTGGGCGCTGGTGGCCGGTGGTTTGACGGGCCGCAGGGACGTGGTCTTCGGCGCCACCGTCGCGGGGCGGCCGGCGGAGCTGTCCGGCATGGAGGACATGCTGGGCCTCTTCATCAACACGATCCCTGTGCGGGTGCGATTCGATCCCGCACGGACGGTTGCTGAGCTGCTTGCCGCCCTGCAAGCGGAGCAGTCCGCGCTGCTGGACCACCAGCATCTGGGCCTTACGGAGATCCAGCGGCTGGCGGGTCCGGGGGCGGGCTTCGACACGCTGCTGGCGTTCGAGAACTACCGGGTCGGCGAGAGCGGCCCCCCGCAGCCGCTGCGCCTCACCGGCTCCGGGGTCCGCGAGTCGACCCACTTCGCGCTGACGCTCGGTGTTGACCCGATCGACGGGTTGCGGCTGCGGCTCGATCACCGGCTGGACAGCTTCGGCGCGACGGCGGCCGTGGCGATCTCGGAGCGGCTGATACGGGTGCTGACCCGGATGGCGGCCGAGCCGGACGCCTGTATCGGCACGTTGGACGTCCTCGACGAGGCGGAGCGGTCACTGGTCGTCGACAAGTGGAACGACACGGCGCGGCCGGTGCGGGCGGACACGTGGCTGGAGCTGTTCGGGGGCTGGGCGGTGCTCACGCCGAATGCGGTGGCGGTGCGCTGCGGCGCGGAGGCCCTCTCGTACGGGGAGTTGGAGGTCGGGTCGAATCGGCTGGCTCGCTATCTGTGTGGGCTTGGTGTGGGCCGGGAGTCGCGGGTGGGTCTGCGGTTGCCGCGGGGTGTGGACATGGTGGTGTCGATGCTGGCGGTGTGGAAGGCCGGGGGTGCCTACGTGCCGCTGGATCCGGAGTACCCGGTCGAGCGGCTGGAGTTTATGACGGTCGACAGCGGCGCGTCGGTGGTGATCGACGCGGAGCGGCTGGCCGAGGCCGGGCCGGCGATCGCCGCCGAGCCGGGCGCCCCCCTCGATGTCGCGGTCGAACCGGATCAGCTCGCGTATGTGATCTATACCTCGGGGTCGACGGGTCGTCCGAAGGGTGTGGCGGTGGCGCATCGGGGTGTGGTGAATCTGGTGGAGGCGATGCGTCCGGTGCTGGGCGTCTCGGAGGGGACGACTGCGCTGCAGTTCGCATCGTTCAGCTTCGATGCCTCGGTGCTCGACGTCGCCGTGACGCTCGCATCGGGCGGGACGCTGGCGATCGCCACCGGCGAGGAGCGCACGGATCCGCAGGCGCTGGCGGAGATGATCCGTACGGCTGGGGTGACGGTGGCGAGCGTGGTGCCGTCGCTGTTGTCCGTGCTGGATCCGCAGACGGTTGCGGGGGTACGGAATTGGGTGCTGGGTGCCGAGCGGCTGACCGCGGATCTGGCCGCCAAGTGGCGTGCGCAGGCCGGGTTGTGGAACACCTACGGACCCACCGAATCCACGGTGATCGCCACCGCCGTGGAGCTCGCGACCGCAATTGCCCCCGACGACCGACCGCCGGCTATCGGCGGCCCGCTCCCCAACACCCGTGTCTTCGTGCTGGACGACTTCCTGCGCCCGGTGCTGCCGGGTGTGGTGGGTGAGGTGTATCTGGCTGGTCCGGGTCTGGCCCGCGGCTATCTGGGCCGCCGGGAGCTGACCGCGGAGCGCTTCGTGGCCTGCCCGTACGCCGAGGGCGGGCGCATGTATCGCAGCGGCGACCTGGCGAGGTGGAGCGACGACGGGCTCCTGCACTTCGAGGGCCGCGCGGACACGCAGGTGAAGATCCGCGGCTTCCGAGTCGAGCCGGGCGAGGTCGAGTCGGTGATCGCGGCGCATCCGGAGGTCGCCCAGGCGGCGGTCGTGGTGCGTGCGGACCGTATCGCCGCCTACGTGACGCCTGGCGCGCGGGGCGCGGCCGACGCGACCGCAATACGGGAATTCGCCGCCCACCGCCTCCCCGCTTACATGGTCCCGGCGATCGTGACGGTGCTGGACGCGCTGCCGCTCACCCCCAACGGCAAGGTGGACAAGGCCGCGCTACCCGCCGTCGATGCGACGGCTGGTGCGGGCCGCGCGCCGGCGACGCCCGTGGAGGCGCTGCTGTGCGGGCTCTTCGCCGAGGTCCTGTGCGTGGGGGAGGTCGGTGCCGACGGCGACTTCTTTGCCTTGGGCGGGGATTCGATCCTGTCGATGCTGCTGGTCTCGGCCGCGCGGCGGGCACGTCTTGCGATCTCCTCCCGGCAGGTGTTCGAGCTGCGGACTCCGGTCGGTCTGGCGCGGGTTGCGGGGGCGCTGGACAGCGGTGGTGTGGTGCCGGGCGGGGAGTCCGGTGTGGGTGCGGTGCCGCTGACTCCGGTGATGCATGAGCTGATCGAACGCGTCGGTCCGGAACGACTTCATGAGGTCGTGCAGTCCAGCTGGGTGCGGACGCCGGCCGGACTGGACTTCGAGGTGCTCGCGCGGGCGGTGCAGGCGCTGGTGGCGCGGCATGACGTGCTGCGGGCGCGGTTGGTGCCGGGCGCGGAGGCGCGGCTCGAGGTGCCGGAGGCGGAGCCGGGGTGGGTGTGGGTGCGTCGGGTGGATGCGGCTGGCGCGGATGTGGATGTGGATGTGGATGCGGAGGCGCGGGCGGCGGTGGGCCGGTTGGATCCGGCCGCCGGTCTCATGCTCGGCGCGGTGTGGTTCGACGCCGGAGTGGATGCGCCGGGCCAACTCTTGCTGGTGATTCATCACTTGGTGGTGGATACGGTGTCGTGGCGGGTGTTGCTGCCGGATCTGGTGGAGGCGTGTGCGGCGTTGGCTGCGGGTCGTGAGCCTGTGTTGGCGCCGGTGGTGACGTCGTTCCGGCATTGGGTGCGGGAGCTTGAGGTGCAGGCCGGGAGTGCGGGGCGGTTGGCGGAGCTGGAGGCGTGGGCCGCGTTGTTGACAGGTTCTGACCTGGTGCTGAGGGCGTTGGCGCTGGATCCGGTGCGGGATGTCGAGTCGTCGGTGCGGCGGGTGTCGGTGCGGGTGCCGGTGTCGGTGACGTCGGCGTTGTTGACCGGGGTGCCGGCGGCGTTCGGTGCCAGGGTTGATGAGGTGCTGGTGGCGGGGTTGGCGGCGGCGATAGGGGAGTGGCGGCCTGAGGGTGGCTGCGGGGTGTTGGTCGATATTGAGCGGCATGGGCGGGAGCCGTTGGGTGAGGGGGTGGATCTGTCGCGGACGGTGGGCTGGTTCACGGGTGTGTATCCGGTCCGGCTGGATCCGGGCGTGGTTGATGGTGGCGCGATACGGGCCGGCCAGGCAGCTGCGGGGGAGGTCGTCAAGCGGGTCAAGGAGCAGGTGAGGGGTGTGCCCGGGGACGGGCTGGGTTATGGCCTGCTCCGGTATTTGAATGCGGATACGGCGGTGGAGCTGGCCGGGTTGCCGGCCGCGCAGGTCGGCTTCAACTACCTGGGCCGCTTCAGCAGCCACTCGGGCGACTGGCAGCTGCTCGACGACGACCTCGGCGCCGGGGTCGGCGGCGACTTCCCGGTGTTGCACGCCCTGGAGTTCATGGGCGCGGTCCATGATCTGGCCGAGGGGCCGGAGCTGACGTTGACGTTGGCGTGGCCGGGGCGGTTGTTGGGCGTGGAGGCGGCGCAGTCTCTGGTTGATGGCTGGGTGGAGATGCTGGCCGGGTTTGAGGCTCATGTGGCGTCGGGGGGTGGCGGTCATACGCCGTCGGACTTCCCGTTGGTGGCGTTGGGGCAGTCGCAGGTGGAGGAGTTGGAGGCGGCGGTTTCGGGGCTGGTGGAGGTGTTGCCTGTATCGCCGTTGCAGGAAGGGCTGTTGTTTCACGCGCTGTTTGATCAGCAGGGCACGGATGTGTATGTGGAGCAACTGGTCCTGGACTTGGAGGGGCGGCTCGACGCAGGTGTGTTGCGGGCGTCTTGGCAGGCGGTGCTTGATCGGCACGACAGCTTGCGTGCCGGTTTCCGGCAGGTGGCAGGTATCGAGCAGCCGCTGCAGGTTGTCGTCGAGGGTGTGCGGCTGCCCTGGCGCGAGGTAGACCTGACGGAGCAGCCGCAGCAGGCGGCCTGGGCGCTGTCGGAGCGAATCGCGGTCGAGGAGCGCGCACAGCGATTCGAGCTGGGGACGCCACCCTTGCTGAAAGTGCTGCTGATCAGAATGGGCCAGGACCGCTACCGGCTGGTGATCACCATGCACCACCTGGTGCTGGACGGGTGGTCGCTGCCGATCCTGCTGCGGGAGGTGTGGGGCGCCTATGCGGCCGGCGGCAGCGGCGCGGGACTGCCCGCGATTACCCCGTACCGGGAGTATCTGTACTGGCTGGCGCGACAGGACAAAGACGCCGCACGGTTGGCCTGGAGCCGGACGCTGTCCGGGACCGCGGAACCGACCCTGGTCGCCCCTGCTGACCCGGCCCAATCGCCCGGCGAGACCGCGTACGTCGGCGCCGAGTTGCCCCCGCCGCTCGCTCAAGAGCTGACGCGTCTGGCCCGCGAGGCGGACGTCACCCTGAACACCGTTCTGCAGACTGTCTGGGCGCTGCTGGTCGGAGGCATGACGGGCCGCCGGGACGTGGTGTTCGGAGCGACGGTCGCAGGACGGCCGGCCGAGCTGCCGGGCATGGAGGACATGCTGGGGCTGTTCATCAACACCATCCCGGTACGGGTGCGCTTCGATCCGGCGCGCACGGTCGCCGAGTTCCTCGCCGACCTGCAGGCTGAGCAGTCCGCACTGCTGGATCACCAGCATCTGGGCCTTACGGAGATCCAGCGGCTGGCGGGTCCGGGCGCGGGCTTCGACACGCTGCTGGCATTCGAGAACTTCCCCGGTGACCCGGAGGTCCCAGCCACCCTCGACTCCGTCCGGCTGACGGGCGCGGGAATGCGGGAGTCGACGAACTTCGCACTGGCGCTGGGGGTGGACGCGTCCGAACTGAAGCTTCGGCTCGACTATCGCCACGACCTGTTCGACCAGCGCGACGCGGAGCGGATCGTAGGCCGGTTGGTGCGGGTGCTGGAGCAGGTGGCGGCGGATCCGCGGGTGCGGGTGGGCGAGATCGAGCTGTTGGATGCTGGTGAGCGGGCGCTGGTGGTGGGGGAGTGGAATGCCACGGCGCGGCCGGTCGGGTCGGACATGGTGGTGGAACGGTTCCGGGCGCAGGTGGTTCGGGTTCCGGAGGCCGTCGCGGTGCGGTGTGGGGCGGAGTCCGTCTCGTACGGGGAGCTGGATGCCAGGTCGAATCGACTGGCTAGGTATCTACATGATCGCGGTGTTGGCCGGGAGTCGCGGGTGGGCCTGCGGCTGCCGCGCGGCGTCGACATGATGACGTCGATGCTGGCGGTGTGGAAGGCCGGTGGCGCGTATGTGCCATTGGATCCGGAGTACCCGACTGACCGGCTGGAGTTCATGACGGTCGACAGTGGTGCGTCGGTGGTGATCGATGCCGAGTGGATGGCGGACACCGGCGCGGCCATTGCGGCCGAGCCCGACGCGGCCCCGGATATCGCCGTCGCTCCTGATGAGTTGGCGTATGTGATCTACACCTCGGGGTCGACGGGTCGTCCGAAGGGTGTGGCGGTGGCGCATCGGGGTGTGGTGAATCTGGTGGAGGCGATGGGTCCGGTGTTGGGTGCCGGTCCGGGTGAGGTGACGTTGCAGTTCGCGTCGTTCAGCTTCGACGCCTCGGTCCTCGACGTCGCCGTGACGCTGGCGTCCGGTGGCACGCTGGCGATCGCCACCGGCGAGGAGCGCACGGATCCGCAGGCCCTGTCGAGGATGATCCGGGACAGTGGCGTGACGGTCGCGAGCGTGGTGCCCTCCCTGCTCGGCGTCCTGGACCCGCAGACCGTGCCCGGCGTACGCAATTGGGTGCTGGGTGCCGAGCGGCTGACCGCGGATCTGGCCGCCAAGTGGCGTGCGCAGGCCCGGTTGTGGAACACCTACGGTCCGACCGAGTCGACCGTCATGACCACGGCTGTGGCGCTCGAGGAGGGCATTACACCGGACGATCAGCCCCCGGCGATCGGCATTCCGCTGTCCAACACCCAGGTCTATGTCCTGGATGACTTCCTGCGCCCGGTGCCGCCGGGTGTAGTCGGCGAGGTGTATCTGGCCGGTCCGGGCTTGGCCCGCGGCTATCTGGGCCGCCAGGACCTGACCGCGGAACGCTTCATAGCCTGCCCGTACACAGATGGCGCCCGCATGTACCGCACCGGCGACCTCGCCAAATGGAGCGGCGACGGGCTGCTGCACTTCCAGGGCCGCGCCGATGAACAGGTCAAGATCCGCGGGTTCCGTATCGAACTCGGCGAGATCGAATCCGTCCTCACCGCCCACCCCGACATCACCCAGGCCACCGTCATCGCCCGTGACGACCGCCTTGCCGCCTACGCCGTGTGTGCGACCGCCCTGGACCCCGCCGCCATACGGGAGTTCACCGCCACCCGCCTCCCCGGCCACATGGTCCCGGCCACCATCACGATCCTGGACACCCTGCCCCTCACCCCCAACGGCAAAGTCGACAAGACCGCCCTCCCAATCCCCGAAACCGCCACCGGCCACGGACGAGCACCATCCACCCCCGTCGAGGAGATCCTCTGCACCCTCTTCGCCCAGGTTCTGGGGATCGACCGCGTAGCGATGGACGACTCGTTCTTCGAGCTCGGCGGCGACTCGATCATGTCGATGCAGCTGGCCTCCCAAGCCCGGCGTGCGGGCTGGGTGGTGTCGCCGCGGCAGGTGTTCGAGGAGCGCACTCCGGCCGGTCTGGCGCGGGTCGTGGAGCCGGACCGTTCGGCGGTGTCGGCGGCCGGAGCCGGGCCGGACGCGTCCGGCGTGGGGGAGATCGCCTTCACCCCGGTGATGTGGTCGCTCGGTGTGTCCGCGGCCGGCGCCGGGGCCGCGCAGTGGATGGTCGTCGGTGCGCCCCCGAAGCTGGGTCTTCAGGCGCTGACCGCCGGCGTGGCCGCGCTGCTGAACGCGCACGACATGCTCCGCGCCCGGCTGGTGGCCGCCGAGGCGAAGCTGGTGGTGCCGGAGCCGGGCGCGACCGACGTGTCGGCGCTCGTATCCCGCGTCGACGGCACCGGTATCGATGACTCGGAGCTGAGCGAGCTGGTCCGGGCGCAGGCGCGGGCGGCCGTCGAACGGCTGGATCCGGGTGCTGGGGTGATGGCGCAGGTGGTGTGGCTCGACGCCGGACCGGATGCCGTGGGCCGACTGGTGATCGTCGTGCATCATCTCGCGGTGGACGGGGTGTCGTGGCGGGTTCTGCTGCCGGATCTGCGGGCTGCCTGCGAGGCGGCGGCCGCGGGCCGGGAGCCGGTCCTTGACCCGGTGGGTACGTCGTTCCGCCGTTGGTCGCAGCTGTTGGCGGCCGAGGCGATCAGCGAGCACCGGGTGGCGGAACTCCCGGTCTGGGAGGAGCTGTTGACTGCAGATGGGCCGCTGTTGGGCGGGCGAGAGCTGGATCCGGTACGGGACACGGTGGCGGGTCTGCGCCGCGCGGAGTGGGTGGTGCCCGCCGCCGCGGCCGAGACGCTTGTCTCCCGCACTCCGGCCGTCTTCCACTGTGGTGTGCATGAGGTGCTGCTGGCGGCGCTGGCCGGTGCGGTGGCGCAGTGGCGGCCGGAGTTCGGTGCCGGGGTGCTGGTCGATATCGAGGGCCATGGCCGGGAGGCACTGGCCGACGGGGTGGATCTGTCGCGCACCGTGGGCTGGTTCACCGGCGTGCATCCGGTCTGGGTGGCGTCCTCAGGCGTGGACCTTGCCGACGCGCTCTCCGGTGGCCCGGCCGCCGGCGCCCTGCTGAAGGCGGTCAAGGAGCAGACCTGGGCCAAGGCCGGCGACGGCCTCGGCTACCAGCTCCTGCGCTACCTCAACCCCGAGACCGCGCCGGCCCTCGCCGCGCTGCCCGTACCGCAGATCGGCTTCAACTACCTCGGCCGCTTCCCCGCCGGGCCCAACTCCGGCGAGGGCGAAGCGGCGGCCTGGGAGCCCGCCGGTGAGTCCGGTCCGGGCGGTGCCGCCGACCCGCAGGCTCCGGCCGCCCACGCGCTGGACGCGGGCGCGGTTGTTCAGGACACCGCGCACGGGCCCGAGCTGACGCTCTCCCTGGCCTGGGCAGGCGGCCTGCTCGACGACGCCGAGGCCGCCGAGCTCGGACGCCAGTGGCTGGCGCTGCTCACCGGACTCGCCGAACACACCGCCAGCGACCCGGCGGCCGGCGGCCACACCCCCGCCGACTTCCCCCTGCTCCAACTGCCCCTGACCCAGCGCGGCGTACAGGAGCTGGAGCTGGCGGTCCCGGACCTGGCCGACGTGTGGCCGCTGTCCCCGCTGCAGGAAGGGCTGCTCTTCCACGCCGCCTTTGACGACCACGGGCCCGACGTCTATGCGGGACAGCGTGCCCTGCTGCTCGACGGTCCGCTGGACGCGGCACGGCTGCGCGGGGCCTGGCAGGACGTGCTTGACCGGCACCCCATCCTGCGGGCGAGTTTTCACCAGGGTGCCTCCGACGAGACAGCGGTGCAGGTCATCACCGACGCCGTCACACTGCCGTGGCGCGTGGCCGATGTGTGCGGCCTGCCGGAGGCGCAGGCGCGCGCGGAGATCGGCCGGCTGTGCGCGGCGGAGATGGCGGAGCGGTTCGACCTGACCAGGGCGCCGCTGCTGCGTGTACTGCTGATCCGGCTCGGCGAGCGGCGGCACCGCATGGTGGTGACCACTCATCACGTCGTGGTCGACGGCTGGTCGCTGCCGGTCCTCTTCGACGAGCTGTCCGCGTTGTACGAGGCGGCAGCCGGCGAGCGGCGGGCGGCGCTGCCGCCTGCGACGTCCTACCGGGAGTATCTGGCCTGGCTGGGCCGACAGGACCGGCCGGCCGCGCGGGCCGCCTGGCGGGCGGAGCTGGCCGGCGCCGATGAGCCCTCCCGAGTCGCGCCCGGCCGGTCGGGCGCGACGGCCCGCCCGATCCCGCTGGAGTTCGAGTGCTCCGCCGAACTGACCCGTGACCTCACCGAACTCGCCCGCACCCACGGCCTGACGATGAACACGATCGTGCAGGGTGCCTGGGCGCTGCTGCTCGCCCGGCTCATCGGGCGCAACGACGTGGTGTTCGGCAGCACGGTGGCCGGCCGGCCCGCCGACGTGCCGGGCGCGGACGCCTCGGTCGGGCTGTTCATCAACACCCTCCCGGTACGGGCCAGCCTGGACCCCGCGCAGTCGGCCCTGGACCTGCTCGCGGACCTGCAGCGGCGCCAGGCCGCCCTGATGGGGCACCAGCACCTGGGCCTGGCAGAGATCCAGAAAATCGCCGGGTCCGGTGCGGAGTTCGACACGCTGGTGGTCTATGAGAACTACCCGCGCTCCGCCGCCGACGCCTGTCCGGCGGGCGGCCTCTCGCTGCGGCCGGACGGCAAGTCGCAGGACGCGAGCCACTACTCCCTCGCCCTCATCATGGCGCCCGGCGACCGGCTGGCAGGAGAGGTGGTCTACCGGCCGGACCTGTGCACCCGCGACTGGGCGGCGGAGAACCTGGCCTGCCTGCTGCGGGTGCTGGAGCAACTGGCCGCCGACGCCACCGTGCCGGTGGGCCGGATCGGCGTCCTCGGCGCGGCCGGGCGGGCACGAGTGCTGGAGGAGTGGAACGACACTGCCCCTGCTGCGCCGGTGACGGCCGCCCCGCTGCCCGAGCTGTTCGCCCGCCAGGTGCGGCGGACCCCGGACGCGGCGGCGCTCAGCTCCGTACTGGATGAGCCGGCCCTGCCGCGCGGGGACGAGCGGGCTCTGTTACACCCGGACGAACGGGCTCTGTCACACCCGGACGAGCGGACCATGACCTACCGCGAGCTGCAGGACGACGCCGGCCGGCTGGCCCGCTGGCTGATCGCCGCCGGCGTCGGGCCGGAGGTCCGGGTGGCGCTGCTGGCGGAGCGCACGGTGCCGGCGGTGGTGGCGCTGCTGGCGGTGTCGATGGCGGGCGGCGTCTTCGTACCGGTGGACCCGGCGTATCCGCAGCAGCGGCTGGAATTCATGCTGCGGGACGCCGATCCGGCGCTGGTGCTGTGCTCCACCGCAGTGCGCGGCGCGTTGCCGGACGAGTTCGCGGACCGGGCCCTGGCGTGGGACGAGCCCGCCGTGGCCGCGGCGGTGGCGGCGGGTGCGCCCGGTGCGATCGCGGACGCGGAGCGCCGAGCGCCGCTGCGGCCGGAGCACGCGGCCTATGTCATTTACACCTCGGGCTCCACCGGCATTGCCAAGGGCGTGGTGGTCTCGCACGTGGGGCTGGCGAACCTGGCGCAGGCGCAGATCGAGCGGTTCGCCGTACACCCGGACGCCCGGGTGCTGCAGTTCGCCTCGCTGAGCTTCGACGCCGCTGTCTCCGAGCTGTGCATGGCGCTGCTGTCCGGCGCGACGCTGGTGGTGGCCGGCGCGGCACAGCTGCCGCCGCAGGCGCCGGTGGCCGATGCCCTTGCACGGACCAGGACCACGCACGTAACGCTGCCGCCCAGCCTGCTCGCGGTGGCGGAGTGGCTGCCGGACACGGTGCAGACCGTGACGGTGGCCGGCGAGGCCTGCCCGCCGGCGGTGGCTGACCGCTGGTCCTCCGGGCGGCGACTGGTGAACGCCTACGGTCCGACGGAGACGACGGTCTGCGCGGCCATGAGCCGACCGCTGACGACGTCGGGCGTCGGCACCGTGCCGATCGGGCGCCCGATGACGAACACCCGGGCCTTTGTGCTCGACGGCTTCCTGCAGCCGGTGCCCGCCGGCGTCACGGGCGAGCTGTACTTGGCCGGTCCGGGCCTGGCCCGCGGCTACGCCGGGCGGCCGGGGCTGACGGCGGAGCGGTTCGTGGCCTGCCCGTACGTCGAAGGCGGGCGGATGTACCGGTCGGGCGACCGGGCGCAGTGGACCTCCGACGGCGAACTGCTCTTCCAGGGGCGGGCGGACGAGCAGCTGAAGATCCGCGGCTTCCGCATCGAGCCGGGCGAGGTGGAGTCGGCCCTTGCATCGCATCCGGGGGTGGCTCAGGCGCTGGTTGTGGCGAACGGCGAGCGGTTGGTCGGGTACGTCGTCCGTACGGCGGGCGCGGAACTGGACGGCACCGCCGTCAGGGAGTCCGCGGCCGCCCGGCTGCCTGAGTACATGGTCCCGGCCGTGGTGGTGTTGGACGCGTTGCCGCTCACGCCCAACGGCAAGGTCGACAAGGCGGCGTTGCCCGCGCCTGATGTCGTGCGTGAGTCGAGCCGGGCGCCGTCGTCGCCGGTGGAGGAACTCCTGTGCACTTTGTTCGCCGAGGTGTTGGGCGCGGGCGTGGTCGGGGTGGATGACGACTTCTTCCAGCTCGGTGGCGATTCGATCATGTCGATGCAGTTGGCGTCACGAGTGCGCCGTGCGGGCTGGGTGGTGTCGCCGCGGCAGGTGTTCGAGGAGCGAACCCCGGCCGGTCTGGCGCGAGTCGTCGCCGCGGCGGATGGCGGGGCGACAGCGGTGGACGTGTCCGGGGTGGGTGAGGTCGCCTTCACGCCGGTGATGCGGTCGCTCGGGGAGTCGGTCACGCGACCGGGCTTCGCGCAGTGGATGGTCGTCGGTGCGCCCCCGAAGCTGGGTCTTCAGGCGCTGACCGCCGGCGTGGCCGCGCTGCTGAACGCGCACGACATGCTCCGCGCCCGGCTGGTGGCCGCCGAGGCGAAGCTGGTGGTGCCGGAGCCGGGCGCGACCGACGTGTCGGCGCTCGTATCCCGCGTCGACGGCACCGGTATCGATGACTCGGAGCTGAGCGAGCTGGTCCGGGCGCAGGCGCGGGCGGCCGTCGAACGGCTGGATCCGGGTGCTGGGGTGATGGCGCAGGTGGTGTGGCTCGACGCCGGACCGGATGCCGTGGGCCGCCTGTTGGTCGTTGTGCATCATCTCGCGGTGGACGGGGTGTCGTGGCGGGTTCTGCTGCCGGATCTGCGGGCTGCCTGCGAGGCGGCGGCCGCGGGCCGGGAGCCGGTCCTTGACCCGGTGGGTACGTCGTTCCGCCGTTGGTCGCAGCTGTTGGCCGCCGAGGCGATCAGCGAGCACCGGGTGGCGGAACTCCCGGTCTGGGAGGAGCTGTTGACTGCAGATGGGCCGCTGTTGGGCGGGCGAGAGCTGGATCCGGTACGGGACACGGTGGCGGGTCTGCGCCGCGCGGAGTGGGTGGTGCCCGCCGCCGCGGCCGAGACGCTTGTCTCCCGCACTCCGGCCGTCTTCCACTGTGGTGTGCATGAGGTGCTGCTGGCGGCGCTGGCCGGTGCGGTGGCGCAGTGGCGGCCGGAGTTCGGTGCCGGGGTGCTGGTCGATATCGAGGGCCATGGCCGGGAGGCACTGGCCGACGGGGTGGATCTGTCGCGCACCGTGGGCTGGTTCACCGGCGTGCATCCGGTCTGGGTGGCGTCCTCAGGCGTGGACCTTGCCGACGCGCTCTCCGGTGGCCCGGCCGCCGGCGCCCTGCTGAAGGCGGTCAAGGAACAGCTCCAGCGGGTTCCGGGCGACGGCCTCGGCTACGGGCTGCTGCGCCATCTGAACGCGCGCACCGCACCGGAGCTGGCCGCGCTGCCGGCACCGCAGATCGGCTTCAACTACCTGGGCCGGTTCCCCGCCGGGGCCAACTCCGGCGAACCGGGCGCCTGGGAGTCGGCTGACGAAACGGGTCCGGGCGGTGCCGCCGACCCGCAGGCCTCGGCCGCCCACGCGCTGGCAGCCGGCGCGATTGTCCAGGACACCCCGCACGGACCTGAACTGACCCTGTCGCTGGCCTGGCCAGGCGGCCTGCTGGACCACGCGCAGGGCGCGGCACTCGG
This sequence comes from Streptomyces sp. NPDC048441, assembly GCF_043200235.1. Taxonomy (NCBI): domain Bacteria; kingdom Bacillati; phylum Actinomycetota; class Actinomycetes; order Kitasatosporales; family Streptomycetaceae; genus Streptomyces; species Streptomyces sp. NPDC048441. The sequence continues at coordinate 235,947 of NZ_JBICXM010000013.1, forward strand.
CCGCCAGTGGCTGGACGTCCTCACCGGACTCGCCGCGCACACGGACGGCGACCCCGCCGCTGGGGGCCACACTCCCTCCGACTTCCCCCTGATCGAGCTCGCCCAGGACGAGGTCGAGGAGTTCGAAGCGCTGGCGGCAGAACGCGAAGGAGAGAACCCGCTGTGAAGACGCCCACTTCGCCTACCTCGACCACTTCGCCGGCCTCCACCGGTGCCAAGGGAAACTCCCTCGCCGAAGTCTGGCCGCTCTCTCCGCTGCAGGAAGGGCTGCTCTTCCACGCCTCCTTCGACGGCGAAGGCCCGGACATCTATGCCCTGCAGACGGTGATCTCGATAACCGGGCCGCTGAACCCGGCCCGCTTCCGGGCCTCCTGGCAGGCACTTCTGGACCGGCACGCGGCACTGCGGGCGAGCTTCCACGAGCGCAAGTCAGGAGCACCGGTCCAGCTCGTTGCCCGTACGGTGCGACTGCCCTGGCGGGAGACGGACCTGTCCGGCCTGGCGGAGGCGGAGCGGACGGCCAGGGCAGCTGAACTCGCCGCGCAGGAGCACGCGAAGCGGCTGGACCTGGCGGCCGCGCCGCTGCTACGGCTGCTGCTGATCCGGCTCGCCGACCAACGGCACCAGCTGGTGCTGACGACCCACCACATCCTGATGGACGGCTGGTCGATGCCGGTGCTGCTCGACGAGCTGGCCGCGGTGTACGCGGCCGGCGGCGACAGCCGGACGCTGCCCCCGGTGGCCGGCTACCGGGACTACCTGGCATGGCTGAACCGCCAGGACAAGGCGGCGGCACGGGCCGCCTGGCAGGCCGAACTGGCCAGCGCCGAAGAACCGACGCTGGTAGCGGCCGCCGACCCGAAGAGGACCGCGGTCCTGCCGCAGGAGTGCTGCCTCGACCTCTCCGAGCCCGCCACCCGGGCTCTCACGGAGCTGGCCCGCACCCACGGCCTGACCGTGAACACGGTGGTGCAGGGTGCCTGGGCACTGGTGCTCGCGCGGCTGGCACGCCGCCGCGATGTGGTCTTCGGCGCCACCGTGGCGGGTCGGCCGGCGGAGCTGCCCGGGGCGGAGTCCATGGTCGGACTGCTCATCAACACCCTGCCGGTACGAGTCCGCCTACGGCCCGAACTGCCGGTGCTGGAACTGCTCACCGGACTGCAGCAGCGCCAGTCGGAGCTGATGGCACACCAGCACCTCGGCCTGGCGGAGATCCAGCGCGCGGCCGGACTGGGCGCGGGCTTCGACACGCTGGTCGTGTACGAGAGCTTTCCCAGGGTCCAGGAACCGCGGCGAGGCCGCACCGAGACCTACACCATCTCCGGCGGCGAGACCCGCCAGGCCACGAACTATCCCCTCACTGTGGGGGTCACCCCGCACGACCGGCTGCGGATCGAGCTGGCTTACCGGCCCGATCTCTTCGACCAGCGGGAGGCCGAGCGGATCGTAGGCCGGTTGGTGCGGGTGCTGGAGCAGGTGGCGGCGGATCCGCGGGTGCGGGTGGGCGAGATCGAGCTGTTGGATGCGGGTGAGCGGGCGCTGGTGGTGGGGGAGTGGAATGCCACGGCGCGGGCGGTCGGGTCGGACATGGTGGTGGAGCGGTTCCGGGCCCACGCGCTTCGGTCGCCGAATGTGGTGGCGGTGCGGTGTGGGGCGGAGGCCCTTTCGTATGGGGAGTTGGAGGTCAGGTCGAATCGGCTGGCTAGGTATCTACATGATCGCGGTGTTGGCCGGGAGTTGCGGGTGGGTCTGCGGTTGCCCCGCGGTGTCGACATGATCGTCTCGATGCTGGCGGTGTGGAAGGCCGGTGGCGCGTATGTGCCGCTGGATCCGGAGTACCCGGTCGAGCGGCTGGAGTTCATGACGGTCGACAGCGGTGCGTCCATGGTGATCGATGCTGGCTGGTTCGCGGAGGCCGGGAACGTCATTGCGGCAGAGTCGAATGCAGCCCTTGATGTCGCACTGGATCCTGATGAGTTGGCGTATGTGATCTATACCTCGGGGTCGACGGGTCGTCCGAAGGGTGTGGCGGTGGCGCATCGGGGTGTGGTGAATCTGGTGGAGGCGATGGGTCCGGTGTTGGGTGCCGGTCCGGGTGAGGTGACGTTGCAGTTCGCGTCGTTCAGCTTCGACGCCTCGGTCCTCGACGTGGCCGCCACGCTGGCGTCCGGCGGGACGCTGGCGATCGCCACTGGCGAGGAGCGCACGGATCCGCAGGCGCTGGTGGAGATGATCCGTACGGCCGGGGTGACGGTGGCGAGCGTGGTGCCCTCGCTGCTCGGCGTCCTGGATCCGCAGACCGTGCCCGGCGTACGCAACTGGGTGCTGGGTGCCGAGCGGCTGACCGCCGATCTGGCTGCCAAGTGGCGTGCGCAGGCCCGGTTGTGGAACACCTACGGTCCGACCGAGTCGACCGTCATGACCACGGCTGTGGCGCTCGAGGAGGGCATCACGCCGGACGATCAGCCCCCGGCGATCGGGATTCCGCTGCCCAACACCCAGGTGTACGTCCTGGACGGTTTCCTGCGTCCGGTGCCGCCGGGTGTAGTCGGCGAGGTGTATCTGGCCGGTCCGGGCTTGGCCCGCGGCTATCTGGGCCGCCGGGAGCTGACCGCGGAACGTTTCATAGCCTGCCCGTACGCCGAGGGCGCCCGCATGTATCGCACCGGTGATCTCGCCAAATGGAGCGGCGACGGGCTGCTGCACTTCCAGGGCCGCGCCGACGAGCAGGTCAAGATCCGCGGGTTCCGCATCGAACTCGGCGAGATCGAATCCGTCCTCACCGCCCACCCGGATGTCACCCAGGCCACCGTCATCGCCCGCGACGACCGTCTCGCCGCCTACGCCGTGTGTGCGACCGTCCTGGACCCCGCCGCCATCAGGGAGTTCACCGCTACCCGTCTCCCCGAGCACATGGTCCCGGCCACCGTCACGATCCTGGACACCCTGCCCCTCACCCCCAACGGCAAGGTCGACAAGGCGGCGTTGCCCGCGCCCGATGTCGTGCGTGAGTCGAGCCGGGCGCCGTCGTCGCCGGTGGAGGAACTCCTGTGCACTTTGTTCGCCGAGGTGTTGGGCGCGGGCGTGGTCGGGGTGGATGACGACTTCTTCCAGCTCGGTGGCGATTCGATCATGTCGATGCAGCTGGCGTCACGAGTGCGCCGTGCGGGCTGGGTGGTGTCGCCGCGGCAGGTGTTCGAGGAGCGCACTCCGGCCGGTCTGGCGCGAGTCGTCGCCGCGGCGGACAGCGAGGCATCGGCGGTGGACGTGTCCGGGGTGGGTGAGGTCGCCTTCACGCCGGTGATGCGGTCGCTCGGGGAGTCGGTCACGCGACCGGGCTTCGCGCAGTGGATGGTCGTCGGTGCGCCCCCGAAGCTGGGTCTTCAGGCGCTCACCGTCGGCGTGGCCGCGCTACTGGACGCGCACGACATCCTCCGGGCACGGCCCCTGGCCGCCGAGGCGAAGCTGGTGGTGCCGGAGCCGGGCGCGATCGACGTGCCGGCGCTCATATCACGTGTGGACGCGGCAAACGTGCCGGTGGGGGCGCTGGATGCGCTGGTGGCCGCTCAGGCCGAGGCGGCCGTCGGCCGGCTGGATCCGGGTGCTGGGGTGATGGCGCAGGTGGTGTGGCTCGACGCCGGATCCGAGCGGGTGGGCCGCCTGCTGGTCGTCGTGCATCACCTCGCCGTGGACGGGGTGTCGTGGCGGGTTCTGCTGCCGGATCTGCGGGCCGCCTGCGAGGCGGCGGTCGCTGGCCGGGAGCCGGTCCTTGACCCGGTGGGTACGTCGTTCCGCCGTTGGTCGCAGCTGTTGGCCGCCGAGGCGATCAGCGAGCACCGGACGGCGGAACTCCCGGCCTGGAAGCAGCTCCTGGCCGCCGGCGAGCCGCTGCTGGGACGTCGACCGCTGGACCCCGAGCAGGACACCGAGCGGACCACGGTCCGGCGCCGCTGGCTGGTGCCCGCCGCCGCAGCCGAGACGCTCGTCTCCCGCACCCCGGCCGTCTTCCACTGCGGTGTGCACGAGGTGCTGCTGGCGGCACTGGCGGGCGCGGTGGCGCAGTGGCGGCCGGAGTTCGGTGCCGGCGTGCTGGTCGATGTCGAGGGGCACGGCCGGGAGCAGTTGCACGACACCGTCGATCTGTCGCGGACCGTGGGCTGGTTCGCCAGTACGCGCCCCGTCCGGCTGCGCGTCGGCAGCACCGGCCCGGCCCAGGCGCGGGCGGGCGGCCCGGCCGCCGGCACTCTGCTCAAGGCGGTGAAGGAGCAGGCCAAGGCCGCGTCCGGGGACGGGCTCGGCTTTGAGCTGCTGCGCTACCTGAACCCCGAGACCGCACCCGTACTCGCCGGGCTGCCCGCCCCCCAGATCGGCTTCAACTACCTTGGCCGCTTCCCCGCCGGCGACTCCAGCGGACCGCCCGCCGCCTGGGAGCTGGCCGGCGAGTCGGCGCTGGGCGGCGCGGCCGAGCCGGGTATGCCGGCGCGGCACGCACTGGAGGCCGGCGCCCTGGTCCAGGACACCCCGAGCGGACCGGAGCTGGCGCTGTCGCTGGCCTGGCCCGGCGGGCTGCTGGACGCGGCCGACGCCGACCGGCTGGGGCTCGGCTGGCTGGATCTGCTGGCGGGACTGGCCGCCCACACCACGGCCGACCCGGCCGCCGGCGGCCACACCCCCTCCGACTTCCCCCTGCTCGACCTCGCCCAGGACGAGGTCGACGATCTCGAGTCCGCATTCGCCGACGACCGCGCGTAAGTCACTCGACCCAGGCAACTGTGAGGAGAAAACCCGATGGCCCGAGCCCGTGTCGAGGACGTTTGGCCGCTGTCGCCGTTGCAGGAAGGGCTGCTGTTCCACGCTTCGTTCGACGACCAGGGCGCCGATGTGTACCAGGGGCAGCGCGGCGTCGACCTGATCGGGCCCCTGGACGCCGACGTGCTACACGCCTCCTGGGCGGCGCTGCTGGACCGGCACGCCGCGCTGCGGGCGAGCTTCCGGCGGCGGAGCTCAGGCGAACCGGTGCAGGTCATCGCCCGCGAGGTGACCTTGCCCTGGCAGCACGCGGACGTCAGCGGTCTTGCGGAAGCCGACGCTGCCGCCGAGGCCGAGCGGCGGTGCGCGGCGGAACTGCGGGAGCGCTTCGACCCGGCGACGCCGCCGCTGCTGCGACTGCTCCTCATCCGCCTCGCCGAAGACCGCCACCGGCTCGTGCTGACCAGCCACCACGTCCTCATGGACGGCTGGTCGCTGCCCGTACTCTTCGGCGAACTGGCGGCCATTTACGCGGCTGGCGGCGACTCATGCGGACTGCCCAGGGCCACCTCGTACCGGGACTACCTGGCCTGGCTGCAGCGCCAGGACAAGCCCGCCGCGCGGGCGGCCTGGCAGGCGGAACTCGCCGGCGCCGATGAGCCGACGCTGGTCGCCCCGGTCGACCCGGGCAGGCGTCCCGGCGAGCCGGCGAACCTCATCACCGACCTCTCGGCCGAGCTGACCCAGGACCTCACCCGGCTGGCCCGCGGCCAGGGCGTGACCCTCAACACCGTGATCCAGGCGGCCTGGGCGCTGGTCCTTGGGCAGCTGGCCGGCCGCACGGATGTGGTGTTCGGCGCGACCGCCGCCGGGCGGCCCGCGGAACTGCCCGGCGTGGAGTCCATGGTCGGCCTCTTCATGAACACCCTCCCCGTGCGGGTACGCCTCGAGGCCGCCCAACCGGTCACCCAACTCCTCGCCGACCTGCAAAAACGCCAGTCCGCGCTGATGGCGCACCAGCACCTCGGACTGCCCGAGGTGCAGCGGCTTGCCGGACCGGGCGGCGTCTTCGACACGATCGTGGTGTACGAGAACTACCCCAGCCCGCCGAAGGAGGAGCCCGCCCCGGAACGCCTCGAAATCCGCCGCACACCGGCGGTGCGGGACGCCTCCCACTATCCGCTCGCGCTGATCGTGGTGCCCGAGGAGCGGATGCATCTCAAGCTGGACTACCAGGAGGAGCTGTTCGGGCGGGAGGACGTCGCCGCGATCGTAGGCCGGTTGGTGCGGGTGCTGGAGCAGGTGGTGGTGGATCCGCGGGTGCGGGTGAGTGAACTCGTGCTGTTGGATGCTGGTGAGCGGGCGCGGGTGGTGGGGGAGTGGAATGCCACGGCGCGGCCGGTGCTGTCACTGTCGGTCCCTGAGCGTTTCCGGGAGTGGGCGGTCCAGATCCCGGAGGCGGCAGCGGTGCGGTGTGGGGCGGAGGCCCTTTCGTATGGGGAGTTGGAGGCCAGGTCGAATCGGCTGGCTAGGTATCTACATGATCGCGGTGTTGGCCGGGAGTCGCGGGTGGGTCTGCGGTTGCCGCGGGGTGTGGACATGGTGGTGTCGATGCTGGCGGTGTGGAAGGCCGGTGGCGCGTATGTGCCGCTGGATCCCGAATACCCGACTGACCGGCTGGAGTTTATGACGGTCGACAGCGGTGCGTCGGTGGTGATTGATGCCGAGTGGATGGCGGACACCGGCGCGGCCATTGCGGCCGAGCCCGACGCGGCCCTGGATATCGCCGTCGCTCCTGATGAGTTGGCGTATGTGATCTATACCTCGGGGTCGACGGGTCGTCCGAAGGGTGTGGCGGTGGCGCATCGGGGTGTGGCGAATCTGGTGGAGGCGATGGGTCCGGTGTTGGGTGCCGGTCCGGGTGAGGTGACGTTGCAGTTCGCGTCGTTCAGCTTCGACGCCTCGGTCCTCGACGTCGCCGTGACGCTGGCGTCCGGTGGCACGCTGGCCATCGCCACCGGTGAGGAGCGCACGGATCCGCAGGCCCTGTCGAGGATGATCCGGGACAGTGGCGTGACGGTGGCGAGCGTGGTGCCCTCCCTGCTCGGCGTCCTGGACCCGCAGACCGTGCCCGGCGTACGCAACTGGGTGCTGGGTGCCGAGCGGCTGACTGCCGATCTGGCCGCCAAGTGGCGGGCCCAGGCCCGGTTGTGGAACACCTACGGTCCGACCGAGGCGACCGTCATGACCACGGCCGTGGAACTTCCTGCCGACTTCACCTTCGATGACGAGCCGCCGGCGATCGGCAGCCCGCTGCCCAACACCCAGGTCTATGTCCTGGATGACTTCCTGCGCCCGGTGCCGATCGGTGCCACCGGCGAGGTGTATCTGGCCGGTCCGGGCTTGGCCCGCGGCTACCTGGGCCGCCAGGACCTCACCGCGGAACGCTTCATAGCCTGCCCGTACACAGATGGCGCCCGCATGTATCGCACCGGTGATCTCGCCAAATGGAGCGGCGACGGGCTGCTGCACTTCCAGGGCCGCGCCGACGATCAGGTCAAGATCCGCGGGTTCCGTATCGAACTCGGCGAGATCGAATCCGTCCTCACCGCCCACCCGGATGTCGCCCAGGCCACCGTCATCGCCCGCGACGACCGCATCGCCGCCTACGCCGTGTGTGCGATGGCCCTGGACCCCGCCGCCATACGGGAGTTCACCGCCACCCGCCTCCCCGAGCACATGGTCCCGGCCACCGTCACGATCCTGGACACCCTGCCCCTCACCCCCAACGGCAAAGTCGACAAGACCGCGCTGCCCACACCCGAGTACGCGGCCGGCCACGGACGAGCACCATCCACGCCGGTGGAGGAGATCCTTTGCGAGCTGTTCGCCGATGTGCTGGGTGTGGAACGGGTGGGGCCGGAAGACGGCTTCTTCGAGCTCGGCGGGGACTCACTGCTCGGTATGAGGCTCGTCGCCCGAATCCGCGCGGTGCTGGACGCGAAAGTGAGCATCCGCGACCTGTTCGGCACGCCCTCGCCCGCCGGGCTGGCGCGGCAGCTGGCCGGCGCCGTCGAACGCAAGCAGCTGGAGCTGCTGCCGCAGCCGCGCCCCGACCAGGTGCCGGTCTCGTACGCACAACGCCGCATGTGGTTCCTGAACCGGCTGGCCGAGGCCGACTCGGAGGCGGCGGGGGCGTACAACCTGCCGCTCGCGCTGCGGCTGGAGGGTGCGCTCGACCTGGAGGCGCTCAAGGCGGCGCTCGGCGACGTCGCCGACCGGCACGAGAGCCTGCGGACCGTCTTCCCCGACGCGGATGGTGAGCCGTGGCAGCGAGTGCTGGAGGGCGCTGCCGGACGGCCCGCGCTGGACGTGGAGCAGGCCACTGCGGAGCGACTGGAGGAACAACTCGCGGCGGTGTCGGGTCGCTGCTTCGATCTGAGTACGGAGCTGCCGTGGCGGGTGTCGTTGTTGACGGTGGCACCGGAGGAGTCCGTGCTGCTGTTGGTGGTGCATCACATCGCCTCGGACGGCTGGTCGATGGGGGTGCTGGCGCGGGATCTGCGGGTCGCGTACGAGGCGCGGTGTGCGGGTCGGGCGCCGGGCTGGGAAGCGCTGCCGGTGCAGTACGCGGATTACGCGCTGTGGCAGCGGGAGGCGCTGGGTGACCCCGGTGATCCGGAGAGTGTGATCAGCGGGCAGCTGGCGTACTGGAAGGACGCCCTGGCCGACGCGCCGCCGGAGCTGGCCCTGCCGGTGGACCGCGCACGCAGGGGGGAGCCCTCCTTCCAGGGCGGCAGTGTGCCGGTCTCGGTGGAGGCGGACACGCACCGGCGGCTGGTGGCGGTGGCTGCCCGGGGCCGGGCGACGATGTTCATGCTCGTGCATGCCGCGCTGTCGGTGTTGCTGTCGCGGATGGGCGCCGGGTCCGACATTCCCGTGGGCACGGGGATCGCGGGCCGCGGGGATGCGCAGCTGGAGGGGATGTCGGGGTTCTTCGTGAACACGCTGGTGCTGCGGGCGGACCTGGAAGGTGATCCGTCGTTCGCGGAGGTGTTGCGGCGGGTGCGGGAGGCGGATCTGGCGGCGTACGCGCATCAGGATGTGCCGTTCGAGCGGCTGGTGGAGGAGTTGAACCCGGCGCGCTCGCTGTCCCGCAATCCGCTGTTCCAGGTGATGCTGGCGCTGCAGAACATACCCGAGGCCGAATGGCAGCTGCCCGGCCTACGCGTCACCCCGCTCCCGCCCGTGGCGGAGTTGCCGGCGCGGTTCGACCTCTCCGTGACGCTGGGCGAGCGGCGTGCAGCGGATGGCGCTCCAGCGGGTCTCGGGGGCGGGATTCTGTACGCGGCGGATCTTTTCGACGAGTCGACGGTACGGGCCCTTGGTGACCGTCTCGTACGGGTCCTGGAGCAGGTGGCGGCGGATCCGCAGGTGCGGCTGAGCGAGATCGACGTACTCGACGCTGGCGAGCGGGCGCTGGTGGTGGGGAAGTGGAATGCCACGGCGCGGGCGGTCGGGTTGGAGACGGTGGTGGAGCGGTTCCGGGCCCACGCGCTTCGGTCGCCGAATGTGGCAGCGGTGCGGTGTGGGGCGGAGGCCCTGTCGTATGGGGAGTTGGAGGCCCGGTCGAATCGGCTGGGCCGCTACTTGCGTCGTCGGGGTGTCCGGTCTGAGTCTCGGGTGGGCCTGCGGCTGCCGCGCGGCGTCGACATGGTGACGTCGATGCTGGCGGTGTGGAAGGCCGGTGGCGCGTATGTGCCGCTGGATCCGGAGTACCCCGCCGACCGCCTCGAGTTCATGACGGTCGACAGCGGTGCGTCGGTGGTGATTGATGCCGAGTGGATGGCGGACACCGGCGCGGCCATTGCGGCCGAGCCCGACGCGGCCCCGGATATCGCCGTCGCTCCTGATGAGTTGGCGTATGTGATCTATACCTCGGGGTCGACGGGTCGTCCGAAGGGTGTGGCGGTGGCGCATCGGGGTGTGGCGAATCTGGTGGAGGCGATGGGTCCGGTGTTGGGTGCCGGTCCGGGTGAGGTGACGTTGCAGTTCGCGTCGTTCAGCTTTGACGCCTCGGTCCTCGACGTCGCCGCCACGCTGGCATCCGGTGGCACGCTGGCGATCGCCATCGGCGAGGAGCGTACCGATCCGCAGGCCCTGTCGAGGATGATCCGGGGCAGTGGCGTGACGGTGGCGAGCGTGGTGCCCTCCCTGCTCGGCGTCCTGGACCCGCAGACCGTGCCCGGCGTACGCAACTGGGTGCTGGGTGCCGAGCGGCTGACCGCGGATCTGGCCGCCAAGTGGCGGGCCCAGGCCCGGTTGTGGAACACCTACGGTCCCACTGAGGCGACCGTCATGACCACGGCTGTGGCGCTCGAGGAGGGCATCACGCCGGACGATCAGCCCCCGTCGATCGGCATTCCGCTGCCCAACACCCAGGTCTATGTCCTGGACGGTTTCCTGCGCCCGGTGCCGATCGGTGCCACCGGCGAGGTGTATCTGGCCGGTCCGGGCTTGGCCCGCGGCTATCTGGGCCGCCAGGACCTCACCGCGGAACGCTTCATAGCCTGCCCGTACACAGATGGCGCCCGCATGTATCGCACCGGTGATCTCGCCAGGTGGAGTGGCGACGGGCTGCTGCACTTCCAGGGCCGCGCCGACGAGCAGGTCAAGATCCGCGGGTTCCGCATCGAACTCGGTGAGATCGAATCCGTCCTCACCGCCCACCCGGATGTCGCCCAGGCCACCGTCATCGCCCGCGACGACCGTCTCGCCGCCTACGCCGTGTGCGCGACGGCCCTGGACCCCGCCGCCATACGGGAGTTCACCGCCACCCGCCTCCCCGGCCACATGGTCCCGGCCACCATCACGATCCTGGATACCCTGCCCCTCACCCCCAACGGCAAAGTCGACAAGACCGCCCTCCCAATCCCCGAAACCGCCACCGGCCACGGACGAGCACCATCCACCCCCGCAGAAGAGATCCTCTGCACCCTCTTCGCCGACGTCCTCGGCATTGGCGTGGTCGGGGTGGATGACGACTTCTTCCAGCTGGGCGGGGACTCACTGCTCGGCATGAGGCTCGTCGCCCGTATCCGCGCGGTGCTTGACACCGAGCTGGGTATCCGCGACGTCTTCGGCGCACCCACTGTGGCCGGGATCGCCCGGTTGGTCGGTGACGCCGCGGCCGAGAACCGGGTGGCGCTGCGGCCGCAGCCGCGGCCCGACGACGTGCCGCTGTCGTTCGGCCAGCAGCGCATGTGGTTCCTGAGCCGGATGGACGGCGTGGACTCGGAGGCGGCGGGGGCGTACAACCTGCCACTGGCGCTGCGGATGGAGGGTGAGCTGGATCTGCAGGCGCTGGAGGCGGCGCTCGGCGATGTCGCCGACCGGCACGAGAGCCTGCGCACCGTCTACCCCGACCGGGAGGGCAAGCCCCGACAGCACGTACTGGCCGGACATGATGCCCATCCGCGGCCGGCCGTCGTGGACACCGAGGAGTCCCGCCTCGATGACACTCTGGCCGGGCTCAGCGGCCGTGGCTTTGATCTGAGCGTGGAGCTGCCGTGGCGGGTGTCGTTACTGCGGGTGGCACCGGAGGAGTCCGTGCTGCTGTTGGTGGTGCATCACATCGCCTCGGACGGCTGGTCGATGGGGGTGCTGGCCCGGGACCTGCGGGCGGCGTACGAGGCTCGCTGCGAAGGGCAGGCGCCGGGCTGGGACCCGTTGCCGGTGCAGTACGCGGATTACACGCTGTGGCAGCGGGAGGCGCTGGGTGACCCCGGTGATCCGGAGAGTGTGATCAGCGGGCAGCTGGCGTACTGGAAGGACGCGCTCGCCGACGCACCACCCGAGCTGGCGCTGCCGATGGACCGCACCCGTTCCGCGACCCCCTCCTTCCGCAGCGGAACGGTGGACGTCGATGTGTCCGCACAGACGCACGCCCGCCTGATCGAGGCGGCCGGGCGTGGCCGGGCGACGATGTTCATGCTGGTACATGCCGCGCTGTCGGTGTTGCTGTCGCGGATGGGCGCCGGGTCGGACATCCCCCTCGGTACGCCCGTCGCGGGCCGCGGGGACGCGCAGCTGGAGGGGCTGTCGGGGTTCTTCGTGAACACGCTGGTGCTGCGGGCGGACCTGGAAGGTGATCCGTCGTTCGCGGAGGTGTTGCGGCGGGTGCGGGAGGCGGATCTGGCGGCGTACGCGCATCAGGATGTGCCGTTCGAGCGGCTGGTGGAGGAGTTGAACCCGGCGCGCTCACTGTCCCGCAATCCGCTGTTCCAGGTGATGCTGGCGCTGCAGAACATACCCGAGGCCGAATGGCAGCTGCCCGGCCTACGCGTCACCCCGCTCCCGCCGGCCGCCGCGCCTCCGGCGCGGTTCGACCTGTCCGTATCCCTGGGTGAGCGGCGGGGTGCGGATGGCGCTCCGGCGGGTCTCGGGGGCGGGATTCTGTACGCGGCGGATCTCTTCGACGAGTCGACGGTACGGGCCCTTGGTGACCGTCTCGTACGGGTCCTGGAGCAGGTGGCGGCGGATCCGCAGGTGCGGCTGAGCGAGATCGACGTACTCGAGACGGACGAACGGGCGCGCGTGGTCGAGGAATGGAACGCCGGCACGCGGCCGTTCGGCCCGCTGACCGTGCCGGAGCGTTTCCAGGAGTGGGCGGTCCGGACCCCGGACGTGGCCGCGGTGCGCTGCGGATCCGAGGAGCTGTCGTACGGGGAGTTGGAGGCCCGGTCGAATCGGCTGGCCCGCTACCTCCGTCGTCAGGGCGTGCGCGGGGAGTCTCGGGTGGGCCTGCGGCTGCCGCGCGGCGTCGACATAGTGACGTCGATGCTGGCGGTGTGGAAGGCCGGGGGTGCGTATGTCCCGCTGGATCCGGAGTACCCCGCCGACCGCCTCGAGTTCATGGTCGGGTCCAGCGAGGCACAGGTCGTGCTGGACACCGCGGTGCTGGCCGACGCGGAGGAGGCGATCGCCGCGGAGTCGGAGCTGCCGCTCGAAGTAGGGGTAGCTCACGACCAGTTGGCGTACGTGATCTACACCTCCGGCTCCACCGGTCGTCCCAAGGGGGTAGCCGTCCCCCACCGAGGCCCGGCCAATCTCGTCGAAGCGATGGGTCCGGTGCTGGGCGCCGGTCCTGGCGAGGTGACGTTGCAGTTCGCGTCGTTCAGCTTCGATGCCTCGGTCCTTGACGTCGCCGTGACCCTGGCGACCGGCGGCACCCTGGCGATCGCCGCCAGTGAGGAGCGCACCGACCCGCGGGCCCTGGCCGCCATGGTCGAGGGAAGTGGTGTCACCGTCGCGAGCGTGGTGCCCTCCCTGCTCGGCGTCCTGGACCCGCAGACCGTGCCCGGCGTACGCAACTGGGTGCTGGGTGCCGAGCGCCTCACGGCCGACCTGGCCGCCAAGTGGCGGGCGGCGGCCGGGCTGTGGAACACCTACGGTCCGACCGAGTCGACCGTCATTGCCACGGCCGTGGCGCTCGACGAGGGCATTACACCGGACGATCAGCCGCCGGCGATCGGCATTCCGCTGCCCAATACCCGGGTCTATGTCCTGGACGGTTTCCTGTGTCCGGTGCCGATCGGTGCCACCGGCGAGGTGTATCTGGCCGGTCCGGGCTTGGCCCGCGGCTATCTGGGCCGCCAGGACCTCACCGCGGAACGCTTCATAGCCTGCCCGTACGCCGAGGGCGCCCGCATGTACCGCACCGGTGATCTCGCCAAATGGAGCGGCGACGGGCTGCTGCACTTCCAGGGCCGCGCCGACGAGCAGGTCAAGATCCGCGGGTTCCGTATCGAACTCGGCGAGATCGAGTCGGTCATCGCCGCCCACGAACACATCGCTCAGGCGGCCGTCGTCGTCCGCGAGGACCGGCCCGGCGACCCCCGCCTGGTCGCCTACGCTGTGCCCGTCGAGGGCGGCGGACTGGACCCCGCCGCCGTGCGGGAGTTCGCCGCCGCCCGGCTGCCCGAGTACATGGTTCCGGCCACGGTGATGGCGCTCGACGCGCTGCCGCTCACCCCCAACGGGAAGCTGCACAAGTCCGCCCTGCCCGCGCCGAGCTACGCCAACCTGGTCTCGGCGCAGGCGGCGCAGGGTGAACTCCAGGAGACCCTGTGCGTCCTCTTCGCCGAGGTGTTAGGCCTGGAGCGGGTCGGGCCGGACGACAACTTCTTCGACCTGGGCGGCAACTCGGCCCTGGCGATGCGGCTGGCGGGACGGGTCCGTACCGAGCTCGGCGCTGAGCTGAGCATCCGGCAGTTCTTCGGCGCCTCGACCCCGGTCGGCGTGGAGCGGCTGCTCGGCGCCAAGCTGCGGCCGCCGCTGCGGGCGGTCGAACAGCGGCCCGCCGAACTCCCCGCCTCCGTGCATCAGCAGCGGGTCTGGCAGGCGGAACGGGCGGCAGGCGCGGACGCGACGAGCAACCTCGCCGCCGCGCTGAGGCTCGAGGGCGAGTTGGACGTGCCGGCTCTGCGGGCGGCGCTGGCCGATGTGGCGGCCCGGCATGAGCTGTTGCGTACGCGATTCCGGGAGAGCCAGGACGGCACGCTGGTGCAGGAGCTGTCCGAGGCCGGCGACGACGTCGTCGTACGCGCCGGGCCGGAGGTGCTGCCGGCGGTGCTGCCGGCGAGCGAGGACGAGCTGCCCGTGCTGCTGGCGTCCCGTATTCGGCAGTGCTTCGACCTGACCCGGGAGATGCCCTGGGCGCAGCATCTCTTCAGGCTCTCGGCCACCGGGCATGTGCTGCTCCTCGTCATCCACCCGATCGCGGCGGACGAGTCCTCGGTGAATCTGCTGATCCGCGACCTCGCGGCCGCCTACGGGGCACGCCGCGAAGGGCGGGCGTCGGAACGGGCGCCGCTGCCACTGCAGTTCGCCGACTACGCGCTCTGGGAGCGCGAGCTGCTCAAGGGTGAGGAGGAGGCGGAGAGCCTGGTCGCCGATCAGCTCGAGTACTGGAGGGCCGCCTGGGCCGACGCCCCGCCGCGGACCGGACTGCCGACGGACCGGGAGCCGGCGGCCGGGCCGGACCGGCGCACCGCCTCCATCCCGATCCGGATCCCGGCGGACACCCACGCCCAGCTCCTTGACGCGGCCGACGCCGTCGGCGCGACCACCTTCGCGGCGGTGCACGCCGCGCTCGCGCTGCTGCTCTCCCGGCTCGGCGCCGGCACGGACCTGCTGCTGGGCACCGTACTGCCGCGGCCGGACGGGGAGGAGAGCCTGGAAGGAGTGGTCGGGCCGCTGTCCGGGCTGCTGTCGCTGCGCCTGGACACCCACGGCAACCCGGCCTTCCGCACCCTGGTCAAGCGGGCCAGGGAGGCGTATCAGGAAGCGCTACAGAACCAGGACGTGCCCTTCGACCGGTTGGTGGAGCGGCTGGAGCCGAGGTCGAGCGGAGCCCATCATCCGGTATTCCAGGTGCTTTTGGACGTACGCGACGACATCGCCGAGAAGTGGGAGGACGCGGGGCTCCCGGGTCTTGCCACCACCAGGCTGCCGCTGCCGCCCCAGAACTCCGCGCTCGACCTGCGGCTCACCCTCACCGAAAGCTTCGAGGACTACGGGGACCCGGACGGCATCGTCGGCAGCCTGGACTACGCCGTCGACCTCTTCGACGAGCCGGAGGCCGCCGCCTTCGCCCGCCGGCTGGTGCGGGTGCTGGAGCAGGCCGCGAAGGATCCGGAACTCCCGATCGGCAAACTCGAGCTGCTTGACGAGGGCGAGCGGGCCCTGACCGAGCGGCCGGCGGCCGCGCCCGGCGACCAGGGCACGGACCTGCGGTGGCCGGACGGCACCCGTGCCCACCTGCTTGACTACTACCTCCGTCCGGTCCCGCCGGGCGCCCTGGGCGAGGTGTACGTCACCGGCCCGGCGCTCGCGCACCGCTACCCGGACGGATCCGGCGAGACCGGCAGCCGCCTCGTCGCCAGTCCCTTCGGCCGCCGCGGCGAACGGATGCTGCGCACCGGCCAGTGGGCCCGGCGTGACGCCTCCGGCCTGCTGCGGCCGCACGCCGCGGGCGACCCGGACCGGCACCGGCGCGACGGCGTCGGCCGACGCACCGTCAGAAACTCCGAGGACCTCGGGGTGCTGCTGCCGCTGCGCGCCGAGGGCGATCGCCGGCCGCTGTTCTGCATTCACCACGGCACCGGCCTGAGCTGGAGTTACGCCACCTTGCTGCCGCACCTTCCGGCCGATCTGCCGATGTACGGCATCCAGGCGCGCGGCCTCGCAGGCCCGGAGCCGCTGCCGCAGAGCATGGAAGAGATGGTGGACGACTACATCGCCCAGATGCGGAGCGTGCAGCCGCACGGCCCGTACCGGCTGACCGGCTGGTCCTTCGGCGGCGTCGTCGCGCAGGCCATCGCGTGCCGGCTGGAGGAACTGGGCGAGCAGGTCGACCTGCTCGCGCTGCTCGACGCCTATCGATACCGGGACGTCGGCTCCATCGGCGGCGACCAGGAGAGCGGCCTGGGCCCGGTGGACGGCAAGGGCACCTGGGACGAGGACAGCAGCGCCGGTCCCGGCCGGGACGTGGAGGCGCGCGGGGCGCAGCTGGAGAACATGCGGGAGGTCATCATGAACATCGTCGGCCTCATCCGCGACCACACCCCGCGCCGCTTCGGCGGCGACCTGCTGGTGTTCGTGGCGACCGAGCGGCGCACCGAGAAGCTGCTGGCCACCGAGGCCATCGCCAGCTGGCGCCCGTATGTCGCCGGGAACATCGAGACCCACGAAGTCACCTCCAGCCACGAGGACATGCTCGAATCCGCGCACCGGTCCGGCATCGGCCGCGTGCTCACCGCGAAGATCCGTGCCGGAAGGGGCGACTGAGATGGCAGCGGAGAAGTCCTTCGACATCATCCCGAACCATGTGCGGGAGGGAATGGAACCGCCGCCGGGCCTGGAGGTGATGAGCGAGCGGACGCCGCTGCTCGAGGACACCGGGCCGGGGCTGATCAGCTGGGTCGCCACGGGACGGGACGAAGTACGGGAGATCCTCGGCGACGCCCAGTGCCGCTTCTCCACCCGGCCGCCCGCCGACAGCGAGGAGGAGTCGCGGGCGATCACCCAGATCGGCAATCCGCTGATGCACGACCCGCCGGAGCACACCCGGCTGCGCAAAATGCTGGCGCCGGAATTCACGCTGCGCCGGATGCGCCGGATCGAACCGCAGGTCGAGCGGATCATCGAGGACCGCCTCGACGTCATGGAACGGGCCGGCAGCCCGGCCGACTTCATGCGGCACTTCGCCTGGCCCATCCCCGGCCTGGTCGGCTGCACGCTCCTCGGCATCCCCCGCGACGACCAGGCGGAACTCGCCCGCCACCTCGACCTCAGCCGGCGCGACAACCGCGGCTGGCGGGCCCGCCGCGCCTCAGCCAAGGCCTTCGACGACTATCTGGCCCGCTACGTCGCCACCAAGCGCCGCGACCCCGGCGACGACCTCGTCAGCGGGCTGATCAAGGAGCACGGCCCGGAGGTGACCGACAAGGAACTGGTAGGCCTGGCCGCCTCCGTCATGGCCGCCGGGATCGAGAACATGGTCGGCATGTTGGGCCTGGGCATCCTGGCGCTGCTCGACCACCCGGACCAACTCGCCGCGCTCCGCGGCAAACCCGAGCTGATGGACCGGGCGGTGGAGGAACTGCTGCGCTACGCCACCGTCGTCGCGGTCGCTTCACCGCGCACGGCGCTGACCGAGGTGCGCGTCGGCGAGCACACCATCAAGGCCGGGCAGGTCGTCTCCTGCTCGCTCCTTGCGGTCAACCGCGCCCAACCGGACGAGACCGTCCGCGACCGCCTCGACATCCTCCGCGAGGGCGATAACCACCTCGCCTTCGGCCACGGCATCCACTACTGCGCGGGCGCGGCCCTCGCCCGCATGGAACTGCGGATCGCCTTCGCGGCCGTGCTGCGTCGCTTCCCCGAGCTGCGGCTCGCGGTGCCCCGCGAAGACCTGCGGTTCCGGCCGCCGTGGATGGCCACCTTCGGCATCGAGAACCTCCCGGTCTCCTGGTAACCGGTCTCCTGGTAAACGGAAAGGCACCCCATGCCGCAGCCACCGGAACTTCCCCCGCACCTGCGCCGCGACGGCCTCGACCCGACGCCCGAGCTGACCCGGATGAGCCACAGCACGCCCGTCGCCCGCGACCCGGGGGCCTTCGACTGGGTCGTCACGGGGCGCGCGGAGGTACGGGCGGTGCTCAGCGACACCGAACGGTTCAGCTCCGTCCCACCCGTGCGGCAGAAGGCCATCTCGCAGCCCCGGGAGGCCGGAAATCTGCTGCACTACGACCCGCCGGAGCACGGCCGGCTGCGCAAGCTGCTGACGCCGGCCTTCACCACCCGGCGCATCAGCGCCATGGCGCCGGCCGTCGAAGCGGTGGTGGCCGAGCGGCTCGACGTGCTGGCCGGGAACGGGCCGCCGGCCGACCTGATGCGGCACTACGGCTGGCCGGTGCCGGGCCTGATCAGCTGCGCGCTACTCGGCATCCCACGCGACGACCTCGCCCAGCTGGGGCGGATGCTCGACGTGCGCGCGCCCAGCCGGATGGATGCCCACTCCGGCAGCCGCGCCCGGCGGCGGATAGCGGCACAGAAGGCGTACATCTCGTACCTCGGCGGCATCGTCACGCGGCAGCGCGGGAAGCCCGGCGAAGGACTGCTGGGCACCATCATCCGCGAACACGGAGAGGAACTGACCGACGCCGAACTGGTCGGCGTCGCCAACTCCTTTCTCGCGGGCGGTCTTGAGGGCTCGGCGCAGATGCTGGGCCTCGGCGTACTCGCGCTGCTGCAGCACCCGGAGCAGCTGGCACTGCTGCGCGAGCGGCCGGAGCTGCTGGACCAGGGGGTGGAGGAACTGCTGGGTCACGTCGCGGTGGTGTCGACGGCGTCGCCGCGGACCGCGCTGGTGGACGTGACCCTTGGCGGGCAGCAGATCAAGGCGGGCGAGACCGTCTCCTGCTCTCTCCTCGCGGTCAACCGCACGCGCCTGCCCGGCGGTCCCGAGGACCGGCTGGACGTCACGCGTGCGGATGCCTCCTCCCACCTGGCGTTCGGGCACGGCATCCACCACTGCATCGGGGCCGCGCTCGCGCGCGTGCAGCTGCGGGCCTCCATCGCCGGGCTGCTGGTGCGGTTCCCCGGGCTGCGGCTGGCGGTTCCGGAGGCCGAGCTGCGGTTCCGTCCCTTCGCCGTGCAGTACGGCGTGGAGGAGCTGCCGGTCGCCTGGTGACGATGACGGCGGCCCGGGAGGGCCGCCGTCATCGTCGTCATACGGCGTCGGGGGAGCAGCTGTAGAGGGTTTCCTGGTCCTGCTGGCCTGCCTGGTCCTGCTGCTTCGGTTCTGCCTTGTCCTTCGAGGGCTTCGATCCGGCTTGATCCTTCGGCGCCTTGGGGCCTGGGCCGCCCTTCTGGTCCTGAGGCCCCTTCGGGTCCTTCTTGCCCTGAGGGTCCTTCGGGTCCTTCGGGTCCTTCGGTTCTTGAGATCCCTGCGGAGCCTTCGAGCTGTCAGGTCCCGCTGGCCGGCCCCCGTACGCCTTCGGCTCGACCTTGGTGCAGGTGGACCTGACCCAGTCGTTGATCTGCCCCACCGAGCTTCCGGCCTGCGACGCGCCCGACTTCTCGCCGCCGCTGCTCAGCAGCGCGAAGCGCAGCTTGCCGTCCGCGACCAGCTTGCGGTACTCGGCCAGGGTCGCCGAGTTGGCCCCGCCCGTGAACCCGCCGAGCGGTAGCACGGGCAGTGCCCTGGCGTAGATGTACGGGGCCGCCGCCTGCCAGTTGTCGGTGGAGAAGGTGTACTCGGCGCCGCGGTTGTGCTTCTGGACGTACGCCAGGAGCGCCTTCTCGTCCTTGCTCAGCCCGGCCGCGATGCCGCCGCCGCTCGAGCCGCCGGCCGGCCCCGACGAGCCGCGCGGCTGCCCGGCAGCCACCGGCCCGCCTGAGGATGCGACCGGCCCCCCGCTCTTCTTCCCGGGCTTCTCACCGCCCGGCTGGTACGGCGGCCCGGCGTACGCGTCGAAGGACGAACCCGCGTACGTGGAGTCCAGCACCGACAGCGACCACGCCATGGGCGCGGCGAACATCGCGACGCAGCCAGCCACCAGCCCGGCGACCCCGATCCGGCGGGCCAGCCGGGCGTCCGGCGGCGCGGGCAGCACCGCGTACACGAGCGCCGCGCAGGCCGCGACGGATGCCGCGAGGATCACGGGCGTGAGCCACGGCATGAAGTCCTCGTACGCCGCCGCCACATGCAGGGTCCAGGCCTCCTGGACGACGACGGCGACCGGCAGCACCAGGGTCTGCGGCGGCCCGAGCGAGGCGTTGTGGATGCGCCACAGCGCCACGATGCCGGCGGCCGCCAGCGCGGCCAGCGCGGGTGCGAGCAACGTGACGTAGGCCGTGTGCGGGACCGCCATGGCGCTGAGCAGCACGGCCGAGGTGAGCAGCCACCCGCCCCACATCAGATAGCCGGCCCGCCGCTGGTCGGTGCGTGGGGCGCGGCGGTGCCGGGTGAGGCCGAGAACCAGGGACAGCAGCGCCAGCGGATACAGCCAGCCGATCTGGGCGCCGAACCGCGGCCCGAAGAGCTTGCCCCAGCCGTCGGTGTCCGGCATGGCCTTGGGACCGCCCGCGCCGCCGCCACCCGCCCCCGCCCCGCCGCCCTGGCCCTGCGACGGCGACCCGCCCTCGAAGGTCCCCTTGAACGAGCCGTCGATCAGGCCGTCGTGCAGGCGGTCGAGGCCGTTGTAGCCGAAGACCATGGCGTAGGCGCTGTTGTTCGTCGTGCCGTCCGCGTACGGGCGCGAGCTCTCCGGCGTGAAGGTCATCAGCGCGACCCACGACAGCGACACCGCCAACAGCACGCCGCCGGCCGCCAGCAGCTGCCCCAGCCGCTTGCGCAGCGGGTGCGGGGCGGCGACGAGATAGCCGAGGGCGAGCGCCGGCACGACGACCCAGGCCTGCATCATCTTCGCCTGGAAACCCAGCCCGATCCACATGCCGCTGAGCAGCAGCGGGCCCAGGCGGCCGGTCATGACCGCCTTCTGGTACTGATCCGCGGCCAGCACCAGGCACATGGTGAGGGAGGCGTCGAGGATCGCGTGGCCGAACATCGACGCCGCCACCGGCGTCATGGTCAGCAGCCCGGCCGCGGCCAGCCCGGCCACCGGACCCTGCCAGCGGCGCACCACCCGGTACAGCGCCAGCACCGACACCACGCCCTCCAGGACCTGGGGCAGCGTCAGTGACCACGCGTGAAAGCCGAACAGGCGGGCAGCGAGCGCCTGCGGCCAGAGAAAGCCGCCGACCTTGTCCATGGTGATGGTGGCGGCCGGGTCGAAGGCGGTGAAGAGGAACGCGTGCCAGCTCTCCGACATGCTGCGGGCGGCCACCGAGTAGTACGGGGCGTAGGAACTGCTGGTGAGATTCCAGCCGTAGAGCACGGCGGCGAGCGCGGCCACGCCCAGCAGCGCCGGGCGGGCCCAGGGCGGCTGGTCCGGGGGAGAGCGCCAGAACCACCGACGGTGGGGCGGTGGGGCGGTGCCGGGGGAGGTCTCGGGGTAGGTGGCCGCAGCAGTCAGCGTCATGTCCTCACCGTGTGAGGGCCCTGGTAACCGTGCGGTCACAAAGGCTCGCCCCGAATGGACAGTTGGACGGCCGTGGCTGTGTCCGCCGTGTGACCGCCGTCCGCGTAGAAACGGCTGCATGCTCATCACACGTCAGCGCACCAAAGCGCACACCCTGATCGCCACGTCCGCACTGCTTATCGCCGCTTTCGGTGCCGCCGGCTGCTCCGGTGACTCGAACGCCGCCGACTCGGGCGGCAAGTCCCCGGGCACCAAGGACAAGGGATTCGCCCAGGCGATGGCCTACTCGAAGTGCATGCGGGCGAACGGCGCGCCCGACTACCCGGACCCGGAGCAGGACGGCGACGGCCGGGTCAAGTCCAACCCCGGCAATGGCGCGAACGACCCGAAGACGCTGCAGGCGATGGAGGCCTGCCGCGACAAGATGCCGCAGGGGCGCTCCGTGGAGAACGGCGGCAAGATGGACGCCTCGAAGGTGAACCTGTGGGCCAAGTGCATCCGTGAGAAC
This sequence comes from Streptomyces sp. NPDC048441, assembly GCF_043200235.1. Lineage (NCBI taxonomy): Bacteria > Bacillati > Actinomycetota > Actinomycetes > Kitasatosporales > Streptomycetaceae > Streptomyces > Streptomyces sp. NPDC048441. Next base: position 257,814 of record NZ_JBICXM010000013.1, read on the forward strand.
GGCATCCCCAAGCTCCCGGACCCGGAGGTCGACGGCACCCGCATCAACGTCCCGCTCGGCAAGCTCGGCATGATGCCCGACGACCCGAAGATGCAGAAGGCGGCGCAGGCGTGCCAGGACAAGTCCCCTGGCGGCGAGATGTACTTCACTGACGGGTCCGAGCAGTGACGACGCCCGATCACACCCATGGACTGCGGGATCCCGGCGGGCCGGACGGCGACCCGGCCGCCGAGCTGGAAGTGCGCGGGCCCGGTGCACTGGCCACCGAGCAGCCGGCCGGGGCGGCACTCGCCGCTTCCGCTCCGGATCCCGCGGCGCCGGCCCCCGTCCCAGCCGGCGGCGGCGAGGGCCAGGACGGCGCCGGTGGCGGCGAGGAGCCGCCGCTCAGCCACCGTAAGCGGCGGCCGCTGCGAACCACCCTGATCGTGCTGGTGGCGATCGCCGTGGCCACGGCCGCGGGCCTCGCCGCCACCGGCACGCTGGGCGGCAAGGACGACGACAAGCCCCAGGCATCCAAAGGCCCCTCGGCGACAGCGAAGGTGCAGCGCACCTCTCTCACCGACACCCAGACCGTGGACGGCAGCCTGAATTACGGCGATGCCTCCACCGTGCTGGCCCAGTCCTCCGGCGGCGGATCCAAACCGGGACAGGGCGGCGGCTCCGGCATAGTCACCTGGGTGCCCAAGGCCGGCGACACCATCAAACGCGGCGGGGACGTCTACCGCGTCAACCAGCAGAAGACACCCTTGCTCTACGGCAACATCCCCTTCTACCGCACCATGAAGTCCGGCGACTCCGGCAGCGACGTCAAGATCCTCGAGCAGAACCTGAAGGCCCTCGGCTACGACGGCTTCGTCGCCGACTCCACGTACAACGACGACACCGCCGCCGCTGTGAAGGAGTGGCAGGACGACCTGAACCGCGAGGACACCGGCACCGTCAAGCCGGGCGACGCGGTGGTGGCCCCCGGCGCCAGGAAGGTCTCCGCCGTGAAGGCGGAGGTGGGCGCCGCGCCCAACGGCAACGTGCTGTCCTGGACCGGGACCGAGCGAGTCATCACCGTGGACCTCGACGCCCAGTACGAGGACCTCGTCAAGAACGGCACGAAGGCGCAGGTCAAACTCCCCGACGGGACGAGCGTCGAGGCGACGATCACCGAGGTCGGCTCGCCCTCGAACGCCGCCGACGAGGGGTCCGGCGACTCGGGCTCCGGTGACTCCGGCTCCGGCGACAGCGACAAGGCCTCGACCCTCCCCGTCGAGCTGAAGGTGAAGGACCAGAAGGGACTCGGCAGCTATCAGGCGGCGTCGGTCGACGTCACCCTGAAGTCGGAGAGCCGCAAGAACGTGCTCGCGGTCCCGGTCAGCGCCCTGGTGGCGAAGGACGGCGGCGGATACGCCCTGGAGGTCGTGAAGTCCTCGGCGCCGAATGGCGTCGAGTACGTCCCCGTCAAGCTCGGCATGTTCGCCGACAGCATGGTCGAGGTCTCCGGCGCCGGCATCTCCGAGGGCACGGTCGTGGGGGTCCCGAAGTGACCGTACTGGCCCACCCGGTGGTCGACCTCGCCGGGGTTTCCAAGTCGTACGGCGACCTCGCCGCGCTGCAGTCCGCCGATCTGGTGATCCAGCACGGCGAGCTGCTCGCGGTGGTCGGCCCGTCCGGCTCCGGCAAGTCCACGCTGCTCAACATCATGGGCACCCTGGACCGCCCGTCGGAGGGCAAGGTCCGCATCGGCGGCCACGACATCGACGAGCTGCGCGACCGCGACCTGTCCGCGCTGCGGGCCGCCACCATCGGCTTCGTCTTCCAGCAGTTCCACCTGGCGCAGGGCGTACCGGCGCTGGACAGCGTCGCGGACGGACTGCTCTACAGCGGCCGGACCCGCGCCGAGCGGCGCGAGCTGGCCGAGCGGGCACTGCGCCGGGTCGGCCTCGGCCTGCGGCTCTACCACGAGCCGCACCAGCTCTCCGGCGGCGAGAAGCAGCGCGTGGCCATCGCCCGCGCGGTGCTCGGCGACCCGCCGCTGCTGCTCGCCGACGAGCCGACCGGCGCGCTGGACTCCCGCTCCGGCGCGGTGGTGATGGAGCTCCTGCACGAGCTGCAGGAGGCCGGCACGACGGTCGTAGTCATCACCCACGACCGCGACATCGCCGCATTGCTGCCACGGGAGGTCCGGCTCAAGGACGGCCGGATCGAGCACGACTCGGCTGGCGGCGCGGTGGCCGGCGAGCTGCTAGCCGGAGGGAGTGCCCGATGAGCCTGACATCCCCGCCCCGGGAGACCGGGGCCGCCCCCTGGCGAAGCCTCCCGGCGCCCCCGCGCCCCAAGGCGGCCCGGATGGGCCCGGCCGATGTGGTCCGGGTCGGCGGCTCGGGGCTGCGCGCGCGGCCGATGCGGGTGTTCCTGTCCGCGCTCGGCATCGCCATCGGCATCGCCGCCATGATCGGCGTGGTGGGCATTTCCTCGTCCTCCACCAACGACCTCAACCAGCGCCTCGCCGCACTCGGCACCAACCTCCTGACGGTGTCCCCTGGCGAGTCCTTCGGCGGCGGCACCGCGCACCTGCCCGAGCGCTCCCTCTCGATGATCGGCAACATCCCGGACGTCACCTCGGTCTCCGCCCTCGGCAAGACCAGCGCGAAGGTCTACCGCAACGACATGATGCCGAAGGAGGAATCCGGCGGCCTGCGCGTCACCGCCGCCCGTACCGACCTGCTGAAGTCCATCGGTGGAGAACTCACCGACGGCCGCTGGCTCAACGCGGCCAACAGCAAGTACCCGGCCGTGGTGCTCGGCGCCAATGCCGCGTACCAGCTGAACATCCACCACGCCGGTCCGGAGGTACGGGTCTGGCTCGGCAACCGCTGGTTCACCGTCGTGGGGATCCTGGCGCCGAACGAGCTGCTGCCCGCCCTGGACAACAACGCCATGATCGGCTGGGGCGTGGCGAAGGCGGAGCTGGGCTTCGACGGCTACCCCACCACCGTCTACGTCCGCGCCGAGGAGGACGCGGTCAAGGACGTCCAGACGAAGCTCGGCGCCACCGCCAACCCGGAGGTCCCGAGCGAGGTCGACGTCTCCCGCCCCTCCGACGTACTGGCGGCGAAGGAGGCCACGGACGACACCCTCAGCGGACTGCTCCTGGGCCTCGGCGGCGTGGCGTTGCTCGTCGGCGGCGTCGGCGTGGCCAACACCATGGTCATCTCCGTCCTCGAGCGCCGCTCCGAGATCGGCCTGCGCCGCTCACTCGGCGCGACCCGAGGCCAGATACGCACCCAGTTCCTGGCCGAGGCGCTGCTGCTGTCCGCGCTCGGCGGCATCGGCGGTGTACTGCTCGGCATCGGCGTCACCATCGGCTACGCGACGTACCAGGACATGACCACGGTGGTGCCGGTCTGGGCCATGGCAGGCGGCGTCGGCGCCACCCTCGTCATAGGCGGCCTGGCCGGTTTCTATCCTGCTGTACGAGCCGCTCGACTGCCCCCCACTGAAGCGCTGGCCACCTCGTAGTCCCGCTGCTGTTCCGTCCCGGACCGCGGTGTCCTTGCTGCCAACCCCCGAGCAGCAGGGGCACCGCACTGCCGCGCATCCGGATAGATGCTCGTTCTGAGCGGACCGGACGAGGGAGTGGCACCCGACACAGGCGGCGGTCGTTGTTGCTGATGCCCAGGAATCCCAGGTCGCCGGGGAGTTGCTGTGCCGTCTCGCGTTCCTGCATCGGGATATCTGTCCGCCTCGCCCCGCGGGCCACGGTCATGATCGCTAACTGCCCCCGCAGATCGCTAGATCGTTGCTGGCAGCCAGTTCCTCCAGTCCCAGCTCGCGGGGATCGAGGCCGAAGCCACGGTCGGCGACGAGCTGGAAGATCAATCCGCAGTGCATCCACCCACGCGGCACCGAGAGGCCGTACCGGGCCGGTTCGACCACGAACCGGCCATACCGCGCGCCCTGGAATGCGTCCTGGGCCAGCAGGCCGACGGTCTGCTGGTCGCGCATCCCGCGGCCGATGGTCTCCCGCAGGCTGCGCACCTCCTGGTGAAGACCCTCGCCCATTCAGCGCAGGCCGTCCTGCGACACCGGCGCGCCCACATCGTGGTCCCCGGACCGTGGTGAGGGTTACAGGTCCCGATCGCGCGCGGCCACGGACTGTCCGCCCGCGCCATCGCCCTGCACACCCTCACCTTCCGGTCGTCGCCCTCCGCCGTCATGTGCGGTCGACTTCGTTGTTCCCTTGTATGTGGTTCCCTCGTACGTGCACTGCCTGGGGGCGCCCCGCGGACTCCTTCAAGATTTCCTGGATGCCGTGCCCGTGCGAACCCGAAAGAGCCCGTGGGGCATCGGGCCGAACATGACGTAGGAGCGGGCGTCTGATAGACCAACTCCCCTGGAGAATCACGTGAGCTCCGCCTCCTCCCAGACACCGCCGAACCCGCCTGAGCCTCCACAGTCCGGCCCCTTCTCGGCACCGCACACCGCCGTCGCTCTGCTGACAGCGGCCGTCATCGGCCTGGTCGCCGGCAACCTCGCTTTCCCTAGCAGCACCCCCACATCCAGCGCGATCCCCGCGGGCCTGCTCAGCGCGGGCGGCAGCGTGCCCTCTAGCGCACCCTCATCAGCTGACGCAGCTCAGCAGGAACCGCAGCACCCAGCCCCGCCCGCCATGGCGGCCTCCCTCACCGCCCGCCACGTTCCTCCCTTCATTGAGGGTGCGCCGTCTTGAGAGTCGCTGTTCAGCGGGTCTTCCGTTCTTCCGTGACGTTCGTTCGGGGCGCTCGGGCTGGTGGTGTGCGGCAGTCTGAGTTGCAGATCGTCTGGCAGGGCAGTTTCGCCGGAGACGCGGGAAGGGATCGCCGCGCGACGCACGGAGCTGGACAGGCTGGAAGAACAGCTGGTCAAGCAGTTGGACGAGGTACGGGCCGAGCGGGACGAACTCGCCGTCGCTATAGGGGTCCTTGAGCGGATGAGTGAGCAGGTCACCGAGGAACGTGCCGCAGCATCACCGGTATCTGCGCAGGTGGGAGGCCGGACGGTGTGGATGATCCCGGACCGTGAGCCGGGAGTGGATCAGACCGTGCTGCCGCCGGAGTATCAGCGCATCCTCGCCGTGGTGCCCAAGACCGGCGGGCCGGTCACGGTCCGCCACCTCGGCGACGAGCTCGGTCTGGACACCGGGGTGCGGGGCAAGCCGGAGCCGCTGCGCGGGGAAGCTGCGGAAACTGGCCGACCGCGGCTGGCTGCACGAGGCCGCGTCCCGTGTCATTCGTCGAGGAACGCGAGGAGGTGCCCGACGAGTTCGCGCGGCGCCTCCTCGCCGAGGAAGTGGCCGCTGCCGGGGACGACGACGCAGTTCAGCCGAGGGCAGACCGGAGCGAGCGCCGGCCTGAGCCGGTCTCCCGCGCCGTACTCGCCGCCGACCGCGAGCACCGGCATCGGGAGTGTGCGGTCCGCCCCGGCCCAGGCGCGGTTGGCGGCGGCGTCCTCCAGGAGCGTGCGGTAGTGCGCGAATCCGGCGCGCAGTGACTCCGTTCCGCGGTAGGCGTCGACGAACGTGGCGATCCGCTCGGGGTCCCAGGCGGCGGGGGCGTGGCCGAGATCGCGGAACCACCGGTCGAAGAAGTCCTGCTCCTTCCCGGCGATCAGCAGTTCGGGCATGTCGGGCGCCATGAAGAACCCGAAGTGCCAGCGCCCGCCCGCGGACACGTCCATGGCCCGTTCGAGCCCCAGTCCGGGCAGGGCCAGATCGGCCAGGACGAGGTGGGAGACCCGGTCCGGATACAGCCTGGCGAAGGCGAAGGCCACCATTCCGCCGATGTCGTGGCCGACCAGGACCACCGGTGCGCGGCAGCCCAGCACGTCGAGTAGCTGGGCGAGGTCCTCGGCCTGGTTCTCCTTGCCGTAGCCCGCCACCTCGCGCCGGGAGCGGCCGAGGCCGCGCAGGTCGGGCGTGATCACCCGATGGCCGGCGCGGCTCAGCGGCCCGGCGACGTGCCGCCAGGCCGCCGAGGTCTCCGGCCAGCCGTGCAGCAACACCATCGGGCGGCCGTCGCCGCGCTCGGTCACATGCAGCTGTGTGCCGTTGACCTCGTGCATGCCGTAGACCTCCCGCTGCGGGGCGGCCGGGCTCACAGCAGCTCAGTGCGGTACTGCGCGGCGAGTTCGGCGGCCCTCCGGCCGCGTTCGCGCTGCTCGGCCTCGGTCAGCTCCGGCGGTGCGGCGTCCGGCCCCGACACCGGGTCGGCGACCCGCAGGAAGTACTCGTCCTGTCCGGCGGGGGTGCACATGCACAGCATCCGGGCCGGCGCGTCGGAGATGTTGCGGAAGAAGTGCGGCGCCCTGGCCGGGATGTTGACGGTCTCCCCGGCCCGCACCCGCACCGGCTCGCCCCGGAAGCGGAACTCCACCTCACCCTCCAGGAGCGTGAACATCTCCTCGAAGTCGTGCCGGTGCGGCGGCGGGCCGCCGCCCGGCGGTACGCGCATGTCGATGAGGCAGTAGCGACCGTCGGTCTGCTCGCCGGTGACCAGAATGGTGTAGATGTCCCCGGCCAGCGCGATGTGCCGCACCCCGCCGTCCGGCGGCCGGACGACCGTGAGTTCCCGCGCGGGATCGTCCGGCGGCAGCGTCGCCCCGGCCCCCGCCCCGGCCGCGTTCTCCATGCCCTCTGCCTGCTCCGCCTGCTCGGTCATCGCGTCCTCCGCTCGGATCCAAGCCGCACGGGCCGCACCGGTAGCCCCTGGTGGCACCGAAACGTGTCACAGGATCGTGCACAGCATCAAGTGCTTTATCAGACACTTGATATTGAGATTGCTACTCTGAACCGGCATACGACGATGCGGGACCCAGGAGGACGTTCGTGGCCCAGGACTTCAGTCAGCGCCTGCCGTACTTGATGCGCACGGTCAGCAACGCCATGTCGCAGCAGCTGGAACGGACGCTGCGCCGCCTCTCGCTGACCCACGCCCAGCTCGCCGCCCTCGCGCAGCTGGGCCTGGAGCACCCGGGGGCGCTCTCCGGGGCCGAGATGGGCCACCGGGCGGGCGTCACGGCCCAGGCCATGTCCAGCGCCCTGGCTGACCTCGAAGCGCGCGGCCTCGTGGAGCGCCGGCCCAACCCCGGCCACAGCCGAGTGGTCGACGTGACCATCACCGACGACGGCATCGCCCTGCTCGACCGCGCCCAGACGGCCGCCAGGGACGTCGAGGCCCGTGCCCTGGCAGCCCTCACCCCCGCCCAGCAGCGCCAGCTCCGGGCGATCCTCCGTCGGCTCATGGTCTCGATGGACCTCTATCTGCCCGATATCACGCCCTGATCCAGCCCTGCACCCGACGGACGCTTGCCGCACAGGCCGTCCGCCCGTGGCCTCACATACCGGATTCCTGCCTCGTCGTCATACCAGGGGTGAACACGCCCTCGCGAACACCGCAGGAATCGGAGGCCTTTATGGATGCCCGTCTCGACATGTCCTCCACCCCGGTCGCGTCCAAGGTGGCGAAGCACGCCGCCGCCGCCGGCGGGCCCGTCAAGAGCTCGGTGCTGCCCGCCGCCACGGCCGAGTTGGTGGCGCTCCGCACCAGCCAGATCAACGGCTGCAGCCTCTGTGCCGACATGCACACCGAGGACGCCGCGAAAGGCGGGGGGAGAGACCGCACAGCGTCTCCACCTGGTCGCGACCTGGCGGGAGGAGACGGTGTTCACCCCCGCCGAACGTGCGGCGCTGGAGCTCGTGGAGGAGGGCACCCTCAATGAAGGACCCATCACTATGCTCGGGCCGACGCCCACCGACACACCACACGTCCGGGACACTTCGAGGCTTACGTTTCGGGGCCTACGTAGTGTTCGAGGACGAGACCGGGCCGATGACACCGCCCATCGCCCGCACGTGGGTCGGCACGTGGGCCGGCGCGGAGACACGCCCGCGGTACGAGTGCGAGGACGGTCCAGGCGCCGCTTCCCGATCGCCGCCCTGTGCTGCAACAAGACCGGCGAGACCCCGCGGTTGATCCACCGCCCCTACCGGCACCGCAAGCGTTTCGCCTGGACCGACTACCGCGACCTGCCCGTGCGCGCCCACCTGCAGCTCGATGCCCTGAATGTTTTACTTTGGGGCAATCTCAACACTCACCGGGCCGCCGGAATGTGCCAGCACGCCACCGAACACGACTGGCTCACCATTGGGCAACTCCTCTCCTGCTCGCCGGACCTGAACCCGGTGGAGGGAATGTGGCCACTGCTACGGCGTGGCCCGCTGACCGACGTCACCTTCACCGACGACGAACATCTCGAACACGTCCTGCGTCACGCCTCTGTGCTGTATCCAGCACCATCCCGAACTCATCGACGATTGCCTCGCAGACAACGGGCTTCCGCCTGACCTGCCATCCGACAACACCCCGAAGAAGTCAGCACTCCCTCTCGCTGCCCGCACGGCGCCCTTCGAGCTCGTCACCAGCCCACACGAGCCCGAGGACTGCGAGCTGCCCAAGCTGTCCGTCCGTGAGCCCCCTTCGCCTCTGCCGGGCAGTGTGCAGACGCTGACGAAGCCGGATTTCGACACCGTCGATGACGGTGCTCCATACAGGGTTGACTACATGCCGCCCCTCCCCATCCACGAGAGGCCCCACCTCGCGGACATGCTGCCGGGCAGCGGTCACAAGGAACTGGAAACGCTCGGCACGGCTGTACCGCCGTACTACCGGCCCGCCTGCTTGCGCCTCACCGACCCACCCCGCCCCGCTGATGACACCCGGCTCTGACACTCCGTCCACCAGAGTGCTCTCCGTGCCCCCGGCCTCGACCGTTCCCCGCCGCGCGCCGCCCGGGACAGTGCCGATGCCCCGCTGACGCAGCGCCTGATGCTGCTCAGGGCGCAGAACAGCCCACCGCCCCAACTGCCCACCCACCCACTGCCCAAGGTCTTCACCGCCATACCGCCGTGACCCGGCAAGCAGCTCACCGATCGTCCCGCCCTCCTCCAGATACATGTCGATCAGCTCAAGACGGCGTTGCCAGGCCACATCCCACAAGCCCATCACACGCCAGGGCACAGGACGGCCGTTCACCCGCAGCTCATCAAGCCCGGCGACCCGCACCGGCCACCGCCGGGCAAAAGCGGGCCGCCGGCAGTCAGTCATGATCCGCCCAATGTCGTGGACCACCCCACCGACCAGAATGGTCTCCTCACGGCGAGGCAGCAGATGACGATGCCCGGCGGCGTACGCACCAATGGCCCGCCACACGGCCTGCCACCCCTCCGACCGCGGCGCCCACTCGATCCCCCACTCCTCCAACTGCCCCGCGAGCCGACCACCGAGTTCGCCAGCCCGGTAGGCCTTGCGCCAGGACTCGATCTGCACCCCGAGAAGGACATCGCCTTCACGATGACCACGAGGCACCTTCAGATGCCCCGTCCGCTCCCTAAAACGGCGAGCGGCAGCCAGAGCACGAGAAACATCACCGTCGAGACCTTCACGCACACGAAGCCGCACCCACCGAGCCACCTCCGAAGGGTCACGCTCGGCCAGAACGAACCGCAGCACCCCCACAACCCCCTTCCCTCCACCCTCACCGGCCCCCTCCCAACCACCGGCCGACTGCGCCTGGTGCACCGTGCGAGGGGTAGCCAGCTGGTCGATCACCGCCTCACTGTGCGCACGCAGCGCACGCAGCAGAGCCACAACACCATCCCAAGCCGGCCCATACAGATCACCCCGACTACCAGCCTCGAGATGCACGACGGGCACCACAATGGTGGCAACCTTCTCCGCAACCCCCACCACCTCCGACCCTCTGCCCCACGAACTCTGCTGCGCCGCCTCACGCTGCTCGGCAGGGATACGCAACGCGCGGCCGACACACTGGACCAAATCGACAGCACCCTGACGGGGATCGATGAACGCGACCGCATCGACCGCCGGCACATCAACACCCTCACCCAGGAGACGAACCGAGGCGACCACACTCAAATCGACCTCCCGCCCATCCCCGCCGCGACCCGAGACAAGCCGCTCCCGCAACGCGATGCGCCGCTCACCGTAGGTGCTCTTGGCCGACAGCGACGCACCCCACACCCGCCGCGGTACAGCCACACCCGCTGCACCCAGCCGCCCAGCCTGCTCAGCAAGCGTCACAGCGAAAGCCTCAGCATCCTCGACACGATTCGCGTACGCCAACACCCGCTCCAGCCCGTACTCCCGCGCAGCCTTCAACAACGCGGTCTGCTGCGCAGCCAGATACAACCCCCGCACCCGCTCACCCGCCCGACCCTCCAACGCCACAGCCTCCTGCAGCACCGGATCATCAATCTCGGCGACCACAATCTGGAACCTGGCAACCAACCCAGCAGCCTGGGCCTGCTGCAACGTCAGCTCATAAGCCACCGGCCCAAACCACGCAGGATTGTCCATCGACGCCAGCGGCTGCTCCCCACCCACCACGGGAACCCGTACACCCAGCTCATACCCGCCAAGCTCCGCCACCTCACGCCCGCCCCCTGCCTCCTGCCGCGCCTCACGATCTCCTTCGGCGCCCGGCCGGGCCGACTCCTCGACGCTGGTGCCGCCGTCGCCATGGTGGGGGAGGATGCTCCAGATCCTGGGGGTAGCGGTCAGCGCGAGACGCCGCACAGCAGGCACCGCATCCTGGTCATTGACCAGAGACCAGGTGGTGGTGCCAGCACTACGATGCGCCTCGTCGGAAACGACCAGATCCCACGCGGGCAACGCCGGAATGCCCGGCACATCCAGAGAATGCGCCTCAGCGATGGCAGGGATGGAGGCATAGGTAGTGAACACCGTCCACGCCCGATGCCCCTGCAACTCCAACTGACGCCACCACCAAGCAAGTTGCGCCGAACTCGTAGTCGCCGACACACCATACGAGGCGAGCACCTCATCACCCGGCCCCAGCGAACACACCGCAGCCATCGCCCCACGACGCCCACCATCCCGACAGAACGCAACCAGATTCTGCTTCACCAACTCCAACGTCGGCCCCACCACGAGAACCCGCCCACCCGCCGCCACCCGATTCGCCACCTCGACCGCAAGCCGCGTCTTACCCGTCCCACACGCCATCCGCACCTGCGCCCGCAACCCACCCTCACCACCACCGACCGGGGCCTCCAACGCCCGAACAACCGCCTCGCAGCCCATCACCTGATGTGGCATCAGCTTCTGCACTTGCCTCGTCTCCCGCCTGAACTTCGCAGTGGTTCAGAGAGTTACTTGTGTTCTGACATCATTTCACACATGTTTTCATTCTGTTCTAGGCAGACTGTTCCCTTTGCGACGTCCGGGCTCACGCAGGTATCGGGTGGCGAGGGGGGGGTGTCACATAGTCTGGGTCGCGGATTAATCAGAACAGCATTTACCGGAGTGTCTGTATTCGCTCAACCGATTACGTCTATTCGCTCAACCGGTTACGTCGCCCTATGGTCCGGTTACGTGGCCCTGTCGTCCGATGACGTCGTCTTATGGTCTCAATTTCGGGTGTATGTGGCATGGTTGCGGTATTGTGGGGGTGGCGGGTCTTGGTGGATGGGGGGGGGTTCGGGGTGCCGGAGAGGACGCATGATTTCGGTTATTACGGGGCCCGGGGGATTAAGGGCAGTGAGGCTGTCGCACGCCAGCTCGACGAGCTCGCGAACTACATTGCTACCCCCGTCACCGCACCGCGTGGTCTCATGGCGCGTCTGCACTACCTGACGAGGACCGGCCACGCCCGCCAGGCCGCACGTCAGGCCGGCCTGATGGTCACCGACCGCACGGTCAGGGCCTGGCTGGAGGGTAAACGCCGTCCTTCTCCAGCCAGTCTCCAGCAGATCGAGACGGCTTACCGGGCAGTGCGCCGGCAGAACGTAGCCCGTTACCTCCTGCGCCGGCTGAACAGCGGGGGAGGGACCAGGGTAGAGATCCACCCCTTCAACCAGTCCCACGTCGACCGGCGGTTCCAGCGGGTACTGGAGTACCGCAGCCTCAACGTCCGCCAGTGGGACGACGTCATCCACGCATGGGAGACAGGAGACCCCGACGCCCTGGACACCGCATGGGTGGACATCATCGTGGACCTCGGCTCCCAATGGGGACAGTACGAGTACGTGTCAGCCATCGGATTCGCAGCATAAAATAACCCCCCGTCACCCCCCCCAGCAAAACCCAGAACTGACCCACCATCACCAACCAGCCCCCACCCCTCCCGCTGCCGCCCCTAGTGAAAACCGCGGAGCGGATTTCACCCTGGAATTCGCGAAGCGAATACCAGCAGCCCGAATCGCGAAGCGATCCGGGCCCGGCCCGCAGGGCCAACGGAGCGCGGAGCGCTCCGAATCTCCCGCCGCGTAGCGGCGGCGCGTCGTGTCTGCGGAGCAGACCGCGCGC